>JALGSV010000103.1 GCA_029821755.1 Candidatus Zipacnadum vermilionense | reverse complement strand
CACCCCCTCCGGCTGCGGTAGCCTCCAGCGCCGACAGGAAGCCGTAGTCGGTGCCGAAGTCCCCGCTCACCTTGATGATGGTGCCGTCGCCCAGCGTCGAGAAGGTCGGCGCGGCCCAGGCCCGCTTGCGAGGATAGAAGGCGACGAAGTAGGCGCCGTCGCCGGGCATCTGCAGGTGCAGCAGGTCCTGGTACTCCGGCTGCGCGAGCTTGTTGGCCCAGTCGTGCATATCCGAACCCCAGCGCAACGTGTGCCGCGGCGTGTCGGTCGGCGAGGCGATGTAGTACTCCACATCCACCCCCAACTGCCCGATGGCGGTGAACCGGTCTCCTTTGAGTTCGCGGTAGGGAACAATGGCGTACCCCGGCTTGTCCGCCAGGAAGGCGGCGAGGTCCTGCACCTCGTCCGGCGTGCCGATCTTCTCCGACACGTTCCACATTTGCCACATGGTCGGCTGCCCGCCCTTGATGCTGTCCCGGATCAGTAGGTAGGCAGTCAAAGCCGGATCGTCGTCCTTCAAGAACAGCACTTGCCTCCGCCAGTCTACTGGCGGCTTGCCTTGCGCCGGCACCGGCGGCCACTCCGGCAGATTCGTTCGCCAAGCCGAGTTCGCAGAACGAGGGTAGTGGAAGGCCACATCCACGGCCACGTAATCCTGCCGGGAGAGCGTGGAGAAGCGGCTGACATTGGACAGCCCCCCGCGCTCGCCGAAACGGGCCGGCGGATCGTCCGACCAGTTCCACATGTCGGCGTCCTGCGCGGTTCCGCGGTAACCATAGAGGGCCTGCCGTTCCTGCATCGTGCCGAGCGGCCGCGCCAGATCCACGTGGCAGGTCAGGAAGGTCTCCTGGTACTCGTTGCCTTGCGGGAAGCAACCGGCAACGGGCGTGCCGTAGGCGAAGATGTTGGGGAAGCTACCCGAGTGCGAGGCATAGAAGGCATGCGTGTGGTCCCCGGAATACAGCGTCACCTGGTGTTCGTCCGGCGTGCCTAGCCCGTGGCGGAGGACCGCCCCCGCGCGAGGGAGCACCTCGGAAGCCCAATCGGGCTGCTGGGCGGGCAACCGCCCAGGTGAGGCAGCAGGTCGCTTGCCCCCTCCTCCAACCAGGCCCACTGCAGGTTCGCCGAGTACTCGGGGGCCGTATTGCGGGTGGCGCGGGCCATCGCCCCCAGCGTGCCCCCGGGCCTGCTGAGGGAGTCGCGCCCCATGGGAGGGAAATAGCGGCGATTGGGGGTGACGCCCGTGATACCCCGCGGCCGAGGATCCCGCGGCGTCTGCAGCTTCGCCCAATACAGCATCAGGCGCTTCACCCGCGGGTCGTTCACATAGTCATGGAGACCGCTGTTGGTAGAGGCGATGGCAAAGGAGAGGACCATGTCCACGCTGGTGCGCCCGTGGTAGCCCATCGCCTCCGGCCATTCGCCCGCCGGCCCCACCATCTTGCCCAGGAACTGCTCCATGATGCGCTGGGCCTTGTCGTACCACACCTTGGCCATCGGGTGCTCGGGGATGGTGCAGGCCGCAATCCCCCGGGGTATCTCCCAGGTCACCGTCATGTTCGAGTTGCCGGAGGCGTAGCCGCGCTCGGCCGACCACACCGCCGGGTCAGTCAGCCGGTAGGCGAAGTAGGCCATCTGAGCGCGCAGCACGGGCCGATCTTCTGCCGGGACCACTGGACTGTCGATGATCCCGTCGTAAAGGATGGAGGGACCCGCCGAGGTGCCGAACTGGCACCCCCACAGGTCGTAGTTCAGATCCTGCCGCAGCCGCGCCAGCAACTGGGTCTGCGCGGCCACATCCGCCGAGCCGCCGCTGAGTAGGTACGCGCCCAGGGCGCGATCATCACCCGAGTAGGGCCTGTATCTCTTGTAGATATCCTCCGCCGTCCGGACCCTTGAGTTCCTCAGCAGGTACTCGAGCACCGCCGGGTCCGCCGTCTGTTGCTGCTGGAGCGCCTCCAGGTCCGCCCGGCTGATGAACAGTCGCGGGTGGCGTCCCTCGTCACCCGGCCATTCCAGCACGTAGTCCTTCGCCTCGTCCAGCCGATAACCCACGGCGGGACGCGCCTCCGGCGGAAACGTATACTCGGGCCTGTAGCTGTTGTAATTGTACAGAGCGGCCATGCCGGGGACGAACAGGCAGTCGCTGATCGTCCACTTCCTCACCCCTTGGGCCGCGTTCACCCGCAGGCACACCTCCCCGTCCGCCTCCCGCACGATCGGCATGCACTTCTCGCGCCAGCGCACCCAGGCCCCCTGGGCCGGGTCCGGATCCAGTTCCGGGCTGAAGATCTCCTCGATGGGCCGCGGCTCCACCCACGCCCCGGGGTCCAGACTCCGTATCTGCAGCTCCCGCGGGCTATCCTCCAGCTTCATCCGGATCCTCGCCTGCGTGAAGGTGCCAAACCAGTCCTCCCACGGAGAGAGCTTGGTCACCAGCCCCGCCGGCTGCCCCGGCGTACCCGTGTAGTCCTTGAGCGGGACCTCCAACCAGGACAGCGGGGCTCGCGCATCGGGCGGCTTAAAGCCGGGCCGATCCTGCCGCGCCTCATCCTGCACCATGAGAGTAAGCGGAGGCAGGCCCTGGCTGAGTAACCAGCGGAAACCGTCCTTGGGTTGGTCCTGCTTCACCTGGGTCTCGCAGCGGATCGTGTTGTCGCTGGCCGCGATGCGCAGGGCCAGATCCATCGTGTTGCCGTTCTCGTAGGTGTAACGGAGGGCGACGCGCGCGAAGACCGGCCCCCGGTCCGTCAGGGTGGCCGCATAGGCCGCCAGCTTCCCCTCCCCGTACATCTCGCTGCCGCCGAACCAGGTATCGTCCCCCAGCCGCATCTCGATCACCGGCCCGGGCACCTGCGAGGCCGGCACCGGCGGGGCATACGTCTCCTCCCCCAGCAACAGCCGCGCGCCGAACTGGTCGGTAGTGATTACCACCTGCTTGCGGCCGCGGAGCACCCGCAGGTCCGTATCCGGCTGCGGGGCGCTCACCGGCTTGTCGCCGTAGCGCACCGTATAGGTGTCAGTAGCCAGCGGCGCCAGGTCGGCGATGAAGGACAGCTTGGCGGACTTGATTGACTGCGTGCCCGGCCAAAGCTCGATATCGGAAAGCTGCACGGCCAGCGGCCCTTGCGGGCCAGTCAGGGTCACCGAGGTCGCGCGGCAGGCGCCCTCCGGAGCCGAGAAAGGATACGTTAGGAGCTGGTTGCTCCACTCCCGGTCGAGGTAGTCGCGCAGCACGATCTGCTGCTCTCCCGCCTGCAGGGCGGC
>JALGSV010000009.1 GCA_029821755.1 Candidatus Zipacnadum vermilionense | reverse complement strand
CGAGTCGATCTGGTCGAACTCCATGATCGTGGCTTTGCCCTCGCCCGAGTTGGCCAGACACTTGGTGATCGCCGAGGTCAGCGTGGTCTTCCCGTGGTCCACGTGCCCAATCGTCCCGATATTTACATGCGGCTTAGTCCGCTCAAACTTCTGCTTGGCCATCTCTCACTACCTCCTGGTAGATATCAACCGGTTGCCGCCCACACAGGCACAAACCGCCCTCGCCGGGCCAACAGGTCCAGGCACGCCACCCGCACGGCCACCTTTCAGGTGCGCCAAAACCGATGGAGCCCAGAACCGGGATCGAACCGGTGACCTTGTCCTTACCAAGGACACGCTCTACCGACTGAGCTATCTGGGCCCGCGTGGAAGTGGAGTTGCTCCGGCAGCTCAGGATTATGGTGGTGGGGGTAGGATTTGAACCTACGTAGGCGTCAGCCAACAGATTTACAGTCTGCCTCCTTTAGCCACTCGGACACCCCACCACCGGCGTCCGCGCTCTGGGGGGTGAGGCGCTACCCCCAGAGAGTCGAAGAGCGCCCCGCCTAAGCTAGGGCGCCCATTCGACTAGTATTATAGCGACTGCCCTCGCGCGCGTCAACAAGATAATTGCTCGGTTTAGCCCGGACCAGGGGAGATGGAGCCGACGGCCCGAATCGAACGGGCGACCGGGGCATTACAAATGCCCTGCTCTGCCAACTGAGCTACGTCGGCTCGCTCTGCGCGCGGGGCTTCTGGTGGCGCCGATCTCCAGGCCGGTGTGTTCTATGCCTCCGCCGCCTCCGCCAGCTTCTTCTTTGAGCGCTGCAGTGCGTTGTCTATCTGCTTGACGCGGCAGCCGAGGCGGCGCGCCATGCCCTTGTAGGATATGCCCTGCAAGTAGACCGCCAGGACCTGGGCCTCGAAATCGGACAGCACCACTTGCACCCGCCCCAGGATCTCTCGGCAATAGCTGCGAGCCACTGCCACCTCCTCGGGGTCCGGGCTGCGCGGATCGATCAGCCGCTCCTCCAGGTCGCCGTTCTCCGCTCCGGTTTCCAGCGAGACGCACTGGTTGAAGACCTGGTGCTTATGCCGGGTCGCGGTCTTGACCGCGGTGATTATCTGACGGGTGACGCACAGCTCGGCAAAGGAGCGGAAAGCGGAGCGGCTCAGGTCCGAGAAATCGCGGATAGCCTTGTACAGGCCAATCATACCCTCTTGGACGACGTCCTCATGGTCGCCGCCGATCAGGTAGTAGGTGCGCGCTTTGCCCTCGACCAGGCCGCGATACTTGGTCAACAGATACTCGGTCGCCCGTACGTGACCCGCACGCGCGTACGGTATCACGTCCTCGTCTGGCATGAGGTGGAAGGGCCACGCCGTCTCTATCTGCGCCCGGGTAGCCATAGCAAGACTTCCTGAGCCGACCGGTAGACGACAAGTCGGAAGCGCTACGACGACAACGCATTCACCAGGGGCAGGCTATGGCAGCAATGAAAGAGTGCAGATCCCCGGCCCACCCCACGAACCCTCTCAAACATAGGGATTATAGGTAATGCGTGCCGCGAAGTCAAGCAAATGTCAGTCGGGAGAGAGTCGCGAGTGGCCAGTCGCAAGCAGGGAGGGGCCGGATGAACGCAGCGCAGCGGAGTGAATCCGGCCCGGCGGTCGCGGCGAGCGGGGCGGATTCGCGGCGCACTTCGCGCGCAACTCATCGCGGCCCCTTCCCACCTGCCCCTTGCACCTTGCCCCCGTCCACTTTGCGCTTGCCACTCTCCTTGCCCCCTGTTACAATACTGACGGTTGCACTACACATCACAGACTTTCGGGAGGGTAGGACCATGCCCTACGGTTCTCTACGCTTTCGCCCCTTGCTCCTCGTCGTATTGCTCGCCTCGCTCAGCACCGTCACCACCACCGCCATCCTCGCCGCCGAGGCCATGACCCCGCAGCAGGTCACCGAGCTCCTCGCCGCCGGCGGAGATCTGCGGGAGTTGGACCTCTCCGCGATTGCCCTGCCGGGGATGAGCTTCACCAATCTCCAGGCCGCGGGCAGCGTCTGGGACGCAGCCGACCTGCGTGGCGCTATCTTCCACGGGGCCGATCTCACCGGTGCCTCCCTCGCCGGGGCTAGGCTCAGTGGCGCCTTCCTGGACCAGGTCAACCTCACGGGGGTCACGCTGGTCGGAGCCGACCTGGCTGGCGCGCGCATCACGCAGGCCAACCTGACCGGCGCGGACCTGACCGGCGCGGACCTGCGCGGTGCCGAGCTTTCCGGACTGCGTTTCTCGCCGGCGGGCGACCGCTTCCTCCCGGCGCTGGCCGTGGCCCTCGACCGCCTCATCCCCCCGCTGGCTGGCAACAATACGGGTGGCATCGCCTGGGCGGCGGGGCTGTCCACGACCGCCTTTTCGTTCTCCCTCGACTCTGCCAACCTCGCCTCCTGGCCCGTGACCCCGGTGACCTTCCCGCCGCTGGCCACCGCCCTGGAGACCACCGGGGCCCAGACCGTCCTGCGCTATGACCTGGAGCGAGGCCGCGCCTTCTATTACCTCAACGAAGCGCTCCAGGCCGGGTCGCTGTGCTTGTTGCCGCTGGACATGTCCGCGCCGGGGCAGACCGGGGACGGCCTGGCGGCGCCGCTCTGGGCGGTCGCCGAGAAGATCGAGGGCCAGGGCGTCGAGTCCGTCTGCGTATTGCAGGCACCGCCTTTCGGCGAGTTGCGCCTGCCGGCCGAGGACCTCAACGCCCGCTGGGGCCAGTCCGCCCCCACCATGCTTACCCCGGAGCAGAAACCCCAGTCCGGGCGCTACGTGATGCTGGTCATCAAGCCCGCCACCAAGTACACCCGCTACCAGATGGCGATCATGGCCCTGCGCAACGACGTGGCCACGCTGTCGGACGTCCAGGCGCGCGGGACGTCTCTGTCCGGACTCGCGGGCCTGCAGCAGTTGGCTAGCCTGATGAAGGTGGCGGTAGGCGCTGGGGACAGTGCCCGCATGGCCGACTTTGCCACCTGGGGCGCCGGACCGCGCCGAGACCTGGCCGGGGCACGCCGACTGGCCGCCGACTTCCTGGTCATGGTGGCGGCGTTGACCCCGGCCGACCAGGCCGTCCTCCTGCAGCAAGCCGCGACCATCTACCGCACCGAGGCTGACGCCCTGGAGATCGGCTGGGTGGACCTGTCGCAGGTGGACATGAACAGCCCCATCCAGGCGACCGCGCCGGTCAGTAAGAACCTGGAGATCCTCAACGAGGCGATCTCCGCCGAGCAGCAAGCCCTGGGCCTGCTGCAGCGGGTCGTGGCCCAGGCGGGGTAGGATCGGAAGGCAAACGCCTGCCCGGTCCGCCGGGCAGGTGTCTGTCCTCGTCGTGCACTGTGCTCGGCGTACGGTCGCCGCTGCTGGCAGCTGCCCGTACTCGCGTCCCTCCGCTCCGGCAAACTAGCGGAGGTTGCGGGCAGTGCGGAGCAGGACTACTCCTCCCTTCCCGCGAATCTCCTCCTACGTTGTCACCTCACCCACCGGAGGTCCTGACCATGCGCCGCCTCTGCCTGCTCCTGGTGCTGCTTGCCGTCCTCGCCGCTCTGGCCCTGCCCGTCTTCGCCCAGGCCCCCCAACCTCTCACCGCCCTGGTGCTCACCTCCGCCAGTGAGAAGTGGGACCAACAGGTCGTAGACTACCTCCAGGCCGAGGGCCTTACTCTCGTCTTCCGCCCGCTCAACGACCCTCTCTCGCAGGACCTGCTCAAACCCTTCCACCTGGTCATCATCCCCGACTTCATCGGGCTGCTCATGCCCTACTTCCAGGGGCCTGAGGTGGGCGGGTACATCAGCCGCTACTACACCACCAAGCAGAACCTGGTGGAGATCCAGCAGTACGTGGAGAGCGGCGGTGGGCTCTTCTTCTCCCCCTCGGTCACTGGGGGCGGGCTGCAGACCACCGAGACCATGCAGCCTCTGCTCGGCGCCTGGGGCGTGGAGGTCCTGCCTGCCAATGCCCGCGACGAGGCGCATATGTGGACCAGTTACTCCTGGACCACTAACATTACGCCCTCGCCCGTCACCGCCGGGGTCAAAACCCTTTTCTACCCCGTCGAGATGGGCCGCTGGGACGATGCCTACCCCACCATCCCCTTCAACCTGAGCGACCAGCGCTGGACCCCCGTGGTGCGGGGCATGGAGGGCGGGCAGGTGCAGCAGTGCCTGCAGTACACCACCTGGCATGCCATGCCGGGTGCGCAGAACCCGCCCGTCCTGGCTGCCACTGCGCAGATCGGTAAGGGTCGGGCCGCGGTCTTTGCCCTCAACCCCTTCTACACGTTCCTCCTGCCCTATGCCGACCTCCCCTCCGGGGGCTACGGGGAGTTCCACACCGGGCAGATTGACGGCATCTTCATGGAGAAGGGCGACGGCCAGACCCCGAGCGATGGCAAGCGCCTGATCCGCAACACGCTGCGCTGGCTGGGCGAGGGTGGCGCGGCCCAGGGCATGGGCGGCTACGACGACGACACCTACGCGCAGATCCCGGTGCCTGCCAAGGCTCCGGTCCCCCAGTGGCTGACGGGCTGGTACGAGGGCAATGGGGCCAACTACTTCAAGACCCTTCTCGGCGCCCGCAGCGCCTACAGCAGCGGCCAGGGCACCATCGCCGAGTGGGCCACCGCGGCCCAGGCCGCCGGCTACTCTCTCCTCATCATGACCGAGGACCTCGACTCCATGTCCGCGGCGAAGTGGCCCCAGTTCCTGGCTGACTGCCGCGCTGCGACCACCCCCGACTTCGTCGTCATGCCCGGCCTCGACATGCGCGACGCCTACGGCAACCGCCTGCTGCTCTTCGGGCAGGCCGTGTATCCCCAGCCCTGGATGCTCACCGCCGACGGCAAAGCCATGGAGCAGATCCAGTACCTGATGCTCGGCTTCGGCACTTGCCATTCGGCCCTTGCCCATCCCACCTCCAATCCGCTGCCCCAGCAACTCTACAAGTTCTTCAGCGGCGTCGTGGTCTATACCTACGACGCCGAGGGCAAGCTCATCGACGACGGGATGCAGACCTACCAGACCGAGATTTATAACACCAGCCAGCCCATCCCCCTCGCGGTGCACGAGGTGAACGACCCCGCGCAACTGGCCCAGACCGCCGCGACCGGGCACCAGATGTACCTGATGGCCGACACGCCCGAGAACGCCGCCTGGTACATCCGCGACGGCATGAGCCACTTCTGGGAGATCCCGGTCAAGTCGTTGATCACCAGCGGACCCATGATCCGCTCGCTCAGCCCCCACGGCCTCACCGTCGAGAGCGACGTGCCGATCACCGAGGTGCGCTACTACGACCGCTTTGAGCTGATGCGCCGCTGGAAGCCCAACGCCCTCAAGTTCACCGCCGAGGTAACCCCTCCGGCGGGGAGCGCGCATCTGGGCTTCTTCTGGGTGAGCGACCAGCAGGGCCGCACCGCCATCTCCTCGACTCTGCGCTCGGGGCAGGGCGGGGGCTACGACTACCGCTGCTCCGACCGGCAGAACTTCTTCAGCGTAGCCGTCAACTACACCGGGGCCACCCTCAGCGATGGGGTGGATATCTGGCTGCCCACCTTCGGCACCGATGAGGGCAAGGGCCTGTGGGGGGCGCAGATGGGACCTAAGCGCGGGGAGAACATGGCCTTCCTCCTCGAATTCCCCTACCGCAGCCCGGTGCTCACCGTCACCGACGCCTGCATAGACCAGCGCTACTGGCGCGCCTTGTGGGAGGACGTGGTCTTCGACGCCAAGGCGCCGCAGGGCACCAGCCGCAGCCGGGTGTACGAGGGCCGCGTGCGCTACCATGACTTCCACTACCAGCCCTACGGCCAGCGCGGCGGCAACATCGTCCCGCTGATGTTGATGGAGGTGGAGCTAAGCCTGCGCCAGCCGGTGGTGCCGCAGGGCGACCTCTTCCCGGCCTTTCTGAACCTGCCGGAGATCGCCCCCGAGTGCACAATCAAAGACGAGCAAGGCGCCTGGGTAACGAAGCAGCTGACGGAGGGGTATCTGGACCTGCCGGTGGGCGGGCAAGCGGCCGACGTGGTGGCGCTGTCCCCGGGCCTGCGGGTGAGGGCTGACGGCAGGATCGGCTTCGCCCCCCCGGACGCCTCCCAGAGCGCGCTCCCGGCGGGCTACTCCTGGAACGCGCGCTACGTCCGCCTGGACCCGGAGAAGGACACCGCCGAGCAGCGTAAAGCTCTGGGTCTGACCGGCCCCACCCCCTACACCCTCCAGCTCACTCGTGGCACGCTGGTCGACAACAGCTACGTCCTCTTCGCCGCTGCCGACAACGGGGGGCTGGCCGGGGAGATCACGCCCTGCGCCCAGATGCCCTTCCCGCTAACCCTGGCGGTGGAGGGAGTCAGCGGCAACTGGCCCTGCGGGGTCTGGCAGCCGGGGGCGGAGGAGCCGCTGGTCCCCTTCGGCGTCTTTGAGCGCGAGGGCTGGGCGCGGCTGGACGTGACCGTGGGCGGGCCGTTCTTCGTGGGCAACCTCGTCACTTGTAGCCACCCGGCGATGCGCATCAGCCTGCTGGAATGGACCGAGGACAGCCTCTACCTGGAGATAAACAACCCCACCGACGCCGCAATTGAGGCGACGATTACCACCGCGCCGGAGGTGAAGGATCGGGTCGCCATCGAAGCGCCGGTGCAAATGGACGCGGGGCGGTCGGTAAGGCTAAGATTCCCTCAAGAGTAAGTCTCGGCGCAGCAGCCATGCAGGAGTCGCCCATGATTGCCTCAAGTTATGGTAATCGCTGTTCCCGCGCGGCTCGGTAGTCGCTATAGTAGCCCTACTAGATTGGCTACTGGCCTCCGAGACGTCTCCTGTCCAATGGGGGGGGCTGTCGCAACCACGGCGTGACTTGGCCTCGTCTCTCTCCGTGCTTTGCCCTTCTTTGCTTATCTGTCGGCTGTTGGTCCGTGGACCGGAGCTTCAATCTGCTGGCGTGTCGCCGTGCTCCGGCGATGCTCCATCGCGGGCGGGGGGGGGTAGGGACAGGCGCGGCTCTCTCTCGAGAACCCCGGCTGGCCCTGCGTTTCTCTGTCCCCATTCCTACGTGTCTTCCTGCTGCTGCCACCTCCGCCCCGCGAACCACTTCCTCCTCCCCCCGCTCCTGTCGAGGTACAAGTCCCAACGGCTCCCGTCAGTGGTCTCCACCCGGAAGTAGTTCCGGTGCCTCCGCTCCCACCACTGATGCTTCCCCTTCCGCCGGGCGCCGAACCCCGCGTCCGTCCACATCTCCAGCAGCCGCGCCACCTCATACCGCTCGCCCCGCCAGGTAAAAGCCAGCGGGTGCGGCAAGACCAGCGGGTCCTGCGGCATCTCCACCTCAATGGGTTCGGAGAGCAGTTCCATCGTTCCTGTTCGGGGGGGGCGGGCTTTCCAGCCCACCCGCGACTACCTCCGGATCAGCACCTTATATGTATACGCCACCTCCACGGCCTTGCCCACCTCCAGCGGCACTTCCCAGGTCAGCTCGCTGCGCGGGTTCTCCTGGCGCAGGCCCTTGGCCAGCTTCACTGTCTTGGCCTCCGGCGCGCTGGTGACCACTTCGCCACTGAGTGTCTTGGTGATCTTCACCGTCATCGCCTGCGCGGTGTAATTGTGTAACGCCAGCTTGCCCTCCACCGTGATCCGGTCGTAGGACCAACCGTGCCGCTGCAGGGCATTGACCTCCCGGTTGGTCTCCAGTTCGTTCTCCTGCGCCTTAATCCCCAGGGCCTTGGTGATCTTGAGCATCACGTTATTACCCGGTGAGGTGTAGGTCAGCATGGCCTGGCCCAGGATCTGGCCGTCCTTCATCGTCTCGGCGGGGCCAGTGGTCCACGGTACCTGCCCGGCATTCTTCAGGCGTAGGCTGTGCCAGACGACCTCCGCCGGCCGGTTCTGCTCGGCGCGCCGGTACTGGTCCTGCGCGTTTACGTAGTCCGGGATGTCCCACTCATAGACATGCTCGTAGGCCACCTTCTGCGTGAACAGCGGGTAGTAGCCGACCTGGTCTTTCTTCAGGGTGACGCTATCCAGGGGGTAGAGGAAGAGGTCCTCGGCCTGCACGCCGGCGGCCCCGGCGCCGTAGTCGGGGCTGGGACCGGCCGCCTCCATGGCGTCGTACGCGTTGTACATCACCTGCTGGGTCATCGTTTCCCGCCGGAACTGTTCGCGCCCCTCGCTGTACCCCTGCCCCAGCGCGCGCAGGAAGGTCGCCAGGTCGCCCTTCTTCGCCAGGGGGCTGATGATGTCGGAGAACTCCAGGAAAGGGAAGCCGGTGACCAGGTCCACGTGCGCCTTCTCCAGGTCCTCCATCTCATTGATGATCTCCGCCTTGGCGGTGATCGTCCCTTCCTCCGGCGTGGAGATGTCCACGATGAAGGAGGGCGCCCAGGTCATGCCCTTGGCCAGGTAGCTGACCCCCACCGTCTGCCCCGGCCCGGTCGCGGTCAGGTCGCCGCTCAGAGCCACCTTCATGATGTCTTGCGCGTACTGGGTAGAGGGGTCCTCCAGGAAGGTAATGCGGTCCACAGTACTGGGTTTGATGGCTACCACGCCCGCCGCGGTCTGCAGGGTCACTACTTGCCCCTGCGACCTCGGCGGTATATAGCTGCCCGCCATGTAGGGATTAGGCGGCGCCGGAGTCGAGGGCTGCGGGAAGGTTTTGAGCGTGCCCTCCAGGGAGGAACGGTACTCGCTCCCGAACTCCAGGCGCACCTGCTTGCCCAGGTTCGCCCGCAGCAGATCGGGGATGCTTACCGCGTCGCGCCATTCCAGCGTCTTCTCCTCCCCTGCCGCCAGGTGCGCAAGCGTGGCGCCCGGTCCCCAGGTCAGCCACAACGTCCCATGCGAGGCCGCCGGCAGCGGCCCAATGCGCACCGGCCCCGGCTGGTCCGGTAGCGCCCCCTGCCGGATGAAGAAACCCAGTCCGTTCTTGAACAGCGCAATGCGCGCCACCTGGGTGTCCACCGCTTTCGCCGGTTCTGCCGCCCCGGCCCTCCCCGCCACTACTGCCACTGCCGCCACCAGTAACCATGCTGTGCATACCCTCATGATCGTTGCCTCCTGTGTATGGGTGAAGCGTTGAAGACTCTGTCCACGGGCAAACGAATCGGCGCAGGCCCGGCCCTGCGTCTTAGAACGTCTCGAGCTGCTTCCTTGTTCCAGGCAGGACCTACCTTCCACTGCGGGGAACTATTTCTCCCTCCGCAGGAGTTATACTATCGGGAGAACCAACTGCCGTTCCACACACTCTCTATCGGTTGGAGGTCGTCGTCTTGTCACGTTTGCCTGGTGCCTTGCCTGTAGTATTCGCCATCTTAGTTGCCACGTCGGCCCTGCTCTCCGGTTGCGGGCACTCCGTCGAGGGCCTGGCCCCGGCACGGCTGGCGCTCCTCCCCGGCTCGGTCGGCGCGCAGCCCGATGATGTGATTGCCATCGCCAACGACCGCTATCCCCTACGCTGGACCGGGGAATGGGTCCCCCTCATGCCCCCCGGACACTACGAGCGCTTCCTGACTGGCGCCAATGCCCTCGGAAGCTGGTCGGAGCAGGACACCAAGTTCACCTGCGTGTTCACTCGCACTAGCGGGGGCTACAACGTCTATGTCTACTTCTTTGACCGAGCGCTGTACCAGAACTGGGATGGTCGCTATGCGCATATTCCTATGCGGGGCCGGCCTCTGGCGGTGCGTCTCGAGGGCACCTCGGGGCACATCATCGCCGGGCTATACCACGGCGGCAACCCGGACCGGATGCTCCGGGTGGCGTACGACCGGATTGCCCTGATGGAGAACGTTCAGGCCAGCACCACGACCGGCACCGTCAAGGTAGCGGCGCAGGTCCTGCCCGGCGACTGGCCCTCGCGGAGCGACGTAGTGCAGGCCGGCTTCCTGCCGGGCGGGGGGCTCAAGGCCGCCCTGGCCGGTGCCGGTCAAGTAGTGCGCTGGGACCCGGAGCAGCCGGAGACGCTGGAGCCGTGCCTGACCGTGGCCGAGGTGGCCACCCACGGCGTGTCCGCCGACCAGGTCGAGCAGGCCCGCCTGCAACTGGTGGTCGGCCTCCGCGACGCCCCGGTCTATGCGGCTTACTTCCTGCCCGGCCAGGTCCTGGTCTGGCGCCTGCCGGCCCAGGGCGCGGCGGAGTATGTCGGCGACGCTCAGACTGTCGGTAGCGGCCAGGTGCTGCGCCTCGCCGCTCGTCCCGATGGCCAGGGCTGGGCGGTGGTCACGGGTAGCGCCCCCTCCGCCGGTGGCACGGCCGCCGCCCCCTCCGCCGAGGGCACGGCCGCCATCTCGCCCGTCGCGGGAACGCTCTACCTTACCGACGCCAAGTTCGAGGCTCCCCAAGCCCTGAATCTCCAGGGCCGCTCCGCCTCCCATCCGGCCTGGAGTCCCACCGGCAACGTCCTGTACTTCATCGTAGACGGCACGGAGCTTTGGAAGACCGAGTCCGGCCAGGCGCCGCAGCAGATAGCCCTGGCCCCGGCCCGGATGTCCCTGGTGGCGAGGCCGGGGAGTAGGTAGAGAGGAAGAGTGTCGGTGGACAGTCGACAGTGACAGTACGGAGGGGGAAGTGTCAGGTGGCAGTTCGGGACTGTCCGCTCCCCACGGACACTGATGACTGTCGACTGACACTTCCAACCATGCTCCACCTCGGCACCAGCGGCTATTCCTACGCGGACTGGGTCGGTCCCTTCTACCCGGAAGGGACTTCCTCGCGCGACTATCTGGCCCACTACGCCCGCTTCTTCTCGGCGGTGGAGATAGACTACACTTACTACCGCCTGCCCGAGGCCCGCACCCTGGCCGGCATGGCCCGTAAGGTCGGCCCCGGCTTCCAGTTCGCCCTCAAGGCCACCTCGATCTTCACCCACGAGCGCCAGGCCACCGACGCCACCTTCGCCGAGTACCTGCGCGCCCTGGAGCCCCTGCAGGCGGAGAGCCGACTAGCCTGCGTTCTGGCCCAATTCCCCTTCTCCTTCCACAACACCCAGCCCAACCGCGCCTACCTCGCCCGTCTGCGCGCGGGTTTTGGCGAGGTCCCCGTGGTGGTGGAGTTCCGCCACGCTGGCTGGATCAACGACGCCATCTTCGACCTGCTCCGCCAACTCGGCCTGGGCTTCTGCTGCGTGGACCAGCCCCGCCTGCGCGACCTCATCCCCCCGGTGGCCGCCGCCACCGCCGACTGGGCTTACCTGCGCTTCCACGGCCGCAACGCCGAGAAGTGGTGGGAGCACGAGCACGCCTGGCAGCGCTACGACTACCTCTACACCCGCGCCGAGCTAGCCGAGTGGGTCCCCAAGGTCCAGGAGCTAACCACCCAGGCCAAGCACACGGCGGTCTTCTTCAACAACCACTACAACGCCCAGGCAGTCCAAAACGCCCTGCTCTTCGAGGAGATGCTGGCGGAGGCAGGGGTGGAGGTAGCCAGAACGTAGGGGCGGCTTTCGCGGCGTCGTTTACCGCGACAGCCGCCCGTTCGCTAGCCGTGCGTCAAAGGTTGAGATACGGCCTGGTGATCTTCGTCAGTCTGCTTGCCCTGGCCGTCTCCGCCCGCGGGCAGGTTCCCTCCGCCGCCCCGCCGAAATCCCCAGCATGACCCCTCGCCAACGCTTCCTCGCCTGCCTCCGTCGCCAGCCTGCCGACCGCGTCTCGGTGGCTAGCCCTACCTCTATCGCTACCCTCTCCTTGATGGAGGAGACCGGCTGCTTCTTCCCCCAGGCCCACCTCGACCCCGAGATCATGGCCGGGCTGGCCGTCGCCGGGTATGAGCGCCTGGGCTACGATACCATCGCTCCGGTCTTCTCCACCCAGCACGAGGCCGACGCGCTGGGCTGCGCGGTGGACTGGGGCCGCCTCGACATGATGCCCGATGTCACCCGCCATCCCTGCCGGACGGCGGAGGACATCCGTATCCCCGCCGACTTCCTCCGCCACCCGGCCCTCACCGTCGTCCTCGACTGTCTGCACCTCCTGCGCCGCCGCTACGGGCAGGAGGTGGTCCTCATCGGCAACGTCAACGACCCCCGCACGCTGCTGCACGGCACCCCGGAGGACGTGCGGCGGGAGGTGGGGGAGATCCTGGCGGCGGGGATAGAGATCGTCGCCCCCGAGTGCGCCGTTCCTCTGACCACCCCCACCGAGAATCTGCGCGCGGTAGTGGAGGGCGTAGTCGGCGTGGGGCGGGCTTTCTAGCCCGCCCTCCCCGGCGGAAGGAATGCCCCTCCCAGGCAGGGAATCACCCCTGGCCTGCCTCGCCAACGACCAGCGCCCAACGACTTTCCCAGGAGCCTACCCATGAAACCCATCCGTCTCTCCGCTGCCACCTACCGCGACAAGGTCTACGCCTGCTGGCTGGGCAAGAACATTGGCGGCACCCTCGGCGCGCCCTACGAAGGCCAGCTGGGACCCCACGCCCTGACCTTCTACGACCCCGTCCCCACCCAGGCGGCCGCCAACGATGACCTCGACCTCCAGCTAGTGTGGCTGAAGATGCTCCAGGAACGGGGTCTGCACCCGACGGTGGGCGACTTCGCCGACTACTGGGGCAAGCACTTGCGCCCTTACCCGTGGAATGAGTACGGCTTCTGCCAGCGCAACCTCGAGCGCGGCCTGCGCCCGCCGATCTCTGGCTGCTTCGAGAACTTCTACGTGGACGAGATGGGCTCGCCTATCCGCAGCGAGGTCTGGGCCTGCGTGGCCCCCGGCGATCCCGGCCTGGCGGCCTCGCTGGCCTGGCGCGATTCCGCGCTGGACCATGCCGGCGGCGAGGGCACCTACGGCGAGATGTTCTGGGCGGCCCTGCAGAGCGCGGCCTTCGTCTTCTCTGATCCCCTGGTGCTGCTCCACCTCGGCCTGGCGATGATCCCCATCCACAGCCTCATCTCCCGCGCGGTGCGCGAGGCGATCTGGTGCTGGGAGAATCAGGTCCCCTGGGCCGAGGCCCGCGAGAAGATCATGCACTCCTTCGGCTCCGCCCACCCCTGCTCCGCCCCGCAGAACCACGGCTTCACCGTGCTGGGCTGGCTCTACGGTAGCACCTTTGGCGAGCGCCTTTGCGCCGCGGTCAACTGCGGCCAGGACACCGACTGCAGCGGCGCTACCCTGGGAGCGACGCTGGGCCTGCTGGGCGGCACGGCGGGGATACCGGAGGAGTGGCGCGCCCCCGTCGGGGAGGCGATCGTCCTGCACCAGTTCACCCAGGACCTGGATGCGCCGGCCACCGTGGGGGAGCTGACCGATCAGACGGTCGAGGTGGGGGAGAGAATGCTGGCGGAGCGCTCGGCCCTGGCGGAGCTTGGCGAGGAGACTGCCCTGCCCGCGGACCTGCTCAGCCTGCTTTTCGACAACCGCCTAGCCCAGGAGGCGCTCTTACGCGACCCGCAGTCCACCATCGAGACCGTCAAGGGCTGCGAAGCAGACCACGGCTACGAGGTGGCGCTGCATTACGGGGGCGAGCCGGTGTTGCGTCCGGGGATCGCTAAGCACGTGGGGGTATCGGTGCGCGCCGGGGACCGGCCCGACCGGCTGCTGGAGGCCGAGGTTGCCTTGGCCGCCCCCGAGGGCTGGGAGGTGCAGCCCGCGGAGTCCGCCTTCGGCCAGCAGCGGTTTCGCTTGCTCGCCCACCGCGTTGCCTCGCGCAACGCGGTCATCGCCACGGTAGCTCTGCCCGCCGGCCCCCGCGAGTTGACCTTCACCATGCTCGGCCCGGACGAGGCCCGTGGCTGTGCCGCCGGCAGCAATGTCGATTACTGCCCGCAGTGTCAGGGCCGCGCCGGAGCCTGTACCTGCCTGTACCAGTGTGAGGAGGGCCAGGACGAGTAGACGGGAGGCCTCGCCTCCCCCCGGAGGGGCCGTGTCGAGCCGCGGTTGCGCAGCAATCGCGGGGAGGCCGGCCCCACCTCCATCGCGGCCTAGCCCAGCCTACGCGGCGGACCTGGCGGTGTTTCTCCGCGCCCCGCGGCGGCCTCACGCCTCCTGGTGTGCCCTCTTCCTCTCCGCCACAATCTGCACCCAGTTAACTCCCTCCGACAGCAGGAAGAACCCCACGCACGCCGCCAGGCCCAGCCCCATCTCGATCCAGCTCAGTGCTGTGGTCTTGAATATCCGCTGGAGCATCGGCACGTAGGTCACCGCTACTTGCAGCGATGCCGTTATCGCCACCGCCCCCAGCAGGCGCGGGTTGGTGAAGAAATTGCGACCGAAGACCAGCTCCCGCTCCATCCGCACCGACAGCACATTAGCCATCTGCAGCCCGGCCAGCGTGAAGAAGGCCAGGGTTTGCGCGTGGACCAGATCGGCGGCGCGCGACCAGTCCCACCAGAACAGGCCCAGCGTCAGCACCGCCATCACCAGCCCCGTCCACAGAATATTGAGGCCCATCCCCCGCGCGAACAGACTCTCCCGCGGCGGCCGGGGCGGGCGGCGCATCACATCGCCCTCCGCCGCCTCAAAGCCCAGGGCCAGCGCCGGCAGGCCGTCGGTGACCAGGTTGACGAATAGGATCTGCACCGGAAGCAGCGGCAACGGCCAGCCGAAGATAATGCTGCCCAGGATCGTCCAGATCTCCCCGGTGTTGGTGCCCAGCAGGTAGCGGATGAACTTACGGATGTTGTCGTAGATCATCCGCCCCTGCTCAATAGCCGCCACTATGGTGGCGAAGTTGTCGTCCAGCAAGACCATGTCCGCCGCATCTCTGGCCACCTGCGTCCCCGTCTGGCCCATGGCCGTCCCGATCTCCGCCCGCTGCAGCGCCGCCGCGTCATTGACGCCGTCACCAGTGACCGCCACGATGTCCCCGCGCCGCTGCCACGCCTCCACCACCTTGACCTTGTCCGCGGGAGAGACGCGGGCGTAGACGTCGACCTCCGGCACCAGCTCCGCCAGCTCCTCCTCGCTCAGCTCCGCTAGTTCCCGCCCCTCCATCACCCGGCCCCCGGGCCGGCGCAGGCCCACCTCCTCGGCGATCGCTGCCCCCGTGGCGGCATAGTCGCCGGTGATCATTACCGTGCGGACGCCCGCCTCCCGCGCCCGGGCCACCGCGGAGGCCGCCTCCGCGCGCGGCGGGTCTTGCAGTGCCACTAACCCCAGGAAGACGAGATCCCGCTCGGCGAGGTCGGCCGAGGAGTCATCCGGAATCTCGCTCAGCGGCGCACGGGCCGCTGCCAGTACCCGTAGGCCCTCCTCCGACAGCTCCCGAATCTCCGCCGCGATCCGCTCGCGGGTCACCTCGTCCAGCGGTCGGTCTTCGCCATCCACTCGCACCCGCTCGCTCCGCGCCAGCACCACATCCGGCGCACCCTTGACCGCCGCGAAGTATGGCGTGGGCGAGCCCTCCGGCTGCGGGTGAATCGTGGTCATCCGCTTGCGATCTGAGTCGAAGGGAATCTCATCTGCGCGGGGGTACAATGCGGCTAGTTCCTTCCGCCGCAGCCCCGCTCCCAGCCCCGCGCCCAGCAAGGCGATCTCCGTCGGATCCCCGGTTGCTTGCGCCCAGTCTGGCTCCCCGGCCTCAGTTACCGGCAGATGCGCGTCATTGCACAGTACCGCCACCTCTAGCAGTGCATAGGCCGCGCTGTCCGCGTGGGGCGCGCCTTCTCGCGAATCCCCGATTCGCGTCCTGCCCTCCCCCTCCGCCGTCCACGCCTTCGCCGGCCGCATCGCTCCCTCGGTTAGTGTCCCCGTCTTGTCGGTGCAGATGACGGTAACCGACCCCAGCGTCTCCACGGCCGGCAGTCTCCGGATCAGCGCCTGCCGTTGCACCATTCGCTGCGCCCCCAGGGCCAGGGCGATGGTGATCACCGCCGGCAGTCCCTCCGGCACCGCCGCCACCGCCAGTGACACCGCGGTGAGGAACATCTCCTCCAGGGAGTGCTGCCGCAGCAGCCCCGCCACCATCACCACGGCACAGATCACCACCGCCACCACGATCAGTATCTGCCCCACCTTGTGCAGTCGCCGCTGCAGCGGTGTGGTGGTCTCCCCGGTCTCCTCCAGGAGCGTGGCGATCTTGCCCAGCTCCGTGTTCATCCCGGTCCCAACCACCAGCAGCCGCCCCCGCCCCCGGGTAACCACCGTACCCGTGTACAGCAGATTAGCGCGGTCGCCCAGCGGAGCCTGCGCGTCGGCAATCGACGCCACCTGCTTGCCGACCGGGTAGGCTTCTCCGGTCAGCGACGCCTCGTCCACCTCCAGGCTGGCCTCCTCCACCACCCGCGCATCGGCCACCATCCGCATCCCCGCGTCCACCAGCAGCACGTCGCCGGGTACGACCTCCGCGGCGGGGATTTCGCGCGGCTGACCGTCGCGGATCACCCGCGCCGAGGGCTCCGACAGCGCCCGCAGCGCCTCCAGCGCCTTGTGCGCGCGGCGCTCCTGGCTGAACCCCAGCAGGGCGCTGAGAATCACGATAACAGCGATGACGGCGCTGTCCGTCAGTTCGTGGGTCACCAGCGCCGAGACGATCGCTGCCGCGATCAGCAGCAACATCAGCGGTTCCACCAGTTGCCGCAAGAACATCACTACAGCGCTGGTGCCGCGGCTGCGCTCCAGTTGGTTTGGCCCATACTCGGCCAGACGTGTTCCGGCCTCGGCACCGGTTAGCCCGCCTTGCGGGTCGCTGTTCAGCCGCTGTGCGACCTCGGCCACCTCCAGCGTATGCCAGGCAGTAGCTTCCTGAGGGGGGATAGGGGAAGAAGAGGTGTCTTTATTCAATTCAACTGATCGCTCCTAGTCAAGTCTCTCGGTGGATCATGCTACACGCAAACGCCAACCACTGCAACTGGGTTGCCGGGAGGGAGTGTGCCCTCCCTTTGTCGATGATGCGCCAGGCGGCTCCCGGAGGGGCCGGGATGAGCGCAGCGAATCCGGCCCGCCCGGTGCGGCCACATCTCGCCCGACGCAGGACTGCTGCGGGGCGCGCCGCTCCCGGCAGGACCTCCCCTCCCCTCCGTCGAACCTCCCCCCGTGCACGTCACCCGCCTTTCCCTCTCCCAATTCCGCTGTCATGACCGGTTGGAGCTGGCGCTCCCCCCGGGGCTGAATGTCTTCGTGGGGCCCAACGCCTCCGGCAAGACCAGCTTGCTGGAGGCCGTCACGCTCCTGGTCAGCGGTCGGTCTCCACGCACCAACTGGCTGCGCGAGATGATCCGTTGGGGTGCCGACCAGGCCCGCGTGGAGGGCGTCTTCGCCGGCGCTACCGGCTCACCAGACGAGGTGACGGTCACCCTCACCCGGTCCGGCTCGGGCGAGGCCCAGCGCGACCTGTGCCTCAACGGCGCGCCGCCCGCCTCGGTGGGGGCGTGGCTGCAGCGCCTGCCGGTGGTGCTGTTCGAGCCGGACGACCTGCAACTGGTCAAGGCCGGGGCCAAGGGCCGCCGCCGCTTCATCAACATGGCACTGGCCGGGCTGCGGCCCCTGTATCTGGACGATCTCCTCCGTTACCGCCGCGCGGTGCAGCACCGCAACGAACTGCTCAAACAAGCGGCGCGGGGCCGGGCCAGTGGCGAGGACCTCGCCCCCTGGACCGCGCAGATGGTGCGGGCGGGCGCGCAGCTTATGGCTGATCGCGAGTGGCTGGTGGAGCATCTGGGCCCGCGGGCGGCGGCGCTGTACGCCGACCTGTCGGGCGGCACTGAAGCCCTGGAGCTACGCTACCGGCCCAATGTTCAGGCTGAGGAGGAGGGCCTGCCGGAACGGATGCAGGCTTTCTACGAGGCGCTGGAGGCCGCGGCCACCTGGGAGCTGCGCCGGGGCTCGACCCAGGTCGGCCCGCACCGGGACGAGCTGCTGGTGCTTATCGGTGGCAAGCCCGCCCGCGACTTCGGCTCCCAGGGCCAGCAGCGTACCGCCGCCCTGGCGCTCAAACTAGCCCAGGCCCAGGTCCTCACCGCCAGCCGCGGCGAGCCCCCGCTCGTGCTCCTGGATGATTGCCTCTCCGAGCTGGACGGGTCCCGCCAGCGCCACGTCCTGGAGCTGGTCGGCCAGTTCGACCAACTGCTACTGACGACGGCGGGGGAAGTGCCCGCGGGGGTGGAGGTAGCCCATCAGGTGGTACTCCCCCCCGCGTAGGGGGGGCTTTCGTGGCGTCCGCGCCGCGACAGCCTCCCGTTCGCTGACCTATACCCAGTGGCAGAAGACCGGGCGCGCTGGCGTCCCCTCCCTCCACAGCAAGAGGGGCGAAGACCTGAGTCTCCGCCCCCCTCTTCTACTCTCCGTTATCGGCTGGGAAGCCTGTGTTCCCCTCCGTTACCGGATGATCCTCCCGATGTTTCGGGTCTGCAGCACCTGGTTGGTCTGCTTGTTGCGTAGCTGCAGGCGCAGGTTGCTGGTCCCTAGGGCACCCCAGTTGGTGGGGGCCACGACGGCCAGGGCGTTGGCGGCCAGGCCGATGTTGGTGAACCCCACCTCCTGCATCCCCTGGCCGAGGGGCCCGGAGACGTCCAGGTTGAATAGCAGGGCTGGCGACCCGAGCACCTGCAAGGAGTCACCGTTCTGCGCGGGGGCCAAGCGCAGCGTCGCGCCGCCGACGTTCCTCAGGTTGTGGAGCAGGAAGGACCGGTCGAAGTTCGGGAACGATCGGATGATCTGGGAGGAGATCGGCTGCAATTGGGTCGTGTTGAGTACCTCCAGGCTGCGATTGGGTCGCAGGAGGTTGTTCATCCGCACCTTCCCCGCTCCGGTGCCTTGGAGCGTGGTGACCAGACCGTTCTGGAAGAAGCGGAATCCCAGGTCATCCTGCGGGGCCAGCAGATCGAAGGTCAGCGTCTTGCCCCCGGCGCTGCCGAAGACGTACATGTCCGGGGAGCTCTTGGGAACCAGCGCCTCCAGGAACTCGGCAGGCTTGAGGAGCAGCTCCCGGATGGTCGGCAGTTCGGCCACCAGCGGGTCGAGCTTCGCGGAGAAGGGTATCCGGGTGTTGGGGTCCTCGTTGATGCTGCCGTCCGGGTTGTAGAAGAAGCGGCCGTCCTCGTCGGTGATCTGCGAGCTGCGCGTGCCCTCGTCGAGCACCGCTATGACCAGGTTGGAGCCGGGGCCGCCAAACTGCGCGCCGGGCAGGTGAGGCACCGGGGGCGTGCACTCGTCATAGGAGAGGCACTGGACCGTCTTGGGCCCGCCGTAATTGGCGGTGTTGGCGGCCCAGGCTACGTGGAAAACGTTGGGGTCTACCGACCCGGTCTCATTCTCGCGGTAGGGGTTGTTGTTGTCCCAGACCATGATCTGGCGGTCGTCGCCCACGATGTTGGTGGCATAAGGCACCACGGCATGCCCCGCCCCCGGCCACCAGAAGATCAGGACCGGCTTGTTGGTGGGGTGGGAGAGTAGACTGACCACGCGGTTGAAAGCGTCCCGCGGGGTCTGGTTATCGCGGGCGTTGACGTAGGCCGCCAGCGTCTCGTTCGTATACCATCCGCCCTGGCTCTCCTGCACCGTCTGCCTGGTCTCGGTCTGCCAGGGGTACCACCACAGGTACGTCTGCGGGTTGGCGACAAACCAAGGTTCCTGGAAGGTATACCGCTCGTAGTTCTTCTCGCGCAAGCTGCTCACGGACATGCCAAAACAGTTCCCGCCCGCGCCCGCGCCCTTGTAGGCGGTGTCGTAGTAGGCCTGCGCCGCCGGACGGTGCGTGCCGTTGGCGTACTCCACGGTGGAGGCGCCGAAGTAGTGGCGGTAGGCCGCCCAGGGGATGGTGGGGTTGCCGAAGTTACTGAATTGCCAGCCCCGGTAGCCGCGGTAGCTGCGAGGGGCGACGATACGGTAGTCTACCGTTGTCGTCTCCTTGGCGGTGACGTTGTTGTGCACCTTGACCTGATGATCGACGCCTCGCGTTGCGCCCACCGGGACGCGGAAGGCGATGCTGTTGGGGAAGAACTCCGTGTTGATGCCGAGGTAGTAGGACTCGACGGCGGCACCGTCAAAGTAGGCTACGCAGTCGCTGTTGAAGCCGTTGCCGAAAATGTAAGCCCAGTTGTTGGGGCTCCCCTGATCGGGCCAGAGGTGGGTGATGTTGTACAGAAGCAGGCGCTCGCGCCACCTGACCAGACTGGCGTCAAGAATGTAGCGGTCCGGGGTAAGAGCGGCCTCAGCGTAGCGCCAGTCCATCAAAGTGAGCAGGTCGGCCTGCAGGTCCCCGGGGAGGTTGTTGTAAAGCGATAGGATTCGCTTTCTAGCGTCCGGCGCCAGTTTCTGCGCGGACAGGATCTCCGTCAGAGCTTTCGTCCGCGACTGCAGGTTGAGTTGGGAGGGGTTGACTACCTTGACCTGCAGGAGACGGGCCGACGCGGGTTGTACCCGGAGGCCCTCGGCGGCCAGGGCGACACTCACCAGGACCAGGAAAGCAGTCAGCAACATAGGGACCAGCACACATCGGAAGACGGGGCGCATAGCGACATTCCTCCTCTTTCGTATGGTCGAAATCATAATGATAGCCTCGATGTTTCTGCTCTTTCGTCGCCGCAGGGCAATACTCCTGCCGAAGAGGTGCGAATAATTGAACTCAAGCACGTCAAGCCGAGACACAGGGAAACGAATGACGCGCGGAGAACTGCCTCAAACAGGCGTTGCGAGTCCTCCGGGATAGGAATGGCCAACATGCGCGCACTGCTCTGCACCTTGCTGATCATCGCTCTGGCTGCCGGATTTGCCGCGGGGGCGGTGACTGTGACGAAGAACGCCGACGGATCGTTCACTGCCACGGCAAACAACTACACCGCTAGGCTCGGTCCGGACGGCAACCTGCACTCCCTGGTCTCCGGTGGCACGGAGTTTCTGCTGGACGGCTACCGGGGCTTGGTCGGCGCGGGCTACCTCACCATTACCGAAGGCACGCCCTGGAAGGTCGAAGCGTACGAGTTCGACCAGGTGGAGCAGACCGCGCCGGACGTGGTCACCGCCACCGCCGATAAGCACAAGCTGACGTACAAGTTTCTCGACGATGGCCTCGAGTTCGGCTTCCAGCATACCGCCGAGCCGACCATCTACCACTTCATCATCAACCCGGCGATCAAGGACATGCAGGAGCGCAGCTCCGGGGAGACGGTGCCTCACAAGACCACCTGGCGGGACGGAACCATCGCCCTGTACAACGAAAAAGGCTCCAACGTCACCTTGCCACCGGGGGCGCTGTACTACATCGCCAAGAACTCCGCCGAGAAGCCGGATACCGATCCCATGGTCCTGCAGATGTGGATGCCCCGGTCGTGGGGGGATCAGGTGATCACCCAGAAGATGACCATCCACGCCCAGCCCACGGTCGCCGATGCGCTGCAGGCCAGCCTCAACGTGACGCCGGGGAACTTCGTCTTCTCCGGCGGCGACCGCGCCCGACTGGGGCTGAAGATGCAGATGCGCTTCCCCGACCTTCCGCTGGACTGCGTGGTCCAGTTCACCGCCCAGGAGTTCCTGACCAAGCAGGAGATCGCGCAATTGCAGCAACCCTTCCAGCTGGCGGCGCTGGGCCAGGGCGAGGTGGAATTCGACGTCACCCCGCAGCCCGGCTTCTACGAAGGCGTCATCACCGTTAAGCGCGCGGGCGCGCAGCAGGGCCAGGAGACGCTGGCGACGCGCAGCTTCCCCTTCGCCTACGATATTGCGCACATGACCCCGGCGGAGCGCCCCGCTGACTTCGACAAGTTCTGGGATGACACCCTCGCCGAGCAGGAGAAGATTCCGCCGGATTGGCAACTCGTGCTGGAGAAGGCGACGCCTGACTACAAACTCTACCGCACCACCTTCAACGGCTTGCTGGGGCGCCAGTTCCACGCCTGGCTCTCGGTGCCGACCAAGCCGGGCCAGTACCCGGCGAGCCTGACCTTGCCGCCCAGCGGCATCAACGTCGCCTACCTGCCGGCGTCGGGGCCGGGCGTGGTGGGGATGAGCCTGGCCATCGCCGGGCAAGAGCTGACCCCCCCGGCCGGCGGTGGCTTCCCGCTCAACCCCTACTTCCGCCTCGGCTGGGACTACTGGCGCACCGGGATTGACTCCCGGGAGACCTGGTACTACCGCGCCGTGTATGCCGCGTGCAGCCGGGCCGTTGACCTGCTGGCCTCCCGCCCGGAGACCGACGTGGCCAAAGTCGGGGTCGGTGGCGGCTCCCAAGGCGGCGGGCTGTCCTTCATCGTCGCCGGCCTCAACCCCAAGGTCGGCGTAGCCATCTGCGGCAGCCCCGGACTGTTCGGGCTGGAGTGGAAGCTACGTCACCTGGGACCCGCCTACTGGCCGCCGATTGACCTGGTCGACGAGAACAACGCCGCCGTCCAGGACGACGCATTGCTCGAGCAGCGCATCGCGGTAGTACGGTATGGCGACGCGGGCAACTTCGCGCCGCGCATTAAGGGCGCAGTGCTGCTCAACCTGGGCCTGCAGGATCACGTCACCAGCCCGGCGGGAGCGCTGGCCGCCTGGTCGCAGCTCAGCAACGCCTCGTATCGCGGCCTGCTCGCTGACCCCTGGGGTGGTCACAACGGCCCCCGCGGCGGTCAATGGCTGGGCAGCGCGTGGACGCAGGCGTTCTGGAGCGGGAAGATGGATGGCGTGTTGGAGTACACCCAGGCCGACGTGCTCCCTGTAGTGGTAGAGAAGAAATAGCGAACCTAACAGACACCCGGAGGCCCCCGATGTCTACCGCCACCGTCCGCCTGCTCGATTCCACGGGTCCCCTCGCCCCGGCCACGCTGCTGGGCGCCAACCTGGAGATGTACGGCGCCAGCACCCGCGACCTGTGCAGTGACCGCCTGGAGAACGCCAAGTTCGCCGGACCGGAGGCGCAGAACACCGGTTTGGCGCGTGACTGGCACTCCCCCTCCTACAACTTCCAGGGCCTCCACTTCGAGCTGGTCGCCGGTGAGGGGATCATGGGCAGCAACGCGCAGCTCCTTGAGTCCGTCGCTCACCGGCAAGGGACGGGGATAGTCCAGCCCTCCCGCTGGGTGCGCCAGGGAGAGAAGCTGGAGATCAGCCTGTGGGCGCGCGTCAATCACCACCCGGTGACCCTCCGTGTCGGTGTGCGCCCGGCCGGCGTCTGGAGTCACGACTACGCCTCCGCTGATCTCCCCGTGACCTCGGTCTGCTGGCAGGAGTACCGGGCCGAGATCGAGATCCCGGTGGACGACGACTCCGCCGTGTTCTTCTGCTTTCTGGAGGAGCCGGGGCAGGTCCATCTCGATCAGGTCCATATGCGCCCCGCCGGCGAGGGGTGGTTCCGGTCTGAGGTACTGACCGCGCTCGGCGAGTTCGGCCTCCCCGTGTTGCGCTTCCCCGGCGGTTGCGTGAGCACCGCTTACCACTGGCAGTTCGGCACCGGCCCCCACTACCTCCGCCCGGTACTCCCCGACCCCGTCTTCAAGCGGGACATACCCTACGAATTCGGCACCGACGACTACCTGGAGTTCTGCCGCCAGTACGGCATCATGCCGCACCTGACGGTCAACGTCGGCACTGGCACCCCTGACGAGGCGGCCCAGTGGGCGGCCTACTGCGCGGCGTGGTACCACCAGCGTGGCCTCGAGCCCCCGCTGATGTACTGGCAGCTCGGCAACGAGCACTACGGCTACTGGGAACGCGCGCACATGACCGGGGAGATGTATGCCGAGACGGTGGCGGCCCTCGCGCCGGGGATTAGGGCGGCGTACCCGCGGGCGCGGATCGTGGCCTTGGGGCAGGAATCCACCGACGACGTATACCAGGGCGGCAAGAAGACTCCTTGGCGCACCCCCTTGCTGGACCGCGCGGCGCAGCATATCGATGCGCTGGCGCTGCAGGTCTACAGCACGCTACCCCTCAACCCTGACCCCGCCGCCCAACACCGTAGCGTGATGGAGAACGCCGACTGGTCGGGCCGGGTCCTGCGCCAGGCGGCCGACGACGTGGCCGCGCGCGGGCTGGATATCGGCATCGGCATGAGCGAGTGGAACCTCTGGCTGCACGCCTCCCACTTCTCCCCGCGCGGCTTCTACGAGCCTTACGACGTCCAGCACGGCCTGTTCACCGCCACCATGTTCCACCACTTCTTGCGCCTGGTCCCACGCATGGAGTTCGGCAACTTCTACCAGCTGATCGCCGGCATGGGCCTCTTCCAGGTAGACCGGGAGGAGGTTCACAAGACCCACGTGGCGGAGGTTTTCAGCCTCTACCGAGAGGCTCTACCGGGGCAGGTGCTCCCTCTGGAGGTGGAGTCCCCGGAGATGGCCGAGGGCCTGCCGGCGCTGGAGGCCGTGGCGGTGCGCGGCGAGGCGGGAACGCAGGCCTTTCTGGTCAACCGCAGCCTGGAGGAGACGGTGACCGTGAGCCTCGAGGGCTTCGGCGAGGTGGGGGAGGAGGTGGCCCTGGTCGGGGCCGGGCCGCTGGAGTTACAGGCGTGTACCGAGACGCTGGAGGCCAGAGCCGGACGCCTGGAACTGCCGCCGATGACGGTGGCGAGGGTGAGGGTGGGGTGACTCCGCGTGGGGCGGGCTTTAAGCGAATTCCGATTCGCAGCCCGCCCTCCCCTTAGGCAAGCAGTCTGCTGCGCGGGCTGGAAAGCCCGCGCCACGCGGACCTGCCCTATCCCAGGAAGAACGGCGGCGGATAGAGCCGCCAAATCGCTGCTAGCGCTGCCCACACGACTGCCGACAGGAACTCCCCCAGGATCAACCCCAGGAAGAAGGGCCGCAGAGCCATAAAGACCCGCATCCCTCCGTAGCGCATGATCATCGTCTTGATCAGCCAGGCGATGAATATCGTGAACCAGAAGGTGATGATCCCCCACGTCCCCGACAGCGCCAGGCCGATGGGCGCCAGTGGCCACCACAGGTAGCGCGTCCGCAGGAAGGTCAGCGCCAGCGTAATCAGCACTCCCGAGCCGAAAAACAGCGGCAGGCGGTGGTCTGCCTGGGGCGTGGCCTGCATGTTGGCCGCCGTGTCGCTGGCCATCCACAGCGGCGTGCCCTGGTAGATGTAGTTATCCATCTGGATGGCGCCCAGCCGGTAGGGCAGCGCGACCCCCAGGAAGCCGCCCAGGACCAGGGAGATTACCAGCCCTCCCACCAGGGCCCAGAGCAAGGCGCGACGGTCCAGCTTCACCCGGTCCGCCAGCCGTAGGCAGTCGAGGAACGAGCTGAGCAAGTTGCCGCGCTGGTCGCGCATGAACACGGCGTCGGTCAGCGACAAGGCCGTCATTGTCTGCGTGCCCACCCTCTGGATGGGCGTGAACATGGTGACGAAGTCAATCGGCCGCCACGAGGTCTCCGTCTCCAGCAGCCCCACCTCGTTCACCGACCGCGCCATCACCGGAATGGTCACGAACAGCAAGCCCGTGACCTGCAACAGGGCGATGCCGGGGGTCATGCCCAGCTTCCAGAAGAAGACCGCCGCCCCGAGCGCGGCCCCCGCCAGGCCCACCACCGCCAGGCGCAGCGGCAGCAACTCCCGCTCCTCCTGGCGTGAGGGGTCCACTACCGTCTGCCACACCTGCCGCAGGTAGGGCCAGGCCGATTTGGTCATGTACCCCGCCAGTACCAGGAAGGCCCCCGCGCTCTGGTAGCCGTTCCACAGCGAGGTGGGGTACATCGGCATGCCCTCAAAGGGGGCCCCAAAGGCGCCGAAGACGATGTTCTCCGCCCGCCCGAACCAGAAGAAGATCCACATCGTCAGCAGCAGCTCGGCGGGCAGGAAGTAGAAGAAGCCCAGGGCGCCCAGGGAGAGCTGGATGTAGGTCCAGCCGGCGGCCGAGTCCCAGGGCCGCCCGGCCGCGCGCAAGGCGTTACCCATGTCGTAGTTCAGCGTGATCTTGGGCAAGGCCGGGTAGTTGGCGTGCAGCCCGTTGAGCGTGTGGATGGCCACGGGGATGAGCAGGCCCAGCCACATCACCTTGTTACGGAAGAACGACTGCGGTCCCGCCTGGTCGGTGGCGATCTCCAGCGGCAGGATGGTGAGGGGGAAGGCCAGCTTCTCATTGTCCACCCACTGGCGGCGGAGAATGGCCGCCTGGCACAGGTAGGCAAAGATGAACAGGCTGATGCAGATCGCCCAGGCGCCCAGGGGCCCGATCCACGCCGCCCAGGGGATCGGCGCCCCGGGGGCGACGCCCTCGTAGAAGGTGCGCGACACCGTCTGCACGGCCCCGCCGCCGATGTCCCACGGCACCGCCCACTGCTTCATGTGGGGGAACAGCACTTCGGCCCAATGATTAGCCGGGGTGGCGAAGTAGTTGGAGAGTACCAGCGTGGGGATCAACTTCTCCAACACGGCGCGGGAGGCCACCAGGGCCGCCACCAGGGCCATCGCGTAAACGATGACGATCTCCCCCGGCTTGAGTGCCAGGCGGGGGCCGAGGTTGCGTAGCGCCAGGTTGGCGAGGGCCACGACCAGCAGCAACCCGACGGCGGCCGGGGCGAACTGGATGATCCCCATCTGGGTGCTGCGCACCCACTCGCCAAAAGCGACTGCGGCCGTGGCGGCCGCGGCCAGCAGGCAACCGATGATCAGGGCTCGCACGCTAAGCCCGCTCTTGGTCATGGACGGTGGGTTCCTGGAAGGGACGAGTAGCGAGACAACAACGTCGTGATTTCGCTGCGAGAGAACCGGAATCCTTCTCACTTGCGTCCTCCCGACCTTGACTCCGGCGAACCCGCTTGCTTATAATCACCACGTGCAGCGGCGCGTAGCATACTGCCGTTGCCGGGAGGGTGCTATGGTTCCCGATGATGGTTTCGACATAGACGTAGACGCCCTGGCTGGAGACGACGCTGAGCCGGAGCCGGCCCCCGCCGCGCCCGCGACGCCCACGGAGGCGGAGGTGCGCGCCATGTCCGCTCGCCGACCCGGCCCCTGGCACCAACTAGGCGACAAGGTGGCCGCGCCCTTCCAGCGCGTGCGCCTGCCCGAGTGGAACCTGCGAACCTTCGCCTACCTGTTCCTTGTCCTCCTCATTCTCTGGTTCCTGCTGGAGAACTGGCCGCCTTGCCGCGTCCGGCTCCTGGTCTGGAACGGCGAGGCCCCCAAGACGGTGCTCTTCCTATTCAACCTGCTCCTCGGCGCGGGCTTGCTGCGCTGGTGGCAGATCGGCATGGCTGGGCGCCAGGCTCGCAAGGAGGCGGCTCAGGAGGCGGCCGCCGTGGCCGCCGCGGCCGCCGCCGGAGAGAAGTAGCCCGGCCGTCCCACTCGCGCCCTAAGGCTTCCGACCTTCAACTCTAGACTTCTGACTTCCGCCAAGGGAGAGTCAACGCTGTGAGCCAGTGCCCCCGCGCCCATCTGGTCACTTTGGCCATCATCCCCTTCCTGCTGCTGTCGTCGGCCCAGTCCACGACGGTGCGCACGACCGTCTATCTGGACGGCTCGATTCAGCGTGAGGTGACGGCGGAGTTCCTGCAGGCGCGTCGGGCCAACGTGCTGGCGCAGGTCAAGCGCGCCCTGCCGGAGGCCGACCGTCGGCTGGTGACCCCGGTCGGGGAGGGGCTAAAGGCGGTGTGGAACGTAATCCTGTCCTCCGCTTCCCAGATTGAAGGCGCGAACCTGCAGTACGAGGACACCGTTGCCCACCCGCTCAGCCTCTTCACCTATTACACCTGGACCGAGACCATGCAGGTGCCCAGTGAGACGGCGACGGCAGTGGAGAAGGCGGAACCGGGGAAGGCGATCCTTAAATATGTCGTCGTCATGCCGGGCACGGTGACGGAGGCCAACGCCAAGCCGACTAAGGTGGAGAAGCCCGCGCCCCAGGCGGCCGCGCCCAGCCTCGCGCCGGCTCCGGCCCCCACCCCGAGACCGGCTCCAGCTGCGCCCACCGCGCCTGCTCCGGCCGCCACCTCGAGGCCAGCTCCAGCTGCGCCCACCGCGTCTGCTCCGGCCGCCACCTCGAGGCCAGCTCCAGCTGCGCCCACCGCGCCTGCTCCGGCCGCCACCTCGAGACCGGCTCCAGCTGCGCCCGCCGCGCCTGCTCCGGCTCCTACCTCGAGACCGGCTCCCACCGCACCTGCCCCACGCGTGGCGACTCCGGGCCCTGCTCCGACGGCCCCCGCTCCCGCTGCCGCGCCGGCTCCAGCGCCCCTCCCGCCTTCTCCCGCGCCGTCGAGGGCGCCCGCTCCGGCTGCAATGCCTGCCTCGGAAGCGCCGGCCCCGGCCAGAATGAGCTCCGGCCCCAGTCTCGCGCCGGAGAAGCAGGGGGACACCGCTACTTTCACCCTTTCCGGCGCCAGCGAGGCCTATGAGATCACCGTCACCTCCCGCCGCGTCCGCTGGGGCTACCTGGTGGCGATCCTCTACATCCTGGCCTTCCTGGCCTACCGGATCACCGCTTTCGCCCTCCACCGAGCGAAGATACGGCCGCAGAGAATCTGATGACCGCGTGGCGCGGGCTTTCCAGCCCACGCTCCCCACTGACCCTCTCCCCAGAAGGAGCATCTGACCGTGCCTGAGATAACCGAGGCCGAGGTGCGCCACGTGGCGTCCCTCGCCAAGCTGGCCCTATCCGAGGAGGAGCTGGCCCGTGTAGGCCGCGAGCTCAATCGCATCCTCGACTACTTCGCCGAGCTGCAGCAGCTTAACACCAGCGAGGTGCCCATCACCTCCCACGCCCTTCCCCTGGTCAACGTCTATCGCGAGGACGCGGTGGGGGAGAGCCTCTCCCCCGACGAGGCCACCCAGAACGCCCCCGACGGCGTGGATGGGTACTTCCGTGTGCCCAGAATCGTGGAGTAGTCATCCCCGGTACGACGGGCGTCCTCGCCCGTCGCGCCCTCTGCGACGCGTTCCCGGTAGCCCTGCCCCATGCACCCTAACGCTTCCCGCCTTCCCGCCCGCTTCCTCCCCCTCCCCGGTTGACCCCCTCTCCGGTTTCAGTGTACACTCTCTCTCGCACCCCTTAGGAGTGCCTGGAGAGTGCGCTCATGAGCCGCGATCCGCACAGCAAGGTAACCCTCAAGATCCCACGACCCCTGTACGAGATGCTGCAGCAGGTCATCGAGGGCACCGGCTACAACTCGGTTACGGACTTCGCCGTCTCGGTGCTCCGCGATCTGGCTGCTACCCACGAACTGCCCGAAGCGAGGCCTTACAGCTCCGAGGAACTGGAGAGGGTCAAAGCGAGGCTGCGTAGCCTCGGCTATCTCTGATGCGTCATCGGGTTTGCATCGCGGTCTGGGCGCTCGGCCTGGTCGTAGTGACGGCCTTGATGCTCTACTTCCGTCTGCACGAGCCCGCCAGCCGCAACGGCGGCCCCGAACCCACCGTCACCTCCCTCGTCTTCCTCCTGCTGGCCTTGTTCGCCTTCATGTGTGAGGCCGTCGATTCTTCCATGGGCATGGGCTACGGCACCACTCTCACTCCGGTGCTGCTCGCCGCCGGCTTCGTCCCCCATTCGGTCATCCCCGCCGCCCTGTTCTCCCAACTCGTCGGCGGCGTCTTCGCCGGGCTGCTGCACCACAACTACGGTAACGTCGATCTCCGCCACAACACCCCGCATTCCCGCGTCATGTACCTGCTCGCCGCCTGTGGCATTGTGGGCGCTGTGCTGGCCACACGCCTGGTGCTGCATCTACCGCCCTTCTACGTCAAGCTCTACGTGGGCGTGCTCGTCCTGTCCCTGGGCATCTTCGTCTGGATCTCCCCCCGCTTGTCTAACCGTTTGTCCTACCGCCGCATCATCGGCCTCGGCCTGTTGGCTGCCTTCAACAAGGGGATGAGCGCCGGCGGCTACGGCCCGGTCGTCACCGGTGGGCAGGTCTTGTCCGGCGTCGACTCCAAGGCTGCCGTCGGCATCACCGCGGCTGCCGAGGCCGTCACCTGCGTGGCCGCCCTGGTCACTCTCTACCAGAGCGGGGGAGCGATCAACTGGAATCTGGCCCTTCCTCTGTGTCTGGGCGCTTTCGCCTCCGTCCCCGTGGCCGTCACCGTAGTTAAGCACCTTCCCCACCACTGGATCCAGCGCGCCATCAGCCTGGGCTGCGTAGTCCTGGGCACGCTGACGCTGCTCAACCTCCTCGGTTAGTGCGCCACCTCGCCCCTCCCCAAAGGAATCCTCCCCCTCCCCGCCGAAACTCCCCTCATGCCCACCCTCGACTACTCCGTCTCCGCCCAGATCGCTCGCCGTGAGCAGCTTCGCCGCCGCCACCGTGAAACTGTTGGTGACGTCCGCAGCGTCAGCATGAAGGAAAACAGCCCTCGCTCCCGCATGTGGGAATCGATGGCTTGGCTGGGCGTGCCGGGGGTAGACCAGGACGCCGTCGCGCAGTACCTCCTTGGCTCCGACCCCTGGGGCCCCTGCGCCTTCTGCCCCTGCATGAGCATGCAGGTCCTGGTCCGTTTCGGCGAGACCATGCCCTCCGCCTTGCGCACCCATCTGGAGCAGTACGTCCAGCAATACCTCGACAAGGAGCGCGGCGCCCGCTTCGCCGGTTTCAACGACAACTTCCCGGCCATGTCCGCGACCTGCCTGGCCTTGGCCGGCCTGTACTTCAACGACGAGCAATGGAGCCGCGGGGCCGAGCCCGTCCTCGCCTCCGCTCTGGCGCTGTTGGCGCGGCGCGACTACTTCTCGGAGTACCTCAGCACTACGTACAGCACCCTCACCCTGGCCATGTCCGCCGAGATGGTCAACTACAGCCCCGACCCGACGGTCCGCGAGGCCGCCGCCGAGATCGAGCGCCGCTCCTGGGCCGAGCTACTCCCGCACTGGCACGCTCCCTCCTGTAGCCTCGCCGGCCCCCATTCGCGCTCCTACGAGACCGACTCCGTCTGCCACGTCACTCTCCTGAACATGCTCTTCTGGGGCTGCTTCGGCTCTGAGTTCATCCCGCTCAACTCCTTCGATTGGCTCTACCCGCCCCGTCCGGAGCTGGTCATCCACCACGAAGGCGATGTCGACTTCATGCGTGCCCACGGCCTCTGGCATACTGCCACCGAGTTCCACGTGCCCGACGACCTCGCGCCGCTCCTGCTCGACCCGCAACTCCCCCGCACCGAGATTGGCTGGGCGGAGGGCGGCCTCTTCCGCGACATTGTCTCTCCCGAGGCCGGCTTCGACGCCCCCTGGCACGGCGTGCCCTACCCCATGGCCGCCAACCGTGTGGTTACCCATCTCTCCCCCAGCTTCACCCTCGGTACCGCCGGTCGCGACTGGCTCAACGGCGACCAGCACGACGCCTTCATCTTCAAGGCGAGCACCGCTCGCCCGCTCGGCGGCCCTCAGCCCGCCCGCAGCCTCTTCACTCGCTACGTCTCCGGCGACAAGACTCCGGGCGAGGACAACTACTACCCGGACCTGCAGAAGAACTCCACCCGGGATCTGCTCCACGAGGAGGGCCGCCGCCACTGCCTGCAGGCCGACAACCTCGCCGTAGTCGCCTACTGGCCCAAGCGCCGCCTGGACCAGGCCCCCACCCGCAAGCTCGGCCTGGAGGTCTTGATTCCCTGCCACTTCTCCCTCCCCGACGAGGTCTGGCTGGGAGAGACCCGGATCGGCGAGGCCACGACGGAGATGTCTCACCCTGAGCCGCTCTTTGTCCGCGAGGGCCAGGCCTTCCTGGCCTTGCTCCCGCTGGCGCTAGACGATGCTGGCCGCACTGCCGCCGTCCGCGCCGAGCACCGGGGGAAGTACCTAGTGGTGGAGTACCTCAACTACGAGGGCGAGGAGCGCCAGTTCACCCAGCCGGAGCTACTGCCCCTGCGCAGCGGTTTCGTAGCGATTGCCGAGGAGGCTGCTGGCCGCGATTTCGCCACCTGGCGCCGCCAACTGGCCCAGATCAGCCCCCACGATCGCACCATGTACGCCGGTGGCGAGACGCGCGAGATTGAGGTAGAGTACGAGGGAGCGCATCTGAAGATGCGCCTCAACCACGCCACCGAATCTGTCCAGTTCGCGACCGTAAACGGCAAGTCGGTGGAATAGCGCCTCGCCTCCCCTCCCCCCAACAAAAAGGGAGAGAGACCTCGCGGCCTCTCTCCGTTTTCTATCTCTATGCTATGCTGGTTCCTAAGCGGGGATGAACCCCATCTCCTTGGCCTTATCCAGCACGGCCTGCGTGGCTTCCTCCGGGGTGGTCTCGTGCGTCCGCACGACGACCTCCGCGTTTTCCGCTTGCTCATACGGCGTATGCATCCCGGCGATGTCGTTGATCTCGCCCCGTGCAGCCCGCGCGTACAGGCCCTTCGGGTCCCGCTCCTGGCACGTCTCCAGCGGGCAGACCAACTGCACTTCCATGAAATTCGGGCACCACTCCCGCGCCCGATCCCGGTGCCGCTGCCGCGGCGAGACGGCCGCGACTAGCACGTTCACGCCGTGCTTGCTCAGCATCTTGCCCATCCACGCTAGCCGCTTGGTGTTCTCGTCGATGGCTTCCTCGGTGAAGCCCAGGTTCGGGCTCAGGTTAGCCCGCACCTCATCCGCATCCAGATTCTCCACCGGCACCCCCAGCTCCCGCAGCTTCTGCTCTACCTCCCCGGCAATGGTCGACTTCCCCGAAGAGGAGATACCCGTAATCCACATCACACATCCGTTGGCCACTTGCGACACTCCTTGCTGTATGTTTGAGTATGCGCTCCCGGAGGGGCCGCATACGAACGCGCTCCCCGCCAAGTACCCGCCCCTCCCGCCCCTACGTCACCGCACAACCTTCCCCTCCATGTCCTGCGGAATCGGCTGCCCCAGATGATGCAACACGGTCGGCGCCACCTCCATCAACTGCAATCCGCTCAACTCCCCGACTTGTTCCACCCCCGGCCCGGCCATGACGAAGATGCCGTCGTAGTCATGCACCGCATCATCCGGCCCTATCTCCGTATCGAAGCTGTACAGCTCCGAGTTGTTAAGGTCTTGACCTGCGCGCCAGTTGAGATCGTCGAAGTACACCATCAGGTCCGGTGCCTGGTCCACGTACGCGCCGGTGAACAGCTCCGCCGGCCGGTAGGCCCGGGTCTGCATCGCCCGCCCCTGGTCGTCGGGAATTGACTCGATCAGCTCCGCCACCTCGTCCCGCACCCGCTCGTAGTCGCTCGCCGGAATCGTCCCCTGCGGCTCCCGCCCCGCCACGTTCAGAAAGATTCGCGCATAGTACCCGCCCCATCCCCACACCCGCGTCCGCGACCAGTCAATGACCTCCGGCTTCAGTCGGCTCCCCGGCGGCACCTCCTGGTTCAGCACCAGCAGGCCCTCCCGGATGAAGAAGTCGTTCAAGTTCAGCGACCCCTGCATCGCCTTGGCCCCGTGGTCCGACACCACCATCACCAGGGCGTCCTCCCCCACCAGCTCCAGCACCTCGCCCAGTTGCTCATCCAGGCGCGCGTAGTAGTCGGGGATGCATGTCTCGAAGGGATTGCCCGGCTCGTACTTGGGGTGCGCGGGGTCCACATACTTCCAGAACCCGTGCTGAATCCGATCCGGCCCCATCTCCACGCTCATGAAGAAGTCCCAAGCGCGTCCGCCCGCAGGCTTCTGCTCCAGCAGGTACTTCACCGCCAGGTGGTGCTTGTCGGTGACCTGGTGTATCTGCTCGAGCAGCGCCGCCTTGTCCTCAGTCCGGAACCCCTCCACATCGATCTGGTAGCGGCCGCAAACGCGGTGCAACTCCTCCCGCAGCGACACCGGGTAGGTGAAATCGCTATCGGCGCTAGGGCTGAGAAAGTCCGCCACCAGCATCCCGTTGAGCGGCTTGACCGGATAGGTCTGCGGCACGGCATGGGCGCAGCAGGTCAGCCCGGCCGCCGAGAGATAGTCCCACACCCGCGGCGACTTCACGGCGGCATTGGTGGCGATCCAGTCCGTGTCATACCCGCCTGGCCGGCGATTCCGGAATCCGTAGAACCCCAGCGCCCCCGAATTCTTGGAGGTCAACATGGAGGTCCAGGCTGGCACCGTTATCGGCGGATCACTCGACCGCAATCGCCCCCAGCCTCCCCGCTCTCGCAGGCGATTCAGATTCGGCAGCCGGTCAGCCCACGCCCCGAACACCAGGCCCGGCGGCGCACTGTCCCAGCCAATGATAACGACTCGTGAAGGTTTGTCAGGCATGACGGTCCGATTCCTCCGCGTGGGGCGGGCTTTCTAGCCCGCCCAGCAGCCCCTTGCCCCCGGGCGGGCCCCTACTCTACAAACGGCTTCGCGAAGCCCTTGATGACTTCCAGGACCTCCGGCCGCATGACCTCCGGCGGCACGGCGGCACCCTCGGTGATGCCCTTGCGTATGATCGTCCCGCTGAAGGGGATCTGCTCCTCTTCGCCATGCGGGCAGGTCCGGTCGCTGGCCACCTGCGCGCAGCGCTTGCAGTACCAGAAGTCCCCCCGGATCATGATGGGCTGGATCTCCAGGTCCGGGAAGCGCGCGAAGATCTCAATGGCGTCTTCCTCCCCGTAGAACTTGCCTACCCCCGCATGGTCCCGGCCGATGATGATGTGCGTGCAGCCATAGTTCTTGCGCATGATGGCGTGCATGATGGCCTCTTTCGGCCCCGCGTAGCGCATTTCGGTCGGCAGGATGTTAAGAAACACCCGTTCCGGGTTGAAGTAGTTCTGGATTAGGACCTTGTACGCCTCGAGGATGACCTCGTCGCGGAAGTCCCCCGCCTTCTTCTTCCCGATGATCGGGTGAATCAGCAGCCCATCGCACAGCCCCAGCACTGTCTTCTGCAGGCCCTCATGCCCGGCGTGAGGGACGTTGCGAGTCTGGAAGGCCACCACGGTCTTCCAGCCTCGGTCCTCGAACACCTTACGCGTCTCAGCCGGGAACAGGTTCGACGCCGCATGCGGCCCGCGGTCGTTGTCCAGCAGGCTCAGCGGCCCGCCCACCAGGAAATCGCCGCGCTCGCCATACCCCGCCACGCCCGGATGCGCGGTATCGGTGGTGCCAAAAACCTGTTGCGCCGCCGCGTCTTTGTCCCAGGCGAAGATGTCCTGGACCTCCATGATGGCCAGCGGCGTCTCGGGGTTGGCCTCGTCATATAGGGCGATCTCGCCCGCGGCCACCGTATCGGCGGCCGGCACATCTAGCATGATGGGGATAGTAAAGGCCACTCCGGAGATCAGCCGGTCGCTGTCCATGATCGATTCAAAGTCGGCTTTCCCGATGAAACCGGTCAGGGGACTGAAAACGCCGCGCGCGATATTCTGGGCGTCGCGAGCCAGATCGTGGTTGATAACGAGACGGGGCAGGGACTTGGCCTTCTCCACCGCCGCGGCCAATTTGGCTTCCGGGACAACCCGGTTAACGAGCGTTCCTCCATGGGGAGCGATCATGAAACCAACCTCCTGTAAGCCCCTCTGGAGGGGCCGTGATGAGCGAAGCGAATCCGGCCTTTCGGTGGGGCGGGGCTGAATTACCCCTCGGCGAGCAGACACAGGTGCGCCCGAGCCACGGGGCCCGGGCGAAGACAGGAAGCGTCAGGCGGCGACCCGACTCCACGCGCCGAGACAATATGCTGACAGCGCCCAGGGTAACTCCCCCGCGGTCCCCTGTCAAGGTTGCGAGCGCTCTCCTGACACTCCGGCCTGACTACAGCGGGAGTGCCCGACTCCCTCCCCGATTTAGGTGCCCGCCCCAACCTCCACCCACTCCCCTGGCCTCGCCATCGCCTTCCGCCCGGCCTCGATCAGCGCCATGACCTCCAGCGTATCCTCCACCGGAGCAGGCGCCTCTCCGCCCTGGAAGAACCCGCAGATCGAGTCCACCAGGTCCTTGAACACCTCACCCATGGACAGCGGGAACGAGGTCGCGCCGCAGTCGAACATCACGCTGGCCTCGAAGGCGTGCCCGTAGGACTTTTCCCCGAGGGACCCCCAGGGCCGGAACATGTTCACCGCCGCCAGCCGCCCGTCCGGGTAGCGCAGCGAGAACAGCATGAAGTTGCCGTCCCCGAAGTACTGCATCGCTTCGGCCCCCGGCCCCAGCAGCATGGTCAGAGGCTCATACACATGTACCGAGTAGACTTCATACTCATTCGGCCCCCGCATCGCCACCGCCCGCGCCGGATGCTCTACCCCGACGCCGCCCAGGAACTCCTGAATCTCTGGTGCATAGCGCAGGGCCGAGGTCGAGAACATGCGCGTCCCGTGTGCGGCGGCCAGGTCCGCCATCTCCTTCGCCGTCGCATAGTCTGGCGCGAAGGTCTTGTCAATGTAACAGGGCTTCCCGGAGACCAGCGCGTCCCTCGACAGCTCCAGATGCCGTTCCGGGTTGTTGGGCGACAGCACAATCACGCAGTCGGACGCCTCCACCACCTCCGCGGGCGTCGCCAGCCGCTGCACCTCATTCTTCGCACACCATTCCTCCGTATCCACCCCCTGCCACTCCGCCTCCCCATACGCGCAGGTAACCTCAAAGTCGTCCTTATACGCACCCTCCCGAATCAACCGCACATACAGGTTGGCATGGAAGTTGTTGAGGTAGTGGTCAATAAAGCCGATGGATTTCATGAGAACCCTCCTGTGGCACCGGTCATTTCCCGAAGGGGCCGCATACGAGCACGGCCCCTCCCCCTACACCACCGTCCCCTTCTCCACACACCTGTCAATCACCCGCTGCACTCCCAGCCCTTCCTCGAAGGTGCACAGCTCCGTGTGCTCTCCGCCGAGGGCTGCCTTGAACGCCTCAAACTGCGCCGCGAACCTCACTTCCGCATCCGCCACCAGCGGCACCGCCTCCGACGGCTCGCCCGGCCGCCAGGACTCGATGGTCGCCCCCGAGGTCCCGTAGTCATACTTCAGCGCCCCTCCGGTCCCCACTGCCTCGAAGAATGCCTCCCCCTTGGCGTCCAGGAATCCCACCATGAGGTGGCAGGGCACCCCGCCCTCGCTCACCCCCATGATCGTCGCCTCCCCGTCGGCCCGCCCCTCCTGCGGGTAGTGCAGCGTCGCATGCACCTCCCGCAGCGGCCCGAAGATGAACTGGAAGATATCCACCGCATGGCTCCCGTTGTCCCCGACCACCCCGCTCCCGGCCACCGCCGGGTCGGTGCGCCAGGCCTCCATGAACTGCGGCGCCCAGCCGGTGAACTGGTTCAGCCAGTAGTTCACATGCCCCAGCCGCCCTTCCCGGTAGGCCTCCCGCACGAACTGCACCGCCGGGTTATACCGGTGGCAATATGCCACGAAAGCCGGCGTCCCCGTTTCCGCTTGCACCGCCACCAGCGCTTCCGCGTCCTCTGCGTTGTGCGCGATCGGCTTCTCCAGCAGCACCGGCACTCCCGCCCGCAGGAGAGGGACGACGTTCGCCAGGTGCACATTCGGCGGCGAGGCAATCACCGCTGCCTCCGGCTTGAGCACCGCCAGCATCCCTTCCACGCCGGCCAAGACCTGCCCCCCGTACTGGTCCGCTGCGCGGTGCGCGTTCTCGATAACCGGATCCACCGCCGCCACCAGCTCGTCCCCGGCCTCGCTGATCGTGATCAGGTGCCGCTGTGCGATCCCGCCACAGCCGACCATGGCGATTTTCATGGGTCTGACCTCCGGGAGAGACTGAAGGGAAGAATACAGAGGCATATTCGGCGGTGGGCGGGGAAGTCCTGCATACGAGGAAAGAGACAGGACGGAGCCACCTGGCTCCGCCCTGGCGTCGTGCTTGCGGGCCACACAGCGCTGCTACGGCACCATCACGGCTCCGACAGCGTTGACCAGCCCCGCCCCAAAGTACAGACTCCACAGGGGATCACCGGCAGCCCCGACGGTGGTGTCGGCCGTGGCCTGCAGAGCGGCCTTGACCCCCTCTGGATCGGACCCGCCGTGCAGAGCCAAGTACAAGGCGGCCACTCCGGACACATGCGGCGCGGCCATCGAGGTGCCGCTCCCGGTTGCGTAGTAGCCCGTGTTGTAGGTGGAGTAGACGATGTCGCCCGGTGCCGCCAGATCCACCTTGCCCCAACTGCTGAACCCGGCGAGTTGGTCGGTGCTGTCGGTGGCCGAGACGGAGATGCACTCCGGGTAGGCGGCCGGATAATCGACCGGCGTCCCCCCGGAGTTCCCCGCCGCCGCCACCAGCACGATACCGGCATCGTAGGCCGCCTGGATGCTCTGGTGGAAGGAGAGGTTGTCACCGCTGCTTCCCAGCGACATGTTCACTATTTGTATGTCCTGGCTGATGCACCAGGCTAGCCCGTTGATCAGGCTAGACAGGCGCCCGACGCCCTTGCGGTCGAGGGCCTTGACGGCATAGAGCGAGGCCTGCGGCGCCACGCCCACTACGCCGATGCTGTTGTCCAGCGCCGCTACGCTGCCGGCGATATGGGTCCCGTGTCCGTTGTCATCGTCGTAGGTGGACCGGGCCCGGATAGCGTTATAGCCCCCGGCGATATTGGCTGCTAGGTCGGGATGGTCCAAGTCAATCCCCGTGTCCAGTATTGCCACCTTGACGCCCGTCCCCCCGCTGTAGGCCCAGACGGCGGGCGCGCCAACTCGCTCTATCCCCCAAGGAATGATCTGCGCCGGTTGCGGGGAGGGGGGGGGCTTAGGCTTCCCGGGCTTACCGCCACGCGCAGATGCCCCCACACCCAGCGCATGGATCTCCAGGTCGTCATCGATCCTCGCCACTTCGGCGCGCGCCAGCAGGGCGCGGACCGCCTGCGCCGGGAGAGCTACCGCCCAAGCGTTGAGCGACGGCACCGGCTTGTCAATCAGCCCACCCGCCCCGCGCAACAGCGCCGCTTGGGAGGGTTGGTCTACTGCCTGCTCCTGGAAGACCACTATCTTCCGCTGCAGTCCCGGCGCCTGTGCGGCAGCTGGCCCCGCCACCGCCAACAGGACGGCGGTCATGATCACCGCCACACCCATAACCTTCAACCACCCAAGACTTCTTTTCATTTCAGACACCTCCGTCTATATTCCCTCCTTTTCTCTTCGCCAGCCATGCCATTAGTCCTTCTTCCTGGGCCCCTTCTCTAGGGTTTTCTTTATGACGCTTGCCCAGCACGGAGGCGCCCGGGCGGAACCATGCGACGCCCGCGGTCTGAGACTCTGGCCAGGGACCCTCCTAATCTGAGGCCGCACCTCCTATCCGACCAACGCCTTGAGCGTGTTTGCCGTCGCTGGTATAATGCCTCCGTACTGGCACACGGCTTTCTGACGGAGGTTACATATATGTCCGGACACTCAAAATGGGCCAATATCCAGCACCGCAAGGGGCGCCAGGATGAGAAGCGAGGCAAGATCTTCGCCAAGCTCTCCAAGCGCCTGATCGTGGCGGCTCGCGAGGGCGGCGGCGATCCTGGGCTCAACGCCAAGCTCCGCACCGTCGTGGACGAGGCCAAAGAAGCCGAGATGCCCAAGGACAAGATCGAACACGCCATCAAGCGCGGCACCGGCGAGATCGAGGGCGAGAGCTACGAGAGCGCTATCTACGAGGGCTATGGCCCCGGCGGCGTGGCGATGATCATCAGTTGCCTCACCGACAACGAAAAGCGGAGCGTCTCCGATGTCCGCTCCATCATAAAGAAGCACGGTGGCAGCCTAGGCGCGCCGGGCAGTGTTACCTACATGTTCCAGCAGAAGGGCGAGATCGTCGTTCCCCGGGACGCGACGGATGAAGAGACCATCTTCGACCTCGCGGTGGAGGCCGGCGCCGAGGAGGTCGCCGACGGCGGCGACACCTGGGAGATTCGCACCGCACCGGAGGACTTTTCTGCGGTATCCGCGGCCGTCCGTGCGGCCGGCCTCGCCCCCGAGCGCGCCGAGCTGACCATGCTCCCCAACACCACCACGCCGGTGTCCGACGAGGACACCCCCAAGCTCTTGCGCCTCCTGGACGACCTCAACGACCACGACGACGTCCAGCAGGTCTTCGCCAACTTCGAGATCAGCGACGAGGCCCTGGAGAAGCTGGTCGCCTAGCCTGCGACGCCCCCGCCCCTCGAGAACAGTCCACCTCCCCGAGTGCCCCCCTGCGAGCCCCCCTCAACGCCCGCTCCTCCGCCTTGCGCCTCTACGCGCAGGGAGGGGACAGGCGGTGAGATTGCACCACGCAGGGCCAATCCGTGGCTAATCGTTTAAGATTTAGTCACAATCGCCGATATACTCGCCACTCAGCCATTAGCCGCGTTCGGCGGGCGCAGGCGAGATCGCGAAAGCCCACCTGGGGGAAAAATGCAGGCGGTCACAGCAACTCTCGAAGAACATCACGAGCTACCGCAGGCCACCGCGGAAGACCTGGAACGTTGGACGATGGTCCGCTCCCTAGTGCACGAAATGCGGTCGGTCCTCACCTCGGCCAAGATTGGCGCGGAGGTGCTCATCGGCCCTCGCGCCGATGACGCCGCCTACCGCCGCGGCTATGCCGAGATGATCGCTGAGCAGACCGGCCGGGTGGTCCGCCTGCTCGAGGACTTCTCCGAACTCGCCCGCCCTATCCCGCCGGAGACGCCGCCCGGGGAGGAAATTGCCGACCTCAACGTAGCCCTGGACGCCGCCGGCCGCGAACTATCCGGCCTGGCGTCCCATCTGGAGCAAGAGATGGACCTTTCCCCCTCCCCGGCGGCGGCACTCATCGGTGGCCACCAGGGCCGCGTCACCCAGGCCCTGCGCGGCCTGCTGGAGTACTTCCTGGTCGCCTCGCCCTGCGGCACCCGAGTGGAGGCCGCCATCGAAGTCACCAACAGCGAGGCCGAGGCCATCACCGTCTCCCTCTCCCGCCACTCGCCCCCGGGGAGCGGCGCCGCCGAGCAGGTCCTCGACTGGTCGCGCATCAGCCCCGCCGCGGCGCGTCGGATTGTTGAGCAGCACGGCGGATGGCTGGAGACAGCCGAGGGCGAGGACGACCCCCACCTGGTAGTCAGCTTCCCCCGCGCTCGTGCTGCCGGCGTCAGCTCCCTGTCCGCGCCGACCATGGCCGAGGCCGACTACGCGGCCCAACCAGGAATGGCGGTGCAACTATGAGACCCGTGCTGCGCCTCCTGGTGGTGGACGACGACGCGCTGGTCACCCGCACGCTGGCCGCCGCTCTTGCCGAGACCTGCGAGGCCCAGGTATGGGCGGCGGGCAGCGGGGAGGAGGGGACGCGGCTGGCGGCCCTGCACCATCCCGATCTAATCCTCTTGGACCTGGACATGCCCGGCGTAGACGGCCGCGACGTTTGCCGGGACTTGCGCCAGCAGGAGGCCATGGGCAAGATCAGCATCTGGATACTCACCGGCCTTCCGCGGGAGTCCGCGCTCCTGCAAGAGGCCGCCACCCTTGCCGACCGCGTCCTGCTCAAGCCCATCTCCCTCCAGGAGCTAACCCTAGCCATCCAGGAAACCATCACCCCCAGCGGCCCCCTGCTCCAATGGGCGTGAGGGGACTGACGCTTTCGCGTCCGCGCGAGAAGGTCTCTCCTCGCCGTTCACCAGTCCATTGCCTTCCGCGGCCCCCGCTTTCCCCTCCCTCTCCCGTGTGCTATAATCCCCCCAGCGCTTCACCCCTTGCCGCTCACAGACTACATCACAGAATAAGGGTGACTCCGTGGCCCGATCTCGTTCCCGCCCTCCGGCGCCGCCGCCGGACCATCTCCACCGCGACCTCCTCGCCGTCGCCCTGGCCACCCTCGGGGCGCTGGTGCTGGTCAGTCTCCTGCTTAGTCGCGGCGCCCAGGCCTACTTCATTCACTACGTCTCCGAGGGCCTGCTGCTCGCCTTCGGCTATGGCGCCTACCTCATCGCCATCGCCTGCCTCGCCGTGGCTGCCTACTACTTCCTGGAGCGCCATCCTTGGGGCGACCGCCGCGTCCTCCCTGGCATCGCCTTGCTTTTCCTGGTCATCATCACCCTCTTGCCGCTGCCGACCATCCCCACGCCCTACCTCTTCAGCCACTACTTCGTCACCCATTCCGGCGGCTACCTGGGAGCCGGAATCGCCTATAGCCTGTACCGCGTCTTGGGCCATGCCGGGGCTTACGTGGTCTTGGCCGGGGTGGTCATTGCGGCTGTGCTGCTCATTACTCAGGTCACCGCCCGCGAGCTAGCCCGCCTGCTGGCGCTGGCCGCCCGCCGCGTCCGTTCCTGCCTGCCGGCACCCGCCCTGGAGAACACCCCGGCGCGCCGGCGCCGCGGCCTGCGCGAGGCCGCCGAGAAGACCAAGCGTAGCAAGCGCCCTGCCGCCACGGTCACGCAACCCCCCGGCGAGCCTCGCGTCGACCTCCGCGAGGGCGAGCCCCCCCCGGCCGAGACGCCCGCTCCCCGCAAACGCAAGGCTTCGTCGCCTGCGCGCCCTGCCCCGGAGATTCCCACCGAGACTCCGCCGGCTGAGCAATTGGAACTGGACCCGCTCCTCGCCGCCCCCGTGGACTATCCGCGCCCCGAGGCTGGCCCCTACCAGCATCCGTCGCTCTCCATGCTCCAGGAATTTGAGGAGGACTCCAACCGCCAGGAGATGCGGGAGGAGACCGCCGAGCGCATCATCACCCTGGAGGACACCCTCGATAGCTTCGGCATTTCCGCCAAGGTCACCCACTATGAGCGCGGTCCTGTGCTCACTCGCTACGAGGTGGAGCCCGACCGCGGCATTCGCGTCGCCAAGATCACTAGCCTCGCCGACGACCTGGCGATGGCCCTGGCGGCGATAGACGTGCGCGTGGAAGCACCGATCCCGGGCAAGTCCGCCATCGGCATCGAGGTCCCCAACGAGCACCGTTCCATGGTCAGTCTGCGAGGAGTACTGGAGTCGCCGGAGTTCCGGGAAGCCCCCCGCGGCAAGCTACCTCTGGCTTTGGGGCGAGACATCGCCGGGGGCCCAGTGGTCGCCGATCTGGTCTCCATGCCTCACCTGCTCGTCGCTGGAGCGACCGGCTCGGGCAAGTCCGTCTGCCTCCACTCGGTCATTCTCAGCCTGGTGATGATGCACAGTCCCCAGGAGGTCCGCCTCATCATCATTGACCCGAAGCGGGTGGAGATGGCCGTCTACGACGGCATTCCCCACCTGCTCTCCCCGGTGGTGCACAGCGTCAAGCAGGCGGCGGACGTCATGCGCAAGGCCATCAAGGAGATGGAGAAGCGCTATGACCGCTTTGCAGTCCAAGGCGTGACCAACATCAACGAGTACAACGATCGGGCCCGGCTCTCCCAGGGCGACGAGATCGAGCACTTCGACCCCCTGCCCCGCGTGGTCATCATCATCGACGAGTTGGCCGACCTGATGATGCAGGCCAAGGCGGAGTTCGAGTACTCCATCTGCCGGTTGGCCCAGCTCGCCCGCGCCACCGGCATCCACCTGGTCGTCGCCACCCAGCGCCCCTCGGTCAAGATCATCACCGGCAACATCAAGGCCAACATGCCCTCCCGCATCTCGTTCGCCGTCGCCAGCATCCACGACTCCCGCACCATCCTCGACGGCCAGGGCGCCGAGCGCCTCATCGGCCACGGCGACATGCTCTACGCCCCGCTGGAGGCCCCCAAGCCCAAGCGCATCCAGGGCAGCTTCGTCCCCCGCGAGGACATCAGCAAGGTCGCCGAGTACCTGCGCGACCAGGGCGAGCCGGAGTACCAGATCGTCCCCGAGCTACCCGAGGGTGAGGACGACTTCGGCGAGGAGATGGAGGTGGGCGACGAGCTGTTCGCCGCGACCGTAGAGTACGTCACAGGCGAGCAGATGGCCTCGGTGAGCATGATTCAGCGGCGCTTCAAGGTGGGCTACGCACGGGCCGGCCGCCTCATCGACGAGATGGAGCGCCGCGGTGTCATCGGCCCCCACGAGGGCAGCAAGCCGCGGCAGGTGTTGATCGCCCCCGGCTTCGTCCACAGTTACCTGAACGGCGCCGGCCTCGGTGGTGATCCTGGGGAAGAGGAAGGGTCCGTGGACGCCGAGGATGTCCTGGTAGACTACGGTGAGGAGGAGGACCCCGCCCTGTAGGGATGCGCATGAATGCGCTGAGGCTACGTACCGCGCCCTCCGCGCTAGTCACCGGCGTATCGGCCACCCACCCTCCCCCTCCCCATCTGCCGCTTACCGACTGTCGATTATCGTTTGCCCCCAATCCCCATGCCCACTTCCCCTTCCCCCAAACGCCCCAAGAAACGCATCGTCAACCTCCTCAACGACCTCACCGGCACCGAGTGGATCAAGCTCACCAAGTCCTGGTTCATCTGCGACTCCCGGCGCTATCGTAAGAACAAAGCCACGGAACTCCACCCGGCCCGCTTCCCGGAGGAGATGGTCGTCGAGTTTCTCCAGTTCTTCACCAAAGCGGGCGGCTGGGTCCTGGACCCCTTCTGCGGCAGCGGCGCCACCCTGGTCTCCTGCCTCGAACAGGGCCGCAACGGCGTCGGGATTGAGCTGTCGGAGAAGTACGTGGAGGTCGCCCGGAAGCGCTTGGAGCCACAGAGCCGGGAGACGGACGCCTGGGTGATCCAGGGCGATGCGCGGGAGGTGGACAGCCCGGAGTTGTGGACCTCTCTCCCCGGTACGACGGGCGAGACGCCCGTCGTACCGGGAAACGACTCCGCCGCCACTAGCGACCTCCCCCTCTTTGACTTCCTCCTCACCTCCCCCCCGTACTTCGACATGCTCCACCACCCGCGCGGCGGGGTGGAGTCCAAGCACCAGAAGCGCATCGAGCAGGGCCTGGACCAGGTCTACTCCCCCCACGCGCAGGACCTGGGCAACGTCGGCGACTACGACGAGTTCATCGAGTCGCTGGGGGAGGTCTTCGACCGCTGCCGGGCGGTGATCAAGCCGGGCAAGTACATGGTAGTGGTAGTCCAAAACCTGCGCGCCCCCGGCGGCGAGGTGCTCCCGCTAGCCTGGGACCTGGCCCGGAGGATCAGCCAGACCTGGCTTTTCCAGGGCGAGAGAATCTGGTGCCAGAACAGCAAGCGCCTAGGCATCTGGGGCTACCCCAAGGTATTCGTGCCCAACTACCACCATCACTACTGCCTGATCTTCCGGAACAGCAGGTCGCCGGAATGAGCCGCACAGCTACCATGATCGCTCTCGCTGCGACGGCTGTCCGCGTCGCCGTGCTGTCTAGTGCGCTGGCTGCGGCCGCCCTTCCCGCTCGCGCCGAGGAGGTGCAGACTGGTATGCTGATGGAGGGGACACCTTGTGCCACCAAGTACTGGATCAAGTCCGGCGAGGTTGAGGGGCCGCGGTTGTTCGTGGCCGGGGGGATGCATGGGGATGAGGTCGCGGGGTACCTGGCCGCTGACCGGCTGGTGGACTGGAGAATCACCAAGGGCACGCTGATCCTGGTGCCGCGGGCGCATAAGATGGCGATCGCGCGGGGCGAGCGGGCCTATCCGGGCAATATGAACGCCCTGTTCCCCGGCGACGCCCAGGGCGACTTGATGCACCGCCTGGCGGCGGCGATCTGGGCGCTGATGCGCGACAGCAAGCCCGACCTGATCGTCACGCTGCACGAGTCAGTGGGCTTCTACCGCGAGGAGCCCGACCGCTACGGCCAGACCCTCACTTACGACTTTGACGCCCTGACCCCGCACATGCAGGCGATTCTCGACCGGGTCAACCCGGATATCACCCCGGAGCACGATCGGTTCCTGGTGAAGGTGAAGCCCTTCGAGCACTGCCCCACCTACGAGGCGTACCGGTGGCTGAAGGTGCCGGCGACCAGCATTGAGACGTGCCGGAAGCTGCCCCTGGAGACGCGGATTCGGCACCAGTTGATGGTGCTGATGGCGTGCATGGACGACCTGGGGATGGGGTACGAGCCGGCTGGAGACCTGCCCCGCCTGTCCACGGCGGGGGCGCAGCTCACGCCGGGGGAGGGGTAGGGAGCCTCACCCCCTTCCCCCTCTCCTTGCAGGAGAGGGGGTGGCAGAGCGGCCAGAGGGGGGCCGATCCGGGAACGTCCCGTGGGGGCGGGCGGGCGGGCGAGGGAGAGGGTGGAGAGGGAGGGTCGGAGGAGGCGGGAACCGGCGGAGACTGACGAGCGTTTGTGTCTCCGAAGGCAGCGGAAGCCTGATCCCGGCAGTGAGGTGAGTCAGATGACCGCGAGGAAAGCCCCGCTCGGCGTCTTTGTCGGTATCTGCCTGTTAGCCGTAGGGTCTACGCACACGGGGCCGGCGGCCCAGACGACCCTCCCCCCACCCGCGCCCCAGGGACCTATGCCGGAGACATCACCCTGCATGGTCCGCATCCCCCGGGAGCAGATTCCCGCCGACTTGCCTCAGCCGGTGCGGGAGAAGATCGAGGCCCTCTACTCGCTCTCCCCGGTTGCCCGCGAAGGGGCCGCCCGAGGGCTCTCCGCGGACAACGCGGCGGCGGTCCCCGCCATTCCCTTTCTGATTGAGACGCTGGCGGATGAGTCACCAGTGCCGCGGCCGCTGATCAGCTCGAATCCCAACCCGACCTCACCCGCGGAAGGAGCGGCCAGGTCGCTGGGGTACCTCGGGCAGCTTGCCCTTCCCGCGGTGATCGGCGCCCTCGACGGCGACCGCCCTGCGGTGGTGGGCCACGCCGCGCAGATAATCGGCGGCTGGGCAGGGATGATTCGTAGCGCTGAGGAGACCAAGCAGGACCCCGCCAAGTGGTACGTGTTGGCCCCGACGCGCGATGATCTGCAGGCCGCGGTACCGGTCTTGCTCAAGCGCCTGCGGGACGGCGACGCGCCGGTGCGCAAATGGGCGGCATGGTGCCTGGGGGCGCTCCGCGCCCCGGAGGCCGTCGAGCCGCTGCTGCAGGCGTTGCGGGACCCGGACGACCGGGTGCGGCAGCAGGCGGCGCTGGTGCTGGGCCGTGGGCAGGAGCCCCGCGCGCTGGCGCCGCTGCTGGCGCAATTGAAGGACCCCGCGCCGTACGCGAGGATGGGGGCGGCCTGGGCTCTGGGGGACCTGGGCGAGGCGCGGGCGGTAGAGCCGCTGATCGCGGCGCTGCAGGACCCCGACGAGAACGTCGCCCGGATGGCAGCAGGTTCGTTGGCGAAGTTGCAGGACCCGCGGGCGGTGGAGCCGCTGATCGAGATGCTGCGCGATCCCCGGCCGGTGGCGCGCTACGCTGCGGCGTATGCGCTGCGGGAGCTGGGGGACAAGCGAGCGGTGGAGCCGCTGCTGGCTACGCTGGCCGACCCGGACGCGGACGTGCGTTCCCAGGTCACGCTGGCGCTGGGCTGCCTGGGCGACCCCCGGGCGCTCAAGCCCGTGCTGGGGATGCTGAAGGACCCGGTGGGGCAGGTGCGGGGGACCGCTGCGCGGGCGCTGGCGCTGCTGGGCGATAAGAGCGTGATCCCTGACCTCCAGTTGCTGTTGCAGGACCCGGATGACGGGGTGAAAGCGGCAGCGCAGGCGGCGCTGAAGGAGTTGGAGGGGACGTAGGGAAGGCAGCGTCAGCCCACGCGGCGTTCCACGGCGCCAGCCACCTCCAGGCGGCAATGAATGGTTGTCTTCAGGAACTCCCTTTTCCCCTCCGCGTGGGGCGGGCTTCCAGCCCGCCATCCCATGGACATGCGGCTCCCGTGGCGGGCTGGAAGCCCGCCCCACGCGGAAACGGCCTTCTTGAGAACAACCAGTTGCCGCCCCTACCGAGGCTCGGTGCCCCCGCTTAGTTCCTCCCGCAGTTGCTCCAGGATCAGCACTACCATTTTCTCCCCGTACTCCCGCGAGGCTCCCACTGCGCTATCGGTGTACCAGTGTTGGCCGGGTTCCAGGCAGGCCAGGTCGGTGGCTTCGGGGCACAGGGCCATCAGGAGGGAGGTCTCGTGCAGGCCCGCGTGGTCGTAGCCGGTCTGGGCCTGGACGCGCGGGTGCATGAGCGGGTGCACTTGGATCCAGTTCCAGGGGTTATCGTCCTCCGCCAAGGTGTCGTAGAAGTCCGCGTTGTCCTCTCGGCCCCACCAGCCCCGACCGTGCTCGGCCTCCATGAATTCGAAGATGAGGGTCGCCGCTGCCTGCTTGAAGGCCAGGGCCTCGGGAAGCTCGATCCCCTGCTCGTACTGGTGGTGGATGATCACATGGAGGTTGCGGAAGCCGGTGGCCAGGAACCCGCGGAGGACATCCCTGAGGTGGGCCTGGAAGCGGTCGACGTTCACGTCGAGGGTGCCGTCCTCAGGGCCGGCGACAGAGTAGCTGGCCGGGCCGTAATAGAAGGCGGGAGCAATGATCAGGGGTATCTCGCGCTCCAGGCGCTCCAGGGCGCGCTGGACGACTAAGGTGTCGGTGCCCAGGCCGAGGTGCTCGCCGTGGTACTCGATGGTGCCGGCAGGGATCACCAGCGGAGTACGGTCGCGGAGGGCCTGGCGGAGTTGGTGAGGGAGCAGGAGTTCGAGTTTCATGGGCTGGTGCCTCCTCGGGGGATGTCGCGCGTGGCGGGAACTTCCCCGTCGGGGGCCGGGTCTCCTTGCCGGCAGGGAAAGCGTCGGTGCACGGGGAATTGCCGGCAAGGCCTCGCCCGAACTCCTCGCCAGGACCGCCGTGCCCCCGAGACTCGCCCGACACGGGAGTTGCCTATGCCACATCACTGTTTCCTGGGCCTGGATGGTGGTTCGCACAAGACGCTCGGCGTCCTGATAGATCAAGAGGGCGAGGTGTTGGCTTGCGTGCAGGGGGAGGGGTCGTCCATCGGGCCGGAGCCCGCGCCGGAGCGGTGCGCGGTGCTGAGCGGCCTCAAGGTGCGGCTGTGCGAGGAGGCGGGAGTGGAGCCGGGGGAGATTGCCGGGGTAGGGTTGGGGCTGAGCGGAATTGACTTCGCGGATGAGTTCGAGCATCAGTATACGGTGCTGAGCAAGTGGCTGGGGGTGGAACGGGAGCGGTTGGCGCTGGTTAACGATGGGGTTGTGGCGCTGTGGGGGGCGTCGCCGGCGGAGAACGCGGTGATCGTCCACCACGGGTCGGGCATCACCCACGCCTACCGCACTGGGTATGGGCAGGAGCAGGCGTACGACCACCTGGACGTGGGGAAGATGTTCGACATTCGGCAGGGGTTGGCGGCGGTGGTGGCGCGGATGCTAGACGGGCGAGTACCGCCGACGCCGCTGAAGGAGGCCGTGCTGCGGCACTATGGGCTGGAGGAGAGCAACTACGCGGACAACCTGTTTCGGAATCTGATTCCGCGCGAGAGGTTCCGGACGGCGCAGATGCATGCCTGGACAGCGTGGGGGGAGGGGGACCCGGCGGCGACGGGACTGGTGGAGCAGGCAGCGGCCGACTATGTGCTGACCGCGTTGGCCATGGCGCGGCGGACGGGGGACCCGAGGTGTGAGGTAGCCTTCGGCGGTGGGGTGATAAACCACGCGCCGGAGGAGTTCATGGCGCTGCTGGTGGCGGGCGTCCAGGCGGAACTGCCGGAGGCGGCGGTGATCCGGCCCAGGCTGTCGCCGGGGCATGGGGCGGCGTTGATGGCGGCGTTCCAGGCGGGGGTGGATACACGGCCGCTGTTTGCGCGGATGGTGCGGGAGGCTCAGTAATCATGGCCTGGTTGTATGGGCAGCACCGGGTGCGGAGCCTCACCCCCTGCCCCCTCTCCTTGCAGGAGAGGGGGTCGCAGAGCGGCCAGGGGGGTCAGAACTGGCCTCAAGCAGCACCCACTGCGCGACACGCGAAGGCCGGTAACATTCGGAAGGATGGGTCCATGCGAAATACAGTGCTAGGTAACCATATTCCTCCCATACCGGTGGCGGTCTTCACCGATCCGGTGGCGCTTGGGGAGGGGTTGGCGGAAGTGATCCTGGAGGGGATTCAGCAGGCGGCGCGGGAGGGGCGCAGGTATGTGCTGGGGTGCCCGGGCGGGAGGAGCCCGATGCCCACGTACCAGGCGCTGGGGCGGCGGGTCGCGGGCAGCCCGGAGGACCTGTCGCAAGTCACGCTGGTGATGATGGATGAGTACCTGCTGGGGTCGCCGGAGGCCGGGTTCGTCAACTGCCCGGGCGATGCGCACTATAGCTGTCACCGGGCGGCGCGGGAGGAGATCGCGGGGGTGATCAACGCGGGGCTGGAGGAGGGGAAGCGGATTCCGGAGGGACAGGTGTGGTTCCCGGAGCCGAATGATCCGGAGGCGTATGACGAAAGGGTCCGGGCGGCGGGCGGGGTGGACCTGTTCATCGTGGCGACCGGGGCGGGGGATGGGCATGTGGCCTTTAATCCGCCGGGGACACCGGCGGAGGCGGGGAGTCGGCTGATTAAGATAGCGGAGACCACTCGGCGGGATAACCTGCTCACCTTCCCGGAGTTCGGTGACATAGCCGCGGTGCCGAAGTATGGGGTGTCGGTGGGGCTGGGGACGATCGCGGGCCTGTCGCGAGAGGTGGTGCTGATCGCCTGGGGCGAGGGTAAGCAGCAGGCGCTGCGGCGGCTGGCGGGGTATGAGGATTTCGACCCGCAGTGGCCGGCGAGTATTCTCTACCGGTGTCGAGGGGCGCGGGTGATGGGGGACGAAGCGGCGGCGGGAGGGCTACAGTAGGAGCTATCATGAACAAGGACCTTGCTATCTGCGTAGTCGGGGCGGGGAGTTCTTATACGCCGGAGTTGATCGAGGGGATTCTGGGGTATGCGGAGGCGGATCTGCCGGTTACCGATATCCGGATGCAGGACCTCAACATGGAGCGGCTGGAGACTATGGCCGGGCTGACCCAGCGGATGATCAGGCGGGCGGGGCGGGAGGTAACGGTGCGGCAAGGGACGGAGCTGGCGCCGTTGCTGGAGGGTGTGGACTTCGTGGTGAGCCAGGTCCGCGTGGGGGGGATGGCGGCGCGACACATCGACGAGACCATCCCGGTGCGGCATGGCATCGTGGGGCAGGAGACTACCGGGCCGGGGGGGATGTTCAAGGCGCTGCGGACGATTCCGGTAATGCTGGAGATTGCCCGGACGGTGGAGCGGGTGGCGCCGGAGGCGTTCATCCTGAACTATACCAACCCCAGCGGGATCATCGCCGAGGCCGTCCGCCGGCACACCGGGGCGAAGCTGCTGGGGCTGTGCTCGGGAATTTCCGGCCTGCAGACGAAGATAGGGGAGCTGCTGGGGGAGCGGTGGCCGACGCTGCGGACGTACTGCGTGGGGCTCAATCACCTGGGGTTCATCCACAAGTTCGTGGCGGAGGGGCAGGACGTGAGCGAGGAGGCCATCGAGGCACTGCTGGCGATAGCGGAGGGGGCCGAGGACCACGCGGGGCTGGGGGAGCCGGACATCATCCGCTACACGCGGGCGGTGGCGCTGGGGTACGTAAACTACTACTACCAGCGGCAGGAAGCCCTCCGGCACGCGCGGGAGCGGGAGAAGACGCGGGCGGAGGAGATCATGGAGATCGAGAAGGAGATCTTCGTGGCGGCGGCGGACCCGGCCATCGATACCAAGCCGGAGGCGCTGTCGCGGCGGGGCGGCGGGGGGTACGCCGGGGTGACCCTGCGATTCGTGCGGGCGATTGCCTTCGACCGGGGGGAAGAGCTGGTCTGCACCGTTCCCAACCGGGGCGTGGTGGAGGGTATCGAGCCGGAGGCGGGGGTGGAGGTAGTCTGCCGGGTGGACCGGAACGGCGCCCAGCCGCTGCCAGTGGGACCGATTCCGCTGCAAATCCGGGGCCTGGTGCAAGCGGTCAAAGCCTACGAAACGCTAACGGTCCAGGCGGCGGTGCAGCGGGACCGGGCGGTAGCGGTGCAGGCGCTGATGAACCACCCGCTGGTGGGGGAGGTAGGCACAGCCAAGGCGCTGGTGGACGAGATGATCGAGGCGCATGGGTTGGGGTGGGGGTAGGGAGGGACACTCGGCAAGAAATGCGGGGAGCTGGACATGGCGTCTCCGGAATGGGGGGACGCCTTGACAAGGCTGGCAGCTAAAGACTATTCTCGCGGAGGTCGGGCGCTGCCCCGGTGACGAGAGGCATCTGTCAGCAGCCCTCCGTGGGGCAAGGCGTGAGCCCGGCGGAACGCGAATCGGTCTGGGCCATGAACAAGTGGATTAGGCGCCACAAGTACCTCATGGGAGCGGTTCTAGTCCTCCTGGCGCTGGGGGTCGGGGGAGCGCTGCGGGGGCGGCATCCGGAGGTGGAAGTGACATCGGCAGCCACCGGGGCTTTGACGCTGCCGCTGGCTGCCTCCGGCCTAGTGGAAGGCAAGAGCGCGGACCTGGGATTCCTCAGCGCCGGCCGGATTGCGGAGATCTACGTGCGGGAGGGCGAGGCGGTTACCCAGTCGCAGCTCCTGGCGCGCCTGATGCCGGTCGCGACGCCGGGGGAGGGGTCGGGTGTCGGTGACGTGATCCAGGCACCCTACCACGGCAACGTGGTGACCATCTACGAGCGCCAGGGGGCGGCGGTCAGTCCAGGGCAGCCGGTGCTGCGCGTGACGGCAGCCGGTGCGCCCTGGGTGACGGCGTTCGTGGAAGCCGAGGAGGCGGCGTACCTGCACCGGGGGCATCGGCTCCAGTGCGGGGCGGGGGGGTACCTGAGCCAGGCGTGGGAGCTGCAAGTGGAGGAGGTGGGCAAGGAAGCGGTGCCCCGGCCCGACCTGCCCGGCTCTTCCTCCCAAGTCCGTGTCAGATGTAGAGTGATGTCCCCAGCCTTCCCCCTCGCTCCGGGCGCCACGGTGGACGTGGACGCGGAGATCCCCCTTCTGGACGATGTGCTCTTGATACCGGCCGCGGCGGTGACCCACGAGGATGCCCGCGACCGGGTGTGGGTGGCGGAGGAGGGAAGGGTACGCCGGCGCGAGATCGAGGTGGGCCCCAACAACTTTGACCTGGTCCAGGTGCGGCGAGGACTGGCGGCGGGTGAGGTGGTGGTGGTTCATGGAAAGGATGATCTTACCGAGGGGCAGCGGGTGAGAACTAGACTGATGCCGCCTATGACGCCGGCGGCGCGCGGGGGGCTCTGAGCGATGGGCGCGAACGACCCCAAGTCAACTGTGGCCCTGTGCGCGCAGGAGGTATGGCGGGAGTACCAGATGGGTGACGTCACGGTGGCGGCGCTGCGCGGAGTCAACCTGGAGGTGGCGGCGGGGCGTTTCGTGATAATGGTGGGTCCCAGCGGCTCGGGGAAGACTACGCTGCTGAACCTGGCCGGCGGGCTGGATTTGCCCACGCGAGGAGAACTAGCGGTCTTCGGGCAGCGGCTGTCGGGGATGACGGAGGAGGAACTGACCCGGACTCGACGGGAGACCATCGGCTTCGTCTTCCAGATGTTCAACTTGGTGCCGACGTTGACGGCGCTCGAGAATGTGCTACTGGTGGCCGAGTTGGTGGACCACGGTGACTTGGTCGAGCCACTCCTGGCCGAGGTGGGCCTCGAGCGGCAGGCAGAGCAGCTGCCGGCGCAGTTAAGCGGCGGCGAGCAGCAGCGAGTCTCCATCGCCCGGGCATTGGTGAAGGAGCCCCGCCTGCTTCTGGCCGATGAGCCGACCGGCGCGCTGGACTTTGAGACGGGCGTGGAGGTCTTGTCGCTGCTGTGGCAAGAGACGCGTCGGCGAGGGATGACGGTGCTGATGGTGACGCACAACCCCTCCTTCGCTCGCATCGGAGATGTGGTGGTGCGCCTGCGCAGCGGCGAGGTGATCGCCGTGGAAGAAGGTGAGGCGATTCATCCCCGCGCGCTCACCTGATCGCCGCCGGAGGCCGCGCGTGCTGTGGCGCAAGCTGTGGGCCGACACGCGGGCGCTGTCGCGCCAGGCCGTGGGGCTGGTAGTGCTGGTGGGCCTGGGGATAGCGCTGTTTGTCAGCCTGCAGGAGGCCTACCAGAACCTCACGGTGATCTACGGGCAAATCTACCAGAGGGGGCGTTTGGCCGACGCCTCAGTGCACTTCCGGACCGGACCGGCCAGTCTGGTGTACGTGGCACGCACTATTCCCCATGTGCAGGCGGCGATGGGGCGCTTAGTGGGGGACGGGGCGATCATCCAGCGCGGCGCGCGCCGGGAGCGGGCACTGGGGCGGTTCATCGGCGTGCCCCGGGGGCGGCGGCCCGAGATCAACGACCTGCTGCTGCTGGAGGGGCACTACCCGGTCAACGGGGACGAGGCGGTGGTGGAGCAGCAGTTCGCACATGAGAACGGGCTGGCGCTGGGCGGGCACCTCAAGTGCGTTTACGAAGGGCGAGAACGGGAGTTCACCATCGCGGGGCTGGCCTCCAGCCCGGAGTATATCTACCCCGTTCCCTCCAAGTACGAGACCTTTGTCTCCCCCGGCACCTTCGGCGTGGTGTTCGTACTGGAGGAACGGGCGCGCGAATGGTTGGGCAGGGGCGCCCAGATTACGGAGATCCACTGCCGCACCGACCCCGGGTACGAAGCCGAGGTGCTGGAGAAGCTCCGGGGGCTGGTTCGCTCGTACGGCCTGGACTTTGCCTACGTACAGGATGAGCAGCCCAGTAAGCGCCTGCTGGACATGGATCAGCAGGGCTTTGCGCAGCTCAGCCTGCTTTTCCCCCTGCTGTTCCTGGCGGTGTCTGCGGTGTCCCTGTACAGCGCGCTCACACGCATCACGCGGATGCAGATGAGCGTAATCGGCACGCTGCGCGCCAGCGGCTTCAGTCGGCGCGAGATACTCCTGCAGTACATGCTGCAGGGCGTGCTGCTGGCGTTGGCCGGTGGCCTGCCCGGTGCCGCCCTGGGACACCTGCTGGCAATTGCCCTGAACCGGTTGTACGCGGAAAGCCTGCACCTGCCGGTTACCTCTGCGGTCATTCACTGGGACACGATCTGCCTGGGCGTAGTAGTGGCCGCGCTGACGGGAGCGGTGGCCTCCTACTGGCCGGCTCGCCTAGCCGCGGACCTGCCGCCGGCCCAGGCGCTACGCGGCGAGGTAGAGAGTCGCCAACGGGTACGAATGCAGCGGTCCATGGTGGCCTGGACCCGCTTCCTGCCGGTGGCCTACCGCATCCCGGCCCGGGGCGTCTTCCGGCAGGTCTCCCGAGCGCTGCTGGCGGTGGCCGGGATCGCTGGGGGAGCCGCCGTGATCATCACCACGCTCGGGATGCACGTCTCCACGATCGATGCCATCGACGAGATCTTGGCCGGCTCCCGCAACTACCAGATTGACCTGCAGTTCTCGCGCCCGGCGGGGGCCGCCGTAGCCCAAGCCGCCACCCGGCTGCCCGGCGGCAGGCAGGCGAGCCTGACGGTAAGCCTGCCGGTGCGTCTCAGCAGTAGCTGGGCTTCGGGGGAGACGATCCTGACCGGCCTGCAAACCGGCCAGCGGCTGGTGCGGGTCAAGACGGTGTCGGGGGAGCCGATGGTGGCGGAGCGGGGAATGGTCTGGTTGCCCAAGCAACTGGTGCGGCGCCTGCGGGTGGACCGGGGTGATCCGGTGCTGGTCGAGTGGGTGCAGTCGAGTCGGCGCCAGCGCGTGCGGACCGTGTTCCGGGTGGCGGGCGCGCTGGACGTGGCCATGGGCAATACTGCCTATGGGGAATACGCCGACGTGCGCCGCTCCCTCGCGGACCGGGTGGGGCCGCAGAGCGCCTACGGAGCCAACTTCCAGTGCGACCCCACAATGGTGGAGGCCTTCCGCAACCGATTTGAGCGTTCCCCCGGCGTGCTGGTGGTGGCGACCACCACGGACGTGGCCCGACAGATTGAGGAGGCCATGGGGACGCTCTTTGTGTTCATCGGGGTCCTGCTCAGCTTCGGCAGTGTGCTGGCCGGCTTCGCCATCCACACGGTGGCGTCGGTCACGCTGCTGGAGCGTACCCGGGAACTGGCAAGCCTGCGCACGCTGGGGTTCTCCGTGCGGGCCGCAAGCGTGCTGATCGGCGTGGAACTCCTGCTGCTGGCCGCCGTCGGCCTGCTAGTGGGGTTGCCTCTCGGCGCGGGGCTGAACCACTGGTTCCTTAGCGCCTACCAGACCGAGACCATGTCCTTCCGCGTCTTGCTTCCCGCCTGGGTCTACGTGGTCACCATCCTTATAGTTCTGGTGCTGGTGGGGCTGTCGGCCTCGCTGGGAGCCCGGCGGCTGCGCAACATGGACCTGGCACAAGCCGCCAAAGCGGCGGAGTAGCGGCGGGGGGTGGCGCGGGACCGGGCGGTAGCCGTCCAGGCGCTGATGGAGGAGATGATCGAGGCGCACGGGTTGGCGGGGGGGGGAGGACGGCGGCAGGGAAAGAAAGGGATTGGGTACGGTGGCCCCCGAGTTCGGAATCACCAGAATCGCGAGGCCGAATTGCCGCTGGGTCGGCGAGGGGGAATCAGGTATGGTGTCTCGGGGTGTGCGCCCGCCCAAGGACTACCCCGCGAGGGCCGACACTCTTCCGACGATCTTCTCCAAAGTCGGAATGCCCCCGGGGCGATAGGCCCCCCTGATCATCTCTTCCATACCGACGGGGCTCTTGAGCGCACGCCGAACCTCCTCGTATCCGAGGTCTGAGCAAACGGCCCTACCTGTGTTCTCGTACGCTTCCTGTCCGAGCTCTTCCCGGAGCAACGCCTCGATGTTGTCTCCGAAAACCGCCCACTTGTCTTTCACGTCGGTCCTCGGGAAATCCTCGATGGCGGCTCTAGCGAGTCGCAGGTAGATGCGATTTCGTCTAATCGCGGTGTCCTGCTTATTGTGGCCTTTCTGGCTGCCGTCCGCGTCGAATATGAAGTACGTCGGGATCCCGAAGCCCTCGAAGATCACTACAGGGCGGTCCAGGTTGTTCTTCCCGAACGCCGGTACTACCACGATGCCCCGCTCTGTCCAGGCCTTCCCCATCAACTCTTGCAGCGTCCAGAACGCGGCAGCATCCGAGGGGCCCTCCACCACTAACACAGCACTACCGAAAAACCCCTCATTGACAATGGCGTTCATCGTGGAAGCAGCATGAGCACGAAAGCTCTGCCGCGTGAAATCGGCTGCGTTTCGTCCGCATATTTCAGCGAGTCTGGCGCTGGCCTGGTCCCGTGAGTATGAGGTTATTCTGGTGGACGGGAAAGGCCCCCCAGAGCGGACCTTGCTTGCGATTCGTACCTGCTCGAACCGATCAAGCGCAACGAAATGCGGAGAGTGCGTTGTGTAGATTACCTGGTTCTTCTCTCCGGCCCCCAATCCGGGATCGCTCGCGAGTTCGAGCAACAGTTGGGCCAGGAATCTGCACCTTGACGGGTGCAAGTACAACTCCGGCTCCTCTATGCCAATAATGAGGTCCGGTCCGACCGGCACACGTTCGGGGTCCGCCGGACCCGCGGCCGCGTCATCCTCCGACTGGCCCGCCGTCTGCCGCTGCTCAGGAATCGCCCCCAGATATTGCAGGAGCGTCAGAATCAGCGCACGTTGCAGTCCATGCCCCTTTCGTGCAACATCACCCTCGAAATCGTCCTCTACAAGAGTCACCAGCGCACCAGGCAAGGGGATGGTGGGGACTGCCGGTTCACCCCACTTCAGGTTAAGTCTCGCGCCAGGCCAGAACTGGCTTAGGATTTCGGATATTGCGACCCCGAGCTCCGGGAGCTCCGTGAGGTTGTCGCAGCTATAGAGCTGCCTCGCTCGCTCCTCGAAGTCGGTCTTGAACTTCTGAATGTCCTCTCGAGCATTGACCTTTCTTGCGACGATGGTATCCAGCAGCTGCAGCACCGCACCCCTTTTCTGCTGGGTCTCATCGGAGGCGTCCCGCACGGCGGGCACCAGCACGAAGCGCGTGTATTTGTCGAGCTTACCGCCTCCAACGTTCGGGGGGCCAAAAAACTGCTCTTCTCGCTCTACAAGCTCCAGGAGATCGGAGTGATCCTGCTCATACTCGGCCATCATTGCGTACGCATCCGGTGCGTTCGTCGCCCGCTTACTCAGGCCCTCAAATCGTTCCTCGCGAACGAGCGCATTGAAGTTGTCCCGGTGCCCCTTGGTCTCAGCCCTTATGGCCGCGAATGCCGGTATCTGCTTATCTGCCGCATAGTACTTCTGCTCGATCCGTCCGTTCTGCACCGAAATCCGCTTCGTGACAGTCAGTTCACCCCTTCTCACGTACGTCTCGAATTCGGAGAGTTCCTCTTCACTCAGGTGGCCGTACGTGACCCGAATCTCAATGGGCTGATTTGTGTCCCTGCCGTAGAAATCCTCCGCGAGCAGCGCGGCGGCTGTATTGTAGAAGTCTCCGACAGCTGCCAGAAAACAGGACTTTCCGGCGCCGTTCTTCCCCACAATTGCCGTTAGCCCGTTGCATTCCAAGCTGGCATCACGCAGAGAACGAAAGTTCCTGACCTCGATGGTCCTGATCACCATGGCGTTGACCTCCCTGTAGCATGTCAAATCAGAGGATACTGCCCTTATACTTGTGGAATCCCGAATTCCGGGACACCATAATCAATGCCCCCACCTTCTTGCGGTTGCTGTAGTCCCCTTTCGCCGGCGGGGGAGGCTTTCCTGCTGGGAGAGCCTGGAAGTAGTACATCGCTCGGGAGACGCCGTATTCGTCTCGCTGGCAGGACTCGCCCCTGGGTCTGCCGAATCCTCTGCTAATGAACACTCGCGCGCTGTTGGCTGTGGCCCTCTGGTTCCTCTCCTGCTTCTCTGCCGCCCTCGCTGAGGACGATCCCTCCTTGGCTCTGCGCGTGTTTCCGGAGAAGGAACGCGTGGATATGCTGACGGCTTACCATGGGCGGATGAACGCTCCGCAGCATCTGCCGACGATGGACCTGAAGGCCTGGGAAGCGCGGAAGACCGAGCTGCGCCAGCGTATTCTGGCTGACAACGGCCTCGACCCCCTGCCGCCCCTCGTGCCCCTGGACCTCACCTATGGCGACCAGATTGAGCGGGAGGACTGCACCATCACGCGGGTGCGGTGGCAGACCTTCCCGGGGCTGTATGCTACCGGGTTCCTGTACATGCCGAAGCAAGCCACCTTTCCGGCGCCGGCGGTGCTTAACCCGCACGGGCACTGGGCCAAGGGGTCGGCGGACGATATCGTCCAGGCGCGCTGCCTAGGCTTGGCCCACCGGGGGTACGTGTCGCTGGCCGTGCAGTATGAGCATTTTCACGACCTCAACCTGGGTGTGACCATGCGCGGGGTGTGGATGTACAACAACATGCGCGGGATTGACGTGCTGCAGTCGCTGCCGCAAGTGGACAAGACCCGGATCGGGGTGACGGGCGCTTCCGGCGGGGGCTTGCAGTCGATGGATATCGCGGCGGCCGACGAGCGGATCAAGTGCGCGGTGATTGCGGTGTATCCGACCTACTACGAGCGCATTCTGTACAAGCACGCGAGGGCCTGCTTCTGCAACTTTGGCCCGCTGGGCGCGCTGACCTACACTGACCAGCAGCAGTATGTAGCGGAGATCGCGCCGCGGCCGACTCTGATGTTCACGGTGACCGGTGACTGGACCGCGCAGAGCATTGACGACGAGTTGCCGGAAGTGGTCGGCGTCTTCGACCTCTTCCCCGGCCAGGCCGGACCGCAAGTCGCGGACCTCACCGAGGGCGAGCACCGGATTCTGACCAACGCGACGGGGCGGTTCATGGTGGAGCGCTGGCCGGGGCCGCATGACTATACCCAGGCGATGCGGGAGCGGATGTACTGGTGGATGGACTGGTGGCTGCAGGGCAAGCACGAGGCCACACCGCCGGCGGAAAAGGAACTGAAGCTGGAGCCCGCAGATGATCTGCTGGCCCTGAAGGTGGACTGTCCCCAGGCACATGACTGGACCGACCGGAATCTGTCCGCCGGTATGCGCGCGGAGCGGTTATACACGCTGCCGACGCTGAGGACTGCGGCGCAGGTGGCTGCCTTCCAGAAGTCGTTCCGGGCGCGCCTGACGGACCTGCTGGGCGAGACGGGGCGGACGTACGGGAAGAAGCCGGACAGCGTCTCGCTAGGGACGGAGACGGTGGGGGACTGGTCGGTGGAGCGGCTGTGGTACGCCTCGGAGCCGGACGTGAAGATCCCGGCGTGGCTGATCAGGAAGGCCGACGACCAGCAGGCCAAGCGGGACCCCATGGTGCTGCTCCTGCCCAATGGCAAGGCCGATCTGCTCACGGATGAGTACAGGAAGGTGTGCGACGAATCGCTCAAGGCGGGAGGGGCGGTGCTGGCGATTGACTGGCGGCTACGGGGGGAATGGGCGTGGAAGCTGGCGCCGCCGGGCAAGCGGCCGGAGATCACCTGGGTCGGTAACGGGCTGGTCTGGGGCCGTCCGGAACTGGGGATGGCCGTCTGCGACGTGCGTCGCGCGCTGGACTACCTGAGCGGGCGGCCGGATTGTACGGGTAAGGGCTTCGCCGTGGTGGGCAAGGGCGACACGGCGGGCTACGTGGCGCTGTTGGCAGCCGCGCTGGACGACCGGATCGCGACGGCCCAGTGCGATCTGAACCACGGGGACTTTGCCCAGGGCCCGCCCGGACCGGATCCGACGCCGGCGCCGCTGCTGCCGAAGGTGTTACGGTACGGAGATGCGGGCGAGATCGCGGCCTGTGTCGCCCCACGGGCGCTGGTGTTGACCAACGTGAACAGTCGCACCGCGATGGCGACGGCCCGAGCGGCCTATGCGCTGCTCAAGAAGGAAAAGGACCTGAACGTGAAGCCCGAGGAGACGCTGGGACCGGCCAACGGGAGCTTTGAGGAAGGCAGCCAGGGGTGGACGGTGGCGGAGGGGCCGCCGACAGTGACGGTGGAGAGCGCGACACCCCTCCAGGGGAAGTCCTACCTGCACCTGCTGCCGGGGCAGACGGTGCTCAGCGAGGCGGTGACCGTCAAGCCGGGGTTTGCCTACCGGCTGTACGCGGAGGTGCGCAAGGGCCCGGCAGACACGCGGGTCTTCCTGCAGCGAGGTGACCAGCGCGACTACCTGGCACGCGACTACACCGACCGGGCGGGGTGGGAAGAGTGCGTCTACGACTTCGCGGGACGGGCAGGCGAGACCAGCGTGAGGATCGGCTTTGCGGCGGCCAACGTCCAAGCGGCCCGCGAGACAGCGTTGGACGCGGTGCGAGTGGTGGAGATGGGGCAGCTGCCCGCGCCACCAGCGGAGGGGACGGAGGTGCTGTCGCTGAATGACTTCACGGGCCAGGCGGTGGGGCCCTTCACGCCCGCGAAATGGGGAGAGTCGGCCAAATGGATGCTGGGCTATGGCCCCCATGCCAAGTTCGACGTGGTGGCGGCGGGTAACGAGGGCCGCCCGGCGCTGCATGTAGTGTCGGGTCCGGGGGAGTATGCGGCGCTGTCCACGAAGCCGGAGGCCCCGCTGCAGCGAGGCACGCTCTACCGGGTCAGCGTGACGGCGAAGGGTAAGGCCAGCCTGTCTATCAACTTCTGGGGCACAAGGAACAATGTGACTCCGGTCGTGATCTACGACCTGAGCGACGAGTGGAAGACCTACACGATAGACTGGCTCATTGATTCGCCCTTGCAGACGGGGGCCTCGCCAGTGGCGGGGATTACGGGGGAAGCGTGGCTGGACCGGATGGAGATGCAGGTGGTGGGAGGGTAGGAAGGGAGCCTACTGTCCCGCCGTAGCCGTCGCCTCCGGCCAGGGGATCGTCCACTGCGCCTGGTTCTGCTCCCACCAGGTGAGGAAGCTCTAAGCCCTGCCTTTCGCCGACAGGGCGACCTCGCTAGGCGGCGGTGGCTTGTTGTCGGTGAGGGCGTAGGCCATGTCCACGAACTCGTAGTTCCCCTGCTGGAACTGCTCCGCGAGGAAGGGGAGGATGGCGAGGCCGAGGTCCTGGAGGGCCTGGTAAGCGTCGCCGGCGGGGGTCATCTGTCGGCGCGGCGTGCTAAGGTAGTTGTAGTCGGTGAGGTAGACCGTCTCCTGGGTCCACAGAGAGACGGTCTTTGCGTTCCCTTTGACCTGGTGCCAGGCGGCGAGGCGGGTGTCGAAATCGCGGCGAGCGCCGGCCTCTCCCGCGCGCCACCAGTTGAACCAGATGTCCCCGGTCTGTCCCTGACGGGGAGCGGCTTCCAGTTCCTCCTTGGAGAAGTTTCGCTTGGTAAGGCGCCACACCCCTGCCCACAAGAGGGATGGGGCGGGTTCGGCGGTGCCTGCGGTGGGGGTCAGCTTGGCGAAGAAGCAGGGGAGAGCGGCGGGGCCGAGCGCGACCATGCGGTTGAAGGGCTCGTTGTTCACATAGGGCCCGGAGTCGGAGTGGAAGGATACCGAGGGCAGGTAGGCCAGCCAATCGGCATAGGCCTGGTCGAAGGCGGCCTTGACGTCGAGCTGGGGCGTCGGCGCGGCAACCGGGGCGGCGGGTGGCTGGGGGGCGGCCAGCCTGCAGTTGCAGAGGAGGGAGAGGGCAAGCACAACCTGCACGGCGGTGCGCACGATGGGTCGCCTCCGGAGGTGCGGTGGGTGGTTCTGAGAGGGTAGACGCTGGGGGGAGGGGAAGGGTTCCGTTGGGGGGAGGTTGTCCGGGAGGAGCGTGCCGGGCGTTACGGCGCGGCGCGGTAGGTAGCCCGCGCCCTACAAGGGGGCGGGAGGGGCTACCAGAGTTGCTTCCTCGCGTGGCAGTACGGTTGTCCGCCCTGCTTTTGGTAGTACTCCTGGTGGTAGTCCTCCCCGGGCCAGAAGGGCCCGGCGGGGGTTACCTCGGTTACCACGTTCATTCCCCGTCCCTTCAGCTCCGCGATCAGCTTCTCCGCTACCTGCTGTTGCTCGTCGGTGGTGTAGAAAATTGCTGAGCGGTACTGGTCGCCCCGGTCGGGGCCCTGGCGGTTGAGCTGAGTGGGGTCGTGGATCTCGAAGAAGAGCTTCGCCAGCGTCTCGAAGGAGACCCGCACCGGATCGTAGAGCACCGCCACCGCCTCGGCGTGGCCGGTGGTGTGACTGCAGACCTGCTGGTAGGTGGGGGTCTCGGTGTGACCGCCGGTGTAGCCTACCGTGGTCTGGAGCACGCCGGGCTGCTGGTCCAGCAGGTGCTGTATTCCCCAGAAACAACCGGCGGCGAAGTAGGCCTGGCCGTACTTGACCTGCTCCTCCGGCAAGAACAGCATGGAAATCGAGTTGACGCAGTAGCGGGTGTCCTTGTCGGTGAGGCCCTCGCCCTCGAAGACGTGGCCGAGGTGTCCGCCGCAGTGGGCACAGGTGATCTCGGTCCTTATGCCGTCGGCGTCGGGAGTGCGCTTGACCGCGCCGGGGATCGAGTGGTCGAAGGACGGCCAGCCGTAGTGGGAGGGGAACTTGTCTTGCCAGTGGTAGAGCATCGCGCCGCAGCGCTTGCAGGTGTAAAGGCCGGCGGCGAAGTGGTCGGTGTATTCCCCGGTGAAGGGGCGTTCGGTGCCCTGGCGGAGGATGACGTTCTCCTCCTCGGGGGTGAGCTGGCGGTAGGTCTCTTCGGCGGGTGGGGTGGTCATGATGGGTTGGTTGTCTCCGGGGACAGGCGGGGCCGTGTCCGTGGTCTCGCCGCCAGCGCGGGTGGCCAGGAGGAACAGGGCCAGGCACAAGGCCAGGGCGACCACGAGACTGCCGATCAGACCCCACTTGAGGCAACGGTTGCTGCTAAGGTCCATACTGCAAGATTAGACGCACAGCGGATGGCAGGCGTTCCGGGCAGGCCTCACCCCCTGCCCCTTCTCTGCGCACGTTCCCTGCGCCCGGCAGGGGAGGGGGAAGAAAAACGACCCTCTCGGGAAGGAGTGGTCAGTGGCAGCCGGGGGCCGGACACTTCGCCCGCTGGTGCCGGTGACCAGGATGACCTGGGCGGACTTGTTAATGGGTAGTTTCTCTCCGGGAGCGTTCCGTGGGGCCGGAGGTGCTGACGAAACCGCGGAGGAGGACGTTCAGGGGAGGAGTTAGAGAAAGGGAGGAGAATCGTATCCGCAATTGATGAATGATGAATTGCAGAGGTGAGGCTCGTAGGCGCTTCGGCCGATTCCGCACTCATCAGTCATCGGTCATCGACCACCAATCCCCCAAAGGAGCATCACCATGAGCATGGGACGCTGGGTGGAGGGCCACCCGAATGCGCTGACGGTTACCGTGGGGCCGAAGGCAGGGGCGGACATCAAGGGGAAGGACAACGTCGCTCTGCAGGCGGCGGTGGACTATATCGCGGGAGTGGGGGGGGGGACGGTGCGGGTGCAGGCGGGGAAGTACACCATGCACGACTCGCTGCACCTGCGCTCACGGGTGAGCATCGTGGGGAGCGGCGAGGATACCGTGCTGCTCAAGCCGCCCTCGGTGCAGTCGGCGCTGTCTAACGACATTGCCTTCGGGCACTCGGATGTCTCGCTAGCCGAGCCGGACAAGTTCCGGCCGGGGATGGGCGTGTATGTGTATGACGACGCCTCGGGCGGGTTCATCCGGACAGTGGCTACGCTGCTGTACCGCGACGGGGACCGCTTCGGGATCACCAAGCCGCTGATGTACGACTACGGCCGCTCCCGCAACGCGGTGGTGGTGAGCGTGTACCCGATAATCAGCGGGTATGACGTGGAGGAAGCGTCGGTGGCGTCATTGCGGCTCGAGGGGAATTCGGCCAAGAATGCGGCGATTGACGGTTGCCGGGGCGGGGCGATCTTCGTGCTGGGGTGCAAGAACCTGAGCTTCAGTGACCTCGTCATCAACGACTACAACGGGGACGGGGTGTCGTGGCAGCAGAACTATGATCTGCTCTTCCAGCGGATTACGGTGACCGGCTGCCGGTGCGGGCTGCATCCGGGGTCGGGCTCGACGCGCTGGCTGGTCAAGGATTGCCGGTCGGAGAATAACAGTAACGAGGGGCTGTTCTACTGCGTGCGGACAACGGAGGGGATCGTGGAGGATAGCGAGTTTGTCGGGAACGCGGGGAATGGGCTGAACTGCGGGAACCGAGATACCGACCACCTCATACGGCGCTGCCATATCCACGGCAACGGCGGGGCAGGGATTATCTTCCGGGAGCTGGACGTGGCGGCCGCGGGGCACCGGGTGCAGGTGCGGGATAACGTGATCGAGGACAACTGCCGGACGCAAGGGGTGGCGGAGGTGGACCTGGCGGCGGAGCTGGAGGGGATAGTCATCGAGGGGAATACCATCCGGCCGACCAAGGGGAAGGCGGGGATAAGGATAGCGGCGGGGGTGAGGTCGGTGGAGGTGGGCAAGAACAAGATACTCGGAGGGAAGAAGCTGGCGGTGGTAGATGAGAGGGGGTAGGGAGGCCTCACCCCCCTGCCCCCCTGTCCTTGCAGGAGAGGGGGAGTCGAGAGTTGAGAGGAGTCACTGTGCATATGACCGGAAGAGAACGCGTGTACACTGCTATGTCGCGACAGGTGCCGGATCGGGTGCCGGCTGAGGTGGGGTTCACCCCCTCGCTGTGGGAGCGGTTCACGGCCGAGACGGGGATCATGGACCCAGCCGAGCACTGGCACTACGACACCGCGAACGTGGGGTTCAAGCCCTCGCGGGACAAGCGGGACTTCACCGAGTACCACCCGGAAGGCATCCCCGACGACGCCGGGGTGGGGGACTATGGCACGGTGGAGCTGAAAGGGGACTTCTACCACTTCACCAAGAAGCAGTACCCCCTAGACCAGCCGACCACGCTGGAGGACCTGGAAAGCTACCCCTGGCCCGACCCGATGCCCGCCTATCGCCATGAGCACCTGGAGGCGGCGGTGGCGGAGCTACACGAGCAGGGCAAGTACGTGACCGGCTTCGTGGGGCATATCTGGGAGAACGCCTGGCAGGTTACCTCCATGCCCAAGCTGATGCTGCAGTTCCTGGAGGAGCCCGACCAAGCGGAGTACCTGCTGGACCGGATCACCGCGAATAACCTGTTCGTCGCCAAGCGCTTCGCCGAGGCGGGCGTGGACTGCGTGATGACCGGGGACGATGTGGGGATGCAAGACCGGCTGATGATGAGCCCGGCCACCTGGCGGCAGTGGTTTAGGCCGCGCTGGGGGAAGATCTACGCGGCGGTGAAGGAGATCAACCCGGAGATCCAGATCTGGTACCACAGCGACGGGATGATCGAGCCGATCATTGCGGAGCTGATCGAGATGGGCCTGGATATCCTCAACCCGGTGCAACCGGAGTGCATGGATCAGGGGAAGATCAAAGAGCAGTACGGCGACCGGCTGGCCTTCTGGGGCTGCGTGGGGACGCAGACGACCATGCCCTTCGGCACGGCGGCGGAGGTGAAGGCGGCCATCAAGCACCTGATCGAGACGGTGGGCCGGGGCGGGGGGCTGTTCCTGGCCCCGACGCACGTGCTGGAGCCGGACGTGCCGACGGAGAACATACTCGCCTTCTTTGAGGCGGTGGAGGAGTACGGGGAGTACTAGTCGCGAGCAGGGCAGGAGGCAGGTCGCGGGCAGCTATCCCTTCTCCCCCCGCAAAGGGGAGGGGGTTAGGGCGCGGGACCTGCCGCCGGGCAGCGGTCGGAAGGGACCTCGCGGCCCTGGGCGGGGTCGACTTGCGTCACCCCCAGGGCGGGCTGCATGACGAAGGTGGCCCGGGCCAGGATGTAGCGGTCATCCCAGGTGTAGAAGGTGAAGCGAGTGCACTCGTTCTCCCAGCCGGGCTTAGTGACCCAGACCGCCACTCGCTCCTGGTCGGTCCAGCTCGGGATCTCTACCCGGTAGTCATTGACGCGCCAGTTGTACCGGTAGCCGTCCCAATCGCAGTCGCAGTCGGAGAGGGTGCGGAAGCTCCGGAGGGTCTTGTCGGGTTGCGCCTCGCCGTCCAGCCAGACGGTGCAGCCGGGGAGAGGATCGCCGTTCTGGTCGGAGACGTTCAGGAGCAAGGTGACGTAGTGCACCGAGGGGGAGCCGTCGCAGCAGTCGTCGTAGTACCAGTCGTCGCTCGCGCAGCCCGACAGAATGAGGGCCGGCAGCAGGAGCAGGACAACAGCGGCGAGAAAGACGTACAAGCGGTTCATGGCGAGCACCTCCTCCGTTATCTACTATGGAGTATAGTAGATGAGAGGCAAAAAGGCAAGAGGTAGCAGTGGTGGCTCGGGGAAACACGCCGGGCGATGGGGTGCCGGTGCCACCGGGAGGCCGGGGCGAGACCGCGCCCGGCAAGGAGAATCGGTTCCGTCACTCAGGGAGGAATCCATATGGAGAAACGCGTGCTAGGACGAACGGGGTTGGAAGTCAGTCACCTGGCGATGGGCGGGGGGCAGTTTTGGGTGCGGCCGCCGCTGGAGCAGGCGCGCGGGGCGGTGCACCGGGCGCTGGAGCTGGGGATGAATCTCGTGGACACCGCGGCGGGGTATAACGAGAGTGAGGCCATCCTGGGGCAAGTGCTGGAGGACGTGACCGTCCCCTACTACCTCTGCACCAAGCTGGGCGGCAAGCCGCAGCCCTTCAACCCGCAGGACAAAGACGGCCTGCGCTGGTCGCTGGAGGAGAGTCTGCGGCTGCTCAAGCGCGACGCGGTGGATATCCTGATGATCCACGAGCCCGACCGGCCTCTACAGTATGACTGGTGGAGCGATCCCGAGCGGTTCTACGGGCCGGTGACGGAGGCGCTGGCGGAGTTCAAGACCGAGGGGCTGATTCGCTTCACCGGCCTAGGGGGGACGACCTGCCACGAGCTGGCGCGGATCATCGACACCGGGGAGTATGACGTGGTGCTGACTGCGTTTAACTACAGCCTGCTCTGGCGCGAGGCGGAGTGGGAGGTGTTGCCCACTGCGAAGAAGCATAACTGCGGGGTCGTCGCGGGGTCACCACTACAGCAGGGGGCGCTGGTCCGGCGGTTTGACGAGGAGGTTAACCACGGCGCACCGTGGATGAGCTTGCCCCGGCGGAAGCAGTACCAGGCGCTGTATGCCTATCTGGATGAGATCGAGATGCCGATTACCGAGTGCGCCATGCGCTTCTGCATCTCGCAGCCCGATATCCACACGGTCCTGACCGGTGCGCGGACTGCGGAAGAGGTCGAGGAGAATATGGTCGCGGTGGGGAAGGGGCCCCTGCTGCCAGAGGTCCTGGGGCGCTTGCAGGAGATCTATGACCTGTGCCCGTTCAGGCCGTGGGAGGAGCCGATGGGGTTGCCCTTTGGGAGGCCGTATCAGGGGCCGATGCTGGCGCATTAGGGGAGAGTCGGAAGTGGGAAGTCGAAAGTCGGAAGTGGGGAGACACGGACGGAAAAGAGAGAGCGCGAGGGGCGGGGCTGCCCCTGCGGGCCTCAGGTCTGAAGTTTGATCCTAAGGAGTTCAACAATGAACTATCGCACGCTGGGTAAGACCGGTATGCAGGTTAGCGAACTGGCGATGGGGGGAGGGTTTGTGGTGAGTTCTGTGGTGGAGCGGGAGCAGGGGATCGCCGCCATCCACCGCGCGCTGGAACTGGGCGTCAACTACATTGACACGGCGCCGGGCTATGGGGACAGCCAGGCGGTCATCGGCGAGGCGCTGCGGGGCGTCACGCAGCCGGTGATCGTGTCGACCAAGTTCGGGTACGAGCCGCAGCCCTTTGAGCCGCAGAACAAGGACTTCCTGTGGCGGTCACTGGAGAACAGCCTGCGCCTGCTGGGGCGTGAGCAGATAGACATGCTCATGATCCACGAGCCCGACCGGGAGTCGCCCAACTTCTTCGACTGGTGGACCGACAAGGTGCACTTCACCGGGCCGGTGCTGGAGGTGCAGCAGGAGGCGAAGGCCCAGGGGCTGACGCGGTTCATCGGGGCGGCCGGAACCACCCCCTACCCCATGGCCCGGGTATTGAAGACGGGACACTTTGACGTGCTGTTGACGGCCTTTCAGTATAGCCTGCTGTGGCGGGAGGCGGAGTGGGAGGTGCTGCCGGCGGCGATGGGGCTGGGGATGGGTATTATCATCGGCTCGCCGCTGCAGCAGGGATGGCTGTCGGCGCGGTTTGACGACGAAGTGAACCACGCTCCCTGGCTGAACCTGCCGCGGCGCCGGCAGTTCCAGGCGCTGTACAGCTACCTGGACGAGATCAACCTGCCCATCACCGAGGTGGGGCTGCGATTCGTCATCTCGAACCCGAACATCTCCTGCGTCCTGATGGGGGCACGCTCGCCGGAACAGGTGGAGCAGAATGTAGCGGCAGTGGAGAAGGGGCCCTTGAGCCCGGAGATTCTGGCCGCGCTGAAGGAGATTGCGGATATGGTTCCTTTCCGGCCGTATGAAGAGCCGTACGGAATGCCGTTTGGAGAGGAAGGAAAGTAGGGAGGGGGGAGCGGGCTGTAGGGCGCGGGCTCGCACCGCGCCCGGCCGCGGAGCCTCACCCCCTGCCCCCTCCCCTTGCAGGGGAGGGGGTGGCAGAGAAGCCAGGGCAGGGCGCGGCACGAGCCCCCGCCCTACAGATGATCAGGAGGAATACCATGAAAGCAGCCGTTGTCGAGAAGCCCGGTCAGTTGGTCGTTCGTGAGGTCCCCGAGCCGATCATGGGGCCGTATGATGCGTTCTGCGATATCCTGTATTGCGCCACCTGCACCGCTACCGATAGGCACATCATCTCCGGGACCTTCCCCTTCGGGATGGAGTACCCGGCCATCCTGGGGCATGAGTCCATCGGACGGGTGCGAGAGGTGGGGCCGCGGGTGCGCAATTTCAAGATGGGGGATCACGTCACCCGCGCGGGGGCTACGCCGAGCCCGGAGGCCGGCCTGCACGTGGGCTGGGGTGCCTTCGCCGAGCGCGGGATCGTGCGCGATTGGCAGGCCATGGAGGAGGACGGCGTGGAGAACGACGGCTACGTTTTCTACAAGATAAACCAGGTTATCCCGCCGGACATCTCCCCGGCCGACGCCACCATCATCATCAACTGGCGGGAGACCTTCAGCTACCTGACGCGGATGGGCGCGGGGTATGGCGCGCGGGTGCTGGTGCTGGGGACGGGCGGGGTGGGACTGTCGTTCGTCAACCACGCCTCGAACTTGCTGGCCAAGGAGGTAGTGGTGGTCGGCAATCCGAAGGTGTTCGACCTGTCCCGGAAGATCGGGGCGACCGACTGCTACGACTACCATGTCGAGAACCTCGCCGAGACGATAGGCGTTAACCATAGTGAGGGGTTCGATTACATCATCGACGCGGTGGGCAAGGTGGGGCAACTCGACCGGGTGCTGCCGCTGGTGAAGGCCGGTGGGGCGGTAACGGTGTACGGGGTGGATGACTACTTCAGCGTGACGATCAAGCCGCAGCTGGCAGGCAAGAGCTTCCGCTACCTGAACGAGGGGTATGCAGAGGGGGAGGTGACCGACCCGGTGATCCGCCTGATCCGACAGGGGCGGCTGGTGGCGAGCAACTTCTACGACCCGCAGCGCATCTTCCCGCTGGAGGAGATCAACGACGCCTTCGCGGCAGCCTGGCGGAGGGAGATGCTCAAGGCCGTGGTGCGGTGCTCGGAGGTGGATCGGGAGTAAGGGGACGCGTAGGGGAGTCGGAAGTGTCAGTCGACAGTGTGAGAGGGGCGGGAGCAGGGGACGAGTGGGGAGGGAGGACAGGGGCTATGCGACTTCCGTCAAGCTGCCGTTGAGCTGGGACCTGTTGGGGTAGACTGAGAGAGAACGCAGATGAACATGCGATTCGTGCGAGACTTGGCGGCGCGGGATCCGCGTTCGGTGGCGCGGTTTGTGGCGCATTTGCCGGGCTTGGTGCGGCTGCATTGGCGGCTGCTGCGGGATCCGCGGGTAAGCGTGTTCGCTAAGGCAGTGCTGGTGGCAGGCGTAGCATACTTCGTGATGCCCGTGGACCTGATCCCGGACTTCCCACTGGTAGGGATAGGATGGCTGGACGACATCGCGGTCCTGACGCTGGCGGCGCAGATGTTCATGCGGCTGTGCCCGCCCCGGGTGGTGCAGGAACATGTCCGTTTGATTGACGAGGGAGGGTAGCCGGTGGCGGTAGTCGAGCGCCTGCCCAAGATCAAGCCCTTCAACTGGCGTGACCACGGCTCGCGGGTCTTGCAGTTCCAGTACGAAGTCTACGAGCGCAACTTCCCGGGTTTCCGGGTCACGCAGGCCTTCCTGGCCGACTACGAGCGGCAACTCCGCCAGGCAATACGCAATCCCTTCGAAGGATTGTGGGTGCTGGAGGAGGAGGGCGCGCTGGTCGGTTTCGTCTGGGCGGCGATCATGGCTACCCTGGTGGACGAGCGGCTGGGCTACGTCAAGAACGTCTACACCGCGCCGGTGGCGCGAGGGAAGGGCTACGGGGCGCGGCTGCTGGCGGTCGCGGAGGATTGGATGCGTTCGCTGGGTTGTCCGCGGGCGGCGCTGGACGTGACGGCCGAAAACGAGACGGCGATGGCTCTGTACCGGCGCTCCGGCTACCGCATCAAGCGCTATCGCATGGAGAAAGAGCTGACCGGGGTTGAGGAGGACGGCCTGCTGTGAGTAACGACGATCTGGTGGCAACGCCCGGAGGAGGGCCGGAACTCGAGGCGGCCTATACGGAGATACGGGGGCTGATGGAGCAGCGCAATCTGACCCTGGCGGCGGATCGTTGCGGGCGGCTGCTGCAGGACTACCCCGACGAGCCCACGGCCCATGCGCTGATGGGCGACATCTTCGCCGCGCGCCAGCTCTGGCCGGAGGCGGTGCAGTGGTACACGCAGGCGGAGGATGCGGGGGGCGGGCCGGAGGTTGCGCGGCGGCGGGCAGCCGCCGCGGCGATGGCACCCCGGTCTGCCGCAGCTCCGGAGGCACCCTCGGGCCTGCCCGACTTGCACCGTCAGCGCACCCGTATTCTCGCTATCTTCGGGGCGGCGGTGGCGATCGCCCTCCTCGCTGTCGTCATCGCTCTCCTGGCCTGGCCGGGCCGCGGTCCGGGCGCCACGGGACGCACCGCGCGGGCGCCTAAGCCGTCTGCCCCCGGTGCGGGCCTGCCTACGCCGCAGCGGGCGCCGGCTCGCAGCGCCGGTGGGGGGCTAGCCGTCCTGCCCCCGGCCACTGCTCCGCCGGTCGCCACCGCCCCGAAACCGCCGGCCCCGGGTGGCCGCGCCGCCACTCCGGCGCGGACGGCACCTCCCTCTGCCCGGCCCCCCGTGGTCATCAGCCGGCACATGGACGTGCCGGCGACTGATGAGGACTACATCATCGCCAAGGCGGTCAGCACCCTCACCTGGCCGGAGGGCACTAGCATGTCCGGCGACGTGTCGGTGATGATGGACCCCTACCAGGCGTACTGCGTCGTCAGCTTCCGCATCCCGGAGACTGTGGGGGGCGGGAACCTGCGGGATATAGTGGTGGCCCAGGCCTACAAGGTGATCCTGGCGGCGCTGGAATCCGACGCGGCTATCTCGGCCGTAACCGTGCGGGCCATCGCTAGCATAACCACGGCCCACCGCGAGCGCACCGCGCTGCAGGCTTTCCGGGCCAACCTGAGCCGCGAAGCGGCGGAGAACTGGCACAAGACCATCCCCAATCCCACCCCCCAGCAGTTGCGCGAGCAGATACTCGCCTTCGCCTGGTGGAACCCGGCGATTCCGACCGATAGGCTAAGGTGACGGGAGCACCTCATCCCCTGCCCCCTCTCTGGGCGCAGACGCCCGTGGCAGGAGAGGGGGTGAGAGCGGAGGGACGGCCGCGGAGCGACCGCTCAGAGGAAGCTCAACGGCAGGCCGATGGAAGCCGGGGGGCCGGGTCGCCTCTGTGCTCGGCCCGTGCCCCCTCCCCCCTCCCCACTTCCCCCAGAAGGATTCCCCTCCCTCCAGAGCGAACCACCTCCTAGGCGCCGTGGGGCGCCGAGAACCTCGTGGAGGAGGCATGCGTTATGAAGAAAGCTATCTGCTACGGCAGCCTGCCGGGCAAGCTGCTGGACCGGGAGAAGGTGGCGCTGGCCGCGGAGGCCGGCCTGGACGCCGTGGAATTGCACCAGTATCCGACCCTGGCCGAGGCGGAGAAGGTGGCGGAGATCGTCCGCGAGGCGGGGCTGGAGATCGCCAGTATCATGTGCATGACCCATTGGGGCTCGCCGCTGTCGTCCACCGATGAGGAGGTGCGCACCAAGGGCGTGGCCGGGGTGGCGGAGGCGCTGCGCCAGGCGAAAGCGGTGGGGACGGACGTGGTGCTGGTGGTGCCGGGGGTAGTGACCGAGGACGTCTCCTACAAGGCGGCGTACGAGATCTCCCGCCGCAGCTTGCAGGAGCTGCTGCCGGTGGCGGAGGAGACGGGCGTAATCATGGCGCTGGAAAACGTCTGGAATCGCTTCCTGCTTAGCCCGCTGGAGATGCGTGATTTCATCGATTCGTTCGGCTCGCCATTGGTGCAGGCCTACTTCGATGTGGGCAACATCTTGCTCTACGGCTTCCCGCACCACTGGGTGGAGGCGTTGGGGACGCGCATCAAGCGCGTGCACGTGAAGGATTTCGACAACAATTCGCAGCAGTTCGTGGGCCTGCTGCAGGGGAACGTGGATTATCCGAGGGTGATGGCCGCCTTGCGGGGGGTCGGCTACGGTGGCTACATCACCGCCGAGTTGAGCGCCTACAAGCAGTACCCGGAGCAGTTCGTGCGGGATACGGCGGCGCAGTTGGAGGCGATCGTAAGGAGCTAGGGGGGAGGGACTCGCGAGTAACGGCGGGAAGGGACACCGCGCTTCCACCTCGCACTGGCGGGGAAGTCCTGTGCGTCGGAATGCACTTTGCCCCACGCGGAATGATCGAGCCACCATGCTACTAATACACAACGCCCAGATCCTCTGTGGGGCGGCGCCGCCGCTGCCTACGCAATTGCTGATCCATGAGACCCATATCGAGGCCATCGGCTCGCCAGAGACGGTGCCGGCGCCCTCGGGGGCCGAGGAGATCGACGTCGGTGGACGGGTGGTGCTGCCGGGGTTCGTCGAGTGCCACGTCCACGGGGCGGTGGGGCATTCTTTCGCCGAGGGCACGGCCGAGGCTGTCCGGGAGATCTGCCGGCAGCGGGCCGAGCATGGCACCACTTGCCTGGCGCCCACCATGTGGGGCCGGTCGGAGGGGGAGTTGCTGGAGGCCGTGCACACCATCGCCGAGGTGCGGCGGGAGCAGCCGGTGGGGGCGCGGATTGCGGGGATTCACCTGGAGGGGCCGTACCTCAGCCCCCAGTTCGCCGGGGCGGTGCGGCCGGAGCACATCCGGGAGCCGGGACTGGAGGAACTCAACAAGCTGTGGGAGGCCTCCGAGCACTCCCTGCGTATCGTCACCCTGGCGCCGGAAGTGCCTGGGGCGATGCATGCCATTCATTGGCTGCACGAGCAGGGGATCGCCGTGGCCATCGGCCATAGCGGGGCCAACTTCGAGGAGACGCGCAAGGCCATTGCCTGGGGGGCGCGCGTGGCGACCCATATCTTCAACTCCTCCCCCGCCATGCACCACCGGCACCTGAACGTGACCTCCGCGCTGCTCACCGACGGGCGGGTCACCGCCGAGGTAGTCTGTGATGGCCTGCATCTGGCGCCCAGCATGGTCCGGCTGGTCTACCAGGTCAAGCGCACCGCCAACACGGCTATCATCACCAACGCTTCCTTCGTCTCCGGCCTGCCGGACGGGGTCTACGAGCGGGAGGGGTACCTAACGGTGCTCTCCCGGGGGGAGGTGCGGCAGGGCGGTCCGGGAGGGACGCTGGCGGGAACGGTGTTGACGATGGAGGTGGCCCTGCGCAACATGATGGAGTATGCCGACGTGACCCTGAGTCAGGCCTCGGCCATGGCCTCAGCAACGCCGGCGAAGATCTTGGGGGAGCTGGGTCGGACCGGGCGGATCTCGGCGGGGCGTGACGCAGACCTGGTGATTCTAGACCACGACGAGTCGGTCTGGGCGACCCTGGTGGGCGGGAGATTCGTTTATGCTAAGGAGGGGGAATTGAGGAGGAAGGTGGAGTAGGGGGGAGTGAGGAGGGTGAGTGTCAGTCCGCAGTCGACAGTGTCAGTGGGGAGGGGGAGGGCCGAAGTCGGAGGTCGAGAGTCGCAAATGACGGGCGGGGGAGCAAGGTTGGAGCGGGCGGACATTCAGGGGCTCCTGCCGCGTTGCGTAAGGAAGTGGGGTGTGATCGTCCATGTCCAACACGGTGGAATGCCGCTGGTGGGAACCGGGGGAGGGAGTGGCGGCCTGTCATCTGTGCCCGTGGCAGTGCCGGATCAAGCCGGGAGAGGTGGGGGTCTGCAAGGTCCGGCGCAATGACGAGGGGGTGCTGCACTCGCTCAACTATGGGCGCATCACCTCCATGTCGCTCGATCCCATTGAGAAGAAGCCGCTCTACCACTTTCATCCGGGCAGCAACATCCTCTCGCTGGGGACCTTCGGTTGCAATCTGAACTGCAGCTTCTGCCAGAACTGGCAAATATCCAAGGAGCAGCCGCCTACGCGGTACATGGCGCCCGGCGAGGCGGCGCGGGTGGCCGGGCAGTACGCGCACGACCGGGGAAACCTGGGCCTGGCCTACACCTACAACGAGCCCTTCATCTGGTACGAGTATGTGCAGGATACGGCCAAACTGATCCGGGATGCGGGGATGAAGAATGTGCTGGTGACCAACGGCGTGGTGGAGGAGGGGCCGCTGCGGGAGTTGTTGCCGCTGATTGATGCCATGAACGTGGACATCAAGTTCTGGAGCAAGGAGCACTACCGCAAGCTGTGCGGGGGGCCGGGCTGGCAGGCGCGGGATACGGTGGTGAGGGCCCGTGAGTCGTGCCACGTGGAGATCACGGTGCTGATCATCCCCGGTTACAACGACAGCGACGAGGAACTGACCAACATCTTCACCTGGGCGGCAAGCGTGGACCCGGCGATGCCGGTGCACCTGTCCCGCTACCATCCCGCCTACCGGCTACACGCGCCAGCCACGCCCCCGGAGACGCTGCTGCGCGCCTACCATCTGGCCCGGGAGCACATGAAACACGTGTACGTGGGTAACTTCAGTCTGCCCGGCACGACGGACACGGAATGCGCCGACTGCGGGGCAACGCTGGTGGAACGCAGCGGCCTCTCCTCCGCCCCGACGGGGCTGGACAACCAAGGACGGTGTAGAGCCTGTGGAGCCCAAACGAACATCCGGACCTGAGGCGCCCGCGGAGCCGGCGTACGGCCTCGGCAGCGGTGGGCTGCCGGTGCGCCGGGCCATGCATATTGCGCGCATTGTAGTCCGGTTCGGTCTGGGGAGTTTCCTGCACCTGGCGGGACTGGACCGCTACCGTCCACCGAAGCGGCGCTCACGCAAGGCAGATGCGTCCGCACAGATCCTGGGATTTCCGGTGCGGGTGCGGCTGGCGCTGGAGGAGATGGGGCCGGCGGGAATCAAGATCGGCCAGGCGCTGGCGGCGCGGGCTGACTTGCTGCCGCCGGAGTACATCGCCGAACTGCGCAAGCTACAGGACGAGGCGCCGTCTTTCCCCTTCGAGGCCGCGCGGGCGGTGCTGGAGCAGGAGCTAGGCTGCGGCATAGACGAGCACTTCGCGGAGATTGACCCTACCCCGGTCGCCGCCGCTTCCCTCTCGCAGGTCCACCGGGCCCGGCGGCATGACGGGCGGGAGGTGGCGGTTAAGGTCCAGCGGCCCGAGGTCCGCCAGTTGGTCGAGCAGGACCTACAGATTCTCTCCTTCGCAGCCGGTTTTGCACAGCGGCGCAGCGAGTGGTGCCGGGAAAACGACGTGGTCTCCTGGGCCGGAGAGTTCGCGCATATCCTGCGCACCGAGCTGGATTTCACCCAGGAGGCGCGTAATACCGACCGCCTGCGCGAGAGCCTGGCGGAGACTCCCTACATCATGGCACCCAGAGTCCACTGGGACTTGACGGCCCACCGGGTGCTGGTCATGGATTTCGTGGAGGGCGTCACCCCCAAGGACGACGAGCGATTGGACGCGCTGGGGGTGGATCGCCCGCGCCTGGCTCAGCGCTTCGCGGCGGCGATGTTTAAGCAAGTCACCGAGGATGGTTTCTTCCACGGGGATCCACACGCCGGCAATCTGAAGGTGATGGCCGACGGGCGTATCGCCCTGTTGGACGCCGGGCATGTGGACTTTGCCGGGCGGGACCTGCGCGATCAGATCCTGTCGCTACTTCAAAGGTTATTGGAGGGCGACAGCCGCGGGGTGGTCAACGTGCTGACCGCGGTAGGCGTGGTATCGGCGCGGACGGATCTAGCTTCACTGCGGCTGGACGTAGACAAGATGGTAGCCCGCTTCGCGCTCACCCGCTCGGGCGGCTTTACCTTCGCCGAGGCTCTCGATTTCCTGTTCGGCCTGTTGGTCAAGCACAAGGTGCGGGTGCCGGCGACCTTCGCGAGTCTGGTGCGCGCGATCACGATCACCCAGGGCGTATGCTTGATGCTGGACCCGCAGTTCGACGCATGGGCGGCCGCAGAGGAAGCGCTCAAGTCCATGGTCCGCTCCCGCCTGCGGCCGCACGAGATCTTCTCGCTGATACAGGGCTCGGTGCGGGAGTGGGGTTATTACGCCAAGACCATCCCGCGGCAACTCTCTGAGCTCATCTTGCGCACGCAGGCCGGTGGTACGCGGGTGCGGCTGGAACTGGAACACATGGACCGCTCGCTGCACCGGCTGGACATTATGGTCAACCGCCTGTCCTTCGCGATGGTGGTGGCGGCGATCATCGTGGGCTCAGCGACCGTTCTGGGCAGCGAGAAGGCCTCCACTGCCATCGGGAATCCCCTGGCCCTGGGCTTTGCGGCGGTGGGCGGGTTCATGGGGCTGTGGCTGCTGTACTCGATTGTGCGGTCGGGAAGATTGTGACGCCCCACCCCCCTGCCCCCCTCCCAGCGCACGTTTCGTGGGCTGGGCAGGGGAGGGAGGTGAGAAGAGAAGCCGCTGAGATGGACTCGCTGGCCACGCTTCACCACTCCCTCCCCTTGCGCTCGCGTCCCGATGGGGCGCGGCATTGGCGGGCAGCGGACCTGTCCCTGCCAGTGAGCGCCACGCGGCACCCGGTGCTGCTGGCGTCGGTGTCGCCGCGGCGGCGGGAATTGTTGCGACGGGCGGGCGTGTGCTTCCGCGTCTTTGACCCCGGAGAGGACCCGCCTTTCCACCACCTGGAGAGTTGGCCGGCGGCGTGCCTGCGCGCGGCGCACAAGGCCGCCCAGGGAGCGCGGGCCTGTCCGGGGCGGCTGAGCTTGGGGGCGGATACGGTGGTGGTCTATGGAGGCCATACCCTGGGCAAGCCGGAGGAGGCGGAGGAGGCGCGGTGGATGCTGGGGCTGCTCTCGGGGCGGACGCATGAGGTGTATACGGCGTTTTGTCTGGCGGTGCAGGGCCGGGGCAGCACAGGCTTCCCAGCCTGGGCTACCGGCGTATCGGACACAGGCCGGGAAGCCGGTGCTGCCCGGATTCTGTGGCTGGAGGTGGTGCGGACGCAGGTCCGCTTCCGGCCGCTTAGTGAGGATGACATAACCGCCTACATCGCCAGCGGCGCGCCGTTTGACAAGGCCGGGGGCTATGGCATCCAGGACCGCGCGCATGGTTTGGTTGAGAGTATTCGCGGTTCCTACTATAATGTCGTGGGCTTGCCGGTGGGGCAGGTGTGCGCGGCGTTGGGGCAGGTGGGGCAAGCTGCCTGCGCGGGGCGGGCTATCCGCGTGGGGTGGGCAATTTAGCCCGCCCACTGCTTCGCCTGACGCCGCCGCACGGCGGTGCGATGAACTTACGCCCCTGCCTGAATCATGAGACCTCTTACCCGGATCTCCCGGCAACTGATGAACCTGTTCTTCCGCTACTCGGGTCACATGGGCATCGACTTGGGTACGGCCACCACGCTGGTGCATGTGCGCGGGCGGGGCATTGTCCTACGCGAGCCCTCCGTGGTAGCCATAGATATCCACACGCGGGAGATCAAAGCCGTCGGGGAGGACGCCAAGCGGATGGTGGGCCGCACCCCGGCGCACATCTCGGCCATTCGCCCCCTGCGCAACGGGGTCATCGCTGACTTTGAGATCACCGAGGCGATGATCCGCCACTTCATCCGCAAAGTTTACGGTCGGCGGATGTTCGTGCGTCCGCGCATGGTCATCGGCGTGCCCTCAGGAATCACCGAGGTGGAGCGCCGGGCGGTGGAGGACGCCGCCCGGGAGGCCGGGGCCTGGGACACCGTCATCATGGACGAGCCCATGGCGGCCGCTATCGGGGCGGGGCTGCCGGTGGGCGAGCCGGTGGGAAATATGATCGTGGACATCGGCGGGGGCACTACCGAGGTCGCCGTCATCTCTCTGGGCGGCATCTGCACCGAGCGGTCGATGCGCATCGCCGGGGAGGCCATGGACGAGGCCATCAGCATCTATATTCGCCGCGAGTACAGCCTGTTCATCGGCGAGGCCACCGCGGAGGAGATTAAGGTCCGCATCGGCTCGGCCTTCCCGCTGACGGAAGAGCTGACCATGGAGATTCGCGGGAAGAACCTGGTCACCGGCTTGCCCAAGTCGATTCGCATCACCTCTAACGAGATTCGCGAGGCCATCGCCGAAACGGTGTCGGCGATTGTGGACCTCGTCAAGGAGACGTTGGATAGCACGCCGCCGGAGCTGGCGGCGGACGTGATGAACCGGGGCATCGCGCTGGCCGGCGGCGGCTCGCTGCTACGGGGCCTGGACCAACTCATCAGCGCCGAGACGGACATTCCCGTCTTTGTGGCCGAGGACCCGATGACCTGCGTGGTCCTGGGCACTGCCCGGTATCTCGAGGAACTCGACGGCATCTCGCCGGCGGGATGACGGTCCTACCGTGCCGCTCGCCTTCCGCGACCGGCGACCCTCCCTCAAGGAGGGGCCGCATGAGCGGCGTCGCCGCCGGGAATCCGGGCTGTGGGTCGCGGGAGTGGGCCGGATTCGCCGCGCCCTTCGTGCGCAGCTGATCGCGGCGACCCTCCCGGACCCGCCTGGCCCCCTACTGACAAACAGAGGTCGCGTCCGGCTGAGGCGCCGTCCCCATGAGTCCCTCACAACGTCCCCTCAACCTGCGCACGCTATCGGTGCTGGCCATTGTGGCGATGCTGCTGACCGTGTGGCACCATGCGGCCGGGCGGCGGGAGGCGGTGAGCCTGCCCGAGCGCGTCGCCGGTGCGGTGGGCCGGCCGCTGCAAGGGGCTTTCACCTGGCTGCAGGCGGGGCCCCGCAAGCTGCTGAGGGCCATGGTTGCCGCCCCGGGCCTGGTGGTGGAGAATGAGCGTCTGCGGCAGCAGTGCGCCGCCGCCGAGGCCCGTCAGACGGAGTACATGGTCTCCTGCGTCTACTACGAGAACTTGCTGAAGTCGCTGGGCATTCCGGCGGGGCGCGGCACTCCGGCCGGCCGGCCGGCTCGCGTTATCGCCTTAGACACCGGCCCCCAGCGCTACCGCCTCACCATAGCCGTGGAACATGGCGGGACGATAGCGGAGGGCGACGTGGTGCGCCAAGCGGCCGGATTAGTAGGGCGGGTCATCAAGGTGCAGGGGTCGACAGCGCAGGTGCTGGCGCTCATTGACGCAGAGGCAGCGGTGGCGGGACTGGACCTGACCAGCCGTGACCAGGGCATTGTCTACCCCCTGCCCGCTCTGGCCCAGCCTTCCACCAAGCTGAAGATGGAGAAGCTCAAGCCGATTGCGGCCTTCCCCGATGTACGGGTGGGGGACCAGATCATCTCCTCCGGCCTGGATCAGGTTTACCCCGCGGGAATTCCAATCGGGCGCGTGGAGCAGGTGATCAAGTCCCCCGGCAGCGCCGCGTCGGTAACGGCCATCTTGCGTCCGGCTGCGGACTTCTTCAGGCTGGAGTACGTGATGGTGATGCCGAAGGGGAGGCGGTAGGGGAGGGGAGGGTGGAAGAGCCGGCTGGCTTCCGTTTCGCTGCCGTTGAGTTCCCTTTGAGCGGGCGTTCCGCTTCTGTTCAGCTATGATCCTATTCTACCTTGGCGAACTGGTCGTTGCTTTCCTGCTGGCCGCGGCGCAGACGGCGTGGGCGCCGCGCGGGCGCGTCGAGGGGCTGGGACCGGACCTGGTGCTGGTGCTGGTAGTGTTGGTGGGGCTGTTCCGGGGGGCCGAGGAGGGGGCCTGGACCGGGCTGGTGGGGGCGCTGGTGCGGGGGGCGCTGACCGACTTTCCCCCGGGGGGGCTGTTCTTCAGTTACATGGGCGTGGGGATCGCCATGGGGCTGTTGGGGCAGCAGATTTTCTCCGACCGCTTGCCGGTGTTGATGCTGATCGTCTTCGTATCGCTTCTAGCGGCGCGGCTGGTGGGGCTGGTGTTCTACCCCACCGCCGGCTTTGGGTCGTGGCTGGTGGGGGCACTGATTGTTGGTCTGTACAGCGCGGTGGCCGCCTTGCCGCTGGGGTGGCTGGCGCGGCTCATCCTCCATCGGCCCAGCATGAGTCTCCCCGGGGGGACCGGCAGGCCACTGCTGACGCGGCGGTCGTAGGGTCGGACGGATTCTCGCGGGATGCGACCTCCCCGAGAGGGGCACCCCTACGATACTCAAGCGGCGCCACCGGCCTTTCCGGTCCGTGCCGGAAACCCCGTTTTCATGGGCTTCCTCGACGAGCGAGGACGCCCGTCGTACCCTTTCCCAACACCACGTAAGCTCCACCCCTAGGCCGGATGGGCCTCGAAGAGAGGCTTGAGGTCGGCGGTCTTCTTGTCCAATTCGGCCAACTCGGCGGCGGAGAGCGGCTGGTAGTGCTGAGCGGCCTTGAGGGTGCGCTGGAAGAGCGTCACGTCGCCGGACGGAATGAGGCTGGTTATCCGGGTACTGAGCACCCAGCGGACCATCAGCGAGATATCGTGGTGGGTGCTGAAGGGCTTGTACCAGCACTTGGGGGCGATGCGGTCCTCGCCCGGCTCCCAGGCGCGTTGGGCGAGGGGCTTGATGGCCAGCAAGCCGCAGCCCCGCTGGGAAGCCTCCTGCACCAGTTTGCGGGCGTAGCCGGTGCGGTCAAGGATGAAGTTGTAGGGGAACATCACCGTGTCGAAGTCGTAGCGGTCGAGCGCTGCCAGGAGCGTGTCGGGGCGGTGGCCGGTGAGGCCCAGGAAGCGGGTGAGGCCCTGCTCCTTGGCGTGCAGGAACGTCTCCATGGCGCCGCCGGGGGCGAAGACCTGGTCGAGCTCCTCGGGCTTGTCCAGGCCGTGGAGCTGGTAGAGATCGAGCCGGTCGGTCTGCAGGCGCTGGAGCGAATGGCGCAGTTCCTCAGCGGAGCCGACGGCGTCGCGCTGGCCGGTCTTGCAGCCGAGGAAGACCAGGTCGCGCTTGCCCCGCAAGGCGTGGCCGAGCTTGATCTCCGCATCGCCGTAGGAGGGGGCGACATCCACGGCGTTGACCCCGCCCGCGAGCGCCTCGTCCACCACCTTATCAGCAACGGCTTGCTCCTCGTTCATTACCGTGATACCGCCCAGGGTGACGCACGAGCGGTGGTGGCCAGTGCGGCCCAGGAGGCGACAATCCAGGCCCAGGGGGGGCGGCTCCTCCTGGGCGAAGGAGCTCAGGGCACTCCCCGCCAAGGCTGCTGCGCCCCCTAGTCTAAGGAACTGTCGCCGGTCCATGTCTTTCTCCTCGTCTGCCATGGTGCATAGGTCTCTCGCAGGACGGTATTCGCTGTTTGTGCGACGCTCCCCTGCCGGGGGAGGTTCGAGGAAGCGATGCTATCTGACGGAGGCCTAGGGCCGGCGGCGGTCAAGGGATCGGGGGTGGTGGGCCGGCGGCTTCGGTGGCGGAAAGGGAGACTTGGCCGAAGCTGCCTTGGTGTAACCACCTGACATGACCGTCGGCATAGGCGAGGTTGAGGCCCTCCTGGTGGCGGAAGGCGGCGGCCTCGCGGTCACCGGCGATGGCCATACCGTCGAAGAGCACCCCCACGTCGAAGGGCGAGGGGAGGGTCTCGGTCTTCGCGCCCCCCAGCGAGGCGCTTATGGTGTAGCCGGTCTCGTGGCCGCCCTGCGTCTGCCGCACCGGGCGCTTGTCGGCGGGGCAGACGTAAACCTGCGCGTTCTTGATGTAGGGGAAGGTCGCTTCCGGCCAACGCTCAGCCGGGGGCAAGGGGCCGTCGTAGTCAACCTGGTATATACTCAGCGCCAGGGAGATCTGCTTGAGGTTGGACAGGCAGGCGCTCTGCTGAGCCTTGCCTTGGGCCCGGGAGAAGACGGGGAAGAGAATCGCGGCGAGAATAGGTCCGACGACGAGCAGCAGCAGCCAGGAGACGACAGCCAGGATGATACCGGTGAGGGCCAGCCCGGAGCCGGGGCGGCGCTTGCTTAGCGAGATAGCGCCGAGAATGACCGCGACGGGGCCGGTGACCAGCGCCAGGGGGAAGATGAAGATGGAGACCAGGCCCAGGACCAGGGCGGCGGTGGCCAGGCTTGAGCCGCCCTCCGGCGGGGAGGCGGGGGAGGTCATGCCCGCGGGCCGCGGGGGGGCAGGCAGGGGGAGGAGGGTGGACACATACTCCTCGGCCCAGCCGGCCTGGCGAAGCATCCGGGCGATCTCGGAATCGGGATAGCCTCGGCGGCGAAGGTCGTCGACATAGGCGCGGGCGGACTCGAGTGGGTCGGGCATGGTGACCACTCCCCTGGGCGGGACCGGAGGTAGTTACCGCTATGATGGTATAGTGCTATACTTGACTAGTGCATTGTAGCACTTAGAAGGTGGAGGGAGAAGGAGGGGAGAGGTAGCAGGTCGTGCGGGGACGAGGCGGCGGTGTCAGCGCGAAGGGGAGCACCGGCGAGACGCCGGTGCCTCCGGGAGGAGTCGCCGGGAGGAAAAAGTGAACTAACCCCCTTGACAAAGCGTCTTCCCCCCGTATAATAAAAACGTGTGTTAGCACTCTCACCGGGAGAGTGCTAAATGATTCTCGGAAGGCCCGCCCCCCAGTTAGGGGGCGCGGGGCTTACTACGTCATCTCTACAAAGGGTGGTGTTGGACAATGCTGAAGCCACTGGGCGATCGCGTGCTGGTGGAACCGTTGGAGCCGGAGGCCAAGACTCCCGGGGGCATCTATCTGCCGGAAGCGGCACAGGAGGCGCCCCGTGAGGGCAAGGTCGTCGCCGTCGGTCCCGGCCGGGTCACAGACAAGGGCGAGCTGATCCCGACCGGCGTCAAGGCTGGCGACATCGTGACGTACACGAAGTACGGCGGCAACGAGATCAAGATTGACGACAAGGAGTATCTGTTGGTCGACTCGCACTCGCTGCTGGCTGTCCGCGAGGACTAGGGCGGGGACCGGTAAGGCCCATCATAAGGAGGAATCAGGCAAATGGCTGCCAAGAAAATAGCGTTTGAGGAGGAGGCGCGGCGAGCACTGGAGCACGGTGTGGACCACGTCGCCAACGTGGTAAAGGTGACCCTGGGGCCCAAGGGCCGCAACGTGGTCATGGAGAAGAAGTGGGGCGCCCCGGTCATCTCCAAGGACGGCGTCACCGTCGCCAAGGAGATTGAGCTGGAGGACAAGTGGGAGAACATGGGCGCGCAGCTATGTAAGGAGGTGGCCTCCAAGACCAACGACGATACCGGCGACGGGACCACCACCGCCACTGTGCTGGCGCAGGCTATCGTGCATGAGGGCATGCGCAACGTGGCCGCCGGGGCTAACCCGATGGACCTGAAGAAGGGCATCGAGGAGGCGACCGAGGCGGTCGTGAAGTCCATGCGCGAGATGGCCAAGCCCCTGGAGAGCAAGGCCGACATCGCCCACGTGGCCGGCATCGCCGGGAACGATCCCGAGATCGGCGCCACCATCGCCGACGCGATGGAGAAGGTAGGCAAGGACGGCGTTATCACCGTCGAGGCCTCCAAGACCGGGCTGACCGAGGTCGAGGTAGTCGAGGGGATGCAGTTTAACAAGGGCTTCATCTCCCCGTACTTCGTCAACTCGCCCGAGTCGATGGAGGTTGTCCTGGAGAACCCCTATATCCTCATCTACGAAAAGAAGGTCTCGTCCGCGCTGGACATCGTGCCGGTGCTGGAGAAGGCCGCGTCGGCCAACGCCTCGGTGATTATCGTGGCCGAGGACGTAGAGGCCGAGGCCCTGGCTACCATGGTAGTCAACAAGATGCGCGGAACCGTACAGTCGGTAGCTGTCAAAGCCCCCGGCTTCGGCGACCGCCGCAAGCGGAACATGGAGGATATCGCCGTGCTGACCGGCGGGACCTTCATCTCCGAGGAGCTGGGTCTGAAGCTCGAGAACATCGAGTTGGAGCAGTTCGGCCGGGCTGAGCGCGTCGTGATGGACAAGGATGACACTACCATCATCAAGGGCGCGGGTACCCGCGAGGCCATCGCGGGGCGGATCATGCAGATCCGGCGCGAGATTGAGGACACCGACTCGGATTACGACCGGGAGAAGCTCGAGGAGCGCTTGGCGAAGTTGGCTGGCGGCGTGGCCCTGATCCGCGTGGGTGCGGCGACCGAGACCGAACTGAAGGAGAAGCAGCACCGCTACGAGGACGCGCTGTCCTCGGCCCGTTCGGGCATCGAGGAGGGCATCGTCCCCGGCGGCGGCGTCGCGTTGCTGCGGGTGGCAGAGACCATCGCCAAGCTGCGAGGCGGTAACGACGACGTCAAGACGGGCCGGGCCATAGTGAAGAAGGCCCTGAGCGAGCCGCTGCGCCAGATCGCGTTCAACGCGGGCTGGGAGGGCAGTGTGGTGGCCGAGCGTGTGCTCACCTCCGAGCCGGTGAATACGGGCTTCAACGCGGCCAGCGAGAAGTACGAGGACATGGTGGTTGCGGGGGTCATCGACCCGGCCAAGGTTGTCCGCTGCGCGCTGGAGAACGCGGCCTCCATCGGCGCGATGGTCCTCACCACCGAGGCCCTGATCGCCGAGATCGAGGAGGAGGCGCCGGCGATGCCGCCCGGCGGCGACATGGGCCACGGCATGATGTAGCCTAGCCCCCTGTCCCCCCTGCCTGGGCAGGGGAGGCGGGAGTAAGATACGGGGCCGGAGGAGTGATCCTCCGGCCCCGCTGCGTTTAGAGGGGGTAGGAGAGTGGGTGGGGACGGTGAGGACGGCGACGGCTCCCTTTCCCCGTTTTTCCTTTTCCTGTAGACTGCAGAGCGTGAGCCATGAATTGCCCGGGGGCAGTCCGGAGTCGTGGGTGCCTGGGGCGGTTGACAGCGGAGGAAGACTGGCGATAGGAGGGGGGAGCCTCATTCTGGGCACGCGCGGCGTGCGCCGGCGCCTGCCGGGGCGCAGACGCCCTTGGAGGGGAGGGGGAGTGCCGAGGAGAGTATCCGATATCGTGCCATGACCTGTTCCCGTTGTAAAGTGAGTATGAAGGAAGAGCGCGGGGTGCATCACAGAAAGCGGAAGTTCCGCTGCCCGAAATGCGGGCGGGTGGCGATGCAGACTGCGCGTCCTAGGAAGTGAGAGGTCGGCCATGAAAGTTGCGCGGAACCGACAGATTGGCGCTTTTGCCGCTTTCCTTATCGTGGTGAGTGTACTGTGGTGGCAGGTCTTTGCCATGACGGGGATCCTCTGGTGGGAGGCGCCGCGGGCGACCGACCGTCCGGTCCCGCCACCGGCGGTGCACTTCCGGGAGGTCCCCACCAGTTGGGTGGACCTACCAGCGTATCATAAGCTGCATCCGATGTGGCCGATTGACGCTCCCTAGTCTCGATGTGTGACCATCAGTGAACGACTGCCTTTTCATAATTGGCGCGGGGTTAGCCGGGTCGGAGGCCGCGTGGCAGGCGGCGCGGCGGGGCGTGCGCGTGCGGCTGTTTGAGATGCGACCGGAGAAGATGACGCCGGCGCACAAGACCGGGCTGTTGGCCGAATTGGTCTGCTCCAATTCGCTCAAGAGCGACTCGCTCAGCCGGGGGCAGGGGATTCTCAAGGCGGAGTTGCGGCGGCTGGGGTCGCTGATCATGCAGGCCGCCGAGGGGACACGGGTGCCGGCGGGGGATGCCCTGGCGGTGGACCGCGACCTGTTTGCCCAGGCTATCACTGACGCGATCGAGGCGGAGCCGCTGATTGAGATCATCCGCGAGGAGGTCACCGAGATTCCCGAGGAAGGGCCGGTGATCATCGCCAGTGGGCCCCTGACCTCCCAGCCGCTGGCCCGCAACCTGTTCCGCTTCACCGGCGCCGAGTACATGTTCTTCTACGACGCCATCTCTCCCATCGTCAACGTTGAGAGCATCAACCGTGAGGTGGCCTGGCTGGCCTCGCGCTACGGTAAGGGAGAGGCGGCTTACTGGAACTGCCCGCTGGACCAGGAACAGTATGCCGCCTTCTGCGCGGCGCTGCTGGGGGCGGAGAAGACACTGCACGCTGACTACGACCCCAAAGAGCTGTTCGAGGGGTGTCTGCCGGTGGAGGTCATCGCCGCGCGGGGGCCGGAAACCCTACGCTTTGGGCCGATGAAGCCGGTAGGACTGACCAACGAGCATACTGGCCAGCAGCCGTACGCGGTGGTGCAACTGCGACCGGAGAACAACGAGCTGACCATGTACAACCTGGTCGGTTTCCAGACCTCGCTCAAGTATGGCGAGCAGCAACGGGTCTTTCGCACGATCCCCGGCTTGGAGCAGGCCGAGTTCTTGCGCTTTGGGGCAGTGCACCGCAACACCTTCATCAACGCCCCGACGCTGCTATGGCCAACGATGCAGAGTCGCCAGCGGGAGGACCTGTTCTTCGCGGGGCAGATTACGGGGGTGGAGGGCTACCTGGAGTCCACGGTCGCCGGGTGGCTGGCGGGGGTGAACGGGGCGCGACTGCTGGCGGGGAAAGAGCCGGTGGCGCTGCCCACGGGGAGCATCAGCGGGGCGCTGCTGGACCATATTTGCAGCGCCGACCCAGAGCACTTCCAGCCGATGAACGCCAACTTTGGCTTGCTACCGCCGGTGGAGCGGGACAAGCGCAAGTCCAAACAGCAGCAGCGGGAGGAGCGGGGGCCGGAGTGTCTGGGGGCGCTGGAGGGCTGGTTGGAGGGGGAGCCGGGGCTGGTTCCCTAAGGGCGGCGCTGGCGCCACCCGCAGAGCCTCACCCCCTGCCCCCTCTCCTGGCAGGAGAGGGGGAGGAAGGGAACGGCTGCTGGGCGGCCACAAGTAGCGCGTCGGTCCCCGGCCCTATGCTGCTGGTCCTCCACCTCCGGCGTTGCGGAGTTCCTCCAGCGCCTGCCAGTACCGCTTCAGTTGCTCTTTCCCCTGCGCTGTCAGGCGATACGTCGTTCTGGGCAGCTTACGCTCGAATTGCTTGCGGATCTCCAGGTAACCCGCTTCCTCCAGCTTGCTCGTATGGACCGAGAGATTGCCGTCGCTCAGGCCGAGTGTGCGGGAGAGGAAGTTGAAGTCGGCCTCGTCCACGCCGGAGAGCAGGGTCAGGACCCGGAGGCGGGTGGATTGGTGGATGATCGGGTTTATCTCCGGCAGGCTCACGCTTGCTCCTCCCCCTCCTCCGGCCCAGCGGCCGCCAGGCGACGCAGCTTGCGTAGGGCAAAGCGGCTGTAGAGGTGGCCCGCCAGCGCGGCCAGCAATCCGTAGCCGATCGTGGGAACCAGCATGTTGAGGGTTTGCAGGGGACCACTGAAGTAAATGGGCGCTCCCAGCAGCAAGAGCACGGCGTGCGTCGCGTAGAGGATCGGCCACAGATAGGCGAGGGGACCTATCATGCGTCTCTGCCGCCGACACAGGTAGAGCAAGAACGGGACGCTGTACAGCGCGGATACCGGCTGCATGTAGCGCAGAGGGATTATCCCGGCAACCCCCAGGGCGACTGAGACCCCAATGCTGACCCCGAAGGCCACAGCGACTGCGCGGTCCAAGCGGCGCGGTGGGCCGCCAGCGGAGAGCGTGGCCTCGCCTTCCCCGCGGTAGGCCCGATCACTGATACGGCGGATGAAATGTGCACTCGCGGGGGTCATGGACCATATCCATAGGGCCAGCGCCAGGGCAAGCAAGGCCACGGCAGGCGCGACGAGCGCACGGTGTCCGGCGAGATACGACCAGCCGACCAGGTAGCTTGATCCCCCTATAGCGCCAAATACCACGGTGAAGAGCAGCAGGGAGACTAGAACAGGGACGCTGCGGTTCTGGGCGTAACGGCGGGACCAGACAGAGATCTCCCGCAGATCGGCCTCCGACGGGGCTGCTTTTCTGGGGGCGGGCATATGCTTGTTCTCCCTCTCTCATTCGTGTAGGTTAGCCTCCAGCGACGTTTACTTTATAGCACAAAGTACTTTGCGTGTCAAGAAGGAGCCGGAAGATTACGCAGGGGAATCTCCTGCGTGCGGCGAATACTGAGATAATGTCCGCTACTCTGATCGACGAGTTCATGACGTACCTCACCGATGTCCGTCGCGTCTCTCCGCAGACGGCGGAGGCGTATGCGCTGGATGTGCGGCAGTTCGTGGACTTCCTGGGGGAGACGCGCGGCGAAGAGCGGGCCTGGGACTTGGCCGCGGTGGACTACCCGACGCTGCGCCGCTACCTCGCGCACCTGACGCGGCAGGAGTATGGCCGCACCTCCATCCTGCGCAAGCTGTCGGCCCTGCGCGCCCTGTTCCGCTACCTCGTCTCCACCGGCGCTATCGAGCACAACCCCGCCGCCCTGCTGCAACCCGCCAAGACGCCCAAGCATCTACCGGAGGCGCTCTCCGAGGCCGAGGCGCAGGAACTGGTGGATCGCCCCAACGAGCATGAGATTCTGGGTCAGCGCAATGAGGTCATCCTGGAGTTGCTCTACGCCACCGGGATGCGCGTGTCGGAGTTGGCCGGTCTGGACGTGGCGGACGTGGACCTGGAGCGGCGCTCGGCGCGGGTGCTGGGGAAGGGCAACCGGGAGCGAGTGGTGTTCTTCGGGGTGCCAGCGGAGGAGATGGTACGGCGGTACCTGCAGCAGGCGCGGACGCTGCTGCTGACTAAGCGCAAGGGGACAGAGGAGGAACCGGCGCTGGTGCTGAACAAGAACGGCAAGCGGCTGTCGGTGCGGGGCATCCAGAACGTGGTGCATGAGCTGGCGCTGCAGATCGGGGCCAGCGCACGCACCAGCCCCCATACACTAAGGCACTCGTTCGCCACGCACCTGCTGGACCGGGGGGCGGACCTGCGCGTGATCCAGGAACTGCTGGGTCACAAGCGGATTGCGACCACGCAGATCTACACGCACGTCAGCCAGGCAAGGCTGCAAGAGGCGTATGGGAAGGCACATCCGCTGGCGAAGGAGTAGGGAAGGCAGGCTGGAAAGCCCGCCCCACGCGGACGGAGGGTTCGTCTTGAGCAAGTTGGTAAGCTTATTGTACAAGGCTGCGCGGACGGCCAACGACATCGAGACACTACTGAGCGGCAAGCCCAAACGCATCGCCAAACGTCTCAAGAATAAGCTGGTGGGGCGGAAGCTGGCGAGCAAGCTGTACCGGTTCCCGTTCTGACGGGAGGACGCCTCACCCCTGCGCACAAGTGCGCTTGGCCCCCCTCTCCTGCCCACGCAGACGTGCGCTTGCGGGAGGAGGGGGAGTTCAGGGTGCGTCGCGCAAGTGTCACCCCTTCCCCAGGAGAGATTTATCCCAATGACCAGAACACTGTGGTACCGCGAACCTGCCGAGGAATACATGGCCGGATTGCCCATCGGCAACGGGAAGCTGGCGGGGATGGTGCTGGGGACGGTGCCGCGGGAGCGGATTGCGCTCAACCATGAGCTACTGTGGCGCGGTGAGCACCGAGGGCGGGACGTGGAGGAGTGTCGGCAACACCTGGCAGAGATCCGGCGGCTGTTCTTCGAGGGTAAAAGGCTGGAGGCCGGCGGGCTGGCCAATGAGAAGCTGGGGGGCGGGGGCGGCAGCACCGGGCGGCCCAATCGCGTGGATCCCTACCAGCCGCTGGGCGATCTGTGGATTGAGCTGCCGCCGGGCAAGGTGAGCAACTACCGGCGGGAGTTGGACCTGGAGCGGGCGGTGGTGACGGTGGAGTACCAAGCGAACCTGACACGGCAGCGACGGGAGATCCTGGCGCACGCCGTGCATCCGGTGATCGCGGTGCACCTAACCGCCCCGGAGGGCGGGGCGTTCGTGAGCGGGAAGGTGGAACTGACGCGGATCGAGGACGCCGAATGTACGCTGCAGCGCTGGGCCACCCGAGAGAGCTTCGGGCTGGCGGGGGAGTTTCCGGAGGGCGTCAAGTTCGCCCTGGAGGCCCAAGTGTGCGATCCCGGCTACCTCCTCCCCATGGAAACCGGGGCGGGAGCGCATCTGGTCAACTTCCCCGAGGCCCTGTTGCTGCTGACGGCGGCGGTGTCGGTGGACGACAAGGACCCGGTGCAGATTTGTCGCGACCAGTTGGCGGCGGCCCCGCGGGAGTGGGAGGCGCTGCTGGCCTCGCATGTGGAGGAGCATGGGCGGAGGTTCGGGAGGGTGGAGCTGCGGGTAACACCGGGGGAGCCTCACCCCCTGCCCCCTCTCCTTGCAGGAGAGGGGGGGGAGGGCGGGCCAGAAAGCCCGCCCCACGCGGAGGGGTGCGCCGGCGAGACGCCGACCGATGAGCGCATCGCGGCGCTGCGCACCGGGGCCGACGACGAGGACCTCCTGGCGCTGTACTTCGACTACGGGCGATACCTGCTGATCGCCTCCTCGTGGGGGGCGAAGTACCCGGCGAATCTGCAGGGGAAGTGGAATGAGGAACTGCGGCCGCCGTGGGAGTGTGACCTGCACCAGGACGTCAACCTGCAGATGAACTACTGGCCGGCGGAGGTGTGCAACCTGCCGGAGACGCTGGAGCCGCTGTGGGCGCACCTGGAGCGCTGCGTGCCGCACGCTCGAGAGGCGGCGCGGAAGCTGTATGACTGCGATGGCATCTGGTTCCCCATCCAGACGGACCCCTGGGGCCGGTGCACGCCGGAGTCGCGGGGGTGGGACGTGTGGATCGGCGCGGCGCCGTGGCTGGCGCAGCACCTGTGGTGGCGGTGGGAGTGGGGCGGGGACGAGGGATTCCTGCGGGAGCGGGTGTACCCGTTCCTCAAGGAAGTGGCGGCGTTCTACCAGTCCTACCTGGTACGCGATCCGCAGGGGCGGCTGGTGCCGGTGCCCAGTCAGTCGCCGGAGAACCGCTTCGTCGGCGGCACCGAGCCGGTGTCGCTGGGCGTGGGGGCGACGATGGACCTGGAGCTGATCTGGGACGCGCTGACTCACGCGAGGGCGGCGAGCGAAATCCTGGGCGTGGATGAGGAGTTGCGAGAAGAGTGGCGGGGGATCCTGTGGGAGATTCCGCCGCTACAGATCGGCAAGTGGGGGCAACTCCAGGAGTGGCTGGAGGATTACGAGGAGGTAGAGCCCGGCCACCGGCACATCTCGCACCTGTTCGGGCTGTTCCCCGGGGAGCAGATCACGGCGGAGGCGATGCCGGAGATCTTCCGGGCGGCACGGGTGTCGCTGGAGCGGCGCCTAGCGCACGAGGGCGGGCATACCGGGTGGAGCCGGTCGTGGACGGTGTGCTGCTTCGCGCGCCTGGGCGACGGCGACGCGGCGCACGAGCACCTGCAGCATCTGGTAGCCGACTTCGCCACCGACTCGCTGTTGGACCTGCACCCCCCGCACATCTTCCAGATAGACGGCAACTTCGGCGGCACGGCGGGCGTGGCGGAGATGCTGCTGCAATCGCACGGCGGCGTAATCCGTCTGCTCCCGGCACTACCGAGCGCCTGGCCGGAGGGCAAGGTCAGCGGGCTGGTAGCCAGGGGCGGATTCGAGGTAGACATCGAGTGGGCGGAGGAGAAGCTGAAGCAGGCGGTCATCCGGGCGAGACGGGGAGGGGAGTGTAGGGTGGCGGTCAAGGGAGAGGTAAAGGTAAGGCGAGGAGGGGAGGTAGTCAAGGCGAGGCGGGAAGGTGGAGTGGTGGTGTGGGAGGCGGAGGGGGGAGGGGAGTACCTGCTCACGGCCCGCTAGGGCGCGACCGCAGGCTCCGACCATGGGGAGGTGCGGCAAGAGGGGTCAAACACTATTCCTCGCGACGAGAAATAGTGTTTGACCCCTCTTGCCGCAGTTGCCACAGCTCCCGGAACATCCTCAGTATTACCCTCAGGTCCCCGCCCGACTGCTGCCCCGAAATCCTCGGGTAGTGGTGCACGCCTACCTGGGCCCAGGTGAAGCCGGCGCGCTGGGCCTTGAGCAGCAGTTCAGCGCTGATGAGGGCGCCGTTGCTGGTGAGGGTTACTGACTCCAGGAGGCGGCGGGGGAGGAGCTTGAAGGCGCAGTCCAGATCGCGGACTTTGAGGCCGAGGATGGCGCGAATGAGGAGCTTGTAGCACCAGGCGTAGAGGAGGCGGTGGGCGGGGTCGGCGCGGCGCAGGCGGTAGCCGAGGGCGAGGTCGGCCTGGTCGAGCAGCGGCAGGAGCAGGGCGATCTCGGCCAGGTCGAACTGCCCGTCGCCGTCGGTGAAGAAGACGTAGTCGTAGCGGGCGGCGGCGAAGCCGGACTGGAGGGCGGCGCCGTAGCCGCGGTTGTGCGGGTGGTGGACGACGCGGACGCAGGGGTCGTCGGCGGCCAGGCGATCGGCGAGCGGGCCGGTGCCGTCGGTGCTGCCGTCGTCCACGACGATGACCTCCCACTGGTCGGCGACGCGGGGGAGGGTCTCGCGGGCGGAGGCGACGAGGCGTTCGAGGTTGCCCACCTCGTTGTGGCAGGGGAAGAAGACCGAGAGGGAGGGGAGTTGGGTGGGCATGGGTTGTTCGCCTCGGATCCTGCCCCGCGGCGCGCGGGCAGGGCGACAGTCAGCGCCTGGCGCGGGCGGAGGTTGCGCGGCGGACCGCACAACATTCGCCCCTACCGGAACACCGGCGAGACGCCGGTGCCACCAGAAGGGACGCGGTACGAGCCCCCGCCCTACAGACCTTCCCGCAGCCGCTCGGCCAGCCTCGTGTAGCGCTCGGACAGGTGGGTGCTGCGGAGGGCCTTGTGAAGGCCCTTGTTGTCGCCCACTACGCAGAGCATCTCGCGCGCGCGGGTGACGCCGGTGTAAAGTAGGTTGCGGTGTAGCATAATGTAGTGGCTGCTGTGCACGACTAGCACCACCGCTGGGAATTCGTTGCCCTGGGATTTGTGCACGGTCAGGGCGTAGGCCAACTCTAGCTGGTCCAGATCGCTCCGCAAGTAGACGACGCGGTTCTCCCCAAACATCACGGCTAGCGCCCCGCCCTCCAGGTCCACTCCCACCACCCGGCCGATGTCCCCATTGAAGACCATCTTATCATAGTCGTTGACGGTCTGCAGCACCCGATCGCCCAGGCGGAAGCAGGTTTCGGCGCGGGGCATCTCCGGTTTGTCGGGGCCGGGGGGGTTGACGGCGGCCTGCAGGCGGCGGTTGAGTTCCTGCACGCCGATGGGGCCGCGGTGCAAGGAGGTGATGACCTGGATGGCGTCGGAGGTGAAGCCCATGCGGGTGAGGCCGCCGCTGACCAGTTGGACGACGCGCTCGGCGACCTCTTCCGGGTTGGTCTTGTCAATGAAGACGCAGTCCTCGCCGCTCTGCCAGGTCCGGGGGGTGGGGAAGGTGGGCGACTCGCCGCGGTTGATGCGGTGGGCGTTCTGTACGATGAGGCTGCCCGCCGCCTGGCGATGAATGTGCTCCAGGCGAACGACGGGGACGACGCCGCTGGCGACGAGGTTCCCCAGCAGGGCGCCGGGGCCGACGCTGGGGAGCTGGTCGGCGTCGCCGACCAGGAGCAGGCTGGCGCCGGCGGGGAGGGCGCGAAGCAGGCAGTTGGCAAGGGGGACCTCCAGCATGCTGGCCTCGTCCACGATGACCCAGTCGGCCTCCAGCGGGTTGCCGACGCCGTGGCGAAAACCGCGCTTGAAGGGGTCGTAGGAGAGCAGGCGATGGATGGTGGAGGCGGAATGGCCGGTGACCTGCTCGAGGCGCTGGGCGGCGCGGCCGGTGGGGGCGCACAGACCGAGAGAGCGGCCGCCCTGCACGCCGACGTGAGCCAGGAAGCGGACGATGGTGGTCTTGCCGGTGCCGGGGCCGCCGGTAATGACGCAGAGGGGATGGCGGAGAGCAGTGAGCACGGCGGCACGCTGCTCGGGGGTCAGCTCGATGCCGGTGAAGGTCTCCTGGTCGGCCAGCCACTGCTCCATCGCGCCCTGATGAGGCAGAGAGCGAGCCGTGGCGCTAAGCAGGGCACGGAAGCGCTCGGCGGCCTCCCGCTCCTCCAGGTCCATCTCCGTCTGGTAGACCGCGACCAGGTCCTCCTCGCCCGGCACGAGGACGGCCTTACCCCTCGCGACTAGCAGGTCCAGAGCGTAGCGGAGTTGCTCCTCGTTCATGCCGGTGAGGGACTGGGCCTGGGGGAGCAGGACGGGCAGGGGCAGGTAGAAGTGACCGTCGCCCGTGGCTCGCTCCAGACAGTGCAGGAGGCCGGCCTGCAGGCGCATGGGGTCGTCGAGGGCCATTCCCTGCGTGCGGGCAATACCGTCGGCGATAAGAAACCCGATACCGGAGATGTCTAGAGCGAGGCAGTAGGGGTCGCGCTCAACGACCTCGATGGCGCGGGCACCGTAGCGCTCGAGAATCTTGCGGCTAAGGGCGACGCCCAGGCCGTGTTGGAAGAGGAAGAGCAGGACGTGGCGGTGCTGCTCATGCTCGCGCCAAGCCTCCTGGAGGGTCTTGGCCCGCGTCGGGCCGATGCCGGGCACGCCCTGCAGCCGGTCGGGATGCTGATCAAGAATGTCGAGGGTCTGCTCGCCGAAACGACGGACGATCTCGCCAGCCAGTACGGGGCCGATGCCCTTGATGGCGCCGGAGGAGAGGTACTTGATGAGGGCCTCGGGCGTGGTGGGGCGGAGCAGCTCGTAGCTCTCGAAGCGGAACTGCTTGCCATAGCGGGGATGGATTTCCCAGTGCCCATGGAGGCGGAGGCTGTCGCCAGTAGCCGGGGCGGCTACCAGACCAGCCGCAGTGAGGGGCTCCTCCCCGTCCCGCGCAATGATCAGGATGCCCCAACCGGAGTCGGGGTTGTGGTAGACCACTCGCTCCAGGTGGCCGATGATGGTCTCGGTTGGGGGGTCGGGAGATACCGAAGACATACGGAGGGAAGGCTCCTCACGCATATGATACACTGAGCCGGGGACTGAGCCAAGAGGAGGGGTGCGGGGGCGAGGGGAATAGGCGCGAGGCGGGTCAGCGACCGGCCGCCGCAGACCAACATCCGATCGGGTTCGCCAGTGAAACGACATTCCTCGGATACTCTCTTCATCGCTGCTGTCTTCCTGGTGGTGCTGATCACCACGGCCCTGCCCTACTGGCTCCAGGTGCGGCGGGCGCCGAGTGGGGAGGCGTTTGGCGGAATCATCTTCGCCATTGGGGACCAGAACACGTATCTGATGTGGATGCGGCAGGCGGCGCAAGGGCAGGTGTGGTGGCGGGATCTGATGACTGCCGATCCTCACGAGCCCTTCTACACTAACCTGATGTGGCTGGCGCTGGGGAGGTTGGCGGGAGGGCCGGCGCGGCTGCTGGTGGCGTACCACGCGGGGAGAGTGGTCTTCAGCCTGGCGCTGCTGATCGCACTGTACGCGCTGCTGGGGGCGGTGCTGAAGTCGAGGTGGGAGCGGCGGGTGGGGCTGCTGCTGATGGCCACCGGGGAGGGACTGTGCTGGGTATTCTTCGGGCTGAACCGGCCCGGGCCGTATGGGGTGCCGCTGGGGACAGAGGCCTTTGCGGCGCCGGAGCTACTGGCGTGGCCGTCCATGGCGCTGCTGCCGCATTTCGCCGCGGCCCTCGCGGCGATGGCGGGGGTGCTCTACTTCGCGCTGGCGGCGTACCGGCGACCGGAGCGGTGGGCGGTCTATGCCGCAACGGGCGGGTTGCTCCTGGCATTGCTGGCGGGATTTCATGTGTATGACGTGGTGACGGTGGGCGTGGTATTGGGGGCGCACTGGGTCATGGCCCGGCGCGTGGGGAAGGCGGGGCCGCATACGCTGCGGGCGCTGCTGGTGATCCTGGCGCCGGGGGTAGTGGTGACACTGCTGGTGGGGGCGATGCTGGCCCGCAGCCCCCTGGGGCGAGCGTGGGGGGAGGCGAATCAGATGTTGTCCTGGTCGCCGCTGGCTTATGCGGCGGGGCTGGGGATCCCGCTGCTGGTAGCGCTGGCGGACCACCGGCGACTGTTCCACTGGCGGGAGATGTCCCTGGCCGAGATGCTGCCGCCGATCTGGCTGCTGGTGAACGTGCCGCTGCTGTTTACCGACGGGCTGATTCCTTTCGAGCGGCGACTGATGATGGGCCTCCAGATTCCGGTGGTGATGTTGGCGGTGATGAACTGGAGCCGGTACGTGGTGCCCCGCTGGGCGCGGAGTGGACGGGTGGCAGCGCTGGCGATGGCGTGGTTGATCCTGCCGGCGCTGACCTGGCCGGGGTTGGCCTTGCGGATGAACTACTACGCTACCCAAGGGGACTACGTCAGCCGCGACTTCCTGGCACTGGCGGGGAAGCTGGCAGAGCTCCCGCCGGGGCAGGCGGTGCTGTGCCGGCTGACGCCGGGGAACTGGCTGCCGCGGCTTACCGGGCAGAGCGTGTACGTGGGACATAACGAGTTGACCCCGCAGGCGGAGGGGCGCAAGGAGCAGGTGCAGCGCTTCTTCGAGCCGAGCACCACTGACCAGTGGCGGCGAGGGCTACTGTGGGAGTCGGGGTGCAACTACGTGCTGGCGGAGGGGAAGGACCGGGAGGCGCTGGCGACGGCGACGCGGGCAGGGACGGAGATTCTGGAGGTGGTGGAGGCTCGACCGGGGGCGTCGTTGTATAGGGTGAAGCTGGGGCCGTAGGGTCGCGCGCCGGGGCAGATCCTCCGGCCCGCGCCGGAGAACCAGGGGTGCCATCAGGCCGGGCGGGAAGCCCGGCCCAGAGGGAGGCTAGGGCAGCAGCCGCTCGGGCTTGAGCCGGGGCCAGAGCTTCTCAGTGCGGAAGCCCTCAGCGAAGGGGACGGAGCATTGCAGGCCGCGCGTGGAGGCTAGGCTGCGGACGAACTCGGCCACGTCAATGTTGTCGTGGTCCCTCAGCCACTTGACCTGGCTCTCATGCTGGAGCAGGGCCTGGACCTTTAACTCCAGTGTGTCGCTAATGTCCACGTACTCCTCGGGCATGAAGTTGGTGCCGCCAAGGGTGTCCATGAGGAGGAGGGTGGCGACGTGGTCAGTGGCCTCGTGCTCGGTCTCGATGTGGGGAACGGTGCACAGGAAGCTGGCTGCGAAGACGATGTCGTAGCAGCAGCGGTGGTCGGGGTGGTAGTCCTCGGGGGAGTGGGTGATGATGACGTCGGGGCGGAACTCCCGGATAGTGTCGATCATCATCAGGCGGGTGCGCTTGTCGTGAAAGAGCCACTCGTCGGGCTCGCCCAGCATCTTGAAGTCGGCGCCGACCGTGGCGGCGGCTCGGCGCGCCTCCTCGCAGCGGATCTTGGCCAACTCCTCCGGGCCGATGAGCTTGTGGCCCATGTCCCCGTTGGTGAAGACCACGTTGACGGCGTAGTCTCCCCGGGCAGTGTAGCGGGCGATAGTACCGGCGCAGAGGAACTCGATATCATCGGGATGGGCGCCTACGGACATTACGCGCATCTGGATCACCTGGTGTAGAGGGATGGGGTACGGCTAAGAGAGGTTCGGCAGGGGTAGTAGGAAGTCCTTCCGCGTGGCGCGGGCTTTCCAGCCCGCGCTCTCTGGGTGCAGCAGGCTGGGCGGGCTAGAAAGCCCGCCCCACGCGGATCAGAACACCGTCACCCTCGGCGGGTAGGCGAAGTCCAGCCACCTCGCTGCCACCTGTCCCGCCTGCTCGTCGCCCTCGTGAAGGTAGACGCGGAAGGTCCAGTGCAGGGATTGTCCGGCCGACAAGGTGTGGTCGCCGCGGACCGACCAGTCGCCAGTGTAGTCGTGCCAGCCCCAGCAGTTGGCGGTGAACAGGCCGTAGTCGCGCACGTGCCAGGGAGTGGGGTAGCGGAAGTTGGTAGGGTGATCGAGGAGCGCCAGGCCGACGTGGCGGCCCTCGGAGAGGCCGCTGTAGTCCACCCAGGGGGCCGGCTTACCCCAGCACTCGGCCTCGCCGACTCCGCCGTAGCCGTTGACCATGCGCCCGCCGTGGTCCACGCGCATGCTCTCGGCTACCCTTACCGACAGCGTCCCCGCCTCCTTGGTATCCCCGAAGAACACGCCGCCGTAAGCCGCGGTCCAGGTGATATCCCAGTCCATGAGCCGAGCCTCGCCGGGGAGGTTGTAGACGGTGAGACGGGTGGTCTCGGCCAGGAGCTTCTTCCCATCGGGCGTTTCCCAGTCATTTTCCGCAAGAAGCTGCGCGCAAACCGGGCCTTCGGCGGTCACCGCGCAGGACCGGTTGACGGTGCGGGCGTGGCCGGGCTCCTCAGACCAGTTGTCGAAGCCGTTGACCTGGCCCTGGGCTACCCAAAGGGAACGGTGGTGGACATGGTCACCGGGCGTGCTGCGGGTGACCTGTACGCCGCCTGGGCCGTAGACGGGGAGGCAGTGCGGGCGGGCGTGCTCGGGGCCGACCAGGTAGGAGGTAAAAGGCTTCCCGCCGACGGCGAAGTCGTAGCGGTTCTCCCCGGCCGCGACCGTGGCGACGGGGCACTGCAGGGCACCGTCCACCACCCGGTAGCGGGCAGTCTGCCCGGCCGCCAGCGAGGGCAGGAGGCAGACCAGCGAGTCCCCGTTCATGAGTTGCGCGGGGATCTCCGGACCCTCGGCGTCCAGCAATTCGAGCGTCGGCGCCGCTACGGTCGGGTCCCCCGCCCACGCCGCGACCAGGGGAACCCCGGCGCGGTCGTGGGGGCCGGCGGCTATCTCGCAGGCGCTGCCGAGAGAGAGGACGGGTTGAGACATGGGGTGGACCTCCAATTGACCTTCGCATGTTGCCGAGTCCGTCGTCGTCCGCAGAGCCTCACCCCCGGCCCGCTCTCCTGGCAGGAGAGGGGGTAGCAGAGCAGCCAGAGCAAGGGATGACTCCCTGATCGGGAACACGGCGTATTGTGCGAAGGGCAATAGGCCGGGTGGGCCGGGTGCTTTGCTCTGCCCATGGCGAGCAGAGCTCGTATGCGGTCCCTGCGGGAGGGGGTACGCCGGTCCCGCCGACCGCTAGGCCGGATTGGGCACCCAGGCGCCCCCGCGGCACTGCTTGAGGTAGTTTAGGCCGTGGACTTGGCCCATCATCTCCAACTCGTCGCGGTAGACCGGGTCGTGCCAGCCCTCGATGTCGATGCTGCCGATGAAGCCGGCCTGGCGCAGGATGGTGATCAGGTCCGTCCAATTGGTGTCGCCGAAGCCGGGGGTGCGGTGATAGGCGAACTGCTCGGGGCCGTGGATGCCGTGTTTGCGCACGACGTCCCACAGAATGGTCGCGTCCTTGCCATGCACGCAGAAGACCTTGGAGACCCACTGGCGTAATTGCGGCAGCGGGTCGATCAGGCTGACCATCTGGTGGCAGGGCTCCCACTGCAGGCCAACGTTGTCGGAGGGGATGGCGTCGAACATCATCTCCCAGGCGGCGGGGTTGTGGGCGCAGTTCCAGCTGCCGCGCCACCAGTCGCCGCCCATGTCGCAGTTCTCGAAGGCCAGGCGGACGCCCTTGTCGGCGGCGCGCTTAGCCAGGAGGCCGAAGACCTTGGCGTAGCGGGCCATGGACTGGTCAATCGGCTCGTCCACTACACGCCCGGCAAAGCCGGTGACCAAGTCGCATCCGAAGAGGTGGGCATTGTCAATGAGCTTCCGCCAGCCCTTGCGGGTGTCCTCGTCCATCGGCTCGACGCCGAGGGGGTTGCCGAAGCAACTGATGCTGTTGATGACGGCGCCACTGTCGCCGAGGGCCTCGCGGATCTCCCCGGCCAGGCGCTTGAGGTTGGTGTCCCCCAGCGTCTGCCAGAACGAAACCGAGAAGGACTCGAAGCCGTGGGGCAGGATTTGACGGATATACTCTGGCGCGCCGGGGCCGGCGTTGACCATGGTGCCGATGCGGATGGATTCCTGGTACATTGCGTTTGCTCCTTTGGTGGTTGACTGGCCCCTCCCGGGCGGGTGCTCAGAGGCCTTTCACCGGGACCTTCTTCCCTCGCTTGTTGCTCTCGATGGCGGCGAAGACCATGGCGAGAGACTTGATGTTGTCGTGGCACTCGGTCTGGGGCTGCTTGCCGGTACGCAGGAAGGCCAGTATCTCGCGGAGGGCGCCGTGCATGCCGAAGTGCTTGACCCGTTCGGCGGGGATCTTGACGTCCTTGAGCTTACGCGAGAAGCCGGTGTGATTCGCTACGACCTGCCCGCAAGGGGTCTGGTCGTGGTCGTAGAGCAGCGTACCCCGATCGCCGATGAAGCGCCAGTCGCCGTTCCAGCTGGTAGGGCAACCCTCGGCGCACCACGACCCGCGGTAAGCGAAGATGACGCCGTTCGTCATCTCGAAGATGGCGCTGGCGGCCACATCGCCCTGGTACCAGGAGCCCTGGGGGTTGAATTCCTGGCAGTAGACGCTGACCGGGTCGGCGCCGGTCAGGTAGCGGGCCAGGTCGAAGTGGTGGATGGACATGTCCAGGATCAACGGGCTGGGCATCTCGTCGCGGAAGCCGCCGAAGTGCACACCGAGGAAGAAGTCGCAGTTGATGGTAGTCAACTCGCCTATCTTCCCGCCGCGCACCACGCGTGCCGCCTGGTCGTGCTTAGTGTCCCAGCGGCGGGACTGGCTGACCATGTAGAGCTGGCCGCTTTCCTCGGAGGCCTGCACCATCCGGCGGGCCTCGGCCATCGAAGAGGCCATGGGCTTCTCGCCAAGGACGGGGCAGCCGGCACGCAGGGCGGTGCAGGTGACGGCGCAGTGGGCCTCGGGGACGGTCAGGTCCACCACGAAGTCCGGCTGGTGCTTGTCCAACATAGCCCGCAGGTCGGTGGAGGCTTCGGCGTCCAGTTCATACTGGGCGATCCTCTCCTGGGCGGTGGCGAGATTGAGGTCGACCACAGCCTGTACACGGACCTTCTCGGCGATCAGGGGCGGGAACCAGGCGCCGGAGATACCGCCGGCGCCGACCACGATAGCGCGTTCTTTGGACATGAAAGGATGCGCCTTCGGGATGTAGGGCGGGGGCTACGTTCCCCGCCGCTCCGGACGGCGCGGCACGTAGGCCGCGTCCTACATGGCTACCTCAGACTCTCCGCGGCCTCCGCCAGTGCGGCGATCTTCTCCTCGTCGGTGTCTAGGGTGAGGGGGCTGCCGATACTTGCCACGAACCGGGGACCCGCCTCCGCGTATTGCCGCTGCACGTCCGCGGCGATGCGCTCCGGCGACCCGTCGCGGACCAGGACTACATCGGTGTTGCCGAAGAGGACCTTATCGGGGCCGATCTCGCGGCGAATCCGGGCCAAGTCCACCACGAAGCCTTTCTTGCTCTCCTCGAAGGCCAGGGCGTCAGCGGCGGAGCCGGCGAGTAGGTCCAGGCGGCCCTCCACCGCGCCGCAGTGGTAGAAGACGGTCTGCAGACCGATCTGTCGGCATTCCTCCAGCATTTCCCGCAGGAAAGACCAGACGATGAGATGAGGTCTGCGCCGGACAGGCATTCCTCTATGAACAGCACGCGAAACCCCGCCTGCCACGCCGCCCGGGCGTAAGCCACCCGGTTGTGCAGGTTGCGCTCGGCGGCGCGGAGCAGCAGCTCCGGCTGGCAGCGCAAGTTCTCCATCAGCCCGGCGAAACCGAACAGCGAGTAGCATCCCCAGTAGGGGCTGCCAGTGCTGATATACGGGCAGGTCTGCGCGCCGAGCGTCTCCTGGAAGACCCGCCCGTAGAGGGCGCGGTCGTCGGCGAGGAAGTCTTCCGGCGACTGTAGGGGCAGGCTGGCGCAAACCGCGGCGAGCGTGGCCGGCGGATGGTCCGCCTCCCACAGGCCGGGGTGGCGGCTGTCGTAAGGCGCCAGCAAATCGTCCGCGGGCTGGGAGGCCCCGGGCGGATACCACAGGCACTGCTCCGGCCGGAACACAACGCACGCGCCGTCGAGACCACGGCGCGGCGAGCCGAGCCTCCCCGGCAGCCAGTCCGGCCGGCGACCCAGACGGGCGAGGAGTCGCTGCCAGACCGCGGCGCGGGCGGTGGCCTCCAGCTCGAGAGACAACTCCAGGGCTTGTTCACCGGCGGCGAGATCGCGGTAGACCTGGGCCAGCTCCCGACGCTGGGGACCGGCGTAGTACAGGTCGAGGTACAGCGGCGCGCAGGACACGGGGCCGGAGGTGGCGCCGGAGAGGGCCTGAAGTAGGAGGTCGGCGGCGGGCATGGCGGAAACCTAGGTCATGAAGTGAGGCCAGCACGGGCTGGAAGCCCGCGCCACGCGGACGGTTTACAGGATCTCCTGCGGCCAGAAGGCCGGCAGGGGCATGTCCGCCTCGTCGACGGCGTTGCAGTATGGGTTCAGGCCCAGGCCGTAGCCCAGGCGGGTGTCCTCGTCCGGCTCGGCGCTCAGCAAGAGGCGAATCGCCGTGGGGTCGTCCGGGTTGCGCTCGGCGGTGATGACTTGCACGCCGGGATGCGGCTCGTGATCCGGCGTGCGGACCTCGAACCCGCCGATATGTTGCGCGGGTAGCCAGCCGCCGGCGACGCCGCTGCAGACTACGCGGACGAGGGGCAGGCCGTTGGGCCAGGTGCCGGCGCGCTCGACGCGCTCGACCCGGGGGCCGGCGGGCAGATCGGCGCCGCCCAGGGCCAGGGCCTGACGGGCCAGGCGCCGCCCCAGACGATACAGGCCGGGGGTGTTGAGGTGGATGCAGTCGGTCAGGCCCAGGTCGAGGGCAGTGGTTACCGCGATATGGGGAACCTGCTCGGGCAGGCGGCGGAGCGCCTCGCGGACGAGGTCCCACCACTGGGTGCTGCTCTGGTCGGGCACCACGTAGCAGCCAATCTGCACCACCAGCACCGGCAGATCGGCGATCCCGGTATCGGCGCGGGCAGCCCCTACCCAAGCGGTCATGCGGTCGAGGTAGGAGGGCGCCCACTCGGCGTTGGCGTCCGACTCGCCCTGGTACCAGAGGATCCCCCGAAGGCGGCCGCCGGACCGGGCAATGCGCTCGAGCATGGCGCCGTAGAGACTGTGGACGCCCTGGTCCTTGTTGTGGGGATTCCACTGCTCTAGGGAGGTCCCGCCGTGGGCGGCGGGGATCAGGCCGAGGGGGCGGCCCGTGGCGGCGGCCAGAGCCTGGCCGAAGGCTACGCCCAGCCCGCCGCCGTTGCCCTCGCGGAAGAAGCGCTTGGCCAGCTCCTCGTCGGGCATGTCGGCTTCCTCGGGCGTCAGCGAGGGGCGGATGATGTCGTTGTGGCAGGGCGTGAAGCTCTCCCAGAGCTTGTGCAGCGGGTCCTGGGCGACCTCCCAGTTCCCCGCGCTGGAGAAGGACCAGACGCGGTCGTCGGGCGGGAGGCTATCGGCCTGCACGCCCAGCCCCTCCATGTTGGACTGACCGGCCAGGACCCAGCAATCAAGGTTAGTGAAATCGGGTTGCATAAGCGGAAGGCACTCCTGAGGTTCATGGAACAACGGGAGGGTGATTCGCGCAGGGGGAGGGGAGGACCTTCCCGGGGTCTGGGGGCAGCCGGCCGGAGAGATCTCGCCGTGGGGGGGCGATAGCCCACCCCCGAGGCCTACTCTCCGACCTTCTCGCGACGCTCGAGGTAGCCGATCAGGTGGCCGTTGCCATTCCGGACGGCGCGCATGTACAGGCGCAGATCGGGCTTCTCGTAGTAGAGGATTTCCTCCTCGCCGGCCTGGAGGCGGGCCCAGAGCTCGCGGATCATGGCCTGCGACTCCTCGTTGTGGCAGTCCATCAGCGAGGTGCCCAGCAAGGCGGCGCCCTGCTGGTAGTGAGCGAGGGCGCCCTTGTTCATGTAGCGGATGACATGGTTGGTATCTACGAACATAAGGGGGTCGGAGATGCTGTCGACCAGAGCTGCATAGAGCTCGAGGTTGATGTCGGCCATGCTAGACCTCTCCCTTCCTCTTCGCGTCGGCCCAGAGGGGCGACATGCTGCGGAGGCGTTCGACGATGGGCGGCAGGAGGTCCAGCACCTGGTCTATCTCCTGCTCGGTGTTGTGCCGGCCCAGGCTCATGCGGATGGAGCCGTGGGCGACCTCGTGCGGGTAGCCCATGGCGATCAGCACGTGGGAGGGATCCAGCGAGGCGCTGGTGCAGGCCGAGCCGCTGGAGACGCAAACGTCCTCGAAGTCCAGGCTAAGCAGGATGCCCTCGCCCTCGATGAAGTGGAAGCAGAAGCTGGCGAGGTTGCAGATGCGCTGGGTGGGATGGCCGGTGAGCTGGGCCTGGGGGATACGCTCCAGGACACCGGTGATGAGGCGGTCGCGCAGGCGGGTGATGCGCTCATTGTCCTCCACTCCCCGCGTCTCCAACAGCTCCACGGCCTTGGCCATGCCCACGATGCCGGCGACGTTCTCCGTGCCCGCGCGGCGGGCGAATTCCTGCGCGCCGCCGTCCAGCAGGTTCGCCAGCTTGACGCCCCTGCGCATGTACAGCGCCCCGACGCCCTTGGGGGCGTAGAACTTGTGGCCGGCAATAGTGAGCATGTCCACGTTCAGATCGTCGACCTTGAGCGGGGTCTTGCCCAGGGACTGCACCGCGTCGGTGTGCAGGCGGACCTTGCGCTCCATGCACAGCGCGCCGATCTCCGAGATAGGCTGGATGGTGCCCACCTCATTGTTGGAGTGCATGACGGTGACCAGGAGGGTGTCGGGACGTATCGCTTCGGCCACCTGCTCCACAGCCACCAGCCCGTCCCGGTCTACGGGCAAGTAGGTGACCTCGAAGCCGTGGTACTTCTCGAGGGATCGGCAAGTATGCAGGACCGCATGATGCTCAATGGCGGAGGTGATGATATGCCGGCCCTGGTCCGCGTGGGCGAAAGCCAGGCCTTTGATGGCCAGGTTATCCGCCTCGGTGCCGCAGCCGGTGAAGACTAGCTCCCGCGGCGCGCAACCCAGGTAGGCGGCGATTCGTTCGCGCGCCTCGTCCACCGCCCCCCGGGCGCGGCGAGCGAGGCCGTAGAAGCTGGAGGGATTACCGTATTCCCCCTGCAGATAGGGCGCCATCGCCTCGAAAACCTCGGGGGCCACCGGCGTGGTCGCGGCATGGTCCAAGTAGATCAAGTGGGGTCAACTCCTCAGCAACGCTGAATACGCGCACAGGTTAGCCGGAACGGGGAACAGGGTCAAGGGAGACCGAGGTGGAAGGTGGAAGGTGGAACGTGGAACGTGGAAAACGGCGCCGAAGACGGCTGTATCCCGTCGTTTCCCACGTTCCACGTTCCACCTTCCACTCTATCCGCCACTTGCCACTACCTGCCTCTCGCTCGTATACTCCTCATAAGATGACTAATGATGCCTCGCTAGAGTTCTGCCATGGGTGGTTAAATCGGGTGCCGGAATACCTGGGGCTAGTGGCTCTGGGGACGCTGGTGGCCATTACCTACCAGGGGGCAGTGGCCCTGCCGGAGCGGATTCCGGTGCACTTCGGTTTGAGCGGGGCTCCCGACGGCTGGGGGCCCAAGTTAATGCTCTACGTGCTGGCGGGGATCGTGGCGGTGACGTACGTGGGGATGACGCTGGTGCAGCGGCAGTCGCGCAAGTTCAACTACCCAGTGAAGGCCACCGACGAGAACCGAGCGCGCCTGCAGATGATAACAGTGGGCCTGATCCGTTGGCTCAAGGCGGAGATAGCGGCGCTGTTCGCGTACCTGCAAGGGGTGGTGGTGCAGGTGGGGACGGGGCAGGCGGTGGGGCTGTCCCCGGCGGTGATGGTGGGGTTCATGGCGGCGCTGCTGGGGACGGTGGCGGTGTTTACAGTGTGGATGGTGAGGGCGAAATGACAGACTCCGCGCGGGGCAGACTTTCTAGCCCGTCCCTCGGCACTACCGGAGCGCAGGCTAGAAAGCCTGCGCCACGCGGAGGGAAGCGAGTCATGGTCGCCATGAGCGGCGGGGTGGACTCCTCGGTAGCGGCAGCAGTGCTGCTGGAGCAAGGGTACGAGGTCGCCGGGGCGACGATGAAGCTGCTGGATCTGCCCGACGACCTGTCCGGTGACCGCGGGTGCTGCTCGTTGGAGGCGGTGCGCCGGGCGCAAGCCGTTTGCCGACGGCTGGGGATACCGCATTACACCCTCAACTTCACCGCCGCTTTCGAGCGCGAGGTGGTGTCGCCCTTCGTCGCCGACTACGCCGCGGGACGCACGCCCAACCCTTGCTTGCGCTGTAACATGGTGGTAAAGTGGGGCGAGTTACTCCGGCGTGCCCGTGGCGCCGGTTGTGAGTGTCTGGCGACCGGTCATTACGCGCGGGTGGAGTGCGGCCCCGAGCGCCAGCGGCTGCTGCGCGGGGTGGACCAGGCGAAGGATCAGTCTTACGCCCTTTACGGCCTCTCCCAGGAGGCGCTGGCTCGTACGCTGCTGCCGCTGGGGGAACTGACCAAGCCGCAGGTCCGCCAGATCGCTGCCGCCCGGGGCCTGCCCAGCGCGGAGACGGAGGAAAGCCAGGATCTGTGCTTTGTCCCCGGCGGTGACTATCGGGAGTTCCTCCGCGAGCGGATCCCTTTCCTTCCCGGCCCGATGGTGGATGAGCAGGGCCGGGTGGTCGGGGAGCACGAGGGCCTCCCCGCTTACACCGTCGGCCAGCGCAAGGGCCTGGGGTGCGCGCGCGCGCGCTCCGGCGGAGGTGGGGAGGTGCGGGTCGTGCTGGCCAAGGACGCCGGTGCGAACCGGCTGATCGTCGGCCCCCGGGAGAGCCTGGCGCGGCGGGAGGTGCAGGTGCGTGAGGTCAACTGGGTCTCCCGGCCAGGGCTGGAGAGCGGGGAGACCATCTCCGCCGAGGTGGAGCTGCGCTATCGCGGGACACCGATTGTGGCAGAGATCACGGCCGAGGAGGGCGATCGCGTGAGCCTGCGTCTGGCCGAGCATGACCAGGCCGTCAGCCCCGGGCAGGCGGCGGTGTGGTATGAGGGGGAAGTGCTGCTGGGCGGAGGGACTATTCTGTGAATACGCATGACTGACCGCAACTACCTACCCAATTCCCGCATCGAGATCATCGACCCCGACTTCCCCCGAGGGCCCAAGCCCTTTGCGCTGTTTGACTTCGACGGCACTGTCTCCCTCATCCGCGAGGGCTGGCAGGAAGTCATGATCCCCATGATGGTGGAAATCATAGAGGACTACGCGCTTCCCGAGGAGTCCCCCCAGCAGCGCTATGCCGTCGTGCATGAATTTGTCTCCTTCCTCACCGGCAAACAGACCATCTACCAGATGATCCGTTTCGCCGAGGAGATTGCCTCCCGCGGAGGGACGCCACTGAAGCCGCTGGAGTACAAGGAGATGTACCTGGAGCGACTGTGGGAGCGCATCAAGGACCGCGTGGCGGGCCTGCAGCAGGGGACGCTACAACCGGCAGACCTGGTGGTGCCGGGGGCGCTGGAGATGCTGCGGGCGCTGCGCGAACGTGGGGTGCGTATCTTCTTCGCCAGCGGTACGGATGAGCCGAATGTGATCGAGGAAGCTGCCCTGCTGGGGGCGGCCGAGTACGCGCAGGGAGATATCTACGGGGCGACGGCGGACCTGCTGGACTGCTCCAAGGCGATGGTCATCGAGCGGCTGATTCGGGAGAACGACCTGCAGGGGAACGAGTTCATGGGGGTGGGTGACGGGTTCGTCGAGATCGAGGAGACCAAGCGCGTGGGCGGAGTCGCCCTCGGGGTAGCGACGGATGAGAAGAACCGCGGGGGTCTGGATGAGTGGAAGCGCGAGAGGCTGATGAGGGTGGGGGCGGACCTGATCATCCCGGACTTCGAGGAATATGAGAGGTTGATTGGGTTGTTGTGGGGGGAGGAGTAGGGGGCTCGGCGGAGGGGCCCGTCGAGCCGCGTCTGCGCAGCGGGCAGGGGGAGGCTGGCCCCAGAGCGACCGGAATCGAGACGAATCGCTACCTCAAGCGACACGCCGGGGGCTGGCCTCCCGGCGATTGCTCCGCAATCGCCGCTCGACATGGCCCCTCCATAGGGAGCATCCATCATGCCCTACCCGCAATTCGACCGCAGCCAGCTACATGTGCTCTCCCTCGCCGAGCGGGAGCACGACATGACGCTCGACGACGTTCTTCCTCTCGACGCGGACCTGCCGGTCCTGGGCAATCCTGACCTCGCCACGGTCGCTGAGCGCATCCGGCGGGCGCGGGAGAACGGTCGCGCCGTCGTCATGCTGATGGGCGCGCATGTGATCAAGCAGGGGTTGTCGCGCTTCGTCCTCAAGCTGCTGGAGGAGGGCTGGATTACCCATCTCGGGGGCAACGGGGCCTGTGCGATTCACGACTACGAGCTGGCGCTGATCGGGGCGACGACCGAGTCGGTGGCGCGGTACATCCGCGAGGGGCAGTTCGGCCTGTGGCAGGAGACCGGCGGCTACAACGAGGCGGCGCAGCTCGCGGCGGCGCAAGGGATCGGCTTTGGGGAGGCGCTGGGGAAGATGATTGAGGAGGGCGGCTTGCCGCACAGGGACACGAGCATCTTCGCCGGAGCTTACCGCGCGGGGGTGCCGGCCACGGTGCACGTCGGCATCGGCCTGGACATTACCCACGAGCTGCCGGGCTGCAACGGCGGCGCCCTGGGGGCGGCCTCCTACAGCGACTTCCTGGTCTTTGCCCAGGCGCTCACCAACCTGGAGGGCGGGGTGTTCCTCAACTTCGGCAGCGCGGTGATGGGGCCGGAGGTGTACCTGAAGGCGCTGTCGATGGTGCGCAACGTGGCCCGGCAGCGCGGCGAGGAGATCGCGCACTTCACCACCGCCGTCTTCGACCTGCTGGACCTACCCACCGACTTCTCCCACACCCCCACCAAGGCTGAGCCAGGGTATTACTACCGGCCGTGGAAGACGATCCTGGTACGGACGATCGCTGACGGAGGGGAGAGCTTCTACATCAAGGGCGACCATAAGCTGACAGTGAGCGGGTTGTACCGGGCGCTTTCGTAGGGGCGGATATTGCCGCGTCTGCGCGGCAATATCCGCCCGCGACGACCACGCCCCTGCCGCCACACTGGCACCGGCATTCCGGCGACATGCGACAACTCATTCCGACAGCGGTTCCGTGCCTGTTCTCGGCCGGCGCGGGCGGATGTTGTGCGCTCAGAAGCGCCCAACACTCGCCCCTACGAGGCGCCGCAGGCACCGCACAAAGAGGACCATCCCCATGACTCCCGAACGCCTAGACGACATCCTCTCGCGCTTTCCGGAAATCTCCCTCGCGGTCGTGGGGGACTTCTTCCTGGATAAGTACCTGATCGTTGACCGCGCCCTGAGCGAGACCTCGCTGGAGACCGGGAAGGAGGTCCTCCAGGTCGTGGAGATTCGGCACAGCCCGGGGGCGGCCGGGACGGTCTGCAACAACCTCGCCGCGCTGGGCGTGGGGGAGCTGTACGCGATGGGCCTGGTGGGGGAGGACGGGCAGGGGTATGAACTGCGGCAGGGCCTGGAGTTGCGGGGGGTGCTTCTGCACTATCTGCGCAGCGTGCCGGATTTCTTTACCCCGACCTACACCAAGCCTATGGAGCGCCTCGCCGACGGCGCCGAAGTGGAGATGAACCGGATCGACATCAAGAACCGGCGCCCCCTCCCGGAGGTCGCCGAGGCGCAGATGATTGACTGCCTGCGGGAGATATCCCAGCGCGTGCAGGGGGTGATCGTGTCCGACCAGGTGCAGGAGGAAGGCTACGGGCTCATCACCGCCGGGATGCGCAGCGGCCTGGCGCGCATGGCCCTGGAGAACCCCACGCTGGAGGTGCTGGTGGACTCTCGTACCCGCATCGGCCTCTTCCACAACGTGATGCTCAAGCCGAACCAGCATGAGGCGGTCCATGCCGCCACCGGGGATTTCCGGGAGCAGGTGACGGCAGAGCAGGCGGTGCAGGCCGGGCAGGGCCTGAGCGCCCACGCGAGCAAGCCGGTGTTCCTCACCCGCGGCGCCGAGGGCATCACTGTCTGCACCCCCGACACGGCCACGCCCGTGCTTGGGATCAAGCTGGAAGGCCCCCTGGACATCGTGGGCGCCGGCGACAGCGCCAACGCGGGGATCATGATGGCGCTCGCCGCCGGGGCTAGCCCCGCCGAGGCAGCGGTGGTGGGTAACCTCGTGGCCTCGATCACGGTGCAGCAACTTGGCACGACCGGGACAGCCACGCCAGCGCAGGTGCGGGCTAGGTTTGCGGAATGTGAGGGGTTGTACGCCGAGGTGTAGACACGCGGCGGGCCGGATTCGCCGCGCACTGCGTGCGCAGTTCATCGCGGCCCCCCTTGAGGGCCACGCGGACGGACCGTCCTTGACACTCCCCTTCCCCCGCTCCTATACTCCTGCCACCATCACGCTGTCCCTGGAGGCCTCGCATGGTCCACGTTTCCGCCCCCGGACGGGGGGGCATTATCGGGAATCCGTCGGACATGTACGGCGGGACGGTCGTCTCCTGCACCATCGGCGAGCGCGCCGAGGCGCTCATCGCCCCCAGCCCCCGGCTCATCTTCGACATCTACGGCCACTTCCAGGTCCTAGACAGCGTGGCCGACCTGGAGTGCTCCCCCGACCTGCACTACCTCGACGTCGCCAAGGCCGTCTGGCGCTATCTGCGCAAGTCCTCCTATGCCCGGGAAGGGCTGGTTGATCCAGCGGCCACCTTCCATGTGCGGGCGAGCAGCAACATTCCCCTGCAGGCCGGCTGCGCCGGGTCTACCGCCATTCTCATGTGCATTCTGTCCGGGGTACTAGCGCATTTCGAGATCGAGCTGAGCCGCTACGCCTTCGCCGAGCTGGCCCGTGACATCGAGCGCCACGAGTTGGGGGTGACCTGTGGCTACCAGGACCAGTACATGATCGCCTTCGGGGGGCTCAACGCGGTGGACATGCGCGGCAAGGCGGACCATGACTGCGGCCTGCAGGTGCCGTATGCCTCGGTGGAGCCGCTGGCGCCGCACGTGCCTCGGCTGCCCTTCGTGCTGGCCAACACCGGCATCCAGCGGCACAGCGGGGAATTCCACGCCGAGCCGCGCCAGGCCTGGGAGGCGGGCGACCCCCGGCGGCGGGCGGGCTTCGAGCGCATCGGGGAGCTAGGCCGCCTGGGCAAGCGGGCGCTGCTGGACGGGAACTGGGCGTGGCTAGGAGAGTTGATGAATGAGAACTGCGAGATCGTGCGGGACCTGATCGGTTGCGGGGAGGCCAACGAGCGGCTGATCGCGGTGGCGCGGGAGGCGGGGGCGCTGGGGGCGAAGCTAAGCGGCGCGGGCCGGGGGGGGACGATCATCGCCCTGCACGAGGACCCGGAATGGATGGGCCAGAGGCTGCTGGCGGCGGGGGCGGAGAGGCTGCTCTGGCTGGAGCCGGGGGAGGGGTTGGAGGTCAAGCGGCTGTGAGGACACGGTCTGCGAAGCAGGAGATCCATGGGGTTTGATTCCTTCGGAGAATCACATGCGGAGCGCCTGGAGGTCAGGTGGGGCGGGGCCGATTGGTGGGAGGCCGTAGCAGGCGGCGCGGTCGAGGAGGCGGGGCGCAGCCTGTTGACCCCTCGCCAGACCGTGAGCGTTTTTGCCTTGCCCGTCACTGAACTGAAAGATCTGAACGAGCGCCAGGTCCGGGGGATGATCGAGGCGGGGGAGCGAGACGAGGAGCGGCTGGTGGCAGCCCTGGGGACCTGGCCGACGCGGTGGCCGGCGGGGAGGCGGGTGCGGCTGTCCTTCCTAGGGATCAACCTGAGCATGCGCTGCGACATGCAGCCGCGCTGCGTGTACTGCAACCAACAGCCGGTGGCTGAGCAGATGACGCCGGCGGACTGGCGCCAGGTGCTGGCCGGCCTGGCCGCGGCAGAGGCAGAGGGAGAGGGACCGTACGTCTTCTTCACGGGCGGGGAGCCACTCCTGTTCGCGGAGGAGCTGTGGGGGCCGGGGGGTCTCCTGCGCACCGCCCACGCGGCGGGAGCGGTCTGCAACGTTAACACCAATGCCCTGGCACTCACTCCCACGGCCGCGCTTGGTCTGGTGAGCGCTGGGCTGGGGCGCGTACACATCTCCCTCGACACCCACCGGCCCGAGGCGCAGGACGCCCTGCGGGGTGGGTCCGGGAGGTGGCAGCAGGTGATGCGGGGCATCTGTAATCTCCAGATAGCCAAGGCTCTCCTGGGAGTGCAGCACCCGGTCATCCATGTCAATTGCGTGCTGACGCGCCGGAACGCCGACGATTTCCCGGAGTTTCTCCGCTTCCTGCTTAGCCTGCGGCCGCGGCAAGCGGAGGGGCTTAGCGGCGACTTTGACATGCACCTGATCCCGGTGGGTGGCGAACAGAACCGGGAGCTGCGGCTCACCGCCGACGAATACGTGCGGTTCTTTACCGAGACCGGGGCGAGGGCGGAGGAGGTGTGGCAGGAGTACCAGACGGAGCAGGAGGTCCCCGCCGACCAGCGGGGGCCGCTGCAGGAGAAGGTGCCCTTCATGAGCCCCTTCCATCGGGTCGAGCAGCGGGGCGATCTGCGGGAATGGGCCGAGACGGCAGCGCAGGGCCGACCGGCGGAGCTGGCGCTCACCCCGCGCTGCTACGTCGCGCCGACCCAGAGTTTCCTCCTGCCGGACGGGAGCCAATACTGGTGCGGCGGCCATGCCACTTCTCGGCCGGAGCCGCTGGGCCAGGTGCGCGGGGCGGGCGTGGCGGAGAATATCCAGCGGTCGGTGGGGCAGGTGGCCTGCCTGCCGGGACCGCACTGCCACACCTGCGCCGGGGCGACCCAGGCAATCAACCGTTCCGTAGAGAACGCGCTGCGCCAGACCGTGCGGGAGTGGCTGTCACCGGAGGGGGAGGGAGAGGCAGTGGGGGAAGTGGGGGAAGGAGGGTTTGAGTAGGCGGGGTGGGCGCCCGCTCCTGCCGTCTGTACTGAACTGTCCCCCCTTGGGTGCCCCTCAATATGGGGCCGGGGTTGGCGCATGCGCCCATCAGGAGAGGCTTTGACGTGACCGAACCTGCATCTAACCTGGAAGTGCTGGCGATTATCCCCGCCCGGGGAGGGTCCAAGGGGATTCCGCGCAAGAACCTGGCGTCGTTGGCGGGCAAGCCGCTGATGGTGTGGACGATCGAGGCGGCGCTGGCGGCGGAGCTGGTCAGCCGAGTGGCGGTCTCCACCGAGGATGCGGAGATCGCTGCCGTGGCCGCGCAGGCGGGGGTGGAGGTGATCCCTCGACCGGCGGAGTTGGCCGAGGATACCACCCACACCGAGCCGGTGCTGGTGCAGGCGCTGGCGTACCTACGCGAGGATGAGGGCTACCAGCCGGACGTCGTCGCGATGCTGCAGCCTACCGCGCCCCTGCGCGGCGCGGAAGTCATCGACCGGGGACTGCGCCTGCTGCTGGAGACCGGCTGCGACTGCGTGTTGGGGGTGGCGCCGGTGATGAACGCGCACTTGCAGGGCACCCTCGGCGAGGACGACCGCTGGCAGCCCGAGTATCGCTACGGCGAGCGGCTGTTCTCGCAGCAGGCCGGGGCGAGGTACTCGGAGAACGGGGCGCTGCATCTGTTCCGCCGGCAGGTCCTGGAGACCTACGGCAACCGGCTGGGGGGAGACGTGCGAGCGCTGGTGATGGATCCGCTGGAATCCGTGGACATTGACGAGCCGGGGGACCTGGCGAGGGCGGAGGCGCTCATACGCGGGCTGGGTAGCCTGGGGTAGGCGACCAGCCGGATAGTCCCACCCGATCCGCACCGGCGTGCGGCGATTTCGTTGGGGCCGGCGGGACGGGAGGAGGAATCCCTGGCCCTCCGGGGAATAGCCCCTGTCGTTGCGGCCTCACCGCCGCCTATTTCCAGTCTAAATCACCGAAAGGGATGACCGCTGACTCATGAAACCCGCCCCGATTTCTCTGCAACTCTACAGCGTCCGGGAGTTGGCCGCTCAGGACCCCGTGGGCACTATTACCAAGGTCGCCGAGATCGGCTACGTTGGCGTCGAGGGAGGGGACCTGTATGGCATGACCGCGACGGAGTTCCGCGCGTTCCTCGATGAGCTAGGCCTAGTGGCCTCCTCCACGCACGGCGCGCTACCCACCAAGGACAATCTGGAAGAGATCGTCGACACGGCCAAGACGGTGGGCTATACCTACCACATCTCCGGCTGGGGCCCGCCGGAATTTGCCACGGTGGAGAGCACCTTGGAGCACGCGGCGCTGGCTCAGCAGGCGGCGTTGCTGCTCAAGCCGTACGGGATCGAGTTTGGCATTCACAACCACTGGTGGGAGTTCGACCATCAGTTCGACGGCAAGTACGCGCACGAGGTCTTCATGGCCGCCGCCCCGGACGTCTTTGCCGAGGTGGACACCTACTGGACCCAGACCGGGGGCGCTGACCCGGTGGCGGAGGTCGCCAAGCTGGGCTCGCGGGCCCCGCTGCTGCACATCAAGGACGGACCGGCCGTCAAGGAGAAGGCCATGACCGCAGTGGGCCAGGGCGTGCTCGACTGGCCGGCGATCATCGGCGCCGCCAGCGCTGACCTGGCCTGGCTGATAGTGGAGCTGGACTCCTGCGACACGGACATGATGCAGGCGGTCGCAGACAGCTACGCGTATCTGGTAGGCCAGGGCCTGGCCACGGGCCGCAAGTAGAGGCGCAACGCACCGCGCCCTTCCGGACACGCAACAGGAGTGGCCCCCGGCGGGCCGCTCCTGGGTTTATGTCTGGTGTGGGTACCGTCTACAGAGCGAACGCTCGCCCGTCCACCACCAGTCGATCCGCACCTCGCTCCACTCGCCACTGCTTACCGCGCCAGCTTACCACCAGCGCACCCGCCATGTGCTCGCCTACGGGAGGGGTTTCCTCGGCGAGGCAGGGAACCAGGACCACCGTAGCGGTCCTGCCGGGGACCGTAGCCTCCAGCCGCAGCAGGCCCCGCTGCTGACCCTCCAGCGTACCAGCGTGGACATCGAACTCGGTCACCGACTCGAGGTAGAAGGCATGGACCCGCGCTCCCGGACGCGCGAAGACGGCCTCCTCCTCCCGGCAGGTCCACTGCCCCTGACCGTCGGCGTTGTGGCCCTGGAGGAGAAAGGTGACTGAGCTCACCTCGCCCTCCACTCGGTCGGCGACGACCAGCAGGTCCGGCCGGCAGAAGATCGCCCTTCGGCGGTACAGGTCCACGCCCTCGTAGCAGGTTGTGGCCTCGACCAACGCCGTGGAGAGATCGCCCTCATGCTCGTGCTCCAGGAGCTTCCCGGCCACCGGACGGCTGTTGTCGCCGATCTGCCCGCGCCCGTCGAGGAGCAGGCAGTTGTGCCCGCGGGTGTCAACGGTGGGAGGGTCGGAGGGTTGGGCATAGCGGCTGTCGCCCAGATCCACCAGCAGGTGCTCACCGTACGCGGACAGGAAGAAGTTGCCGCGGTCGCGGTGCTGGTGGGCGCCGCCGTGCGTCCCACACTGCAGAGCGAAGAACACCCCCTGCCGGTCCTGCGCAGTGCGCCAGATGACCTCGCCGGTGTGAGTGTAGGCCGTAGCCTCCGGGAGCGTGACTGACTCGGCGGGCAGATCCGGGTCCAGGCCCAGCAGGGCGAGGAACCAGAAGTGCTCGCGGGACACGTCCAGCGCCTCCAGCGCAATCCCTTGCGCCCGCGGGTCCCCCGACCGCGCTGCCAGAGCGGCCAGCACCCCCGCGTCGGGCAGGTTGGCCAGCTTGGCATCGTTAAAATTGGCCGCGCCGTAAAGCAGGTCCGCGGGGTGCTGGTTGCGAATCCACAAAGGCAGGGCCAGGACGCCGGGCGAGAAGAGGTCCTCCCCGTCCAGGCGCTCGCGCAGGCACAGGTTGACCACCAGCGGGACCCCGCCATAGCCGGCGTAAGACACGCCTTCGGCGTAGTCTCCGTCCGGCCCCACCTGGGTGGCCAGCGCCTGGTCCACCCGCTCTCGGGCGCAGCGCTTCCAGCGGGCCACGCGGTCGGCGTCCAGGTCGTAGCCGGGGTCAAAGTGCAGTCCCCACTCCAGCGCCGGCTCGCCCTCCGCCGGCTGCAGGAAGGCCCGCTCGGCCACGGTCGCGGCCATATACAGCGAGGCGGAGAACCACTGGTCCCAGTTGTTAACCTGCGGCGGAAGAGGGTGCAGACAGTGGGGGTCGTCTTTGTCCATACGCCGGGCCAGTAGGAGCTGCCCGTGCCCGTCGCCGGGATCGCGCGTGCCCTCCGGGGCGGGGGTGAGGTTCTCCACCCCCTTCGCCAGTATGGCGCACACCAGCGCCTCCCGCTGATGCGGCTGGAGCACCGGCCAGAGCCAGTCGGTGACCAGCGCCAGGTCGAAGACGAGATGCATCCCTTCCAGCCCCAGCGCGCCGGACTCGGAGTGCAGCCAGTGCGGGCGCTGGGCGACCTTGAGCGCGGCCGCGACCGCCTTTTGTGCCCAATCCTGTCGTTGGGAGAGCGCAGCAGCCAGGGCCAGGTCGGGCAAGAGACTCCAGGCCCCGGAGAAGTCGTTCACGGCCTCCAGGGCCTGGCCCATATCTCGCCACACCCGGCCCACCACGCCGCCGCGCCGCGCGTGACGGAGTCTGGCCAACTCCGCCGGTCCGGCCAGCAAGCCGACACATACTTGTTCACCCAGCACCGAATCAGACATGACAACAACACCTTTCCGAAACCCCGTAGGGGCATGTAAGACTAGGGGCCTGTTCCCTCCCTCACGCTTTTTTTCCTGCGCAAGGAGCTATTTACCCGCGTCGAGCGTCAGTAACTAGAGCGATATCGCACCCCGTTCGCCTGGGAGAGGCAAATGAGTACCCAAAGATTCTTTGTACTGCCGGCCCTAGCTCTGCTGGCTTCCCTAGCGGCCTGCCCGCGGGCAGATGATGCCGGTGTGACCACCCTCCTCGCGGCCGCTGCTGTACCTCAGGCGGGGGCGGTAGCGCTTCAAGAGAACGCGGCGCGGGTGGACACGCAATACGGTGAGGTCGACGGCATCCCGCTGTTCCTGGATGCCCACACGCCGGCAGGCCCGGGGCCCTTCCCCGCAGTGCTCATGTTCCATGGGGGCGGCTGGAAGCAGGGCGACAAGAGCGAGTTCAACAAGGCTATCCCCTCTTACCTGGCCGAGGGGATCGCTTGCTTTCCGGTTAACTACCGCCTCTCTGGCCAGGCGCCCTACCCGGCCGCGGTGGACGATTGTATCGCGGCGGTCCGCTGGGTCCGGCAGCATGCGGCGGAGTTCCGGGTAGACCCGGACCGAATCGCGGTGATGGGCGGTTCCTCGGGAGGCCATCTGGCGCTGATGGTCGCTACTACCAAGCCGGGCCAGGGCGACGTGGACAGCGAGGGTGAGCCGCTCAAGAGCCTGGTGCTGGTGGTGGCCTCCTTGTCGGGGCCGACGGACCTGCGCCAGCCGGGTGCGGTTAACCCCCCGGAGGCGCCCCCGCTGCGGCGCTCGCTTCTCCCTCAGGTAATCCAGTTCCTGGGCGGCCGGCCGCAGGACATTCCCGAAACATACGCCGAGGCCTCGCCGCTCACTCGCGTCACGGCGGACCATCCGCCGGCCTTGCTGTTCTACGGTCTCAACGACAACGTCGTGCCCCCCGGCCAGGCCGAGGCTATGGCCCAGCGGCTCAAGGACGCGGAAGTGTCGGTGGAAGCGGTACCGATGCCGGGTCGTGGCCACGGCCTGGCCACGAAGTACAACCTCTCCGAGGTCGTGCAGGCCCTGGTGGACCAGCTCAACAAGTGAGGGGCGGCAGCAGGTGCGAGGCAACCAAGCGGGGCGCAGGTCCGGGGCCCGCAGTGGCGAGGAGGGAGGAGGGGAGGTGACGCCTCCCCCTCCGGTTAGAGCGCGGCCCTCCGCCTCTCCCAGCCCATCGCCTGCTCGTAGCCGTAGGCCACTCGTAGCATCTCCGGCTCGCCGAAGGGCTTGCCGATGATCTGCATGCCTACCGGCAGGCCCTCCACGAAGCCGCAGGGGACGCTCATGCCGGGGAGGCCGGCCAGGTTCACGGGGATGGTGCAGATGTCGGCGAGCTTCATCTCCAGCGGGTCGTCGGCTTTCTCGCCGATCTTGAAGGCCGTGGTGGGTGAGGTGGGCGAGAGCAGCACGTCGTACTTCTCGAAGGCTCGGTCGAAGTCGCTCTTGATCAGCGTGCGGACCTTGAGCGCCTTGACGTAGTACGCGTCGTAGTACCCCGCGCTGAGCGTGTAGGTCCCCAGCATGATCCTCAGGCGCACCTCCGGCCCGAAGCCCTCCGCTCGTGACTTGCTGAACAGATCGTAGATGTCACTGACCGGCTCCGCGGTGCGATGCCCGTAGCGCACCCCGTCGTAGCGGGCCAGGTTCGAGGAGCACTCCGCCGGGGCGATGATGTAGTAGCAGGGCAGCGAGTAGTCCACGTGCGGCATCTCTACTTCCTCGATCTCTATCCCGAGGTTCGCCAGTTTGTCCACCGCCGCCAGGATCGTACTCTTCACCGCCGGGTCAATCCCCTCCCCGAACAGCTCCTTAGGTAGCCCCGCTCGCAGCCCGTCCACCCCGCGCCGCATCTCGGCTACGTAGTCCGGCGGCGCGTCGGTGACGCTGGTGGCGTCCATCGTGTCGTGCCCGGCGATGGTCCCCAGCAGCAGGGCGCAGTCGGTGACATTCCGCGCGAAGGGGCCAACCTGGTCCAGCGAGGAGGCATAGGCCACCACGCCGTAGCGCGAGACGCGGCCGTAGGTGGGCTTCATCCCCACAATCCCGCACAGCGAGGCGGGCTGGCGGATGGAGCCGCCGGTGTCGGTGCCCAGGGCAAAGGGGGCCTCGCCCGCCGCCACAGCGGCCGCGCTGCCGCCCGAGGATCCGCCCGGCACGCGCTCCAGGTCCCAGGGATTGCCGGTTACCTGGAAAGCGGAGTTCTCGGTGGAGGAGCCCATGGCGAACTCGTCCATGTTGGTCTTGCCCAGCACCGGCAGCCGCGCCTCTCGGCAGCGGGCCACCACGGTCGCATCATACGGCGGCACGAAGTCCTCCAGAATCCGCGACCCGCAAGTAGTCCGCACCCCCCGCGTACAAAACAGATCCTTGTGCGCGACAGGCACGCCCGCCAGGGGCGGCAGGTCCTCCCCCGCCGCGCGAGCCTGGTCCACCGCGTCGGCCTCCGCGCAGGCGGTCTCCGGCGTAGTCAGGAGGAAGGCCTGGACGCCGTCCTCCACCGCCTTGATATGGGAAAGGTGGTCCTCAACTACCTCGCGAGCGGAGAACTCGCGCGCCGCGAGGCCGTGGGCTAGTTCATGAGCGGACAGTCCGTGCAGTTGCATAGGCGGAAATCACCAGGCGGAAGGATGGAAGGATGGTAGCACGAGGGGAGGGGAGGGTCAAGGAGGGAACTGGACAGGTGAGCGGGAATCCGTACTACGCCCCTCATCTCCCAGACAAGGTCACCCCTCGAAGGAGTGGCTCATGAAACTCGCGCTGGTACTGACAGTTACGGAAGCCGAGGCAGTCTTCAATGCGCTCCGCCTCGCCAACTATGCCCTCGAGCAAGGGGACGTGGTTGGCGTGTTCCTGCTGGGCAAGGCCGTTGAGCTGGATCAAATCGAGGACCCAAGATTCAACGCCCGAGAGCAAGCAGAAGCGTTTCTCACTGCTGGCGGGTCCATCCACGCGTGCGGAGCATGCCTGAAGCTGCGCAATTCCGAGGGGTCAGAGTTGTGCCCCCTATCCACCATGAAGGACCTCTATGACATGATCGAAGGGGCTGACAGAGTTGTGACGTTCTGAGGAGCCATGAGTAACCCTTTTGATGCTCTCGTCGAACAGTACGACGCGTGGTTTGACGCGCCCCAAGGCAGCAGTCTCTTTAGGTTGGAGCTGAGATGCCTGCGCGCCTTGGTAGCCGCGGCGTTCCGTCCCTGGCTAGAGGTCGGCGTCGGGACCGGTCGCTTCGCCCAGGCCTTGGGCGTTGAGGACGGCGTGGACCCCTCGATCTCCATGCTGGAAAAGGCCTCGGCCCGTGGCCTCCGCGTGCGAGAAGGTTACGGAGAGCACCTGCCGTATGGCAACAACAGCTTCGGCGGCGTACTGATGGTGGTCACAATCTGTTTCGTCCCCCAGCCGGAGCGGGTCTTGGCAGAGGCAGCGCGCGTACTGCGCCCCGGCGGCCGGCTGGTTCTCGGCTTCGTACCGGCGGACAGCCCGTGGGGGCAGGAATACGCCCGCCAGGGAGAAGCGGGGCACCCCTTCTACCGCGAAGCCCGCTTTTACACGGTGCAAGAGGTCATCAAGCTGGCGGCGGCCACAGGTTTCCGGCTAGAGGAAGCCCGCAGTGGTCTTGACACTCCCCCGGGCTGTGCCGTTGAGGAGATCGCGGATTGCCGCCCCGGGATCACGCCGGGTATGGGGTTTGTCGCCCTGGCCTTCCGTCCACACGAGGAAGCGTGAAAGCCGCCGCTCGAGGCGGCCCGGCAGCGGGCCACCACGGTGGCATCATAGGGCGGCACGAAGCTCTCCAGAATCCGCGACCCGCAGGTGGTCCGCACCCCGCGCGTGCACAGCAGGTCCTTGTGCGCGATAGGCACGCCCGCCAGGGGCGGCAGGCTCTCCCCGGCGGCGCGAGCCTGGTCGACGGAATCGGCCTCCTCGCGCGCCGCCTCCGGCGTGGTCAGGAGGAAGGCCTTAACGCCGTCTTCCACCGCTTCCAGGCGCGAGATATGGGCGTCGGCCACCTCGCGAGCGGAGAACTCGCGTGCCGCGAGGCCGTGGGCTAGTTCGTGAGCGGATAGTTCGTGCAGTTGCATAGGCGGCAAATCACCAGGCGGAAGGATGGGAGAATGGTAGCACGAGGGGAGGGGAGGGTCAAGGGAGTGTCGCAATGGGCGTCATATGTGCTATAATGTGGGTACACCCCATGCGCATCAGTACAGCCGCGCCCGGAGAAGCGCCATGAAACGCAGCACGGGCCTCCTTGACGAGATCGGGTACTGGACCGAGATGAAGCTGGACATTCTCGGGGACTACGCCGCGGCGTACTCCAGGATACTGGCGGCGCAGCCCAACCTCGAGCACATCTATATCGACGGCTTCGCCGGGGCTGGCGAACACATCTCCGAGGCCACCAAGGAGATAGTGCCCGGTTCGCCACTGAGGGCCCTTGCGATACGCCCCCCGTTCACTGAGTACCACTTCATCGACCTCGATCCCGGGAAGACGTCCAATCTGCGCGCACTGGTCGGCAACCACCCGAACGTCTTCGTATACGAGGAAGACTGCAATGAAGTCCTGATCGACAAGGTATTCCCGAGGGCGCTCTACGCAGACCGTCGGCGTGCGCTCTGCTTGCTCGACCCGTACAGCCTGGACCTGGACTGGCGAGTCGTTCAGACCGCTGGGCATATGGGTTCCGTGGACATGTTCCTGCATTTCCCAGTCATGGACATGAACCGGAACGTTCTCTGGCGCGACCCCGACCGCGTTGACCCCCAACAGGCCGAGCGGCTGACACGGTTCTGGGGTGACGAGTCGTGGCTTGACGCTGTCTATAGGACCGATCTGAACGTGTTCGGGCTGCCAGAGAAGGCGGAGTTGGACCGGATTGCCGAAGCCTATCGACAACGTCTCAAGGAGGTCGCGGGTTTCAAGTATGTGGCCAGGCCCATCCCCATGCGCAACACGCGGAACGCCATCGTCTACTATCTGTTTTTCGCGAGCCCCAACCCGGTCGCAAATAAGATCGTGACTCAAATCTTCAACAAGTATCACGACCGTGGCGCCTAACATGTCCTCCCACTCCCACATAGAATGGACCGAATCCACCTGGAACCCCATCACGGGCTGCTCGCATGTCAGTCCGGGGTGTGCGCACTGCTATGCTGAGCGCATGGCTAAGCGGCTGAAGGCTATGGGGCAGCCCAACTACCGCAATGGGTTCGCCCTTACGCTGCATGAGCATGCCCTCGACCTGCCGCTGACGTGGCGCAAGCCGCAGGTTATCTTTGTCAACTCCATGAGTGACCTGTTCCACGAGGACGTACCGCTGGCCTTTATCATGCGCGTGTTTAGCGTCATGCGGCGGGCACATTGGCATGTGTTCCAGGTGCTCACCAAGCGTTCCGAGCGGCTGGCGGAGTGCGCGGGGGAGATCGACTGGCCGGCTAATGTGTGGATGGGGGTCAGCGTGGAGAACGATGACTACCTGCGGCGCGTGGACGACCTGCGCAGTACGGGCGCGGCGGTCAAGTTCCTGTCGCTGGAGCCGCTGCTGGGGCCGGTGCCGGGGTTGGACCTGACGGGGATTGACTGGGTGATCGTCGGCGGGGAGTCCGGGCCGGGCGCGCGGCCCATGCGCGAGGAGTGGGCGCTGGAGGTGCGGGACAAGTGCCTGGCGGCTCGCGTGCCCTTCTTCTTCAAGCAGTGGGGTGGTACGAATAAGAAGAAGGCTGGCAAGGTGCTGGCCGGGCGCATGTGGGAGCAGATGCCCCGCGTTACCGATAGAGCCCTATGCCCTGTGTGACGATTCGCTAACGCTGTGGTAATCGCCGCGCGTGACAGTCCCCGAAACCCTCCACCCTCCGCCCGCGCCAAAGCTCTGGGCCGGCCTCCTGGCCCGCAAGCGGCGCGGGCCACTCGACGCGGCCCCTCCGTCCGAGCGCCCTTCTAGCTGATGACTCCCTCCAAGTACTTGCGCGTCCGCTCGTCGCGGGGGTGGTTGAGAAGCTGCTCGGCGGGGCGGTGCTCCACCAACTCTCCCAGGTAGAAGAAGACCAGATAGTCGGCCAGGCCGCGTGCCAGGCACAGGCGCTGCTGCTGGCCGACGGAGAGGGCGCTGGCCGGGGCGTACAGGCGGTGCTCGACCTCCCCCCACAGGGCGCTCATCTCCAGACAGCGGCGGACCAGGTCGTCCAGCACGCGCCGCTGCTTGGTGCCGTGCAGACGCGGACCATAGGCGACATTGTCGTAGATGGACATGGGCAGGACCTGGGGTTTCTGAGAAAGCAGGCCCATCTTGCGGCGCAGGCTGATGACGTCGGCGCGGGGAACGAAGATGTCCTCGCCGTCAATCAGTACCTCGCCGCTGACCTCCACGTAGTCCCTGGTGTCGATCAGGCGGTTGAGGCAGCGCAGGAAGGTGGTCTTGTCGCAGCCGGAGGGGCCGATGACGGCGGTGATCTGCCGATCGGGAATCTCCAGGCTTACCCCTCGCAGGGCCGGGTCACCGTTGTATTGGAGGAAAGATTGTTGACGACGATGTGGGACATAGCGGAGTCTCCAGACGCAAGTCGCGAGTGAGGAGGCGAAGGGCTGGCGCGGAGGGGGAGACGTCGACGTTATCGGAGGGGGGCACAGCACCAGCCACCTCCGGACGGCCCCGCAGCAGCCGCCCCTACGGGAGGGTACCGGGGGGTGGGGCTAGCTGGAGAAGGCGCTCGGCGGTGGCGCGGACGTCGGGGTCGGTTACGGTGACCTGGACCTGCTTGCGGCGGCCGATCAGCCACTGCTCGCGGGCCTGGGGGAGGCGCTTGAACTTGAGGGTGGAGACGATCTCCTCGCGGACCTCCGCCAGGGGGCGGCTACCGCTGGGGCGCGTGTCCTCTACCTTGATCAGATACCAGCCGTCGGGACCCTCGAAAGGCTTGCTTAGTTCACCCTTCTGCAGACGGAAGGCGACGTCGCTGAGGGCCGTGGCGTAGTCCTGGCGTTCGAACCAGCCCATATCCCCGTTCTGGGGAGCGGTAGCGGGATCGCTGGAGAGCTCTTTGGCGAGGCCGGCAAAGTCGCCCCCGGCCTGGAGGGCTTCATAGAGGGCCTGAGCGTTGTCTTGGGTGGCGGTGAGGATCATCCGGCCCCTCACCTGCGGACCGCGGCGGTAGCGGTCGGCGTGGTCGTGGTAGTACTTATCGACTTCAGCCTCGGGGATGGCCATCTCGTCCTGGACGATCCCGTCGAGCAGGAGGCCGAGACGGACCTGCTCCCGCAGGCGCTCCGGAGTGAAGCCGGCCGCGGCCAGCAGCGCCTGCAGCCCACTCTCGCCGCCCGCTTGAGCCAGGAGACTCTCCTGGCGCATCCTCACCATATCCGGGGAGGCGGTGATGCCGGCCTGGGCAGCGGCGGCGCCAATGATGGTCTCATCGATCATCTCCACCAGCACCCGGGCGCCGGCAGACTCCCAGAGGGCTTGCTGGAATTCGGCCTCAGTGATGGGCCGGCCGTTGACGGTGGCGATGACACCCCGATCCTCCGCCCACAGGGCCGAACAGAAGGCCAGGAGGAGTAAGCCGAGGCTGGCGGCGGCGAGGAGCAGCGCAGCCAGTGCGCGGGACGCGACTCTAGGTTTCATCCACAGTACGTCCGTCTTCATACAGGCTGAGATTCGTCTTCCCTTCACCGGCGACGCGCAGGACTTCCCTTAGTGCGTCGAGGTCCCAGAAATAGCCGCTGGTACGGTCACGGTATTCTACCAGGAGATACCCCCCGCGGTCGAGCAGACGGCCGAGCAGGCCGGGCTCCGGGGACTGGATGGGCCGCAGGACAATTCTCCGGCCCAGAGCGTCCTCGGCTTGTAGGCGCAGCACATCACGCTCGTCGGGGGGATTCATGTCGCTGGGCCCTCGGCCAGCTCCGTGTCCTCATGCTGGTACGGCGGGGCGCAGCAGCAGAGGAGGCGCAAGGGCTCGGCCGAGACGCAGCGGACCGAGTGTCCCTGGCCCGCGCGGATCAGCACCGCCTGACCGGGGCGCAGGGGCGTGGTCTCGCCCGCTAGGGTTAGCTCGCCCTCGCCGGAGAGGGCGTAGTACACCTCCTCGGAGGTGCGGTGGCAGTGCGGGTTAGTAACGGCCCCCGGGGCCACCTCGGCCAAGGCCACGCTGAGGTGGCGGCTGCCCTGGAGTTCGGGGCGAACCAGCTCCCAGACTAGAGAACCGTCGAGGGTGCGGTAAGGTTCCATTTGGGCGTGGGCCGGAGGCTTCGCTCGGTTCGCGGCGCGAACCGAACCCGCATGCGGCCCCTCCGGGAGGCGCTACCTGGGTTTCACCGCCCCTAGCAGGCAGCAGGCGCTGGCTGCGTAGCCAGGGCAGCGGGGGTCGGCATAGGGGGAGAGGCATTCGCAGACCTCGCTCTCGCGCCAGACCTGGAGCACCTCGCCCACCAGCGCCTCCGCCTCGGCGGGGTGCTCCAACGCTATCGTCTGCGCAGCCCAGCCGGTGGGGACGGCCCAGTAGGCGCCGTTCTGGTAGGTCTCGGGCGGGACCGGAACGAGCATCCGCTCCCAGTACGCGCCCTTGGGCAGGTGTCGCAGGTGGCCGCGGTAGAAGGCCATGTCGGCCTGTTCGAGCAGCAGATCGCCGATCAGTCGGCTTACGCGCTTGGAGGCGATGCGGATGACCGCGGCGTAGACCGAGCCCCACAGGTCAGGCTGGTGGCAGTCCTCCGAGGCCGCCCAGTAAAGCAAGGACTCCTCGTCGTACAACTCGGGGAGGGTCTTGAGCGTCGCCTCGGAGACGTCGTACCAGATACGGGCCTCCTCATGCTCCTCCAACTCCTGCAGGCGTACTGCCAGGCGGCGGGCGGCCTCCCAGTGGAGCAGCGAGGCCATGAAGACCTTGCCGGTGAGCGCGGCGGTGTCGGCGAAGCCGTAGCCCGGGTGGGGGCGGTTGGGGTCGATGTAAACCAGGCCATCGGGGCTGAGGGGAACGTTCCCCATCGCCTGCAGCAGAGCGGGGAGGCGATTCAACCAGCCGGCCACGTCGCCGGTGCGCAGGTAATAGGCTTCCAGGAGCTTGACCATCATCGCCGTGTTGTCGACGGGCGGGTCCTGGCCCAGGGGCGCGTCCTCCGGGCCGGCAAGATAAACGGGCGTACCGTCCAGCTGGACCCGGTCCGGAATGACCCCGGTCTCGCTCTGCCCGGCGAGGAGGAAGTCAATCCCGGCGAGGATCTCCTCTGCGGGGAGCAGGTCGCCGGCGTATTCGGCCATGTAGCAGAAGTCGCGGGTCCACACGGCGGCGTAGCAGCCGGAGGTGTCGGGGAAGTAAACCGGCGTGCCGTCGTCGGCCACGTGCCGGGCCCCGGTGAGCAGGCGGCCGCAGGTGTCGCGGAGGAAGGCGTAGTCTTCCGGGTCGATAGCGACGGGGGGTAGTTGTTTGATGGTGCGCATGGAAATAAGTGTCAGTCGTCAGTTCAGTTCGGAGTGCTCAGTCGACAGCGTCGGTGGTCGGTGCCGGCGCGCTGTTTCCCCACCTGGCACTGTCGACTGTCAACTGACACTGTAGTCTACAGCTCCTCCGGGCGGAAGGGATTGCTCCAGGCCTTGCGGCCCTTCTCGTCGATTATCTCCACCCGCAGCCAAGCATCGCTGCTGGGGAAGGGGAGGAGGATCTCCTCGAAGGGGCGCTGCAGGCCGGGCATGTAGTAAGAGGCGCGGCCGGAGCCAGCCATAGCGCCGAGCACTACCGCCTGTTCGCAGGGGGAACACTGGACGAGCAGGTTCTCCCCGTGCCGACGCAGGCCCCGTAACTCGGGGCCGATGCTGGAGTAGAAATGGCCCACGCGGAGGGCGTCCAGGAGCGCCTCCGGGGAGCGGCTCTCGCTCTTGGCGACGATCCAGGCTTGGCCAATGTCACCGGGTTGGTGGGCGTCGTCTACGGCCAGACCCCACATGGGCTGGCCGTGGGCGAGGAGGAAGTCCCAGGTCGACTCGGAGCCGCCGCGGCCGGTGTGGCCGCGGCAGGTCTGGTTGAATACCTCTACGCCGATGTGGCCCTGCAGCGGGAGAAGCTGGTGCCCCTCGATCAGCGACCAGAAGGGATGGCAGAAGAAGCAGAGCGGCACCTGATCGGCCAGGGCACGCATCGCCTCCGGCGGCGGGACATTGTCGGGGACGACAGGCACGCGGTCGCCCCCCAGGGCTACGACATGGAAGGGATACCCAAAGCTGCCGCCGGGGACGAACATTTCGGCGCCCGGGATAAGTGTCATCCCGTGGGGGTCAAGCTCGCCGGGGTCGGTGAGGATCAGGTGGTCAGTAATCGCCAGGAAGTCGTAGCCGCGAGCGGCATACTCGTCCACGGTCTGTTGCGGTGACAGGTAACCGTCGGAGCGGGTGGTGTGCGTGTGGACATTGCCGCGGAGCCAGGAGCCGGGCTGGTTGAAGGGATTAGGCATGGGTGTTAGGGGCAGGTGGGCGGCGCCAGTGGTCCCCAGCGCCGCAAGCCGCTTGCCCTAGTTCTCAACTTTCGTAGTTTCTTCGGCGACATTGCCGCCGGCGGCTCCGCCTATCTCCTCGGGGAGGATGAGCTGGAACTGGCGGAGGGGTTCGAGCTCTACGGTGATCTGGCGAGGCTTGGCCTCCAGCAGGTGGCCGCCGCCGGTGCGATCGGCAGTGAGGAAGTGCAAATGGTAGCCGGTGACATTCAGTCCCACAAAGTCCCTCGGAAGCCAGAAGCCGACCATCACCCCGGTGACGTTGGTGAACTCGAAGGTGGGCTGGGTCTTGACGACCTCCACCAGGCGCGGATAGGGCTTGCTCTGCGCTGGGACTGAGCGGGTCTTGAGGTAGTCGAAGCTGCCGGTGATTTTCACCGCGCAGGGCAGGCCGGGCAGGCGCAGTGCATCAATCGCCTTCTCCAGGGCCGGCAGGTCGGGCAAGACAACGGCGATCACCCGCGTCAGGCGCGGGTAGAAGTAAGTGGTGACAGCGAAGGGCGTGAGGGCCGTATCGGTGACCGGGTAGACCTTACCATCGCTGCGGACCTGGTAGATCTGGCCGTCCACCTGGACCATCTCGCCGTCGAGGGCGTTGAAGGTGCCGATGCCGAAATCGCCGTGCTTCTTCAGGTCAGCGAAGGTAGTCCAGCCGTCGTAGTTGCCGTTGAGGAGAGCGGACAAACTGGAGACCTGGAAAAGCGTTTCCTCGCGGGGCAGAGAGTAGGAGGAAACCACGGCAGGCGGGGCCTGGGCGTAGAGCGGGAGGGCGAGAGCGAAGGCCAGGAAGAGGAGGGTCAGACTGCGTTTCATGGTTGCGGGTCTCCTTGGGAGGGGCCGGTAGCCCTCGGCAGAACACCAGGAGGGCCCCCCTGGTTTGTTTATGCCGTAGTCGGCCTCTCCCCTAGTACTGATGTGCCGCGCCGATCAGGTCGGATAGGCGCGCTACCTCGTGGCGGCGACAGTAGTCCTCCAGGCCCTTGAGGACCTCGGCTGCCGTGTCCGGGTTGACGAAGTTAGCGGTGCCTATCGCTACGGCCGTCGCGCCCGCCAGCAGGAACTCCAGGGCGTCGCGGGCGGTCATGATGCCCCCCATGCCGATGATCGGCACCGGCACGGCGCGGGCGACCTCCCAGACCATGCGCACCGCGACGGGGCGGATAGCCGGGCCGCTCAGCCCGCCGGTCACGTTCGCCAGCACCGGAGCCTGGCGCTCCACGTCAATCGCCATGCCCAGCAACGTGTTGATCAGGGACAGGGCGTCGCTACCGGCCTCCACGGCGGCGCGGGCGATGCTGGCGATGTCCGTCACGTTGGGCGAGAGCTTGGTGATGAGTGGGAGCGGGCAGGCGGCCTTGACGGTGGCGACCAGCTCCGCGGTCAGGTCGGGGCTAACGCCGCAGTGGAGGCCGCCGGCCTTGACGTTGGGGCAGGAGACGTTCAGTTCCAGGGCCGCTAGGCCCTCGGTCTCGGCCAAACGGCGGGCGACGGCTACGTAGTCCTCCAGCGTCGCTCCGGCAACGTTGACGATGATCGGCACGCCGAAGTCGCGCAGGGCGGGGAGCTTCTCGGTGACGAAGACCTCCACGCCGGGGTTCTGCAGGCCGATGGCGTTGAGCATGGCGGCGGGGGTCTCGCAGAGGCGCGGGGGCGGGTTGCCCTCGCGCGGCTCGAGGGTAACGGCTTTGGTCACCAGGGCGCCGAGGGAGGAGACGTCCACCAGATCGGCATACTCGGTACCGTAGCCGAAGATCCCGGAGGCCACCATCACCGGGTTCTTCAGACCCAGCCCGCACAACTCGACGGAAAGGTCGACGGCGCTCACCGGGGCATCGCCTCCCAATCGAGGGCGGTCGCCGGGAAGACCGGGCCGTCCTTGCAGACGCGGAGATAACGCTCCACAGAGGGCGCGGCCGCGGGGACAACGCAGCCCAGGCAGGCCCCGACGCCGCAGCCCATCCAGCGCTCCAGGGAGACGTAGGTCTCGACGTCCGCCTCGCGGCCAATTGCGGCGATAGCGGTGAGCATGGGCATAGGTCCGCAGGCGTAGATTACGCGCTTGCCAGGGAACGGCGCTTGCAGGCGGCGGGCGAGGGCCTCGCTGACCAGGCCGGTCTCGCCGATGGAGCCGTCCTCGGTGACGGCGGTGAACTCCACGCAGCGCTCGGCCAACTCCAGCCAGCAGCAGAGCAAAGACTCGGTGCGGGCGCCGAACAGGCTGAAGATCTCGCGCTCTCCGGGGGCCTCGGCGAGGGCCTCGGCAAGGCCAATGAGGGGGGCAACACCGACGCCGCCGGCGACCAGGAAGACCTGGCTGCCGCTAGGGGCGAGAGGGAAACCGTGGCCGAGGGGGCCGATGATATCAAAGGACTGACCCGGCATGGCGGCGGCGACGGCCTCGCTGCCGCGGCCCACGACTTGGACGAGCAGGTCAATCAAGCCGGTAGCCGGCTCGGTAAGCATGATACTGAAGGGGCGGCGCAGGAGCGGGTCACAGGCGGCGGAGACGCGGAGGTGGAGGAACTGCCCCGGCAGGGCGGCAAGAGCGATCTCCGGCGCGCTCAGCCGCAGGCGCACGTGGACGGGCGTGACCTGCTCGCGGGAGACAACCGTTGGGGTGAGGTTGAACATGGAAAGCATCAATCCGCGTGGCGCGGGCTTTCTAGCCCGCGCTCGGGGAAGGTAGTCGCTAGCCTGGGCGGGCTAGAAAGCCCGCCCCACGCGGAGCACCGGCGAGACGCCGGTGCCACCGGAGGGACCTCCTACCACTCCAGCCCGTCCAGCCCCTTCCCCTCCAGGACGGCCTCGACCAGTCGCGCGGTCCATTGGCGTGCGGCGAGGAGGGCGGCGCGGCGCTCCGCAGCGAGGACCTCGGCGTCGGAGCGGGCGTCCTCCAGGTTACCGACTAGGGCGGTGGTTTGTTCCGGGCCGGTGGAGCCGAGGCTGCGCTGCAGGCGCAGGCAGGCCTCCGGGTCCACTACGTCCGCTATCTCCTCTAGCGTCAGATCGTGCCCGGCAGCGGAGAGGATCTCACGGACGCGCTCGTGGTTGTTGAGGGTCTCGCCCTCCTGGATCAGTTGGCCCACCAAGGAGCCGATGATCTCGTGGCAGGTGCGGAAAGGCAGGCCCCGCTCGCGAACCAGGTAGTTAGCCAGCTCGGTAGCGGTGGCGAAGTTCTTGCCGACCAGCTCGCGCATGCGGTCTGTCTTCAGCGTGGCGTCGCGCATGGTCTCGGCCAGGACGCGGGCGCCGGATTCGGCTATCGCCAGGGCCTCCCAGAGCGGGGGCTTGTCCTCCTGCAGGTCGCGGTTGTAGCCGCTGATCAGGCCCTTGAAGGTCATCAGGCTCTGCATCAGCCGCCCGACGAGTCGCCCGGTCTTGCCCCGCGCCAGCTCCGCCAGGCAGGGATTCTTCTTCTGCGGCATGATGCTGCTGCCCGAGGCGTGCTTATCGTGCACCTCGATCATGCCGAACTCGTAGGTGGAGAAGACGACGATCTCCTCGGCCAGGCGGGAGAGATGCACGCCCAGGATGGCCAGGTCGGCCAGGGACTCCATGACGAAGTCCCGGTCGCCCACGGCGTCGAGGGAGTGCTCCTCCACCCCGTCGAACCCCAGCAGGGCGGCGGTCAGGCGGCGGTCGGTGGGGAAGGAGGTCCCGGCCAGGGCCGCGGCGCCCAGCGGGCAGCGGTTGACGCGGACGTAGGTTTGCTCCAGGCGCTGCTGGTCACGCTGGAAGGCCGCGGCATGGCCCGACAGCCAGAAGCCCACGGAAATCGGCTGGGCGTGCTGGGTGTGGGTGTAGCCGGGCATGACCGTCTCGGTGTGCCGCGCGGCGAGGGAGAGCAAGACGCTCTGGAGCGCGGCCACGGCCTCCTGCACATCGAGCAGGCGGCTGCGCAGGTGCATCCGGCAGTCGGTGACGACCTGGTCGTTGCGCGACCGCGCCGTATGCAGCCGCCCGCCCATTTCGGGGCCGGCGTGCTCGCGCAGGTAGAACTCCACGTTCATGTGGACGTCCTCGCGCTCGCGCTGCAGCGTCATCCGCCCGGCCTCATACTCCTGCCGCGCATACTCCAGCCAGCGGAGGATCTCGCGGAGGTCCTCCTCGGGGATGATTCCGCAACGGGCCAGCATGAGGGCGTGGGCCTGGGAGCCCCAGATGTCCTCCTGGACCATGGGCGAGTCGGCGTCAGTGGACTCGCTATAGGCGAGCGCCAGGTCGGCCATATCGGCCGAGAACCGCCCACCCCAGAGTTTCTCGGAACCGTCGGTTTGCATGAAGGTAGTATGCAAGGTTTGGGGGAGGAGTGCAAGGGTTGCGCATGTGGACGGGCGGTAATATAATCAAACAGTAGGAGTCCGGACAAGGGAGGACCGACGATGGAATGTCTGCGTTGCGGTTACGAAATGACAGCCTTTGACCGGGAGTGTCCCAGATGCGCGAACATGCAAGCGCAAGTGGAGGGAGACGCCGCGCCGGGCGACGTCGACATAGACCTACTCCCGAGCACTCCACCGCCACCTCCTGAGCTCGCCCCGCGGCCACCCGTGCCCCCGCCAACTTGCGCCCCGACCCCCAACTACCGGCCCGAGGGTAGCTCAGGGCTTGCTGTTGCCGCCATGATCCTGGGGATTGTGTCTTTCCCCCTGGGGCCAGTGGGCTTGATCACCGGGCCGCTGGCGATCATCCTCGGGTCGGTGTCGCTGAGCAGGCGACAGCCCGGCGGGCCCATGGCCATCGTGGGCGTCGTCCTGGGATGCGTGGCCTTCTTAGTCAGCCTGGTGGTTGGCCCCATCGTCGCGGCCATCTTGTTCCCCGTATTCGCGCGGGCTAGAGCGAAGGCGCAACAGAATAGCTGCCTCTCCAACGTCAAGCAGCTCAACCTGGGCATGTTGATGTATGCCAGCGACTACGACGACCGCTGGCCGTACGCTGGCAACTGGCCCGATGCCATCTTGCCCTACATCAATAACACGCAGATCTACGCCTGCCCCTCTGATGGGCGCACTGATGGGCGCAGCAACAAGCAGACCAGCGGCTGCAGCGAATCGGTGAGTTACACCATGAGTCCCGCTTTCAACGGCTTCTATGCCGGTTTCCCTTACCCGCCGGGTACTCTCCCACCAGGGGAAACGGGGGTTCTCTTTGACGGTACCCAGTTAGGAGGCGGTCGAGATGTCGCTGCCTATCGGCACAACGGCGGCTTGAACGTTGGCTACGCCGACGGACATGTCAAATGGGTGGGGAAGAAGCACTTCGGGGAGATCGCTCTCTCGCCGTGGCAGGCTTCCGTCTCCTCCCAGGTGGCACCTGCTACCACGCCCTGACCTAGGCAATTCTCCCCTCGCCGCGGTGGGGGTGTACTCAGCCACCTATTTTTGGCGTAGTCGATACAGAGCGGGACGGTGGCTCACCTGAATGAATAGCTCAGTATTGTCGCCTGGATTGCCCGCTCTGTGCTTCGGGAGAAACACGCCAGCATAGTTTATCCCAAGAACTCGGTTGACCTCGGACGGACCAAACGGCTCTCGCAGGTGACCCCTCGCAATCGCTTCTCGAATCGCTCGAATTGTCCGGCCTTCCCTCATGAGATTGCCCTCCTAGATGGGCACAATGAATTGCGCCCCTACCCGGACGGGCGAGACGCCCGTCCTACCCCTCCACTATCCACTGCTCCTGGTCGAAGAACCAGTGGCTCGGGTCGTCGAGGTATTTCTGGGTGTTGGCGAGGATCTCCAGATGGCCCTGCTCCTGGCCTACCAGGAACTGGAAGAAGGTCTGCTGGTCCCCGCTGTCGGACTCGGCGGCCTGGGTCTGGTACAGCGCGATCGACTGGCGCTCCTTGTCCATGGCCGTGGCGTAAAGCTGGTGCAGCTCGGCGCACATCACCACGTCGCACTCCTGGGCGTCGCAACGGGCCTGGTCGTAGATGGCCTTGGCCATCGCGGGGACCTCGTGGGGGGCCAGCTCCACCGGGCTGGCGGCCGGCCACTGCTTCGTCGCGGACATGGCGTCGTAGTAGGCCTGGAAATACGAGGCGTGCTGCTTCTCCACTTCCGCCAGGGCCAGGAACGTCTCCCGGGCCATCGGGTTGCTGCAAGTGTCGGCGGCGCGGCGGTAGAAGGCCTCGCCGTCGTGCTCCACCGTCAGGGCCTCCTGCAGAACTCCCAGAACATCGCGCATAGTGAAACCCTCCTGTCAGTCCTGATCGTGCAATATTATCCACTCTGGGGTGACTTCACGCAAGGCCTGCTCCAGCGCGGGGTAGGAGCGGGCGGTTTCGGAGTAGACATACAGCCCGCGCGCAGCGCGCAAACCCTCGCCGTCCCAGTAGAAGACGCCCCAGCGGAATTCGTCAGGATCGTAGACGAGGGCGATTTGGTGGCCTGCCGTAAAGAAGTGACGATGGATGAACTGGTCCTGTTCGGAGAGGAAGACGCCCAGGCCGGGATGGGTGTGGTACCAGCCCACCACGGCCAAGTCGGGGCACTCGCGGTCGTGAGCAGTCCACAGGTCCTCCCAGGCCTCGGGAGTGAAGGTGAGAGAGATACGCTTCCCGCGGGCGCGGCGGGCGGGCAGGGCGCGGCGGACGAGGAGGTAGGGACCGGTGTCGTCCTGGTCCGACTCCCCGGCGAGCAGGCCGCCGGCCTCGTCGCGGTCGCGGGGGTTGACGACGTCGAGAATATCCTCCAGCGCGTCAAGGTGGAGGTAGACGTCAAGAGACTCACTGGTGGTGGAGCCCTTCTCGGCCAGGGCGAAGAGAGGAGAGGCGGGGCGGCGGTTGAGAGGGGAGGTGGGCATGGGTTTCAGGTGCGGGGCCGAGCTCCCTGCGGCCGCTCCGCAGGCGCTCAGCCGACGCTGCTGATTATCTGGGCACCTACCACGAGGAGGCCGATAATGATGATCAGCCAGAAGACGGACAGGCCGACCGCGGCCCAGGCCAGGCCGCGGGCGCGGGAGGCGCGCAAGCCCGAGTGGGAGATCTGGCCCAGGACCGAGACGCCCGTGAGCAGACCGATCACCGCCGTTAGGCCCAGGAAGCCCAGCAGCGCGAAGGCCAGGGCGTTGGTGGCCAGGCGGGTTAGCTCCGCCTCCAGCAGGGCGATGGCATCGCGAGGCAGGGAGGTGGACTGGTAACCTCCGTCTCCATAGCCGGGCCACTGCGGCAACGTCTGGCTGGGCACGGCTACCGGGGCCGCGGCGGTGCCGGCCATGGCCGGGCTAGACCGGCAGCCGTAGATGGTACAGCCACCGTTCTCCTGCCAGCAGTCGCGGTGGTGCGGCTCGCCGCAACTGGGGCAAATCTGCACGGGCTCGCCGGCCTTGATGGGGAAGCGGCAGTAGGGGCAGACCTTGCCGATCGCCTCGGCCAGGCTGGTGGCGCCGGGAGTGTCGTCCTCGAGCGTGATGTCCAGCACCGGCTCGGAGGCGGGGGGGCTAGGATAGAGGCTGGTGCTGAAGTCGTCGTCAATTGCCACGGAGCCGGGTGGAGGGGGAGATGTGGGCGCATACGCCGTCGGTGGGGGCGGTGGCGGGACGGGAATGGCCGAGTCCTGGGCAGGCGGGGGAGGCACGGAGGGTTCCGACGGCCCCTCGGGCCCCCCCGATCCGTGGACAGGCAGGCCAAAGATCTGGTCCCCGCACTTGGGGCAGAACTTGCCCTGAACTCGTATGTTTTGATGGCAAGCGGGACAACGCATGGTGACGGTAGGCACGACGACAAATGTCTGTGGAACAACTTCGGGGGTCTTAGCGCTTGCGGCCGACTCGCCACCACCAGCCGGGGCCGTAGCGGAGCCGGAAAACCAGCGCGGTGAGGGCGCCGATGATGAGCAGCGCGGCGACGATGGAGGCGACTACGCTGAAGAAGAAGATCGCCAGGGTCACGGTTATGGCGGCGAAGGCGACCAGGATCACCCAGGCCAGCACCTGCTGCCAGAAGGCGCGCCAGCGGGAAGGGGGCTGGCCGGTCTGATGATATTCGATCAGGTAGCGCATGGTATCGGTCCGCGTAGCGCGGGCTTTCCAGCTCGCGCTCCCCCCCCACGCTAGCACAGCTGGATGTCCATGTCCTCCTCGGCCGCCGGGGTGGGGGTCTCTTCACCGCCCTCGCCGAGGAAGTCTATGTCTAACTCCGGCTGGGAGAGATCGAGGTTGCCCACCGGGAGCAGACGCTCGTTCTGCTGGGCCCAGCGTGCGGCGACCGGGTCCAGCGGGCTCTTGGGGTTGTAGTTCTGGTACTGGATCATTTCTCCGATGTGGATGATGATGTAGCACAGCGTCGTACCCGCGAACCAGTAGTCATCAATGCAGATGTACGACCCAAAGTTGGGGTGGAAGATCGGCGTCTCCATGGCGCACTTGGGCTTCTCCCGCGGGTAGGTGTCCTGCAGGTAGATGTGGGCAATGTGCTGGTCGCGGCGACGGGGGCGGTTGGAAGCGGTGTCCAGCTCCAGGCCGGGGATGCGGTAGCGCACCTCGTAAGCCTCGGGCGGATTGCCCCGCAGCGGAGTTACGGTGATATAGGGATGCCCGGCAAATTGCTCGGTCACATCCCGGTAATCGGCGTATAGGCGGCGCAAACGGGCGTTAGTCAAACCTGGCTCTAACCTCCATTACCTTCGATCAGATTATGCAGCGGTTCGGAAAGCCGCTGCAATACTCCCCTCTTCTCCCCGGCCGGGGGGAAGGATAGCTTGTGCAGCAGCCCCTGGGCGGCCGCGTGGGTGTCGTGGTCGGCGGACAGGAGCAGACCCGGCAGCGCCACGACCTCGCCGTCCCGGGTCTCGAAGGCGGCTACAGCCATCCGCTGGGGGTCGACCACGATCCCGAGTTGGCCCTCGCCGCCGAAGAAATGCCGCTGGATGAAGCGGTCCTGCTGGGAAAAGAAGACCCCGAAGCCGGGATGGCTGTGGTACCAGCCGACGATCTTCAACTCCGGTGGTCGCCTGTCCACCTCATTATATATCTCTTGCCAGGTTTCGTGCGAGAAAGTCACGTGGCCGAGGCCTGCCTCGGTGTTCTCGGCGGGCACGGTCTCGGTCACCTCGGTGACCCGGCCGCGCTCGCAGCGCCAGATGCGGCCCAGCAGGACGCCGCCGATCTCCGTGTCCTCGTGCCGCTGTCCGTGGGCCAGAACCTGTTTGAGGCAGGGATAGCCGACCAGAAAGCGCGGGTCATGCGCCGGCTTGCCCAAGGTGAGGAGGTTCACGCCCTCGCGATGGGCAGGATCCTCCCCCAGCGCCTCGGCCTCGGCGGAGGACTCGCCGATCTCGATCTCCAGGTCGTCAGGGCTCGGGTTGTTCGAGGGGGCTGGAGTCATGCGGCGCTTCCGGCGCGGGAGCGTTCTCCTGATTGGACGCTGACGGGGGCGGGCCGGCCTCAGTCGGCGGCGCCTCGGTCGGGGCCGGGGCCTCGGTTGAAGCCGGGCCCGGGGCGGCTGGTGAAGCTGCCGGAACCGGGGCGGGAGGCATCGACACCGGGGGCGGCGACGCCGGCAGACGTTGCTGATCCAGCATCAGCCCCATCCCCAGCAGCGACAGAATCACCAGCGCCAGCAGCACCAGACTGGCTAATACCGTGCCGACTATTCCCCAGCGCAGCGGGCGGCGCAGGAGCGGCGGCGACTCGGGTTCGGCAGCGGTTTCGGCAGCCTCCGACTCCGCCTCGGCGACCGGCTCTCCCTCCGCGGGAGCCGGCGGATGTTCGTCGGCCACGGCGTAGGACTCATATTCCGGGAGGCGGGTGATCTTCCCTTCTACCCAGCCGAAAGCGCCCGACTCGCCGGAGAGCGGGTCGAGCACGAAGGCGACATTCCAGGGCAGGTTGAAGAAGTTGGCCTGGATGAACTGGTCATAGTCGGACAGGAAGATCCCGAAGCCGGGGTGGGTGTGATACCAGCCGACGATGCGCAGGTCGCTGTAGTTCTGATCCTTTTCCTGGTTGATCTGTTCCCAGGTCTCGTGGGTAAAGGTCACCGACCCGCGCCGGTTGTCGGTATGCGCCCCGGCGATGACGGCCTCCACCAGCACCATCGGTCCCCGGTCGCCGTCCAGCTTCTCCCCGACCATCACCCCCCCGCACTCGTGGGCGGTGTCGGTATACCCATGCTCGCGGATGGCCGCAAGGGCGGTCTGGGACAGCAGCACCCGGGGCGGAGGGGAGGCAGAGGGAGAGGGCTCCTCGGCGGGGGAGGGGAGGGCGATAGGGAGGTCGTCGGTCGGGGTGAATTCGGGTACGGGCTGGTCAGGCATAGTTCTCAGGCGGCAAGGCCGGTCGGGTAGGAGCGGCACTTCATGTGCCGCCCGCTGGTGGTTGGTGGGGTGGAACGCCGCCTTGCAGGACGACGCGCAACTGGACATTCGGCTGGATGGCGGTTGGAGTCCGACCCCTCCACTAGGCCAGCTTCCCCATCACCTCCGCCCTATCCGCTCCCATGACGTAATGCTTCATCTCCAGCCCCACCCGCCCCGTGAAGATGTCGTAGGGCGGGATCCCTAACTGGCCCAGGGTCTTGTCCAGGTACGGTTCGTCGCCCTCGATGGTGTGCATCAGCTCCGGCTCGCGCATCTCCTCGCAGGTGGGGCAGCGGCCCTCGGCCTCCGTTACCTGGCCCAGGGAGCGGAACAGCGGCTGCACCTCGTCGCAGTGCTTGCAGCGTAGGGCTACGCAGACCTCGCGGGAGAGGTCCAGGACCGCCTCCGGGCCCATCTCTCGTCGCACGAACTCCAGGGCCTCCCCCACCGGCGTCTCGCTGCCGAAGTTGGTCGGGCAGACCTCCGGGTAGGTGTAGTGGGCCAGGCAGTCCTCGCGGCGCTGGTATTCGACGATGTACGAATCGTTGCTGAGACCGTTGAAAACAAACGCCTTCCCATCCAGCAGGGGCAGGCCGCGGTCGCGGTGGAGGTACTTGACCGCCTCCTGCACCTGAATTCCGGCGATCACCGAGGCGGTGGTGGGGGTGGTGGGGACCTTGCCGGCGAGCATCTCCGCGCGGGTGAGCAGGGCGCAGGAGCGGCGCATGTTCAGGAGCTTGTAGTCCAGCTCCGACATGGTGCACTCGTAGCAGGGGCCGTCCGGGGGCAGGAACATGCGGGCCACGCCCTGCATGACCTCGATGGCGCCGTCTACCCAGGGGATATTGTGGTTCCAGCAGTGCTGGTTGATGGAGACGCGGGCCTCGCGATTGTCCAGCGCGCCAAAGACCAAGTCCATCTCGCTGTAGACACCAGCCCCCAGGTCGTAGACGGTGTTGCCGACGAAGGGCTGGGCGGTGACCTCGGGGTTGAGGTCTTCCAAGGCGCGGCAGGCGACCTCGGCCTTGCGCCGGCCCAGGTCCTTCTCGCGGAAGAGCACCGAGCGGGTGAGGTTGGACCGCTCGATAATGTCCATGTCCGCGACCAGGACATGGCCGACGCCGAGCAGGCCCAGTTGCTTGACGATTTCGTTGCCCAGGGCGCCGGCGCCAACGACCAGGACGCGGGCCTCATGGAGACGCTGCTGGTCCCACCAGTGGATAAGGCGGAAGCGGGCGTAGCGGTCGTCGTCCTCGGGCTCTACGGTGAGATCGAGAATATCTAAACCGGGTTCGTCGGCATCCATTATCCCGCAGTGATCTCCGGCTGCAGGCGCATGACATCGCCGTCCTTGACTCCGGCGTCAGCCAGGGTCTGGTCATCGGTAAGCTGCTTGCCGGAGGCCTTATGGTGGAACTTGTAGCTCAT
>JALGSV010000030.1 GCA_029821755.1 Candidatus Zipacnadum vermilionense | reverse complement strand
TTGACGCGGACTGCGGGGATCAGCCAAGAACAGAGGGCACTGACTACTATATCTACTGGACAAACCCGCCCAGGGCGGCGTCTCAGGCGGAGTTCTTCGAGACGGCATGGCCTGGGTTAGTGGGGTGTGAGTGGAGTGCCTTTGGCCCCCGTACGCCTGGCGACCCACCCGACGCCTACAACTGCATCGCTTGGTCGGTGGGGATCATGGACCAATGGATATGGCGCAACACGGAAGCCGAGTTCGACACCTTCTACGCCGGCTACGGGTTCACGCCGACTGACGACCCGAACGAGGCGGTGATTGCCCTTTTCGGGAATGTCGTGAACGGAAACATGGCGCCGACCCACGCGGCCGTTCGCCGCAACACCTGGCCGGCCGACCAGCCTCCCAACCACGCGACCTGTACATGCGGCACCGGTCGATGGATCATGTGGGGGAGCAAGTGCGGGCACCTCGACCTGATCGAGCATCAGCTCGAGCAGGTCGAGGGTGGGCAGTATGGAACTGCCCAGAGGTATTACAAACTCAACTAGTAGGAGTGAGACACATGCGCTATACTGCAATGATCGGCGCGCTCGGCCTGATGGCCCTGTCAACCATTGCGACCCCCGTGTGCTCCGACGACGGCAAAGTCGCGAAGGCCTTCGATGCCGCCTACACGGAGTGGTGCGACCTCATCAGACAGTTCGCCTGGTCCGATAACGAGCATTATACGATGAATGAGCCGTTCCGGACGATAGTAGCTCTCGGGCCTCCCGCCGTGCCTTACATTGTCGCGAAGCTGAACGCCCCGGATGGGCACTTTCTCATCTTCGCCCTGAGTAGCATCACTGCAAAGCGTTTCTCGCCGGCGGAGTTAGCGGGTAGGCAGTCCAACCAGGCAGTGGCGGCGCTATGGCTCGACTGGTGGCGCGGGGGGACCGGCGGCGTGAAGACGGCCTTCGGCCAGGCCGTCGCCAAGTGGCGTGCAAATAAGGCTGGCAATCCGCGCCTTTGGACGGAAGAGGTCAGTTATGACACGGCCACTGGCACGCTCATGCTGAAGGAGACGCCGGTCTCTCCGGCAGGAGAAGCATACCTGGCCACCCAATACCAGGGCATCGCCGTATTGCCATACCTGGCGGAGCAGTTTCGCGCGGGCAACGATGACTTCGCCGACATTGCTCTTACCATTGCCGGCCACCAGCCTACGCTGCCTCAGGACACCCCGCCGACAGCCGCAATCAAGGCCAAGGCCTTCCTCTCATGGTGGGAGCAGAACAAACAGGACTGGCTCATTCCCTGGCCCAAAGAGCCCACACCCCAGCAGGCGCCGGCGGCGGAGGCGGGCGGGTAGACCAACCGGGGAATTCCGGGGACACCATACTTAACTCGCGGCCTTTATCCTCCGGCAACGCGCTGACGCCGTACCCGATTCGTCCGCTTCCCCTCGCGTAGGCCGCCCACAACCCGACTGACTGCACTCCAAGCTCTCCTTCGCCGCTGGTGGACGCACTCCTGCCCAGCTGCCGTCCCGCCCCCGTTTTGCCCCCTCCTCCCCTTTCTGCTATAATCGCCAGGTGTGACTTGTGACCGCAAAGGAGACTTCTCCCCATGTATAAGATAGCTGTTCTGCCCTGTGACGGGATAGGGCCGGAGGTTATGCGCGAGGGGCTCAAAGTGCTGGCTGTGGCCGCGGAGAAGTACGACGTCAAGTACGAGACCGTAGACTACCCCATCGGCGGCGACCGGTATCTGAAGACCGGGGAGATCATCACCGACTCGGAGATGGACGAGCTGGCCCAGATGGACACCATCTATCTGGGCTCGGTGGGGCATCCGGACGTCCACCCCGGCATCCTGGAGAAGGGTATCCTGCTCCGACTGCGGTTCGATTTCGACCAGTACGTCAACCTGCGGCCCATCAAGCTGTACCCCGGCGTGGAGACGCCCATCAAGGACAAGGGGCCGGAGGACATTGACTTCATCGTGGTCCGCGAGAACACCGAGGACATGTACGTGGGCATCGGGGGGTCGATGAAGATCGATACGCCCGACGAGGTGGCCACCCAGACCGCCGTCTACACCCGCAAGGGCACCGAGCGGATCATCCGCTACGCCTTCGAGCTGGCGCGCAAGCGGGCCAAGAACAACACCCTGTGCATGGTGGACAAGGCCAACGTCCTGACCCACGGGCATGACCTGTGGACGCGGACCTACGCGCAGGTAGGCGAGGAGTACCCGGACATCAAGCAGGAGCACGCCTTCGTGGACGCCTGCTGCATGTGGTTCGTGAAGAACCCCGAGTGGTTCGATGTAGTGGTGACCACCAACATGTTCGGCGACATCATCACTGACCTGGGGGCCATGGTGCAGGGCGGCATGGGCGTGGCGGCCAGCGGGAACATCAACCCCAACGGTGTCTCCATGTTCGAGCCGATCCACGGCTCGGCGCCCAAGTACACCGGCCAGAACGTGGTCTGTCCCATCGCTACCATCGCGGCGGCGGGGATGATGTTGGATCACCTGGGCGAGACCGCGGCGGCGGCCGCCATCGAGCGGGCCCTCGAAGAGGCCCTGGCCAGCGGGAAGCTGGGGGACCTGTCCACCAGGAGCGGCATCGGGACGGACGCGCAGGGCGACTTGGTGGCGAGTTTGGTGAAGTAGGACGGAAGCCATGGGCCGACTAGTATGCTGGCTCACTACCGCGGCGCCCCTAGTCGCGCCCTTGCTGCTGGCGCCCCTCTTTGCGGTGGTAGGGCGTCGTGGCCAAGCGCGGAGGCCAACGCGGGCACGCCTGGACCTGGTCGGCCCGGTGACGCTGCTCTCGCTGGCGGCGGCGTGGGGCGTCCGGGTCGGCTTCGACTTCGCCTGGCCCTGGGAGCCTGGGGGGCAATTGCCGGTATCCGTGGGGCCGTGGCTCGTGCCGCCCCGGCCGTATGCCGCTTTGCTGCTGGGCGGAGCGGCGGTCTGGCTGTTGACCTCCGTAGCAGACTGGTTGAACTGGCGGCAAGTGGCGGCGCTGCCGGCTCTGCTCATCGGGGCCGGCCTCGTCCTGTGGGGCGGCGTGGTCATTTCCGAGGTCAAGTACCCCTTCTCCCCCGAATTCGTCTCCCTGGACTGGGCGGGGCCAGCGGTCACCATCGTGTGGCTGGTGCTATGCGCGACCGTCTTTGGCTGGAACGCTGCCCTGCTGGAAATTCCGCTAGGCGTGGCGGGCCTGGCCTCTCTGACCTTCCTCGGCATCTTCAACCTGGTGCATCTGCCGCCCCCTCTGATGCCGGCCGAGCTGGCCATGGCCGGGAGCATGGCCCCGGTCTTCCTCCTGCAACTCCCCTGGGCGCGGCGGCTGTCGTGCAACAGCGCCCGGGCCGGGGCTATGACCGTGGGCTTCCTGCTCGGCGGCCTGGCGATCGTGCTCGCGCTGGACGCCGCGGCCTTCCTGGTCGCGCTGCTGCCTCTACTGCTCATTGGTGTTCCCCTCTTTTCCGTCACCTACACCTACGTCGCGGACTTGCGGCATGGGGGGCGGGCGGTCTCCGTCCAGCGGCGGCGGCAGAATCTCGATATGCTGTTGCTCTCCCAGGGATACAGCCGCGGCCAGGTGGTCACGCTGCTGCTGGCCGGGTCGGCGTACCTGTGTGCGTTGGCGCTGCTGCTGGTGGCGATGATTGAGGTGTTGTTCCTGATCAAGACGGTGGTGCTGGTGGCGGGGTTGGCGGGGGGCGGGGTCCTGTTCCATGTGGTGGCGAGGTTGCTGCCCCGTCCGCGTGGCGCGGGCTTCCCAGCCCGCGCGGGGGAGGGCAGGGGAGAAAGCCCGCCCCACGGGGAGCCGCCCGCTGCGGAGGAGGTCTGGCTGTTGGGGGTCCGGCTCCATGCCGTCACCTACCAAGGGGCGCTGGAGTCAGTGGGCGGGTTCATGCAGGAGGGACATCCGCATATGGTCGTCACCTCCGACGCCTCGGCGGTGGTGCGGGCCCACGACGACCCCGAGTTCCGGGAGATCATGAACGAGGCCGACCTGGTCACCGCCGACGGGGCGGGGGTGGTGTTGGCCTCCAAGCTGCTGGACCTGCCCCTGTGGGACAAGGTGTCGGGATGTGACCTGGTGGGCGACCTGTGCGCGGTGGCCGCGGCGCAGGGGCGGAGCGTGTACTTCCTGGGCGCGGCGCCGGGGGTGGCGGAGGAGGCGGCCCGGAAGCTGCAGGAGCGTATCGGCGCACTGCAGGTGGCAGGGGTGCATGACGGGTACTTCGACGAGGAAGAGGAACAGCGGATCATCGCCGACATCCGGGAGCAGCGCCCTGGTCTGCTGCTGGTGGCGATGGGAATTCCGCGGCAGGAGAAGTGGATCAAGGCGCACCTGGCGGACCTGGGGGTGCCGGTGTGCATCGGCATCGGCGGGAGCCTGGACGTGATCTCCGGCCGCAAGCAGCGCGCCCCGGCCTGGATGCAGCGCTGCGGCCTGGAGTGGCTTTACCGGACGGTGAAGGAGCCGCAGCGACTACCGCGCCTGGCGGCGCTGCCGCGGATTGTGTGGATGACCTTCGGGGAGTTGCTGAGGAGGTAGTCGCGAGACGTGAGTGGGGACCAGGCGCTTGAAGACGCGGTTGTACGCTGGTATAATGCGGCGGTCAGGGACAAGTAGGGCTCGATAACGAAGGCCTCCCGGCTTTCGTCCCTGGGACGAAGCGGGAGGTTTTTTCGGGGATGGAACGTGGAACGTGGAACGTGGAACGTGGGAAACGGCGGGAGGTGCGGCGTTGCTCGACGGCGCACAGACGAGGTGACATAGATGATTGACCAACTACTCCAACTGGAATCCGAAGCCCGCGCGGCGTTCTCCGCGGCGTCCACTGAGATGGCGCTGGAGCAGGTGCGGGTAGCCTTCCTGGGCCGCAATGGGAAACTGCGGGAGCTGCAGGAAGGGATGAAGTCCGTCCCCAAAGAGGACAAGCCGGCCGTGGGGCGGGAGTTCAACCGCGTCAAGAAAGCGCTGGAAGCCCTCTTAGAGGAACGGCAGGCGGCGCTGGCGGCGCCGGAGACCGGGGCACAGCTCGACGTGACCATGCCGGGCCGGGCCCCGCGGGTGGGCAAGCAGCATCCCCTGTCGGCGACCCTGGAAGAGATCGTTGGCATCTTCCTGGGGCTAGGCTTCACCGTGGCCGAGGGGCCCGAGGTGGAGAACTACTACTATGGCTTCGAGGCGCTCAACTACCCCGAGTACCACCCGGCCATGGACGAGCAGATGACCTTCTACGTCACCGAGCGGACGCTGCTGCGCTCGCAGACCTCCACGGTGCAGATTCGGGCGATGGAGCAGACGCAGCCGCCGGTGCGGATCATCGTGCCGGGGCGCTGCTACCGCCGCGATACGGTGGACGCCACCCACTGCCACACCTTCCACCAACTGGAGGGCCTGCTGGTGGACGAGGACATCACCTTCGCCGACCTGAAGGGAACGCTGGAGGTCTTCGCGCAGGAGCTGTTCGGGCAGGAATGCCACGCGCGCTTCCGGCCCGACTTCTTCCCCTTCACCGAACCGAGCGCGGAGTTGGCGCTCAGTTGCGTCTTCTGCCACGGGCAGGGGTGCAAGGTCTGCTCGGGGAGCGGGTATCTGGAGATCGGCGGTTGCGGCATGGTGGACCCCAACGTCCTGGAGGGGGTAGGCTACGACAGCGAGAAGTACACCGGTTGGGCCTTCGGCTTCGGCGTAGAGCGCCTCGCCATGCTCCGACATGGGATTGACGATATAAGGCTGTTCTACAGCGGGGATATGAGGTTTCTGGAGCAGTTCTGAGGGGAAATCGCCAGAGGCAATTGGGGAGGGGAGACGACCCGAGGGGAGGACCGCAATGCAGCCCAAGACTGAACGCGGCGAAGCAGCCAATGACCTGTTGACGGTGGTCGTTAGTTTCGTGCTCTACATGACGATGCTGCTGGTCCTGGTGACGGTCCAGGGGCAGCAGGAGAGTGGCGAGTTGCCCGCGGTCACCTCCCGCTGGTCCGTGCACCATATCCTCGCGCTGCTGTTGCTCATCATGGGGGCGGGGCACTTCATCGGCGCGCGGATGATCGAGCGGCAGCGGCGGCTCCGCCTGCTGCTGACGGCCGCGGAGGTGCTCAGCGCGGCCAGCCTCTTCCTGATCGCACCCAACACCTGGGTGTGGCTGGCCATCGCGGCGGGGGCCTTCGGGGCGTGGGCTTTCTGCTTCCAGACGGCGGTGCTGGAGTTCATGGAGCAGCCGGAGGAGGGGCCGCTGGAGACCCCCGTGGCCCGGCCCGCCCCGGCGACCCCGGAGCCGCTGTGCCAACCGAGTGAGGAACCGGAGGAGACCGAGGACTAGGAGACTAGGTACGAGAGCGGTCGTGACGGTCAGACTGCTGAGTCTGCACTACGGCTGGGCGCTGCCGAGTCTGATGAAGCATGAGGACGGAATTGATGAACGATGATTGATGATTGATGAATGGGGACGGGAGGGCCGCTCCGGCCGTCACGCGGACGCATCTTTGGGAGGTGGCTCCTATGACCGACTGGCAAGGCGTTGCCGCCATATGGCAGGCGATTGGCACGGTGGCTCTAGTGCTGACGCTACTGGTGGTGGGATGGTACGCGTTCGAGACGCGCAAAATGGCCGCTGCGACGCGCGACGCCGCCGAGGCCTCACGTGAGAGCACCGAAGAGATGAGGCTCACACGCGACGCGGAGGTCAGGCCGTATGTCGTCGTCTACCCAGACTTCAGGGAGTCGTCGTTCGACCTTGTCGTCGCGAATCTCGGGAAGACACCCGCGTACGGCCTGACTGTGAGCATCACGCCAGAATTGCACGGCGACGATCCAGGGGCTGCCGACGAAGGGTATGCCCACATGATCTCAAATGGCGTCCCATATCTGCCGCCCGGCTTGGAGTTGCGTTTCGCATTCGCCTATGGGGTGGGCTCCGGGGACAGGCTACGTACACCCTATCGTGTCGAGATTGGGTACGGGGGCCCGGGCAAGACGCCAAGAACAGACCAGTACGACCTCTGCTTATGGCTACACCTTAGGTGGAGCCCGTTGGGAGCCCCGGATGTAACGGCGATAATCGCGAACGAATGGCTCCGGAATGCGGCGCATCGCGCACAGTCCGGGGGATAGCCCGCGCGGGGTACACCTCCGCCGCGCTGACCGGAACTGGCGCCCGAGGATGGAGGAACCGTGGACACTTTTGTGTCGAGCGACAACCAAACCATTGTCGTCCGCTTCGACCACGGTGACCTGCTGCTGGAGGGGCTGCAGCGGGCGGCCGATGAGTTGGGGTTGGAGACGGCGGCGTTGGTGACGGGGTATGGGGCCCTGTCACGGCTGCACGTGCACTGGGGCAAGCATACCGGCCTGCCGCCGGAGGCGGTGTACGGGGTTTACGAGGAGCCGCTGGAGATCTGCGCGATGCCGGGGGTAATCGCCGACGGGCAGGTGCATGTGCACATCACCGCTGGCGCGGGGGAGCGCATCATCAGCGGGCACCTGGAGCCGGAGACGGTAGTGTGCTGGCTGGCGGAGGTGGTGATTCAGCGGCTGCCCCTGGATCTGGTGAGGGTGAAGGACCAGTGGGGAGTGCCCTTGTTGCAGAGGCGCGAGTAGGGGCGTCTTCTGCCCGCTCCGCAAGGCGCGGGGCAACAGCCGCCTCCACCTTCGAAAGAGGTTTCATTGTCTTGACGACCATCCGCGAGAACTATCTGCGCACGGCTCGGTTTGAATACCCCGAGTGGGTCCACTGCCAGGCTCACGCGACCCCGGGCGCTTACTTGCGCTATGGGAAGGACTTGGAGGAGATCGTCCTGCGCTACCAGGACATCTTCCGCAAGCCGGCGGCATGGCAGGTGGGCGAGGCGCCTAAGCCGCGCGAGAAGACAACCTACACCGACGAGTGGGGAGTCGTGTACGAGTCGGTGCGGGACGGGATCATGGGCGAGCCCAAGGGCCATCCGCTGGCCGACTACGCCGCGCTCGATACCTACCAGGCGCCCGACCCGGACAGCTTCATGGATTGGGACGACGTGAAGGCGGGGTACGACTCCGAGTTGGCCGACGGCCGCTTCTCCTGGGGGCCGGGGGGGATCTTCTTCGAGCGGCTGCAGTGGCTGCGGGGGCCGGCAGACCTGTACATGGACCTGGCCGAAGCCGACAGCCCGGGCCTGCAGCGGATGATCGACCTGGTGCTGGAGCACAACCTCAAGGTCATCCGCAAGGGGCTGGAGGTAGGGCCGCCGGACTTCGTGGGCTTTGGGGATGACTTGGGCTCGCAGCGTGCGCCACTGATGAGTCCGGCCACCTTCCGCCGCTGGCTCAAGCCGGGCTACGCCGCGATGTGGGAGCCCTGCCGGGCGGCGGGATCGCTGGTGCACATGCACTGCGACGGGATGATCATCCCGCTGGTGGACGACCTCCTCGAGGCTGGCCTGGACGTACTTAACCCGCAGGTGAGAGTCAATAGCTTCGAGGACATGTGGGAGGTCATGCGAGGGCGCGTGGCGATCTTCCTGAGCCTCGACGTCCAGGGCGTGCTGGTCTTCGGCACTCCCCAGGAGGTCGACGATCACATCCGGGAGTGCATCGATAAGCTGGGCTCCCCGCGTGGCGGGCTGATGCTGAACGTCGGTGTCTATGAGGACATGCCGCTTGAGAACGTGGTGGCGATGGCGGAGGCGATGAGGAAGTACAAGTATCTGCATAGGGAGTTGCCCGAGTAGAGGCGGATCCTCCGGCGTTCCCGCCGGAACCCCCGCCTCTATCAGAATGCCGGCGAGACGCCGGCGCCACCGAAAGGAAACCAGCATGTCCACACCAACTTGCACCGTCACCGCCGCCTATGTCCAGGCGCCCTTCCAGGTCTCCTTCCGGCAGGTGGAGCTACCGCCGCCGGGACCGGGGCAGATTCTGCTGGACGTGGCCGCCTGTGGTATCTGCGGGTACGATATCGAGATCGCCGGGGAACTGGCGAAGGAGCCACAAGCCTTTGGACATGAGATAGCCGGGATCGTCGCCGAGGTGGGGGAGGGTGTGACCAACGTGGCGGTGGGCGATCTGGTGGCGCTGGAGTCCAGTTCTTTTTGCGGGGTGTGCGATCGCTGCCGCAACGGGCGGGTGGACCTGTGCACCCATACCGTCGGCTTCTGGGGCGGCGTGTCGCAGGGCTTCGCCGAGGCTATGCTGTCTCCGGCGCAGAGCGCGGTCCCGGCGCACGGTCTGGACCCGACGGCGGCGATGATCGGCGAGCCGGGCGGGGTGGCGCTGGACATGGTCAAGCTGGCCGAGATTGGCCTCACCGACCGGGTGCTGCTGGTGGGGGCGGGGGCGATCGGCCTGATGACGCTGCCGCTAGTGCGGCGGCTGACCGGGGGGCCGGTGGTGGCGGCGGGACGGGCGAGGGGGAAGCTGGAGGTGGCCCAGCGCCTGGGCGCCGACGCCGTCGTCAACACCAACGAGACGCCGCTGGCCGAGTGTGGCCAGCCCTACGATGGCTTCGACAAGGTCCTGGTCACTGCCCCGCCGCAGACGCTGCCGGACTGTATCGAGGCGGCGGCCTACGGGGGCTACGTAGTCTTCATCGGCTTCGACTGGGGGCCGGGCGGGGTCATTCCGCTCGATACCACCAAGTTGCACGCGGGGAAGAAGCAGTTGCGGTCGTCGATGGACTCGCCCGCGCTGTATGTGGCGGAGGCCCTGGAACTAATCCGCCGCGGCGTGATCCCGGCGGAGGAGATCGTCTCGCACCGGTACCCGCTCAGCCGGTTGGAGGAAGCTATCCGGACCGTACGAGAAGACCGCGAGAACGCCCGGAAGGTGGCAGTGATTCCGGACGGGAGATTCATCGCCTAGCGCACCGGAGGGGCCGCATGGGTGGCTGCCCGCGCTGTTTGCGGGCAGACAGGCCCCATCCGGCCCCCGGCTGGCGCTAACGAAGCGCCCTCAGACGGGCCGGATGGGTCCCGTCTGCAGGCGGGAAATGACCCCGCCTGCAACCACCCATGCGGCCCCTCCGGGACTGCGTCAACGAGAGGCTTGAGCATGACCAACATCGGCATCATTGGCTGTGGCGGGATATCGCGCTTCCACTACGAGGGCTACGAGAAGGCCGGGGCGCGGATTGCGCACGTGTGCGATGTGCGCCCCGAGGCGGCGCAGGCCGTCGGCGACCGCTACGGGGCCAAGGTCAGCACCGACTACCGCGCGGTGCTCGACGACCCAGAGGTGGCCCTGGTCAGCGTGCTCACGCCCTCGTCTACGCACCGGGAGATCTGCCTGGCGGCGCTGGCCGCGGGCAAGGGCGTGGTCTGCGAGAAGACGCTCAGCGATGACCCGGCGGCTTCGGCGGAGATCGCGCGGGCAGCCGAAGCGGCGGGCGTCTTCTGTGCGACGGCGTACATGAAGCGCCACTTCCCGGCCTCGCAGCAGGCCAAGCGGCTACTGGCGGAAATGGGGCCGGTGACCAGCCTGTACGCGCGAACCTGGCAGCCCTACGCGGAGCTGTGGGACGAGACACTCGGCGAGTGGACCAAGGAGCGGCCCTCGGCGCCGGTGCGGGCCTACGGGGGCGGGGCGCTGGTGTGCGGGGGGAGCCACATTTTGGACCTGGTGCACTGGTACGCCGGCCGGCCCAGCCGCGTCTGCGGGCACATGGCCACGCGGGAGGGTCTGGACTTCGACCGGGCCACCAACGCCTTGCTGTGGCTGCCGCACGGCGCGGCGGGGCATTTCGAGGCGCACTGGCACCCGCTGCAGTTCGCCGGCTACGAGCGCAACGGCTGGGACGAGCGGCTGGAGATCACCACCGCCAGCGGGCGGCTGGACCTGTACACGGTGCTGTGGCACGCGCCCGAGCGCAACCCGGCCCTGCTGGTCCACCAGGACGCCGCCAGCGGGAAGGTGACGGAGTACCGCTTCCCGGCGGTCAACGCCTTCCACGCCGAGATGGCGGAGATGCTGCGGCGCTTCGAAGTGGGTGAGCCGCCGGAGCCCTCGGCCTGGGATGGATATGTGGTAGACCAGCTCATCGCCACCATTGCCGAGAGCGCGCAGGCCGGGGAGGCCATGGACATGGAATGGGCGGACGGAAAGTAGCCCGCGATTCGTGGGCAGGACGCCCGAGTTGGTGATTCCGCGGAAGATGATGCGGCAAGAACGAGAGGTGTGCCAGCATGACCAAACGCGATAACTATCTGCGCTGTGCGCGGTTCGAGGGGCCGGACTGGATTCCTTGCAACATCGGTGCGCTGCCCGCCGGGTGGAAGGTCCTGCGGGAGGGGTTGCTGCAAGTTGCGCTCAAGTATCCGGACCTCTTTGGGCCCGTCCACCCCGAGGGCTGGGACTACGACGAGATGGACTCCCGCTACGCCGCCGGGGTGGACTTCACCGACAACTGGGGCGTCGTGTGGCGGACGGGACTGGACGGGGTGGTAGGGATTCCGCAGTACCATCCGTTGGCGGACCTGAGTAAGGTGGACAAGTACACTCCGCCTGATCCGTTTACCATGGACCCGATGGTGGGGCCGCGGGACCTGGTGTCAGGGGAGATCTCTCGGATCGCCCGACAGAAGGAGGCCGGGGAGCTGGCCGGCAGCGGCTGGGGGACCTTCTTCGAGCGGCTGCAGGAACTCGTGGGGATGGAGAACCTGTTCCTCAATATGGCCTACGACGACAACCCGGCGCTACAGCGGGTGGTGGACCTGGTGGCGGACTTCAACTACACGCTCACCCGTGCGGTGCTGGATAAGGTGACGCCGGATGTGATGGGAACCGCGGACGACCTGGGTGCCCAGCGGACGACGCTGATCAGCCTCAAGACCTTCCGGCGCTGGCTCAAGCCCGGCTACGCCCGGTGCATGCAGGCGACGCGGGCGGCGGGGTGCGAGGTGTCAATGCACTCGGACGGCTACCTACTGGAATTCGTGGACGACCTCATCGACGCGGGGCTGACCATCCTCAATCCGCAGGTGGGGCCCAACACCCTCCTGGGCCTGGAGGAGACGATGAAAGGGCGGCTGTGCATCTCTCTCGACCTGGACCGGCAGCATATCCTCCCGCAGGGCACGCCGCAGGAGGTGCGGGACCACGTGCGGGAGGCGGTGCAGGTGCTGGGCTCCCCCCGTGGGGGCCTGATGTTGCAGGCGGAGATCAACGCCGACGTGCCCCTGCGCAACATCGAGGCCCTGGCCGAGGCCATGCGGGAGTACGGGACGTACTACCAGAGCACGGCGACGCCGCTGTAGGGAGACTTCAGACTGCGGAACGCTGGCTCCGTGGGCTGCTCGGGTACCCCCTCTCCTGCAAGGAGAGGGGGCAGGGGGTGAGGGTTCCCCAGGCGGGCTGGAAGCCCGCCCTACGCGGACGAAACGACGGGAGACGTGACCGATGCGTGTACCATATAGCTGGCTGAAGGAACTACTGCCGGGGATTCCCCCGGCGGAGGAGTTGGCGGATGTCCTGACCATGGGTGGGTTGGAGGTGGAGGAGATCCGGGCCTGGACACCAGAAAGCGGCGGCGGGGAGGCGGAGCAGGTGCTGCACACTAAGGTCACCGCCAACCGGGGCGATCTGCTGTCCATGATCGGTGTGGCCCGACATGCCGCGGCGCTGCTGGGGCTGGAGTTCACGCCCCCCGCGGTGCCGGTGGAGCTGCTGGGGGAGATCGCGCGCGACTCGCGGCAGGCCGGGGCGGGCGCGGTGACGGTCGAAATCGTGGATCCGGTGGGTTGTCCGCGCTACTCGGGGCTGCTGCTGGAGGGGGTTACCGTCGGCCCCTCGCCGGCGTGGCTCGTGGCGCGGATGGAGTCAGCGGGGGTGCGGACCATCAACAACGTGGTGGACGTGACCAACTTCCTGTGCTGGGAGCTGGGCCAGCCTATGCACGCCTTCGACTTCCGCTTCCTGGACAAGGGCCACATCCTAGTCCGCCGCGCCCAGCCGGGCGAGCAGGTGATGCTGATTGACGAGTCCGTGCCTGAGCTGACCGAGGAGGACGTGGTCATCGCCGACCCGCTGGGCGCCGTCGCCCTGGCGGGGATCATGGGCGGGCGCGATAGCCAGGTGCGGGAGACCACCACCACCGTCCTGCTGGAAGCGGCGCACTTTGACCCCACGGCCATCCGCAAGACCGCGCTGCGCCTGGGGGTGTCCACGGAGGCCTCCTACCGCTTCGAGCGGCACGTGGACCCGAACCTAACGCTGCCGGCGTTGGCGCGGGCGGCGCAGATGATCGTGGACCTGGCCGGCGGGACCATCGCCGGGCCGGCGGGGGACGTGGCCGCCGGCGACTTCTCCCGGCGGCAGGTCAGCCTGCGCCCGGCGCGCTGCAACGCGCTGCTGGGGACCGACCTCACCGCGGCGCAGATGAGCGGCTACCTGCGGCGGATTGACTGCGAGGTGCAGGAGGGTGACCCGCTGCAAGTGGCGGTGCCTACCGCGCGGTGGGATGTAGAGCGGGAGGTGGACCTGATCGAGGAGGTCGCCATCGTCCACGGCTACAGCAACATCCCGGAGACGGTTCCGGGGCGGCTAGGGGGAAGTGGGCGGCTGACGCGCGAGCAGCGCCTGCAGCGCAAGGCTGAGGAGGTCCTGCGCCAGTGCGGCCTCAACGAGGCGCTTAGCTTCTCCATGATGTGCCCGGCCGACCTGGAGAAGCTGCGTTGCACCCCGGAGACAGACGAGCGCCGGGCCCTGCCGCTGCTCAACCCTATAGCTGCCGACGCGACGGTGATGCGCACCACGCTGCTGCCAGCCCTGCTGGGGGCGGTAGCCTACAACCAGCGGCAGCGGGTGCAAGAGGTGGCGCTGTATGAGATCAACCCGGTCTTCCGGGCCCGGGGGCCGGGGGAATTACCGGAGGAAGAGCCGCGAGTGGCCGGGGTCCTGACCGGGTCGGCCTTCACCTCCGCCTGGAACCTGCCGACAGAGACTGCACAGCCGGACTTCTACTGGCTCAAGGGGCTGGTGGAGCAGTTCCTGGCCGAGCTGGGGGTGGAGGGCACGCGGATAGAGCGGGCGGAGCATCCCAGCTTTGCGGCGGGCGCTTGCGCGCAGGTGGCGCTGGGGGAGCGACGGCTCGGTCTACTGGGCGAGCTGGCGCCGGAGGTGGCAGCGGCCTACGACGTTGAGGGGGCAGTGTATGCGTTTGACCTGGACTTCGGCGCGCTGACCGCGGCGGCCAATCTGGTGCGGTCATACCGGCCGTTGCCGCGCTTCCCGGCGGCGCTGCGGGACGTGGCGGTGGCGGTGCCGGATACGGACGAATTCAGCGCGGCGGCCCTGACGGCGGAGATCCGGCAGGCGGCGGGAGAGCATGTGGAATCGGTGCGGCCCTTCGACCTGTACCTGAATCATGAGCGGCTAGGCGCCGGGCGCAAGTCGGTGGCCTTTGAGCTCGCCTTCCGTGCGCCGGGCCGCACGCTGACCGACACCGAGATTGACCACGCCATGGCCGAGGTGCATGCACGGTTGGAGGCGTTGGGCGGAGAAGTGCGCCGGTCATGAGCGTGACCGCAGCGCGGGGTTACGCGGAGGTTACGCCGGGCGAGCGGCGCCGGCTCATGGCGGGAGCCTACCTGAGCATGATCGGGCTGGCCGCCTGCACCAGCCCCATCGCCGTGTGTCTGACTGCCTTCGCCCGTAGCTTCCCGGAGCTGACCACCGCCGACCTGGGGCTGATCTCTACCGTGAGTCTGCTGGGCGTGGTGGGCGGCCTACTGGTGGCGGGACCGCTGGCCGACCGGTGGGGGCTACGGCCGTTCATGATCCTGGGAGAGGTCCTGGAGGTCGCGGGCCTGGTGGCGCTGGCCCTGGCTCCGACGGCCTCCCTGTTGGTGGTGGCTGTGGGACTGGTGGGCGTCGGCACGGGGCTGGTCGATGCGCTGGCCAGCCCGCTGGTGGCGGAGCTGCAGCCGCACCAGCGCACCCGTGCGCTCAACTGGCTGCATGCGGGCTATCCGCTGGGCTACCTGGCCATGGGGGCCGTATCGGCGCTCCTGCTGCGGGTCACGGGGAGCTGGCGCGTGGTCTTCCCGGTGATGACGCTGCCGGCGGTGGCGGGGCTGGTAGTCTTCCTGGTATCGCGCTTTCCCCGGGCGGAGACGCATGGGGAGGGTCTGGCGGCGCTCAAGCCTGCGCTGAGTAACCGGTTCTTCTGGATCGGTACGGTAGGGATCTTCCTGGCGGGTGCGACGGAGCTGGGAGTCACCCACTGGACCCCGGCGTATATCGAGAGAGGTCTGGGACGCAGCCCGGCCACGGGGGCCACGGTGCTGCTGGGGCTGGCGGCGTGCATGTTGGTGGGCCGGCTCAGCGTGGGGGCCTTGGCGCACCGCGTGCGGCCCGTCGGGCTGATGCTGGCGGCGGCGGTGGCGTCTCTGGGGGCGATCCTGACCGCGGCTCTAGCGCCGGCGGTGCCGGCGATGGCGGCGCTGGTCTTTCTAGGACTGGCGGTGGCCTGCATATGGCCGACGGTGATGGCCTACACCGCTGACCGGGTACCCCGGGCGGGGGCGACGGTGTTCTCCCTGCTGGGGGCGGCGGGCAACGCGGGCGGCGCGCTGTCGCCGGCGGTGATCGGCCTGGTCGCGCAGGCGCACGGCTTGCGACTCGGCCTGGTGGCCGCGGCGGTGTTTCCGCTGGCGGCCGCCGCGCTGATGGCCTGGCGAGTGGTGGCGGAGAGGCGAGAGATCCAGGGGGGGCCGGATGAACGGAGCGCAGCGGAGTGAATCCGGCCCGTTCCCGGCAGCCGCGGGCCGGATGTGCCGCACACTGTGTGCGCAGCTCATCACGGCCCCTCCGGGGAAGCCGCTCCAGTTGTCCCCAATATATTCGTATGTTAGAATACTCTGGACCTCGACCACGGACCCTTAGCCGCCCGGGAGGCCACCGCCGGTGGAGACACTTCGCTCGCCCCACGCCTGGATCCGCACCACCATCATTTGGGCATGCGTCTGTCTGGGGATTGTCTTCCTGTACCTGGTGTACATGGCCAACAACCTCGACACCATCCTGAGCGATGTGGACGCGCTGGACTATGCGCAGATCTCCCGGAATCTGGCCGAGGGGCAGGGCTTTACCACCGACTTCATCAAGCCACTGAGTCTGACGCGCACCGCCCGCCTGGACGACCACCCCGACCTGATCTTCTCCCCCCTGCATCCGCTGGTGACCGCCGGTTTCATGAAGGCGCTGGGCGCCAATAAGCGCGCGGTAGCGCTGGCCTGCGGCGCCCCCTTCCTGCTCACCTTGCTGGTGACCTATTTCCTGGGGCTGCGGCTTTTCGACAAGCGGGTCGCCCTGCTGGGTGTCGCGCTTTTCGGCCTCTACCTGGGGACGCTACGCTACAGCATCTCGGGGCTGGAAGTCTGCCTCCTGGGGCTGGGGGTGACCGGGCTCCTACTGGTGCTGCACCTGATTGGTCAGGAGGATCGTCGGGTGCCCTGGCTGGCGGCGGGTGCGGGCGTGTTGCTGGGATTGATCTACCTCACCAAGGACGTGTGGGCGGTACTGCTGATCCCGGCCCTGGTGTACGTCTTTGTCTCCGTCGATCGGCGCCGGCGCTGGCTGGCGGTGGGTCTGATGCTGGCGGCCTTTGCGGTGGTGATCCTGCCCTGGTGCCTCCGCGTCGCTCAGCTTACCGGCAGTCCCTTCTTCAGTTGGCGGTGGTACGAGATCGAGATGGAGACGATGACCAACCCGGGTAACACCTTGTACCGGACCTTCCGCTTCGATATCCAGTCGCCGCTAACTTTCATCATCTACCACCCGCTCGAGATGTACAACAAGCTGCACGACGGGGCCATGGCCCTGTACGGGGTGCTGGCTACGCTCTCGGGGCCGTTTGCGCTGGGGTTCTTCGTGGTCGCCATTCTGGTGCCCTTAGGGAGTCCCAGCTTTGAGCGCCTGAGATACCTCGTCTACGCCACGTTCATCCTGCTGTTCACCGCGCTGTGTTGGATTAAGCCTTCCGCTCGGATGGTGTATCCGCTGGGGCCGATTATCGGCCTGATCGCGGCAGCGCTTTTCTTCCGGGTGCTGACGCCGCTGGTCAAACGGTATGCTCCTCGCGAACGGGCGCGCGCCCAGGGGTGGGCGATAGCGCTGTTTGTGCTACTGCAGGTGACGCCCCTGCTGGGCAACCTCTCCAACCGGGAGCGGCCGGAGATCAGGGCGCAGATGGAGTTGGAGGGTCTCTGCCGGCAGGTCGCCAATTTGACCAGCGGGGTGATCATCTCGGACGTGCCCTGGTGGACCTCCTGGTACTCCGGGCGGACCTCCATCTGGCTGCCGCGTTCGGGGGATGACCTGGCGCGGATGCAGCAGGACGTAGGGCAAGTCCAGTACCTGCTGCTGACCCCCACAGTGGCGCAGTGGCAGGGGATAGAGCGGACGGAGGAATGGGTGAAGGTATGGAGCGCGGCCCAGTCCGGGCGGCCGGTGGCCTATCGGGGGTTCGCGGTGGACCGGGTACTAGACAACAATTGGGTGCTGTTCCGCAAGCTACCCACACTGCCCAGTGGGCCGGGAGGGGGGGTGAGTGTACCCGGTGCCGGATAGCTCACCCTTACCCATCGAGCACCAGGAGCACCCCATCGCCTTGGCCGTAGAGGAGTGCTATCGCTGCGGGGAGCCCATCGAGGAGGGCGAGGAGCACTGCCCGCGCTGCGGCCGGCGGCTGTACCGGGTCTGCTTCTGCGGCTGGCGCATTCCGGTGGACGCCGAGTCCTGCCCGCATTGCCACGCGGACTGGTCCGGGACGGTGCGGGTGCGCCGCAAGTCCCATAGCCGCCGCTTCAGTTCGCGGCGCCTGGGGAGCTATGCCTTGCTGGGAGCGGGTGGCGCCTTGCTTCTGGCGCTGATCTGCAGCTGGGTCGTGATCAAGCTGGCCGAGCGGGCGCTGCCGGAGGGGCAGGCCATGCCCGACGGTCTAGCCGATCAGTTCGCGCTGGCCTGGCACGGCGGCGCGGAGCTGATGGGGACGGCCGGTGAGCGTCTGTCCCGGCTGGGAGCGGGACTGGGGATCGTGCTGGCGATCCTGCTGGTCGGAGCAATCATAGGGACGCTCTTGTATTTGCTGAACGAGGATCTGGTCCGCGTCCGTTGGCCCTGGCAGCGACGGAAGAAGCGCGTCCAGCGGCGGCGGGTGCGCTGAATTGGCAAGTATGAATAGCGAACAGGCAGCTCGCTCCCCTGCTCCCGACGACGCACCTCGCGAGGAGGGCCGGGTCGTGGGCGCGCCTTGGTGGGGGCCGGTGCTGCTGGCCGTGGCGGTGGCTGTCTCCTACCATTCGTATCTGGTCTGGATGGGCCAGCAGTGGTGGAAGGACGAGTACTACGGCCACGGTGTGCTCATTCCCCTGATCAGCGGCTATGTCCTGTATCGACAGCGGGCGCGGCTAGCGGCTCTGCCACGGGAGGGGGGCGGCTGGGGGCTGGTTATCCTCATCGGCGCCCTGCTGCTGCGGGCGGCGGGGCAGTTCCTCGAGGTACACTTCCTCTCCGGTTTCGCCCTCGTCGCCACCTTCTACGGGCTGGTTCTGTGGGTCGGGGGGCGCCATGTGGCGCGGGCAGCGCTGTTCCCGATCGCCTTTCTCCTGTTCATGATCCCCCTCTCGCGTCTGCTGGTGGAGAAGCTGTCGATGCCGATGCAGCTTTTCAGCGCGCGCTGGGCGGGGCAGCTGGCGGCGGGCATCATTCCGGGGTTGCAGGTGCAGGGCGTGAGCATCGCCACGCCGGACTACTCCTTCAGCGTGGCCATTCCCTGCAGCGGGCTCAAATCACTTATTGCCATGTCCGCCCTGGGGGCGCTGTACGCCTACCTGGTGGAGGGTCCGCCCCTGCGGCGGGTGGCGCTATTCCTGGCCGCCTTCCCCCTGGCGCTCTTGGCGAACCTGGTGCGGATCTTTGTTACCGTGATCCTGGGCAACACCATCGGTCCCGCCGCGGCGGAGGGGTTCTTCCACACGCTCAGCGGGGCCTTTGTGTTCCTGGTGGCGCTGGCCGGACTGTTTGCCTTAGGAGGTATCTTAGGGTGCCGCAAGATGCGCGAAGATATCTAGCGGCCCTGGCCGTGTTAGTGGTGCTGGGTGGGGCCAGTGAGGCGCTGCGCTGGACGCGGGACCGCCAGGCCCACTACCAGCCGGACTTCGCTGGGGTGCCGATACGCATCGGCGACTTTCAGGGCCACGACCGACCGGTGGACCAGAGCATCTTCGAGTTCTTGGCGGCAGGGGGGATGTTGGAGCGGGATTACACGGGACCGGAGGGTATGGTGCGGCTGAGTGTCATCTACGCCGCGAACTGGCGGTCGGTGCACTCGCCCATGGGCTGCTATCCGGCGCAGGGGTGGGAGGTGCTGGACGAGCGGCCGGTGGACTTCCCGGTGCAAGCGAGCGCGGAGCCGCTGCACGCGCGGCTGCTCCGGGTCAAGAAGGATGACCGGGAGCGGTTGGTGATCTTCTCCTTCGCCTACAAGGGAGGCAGCACGGCGGACTGGGCGATGCTGCCTTTCCGCATCATGCTCGGCCCGCCCGGCGCTGGGGGCCTGGTTTTCACTCTCAGCACGTCCGCCGCCCCCGACCGCCAGGCCGCCTTGCAGCGTCTCGCCGAGATCTTCGCCGCTGCCTACCCTCCGGCGGTGGCCTTCTGGGACCAGCCGATTCCGGCCAGCCCCGCGCCCCAGCCAGTCGGTGTTGACGCCCCTCCCTAGCAGGAGCGTGCGTTCAAGCTACTCTGAACCTCTTCGCTTCCCCCGTTCCCCCCCTGTCCCCATCGCCGGGCCAACTGTCGTTCAATCTGCCGTATACCCCGCCAGTACCCGGTGGTAGATCTCCTCCGCCTGCTCCACTTGCTCCACCTCTACCCATTCCTCGGCGGTGTGGGCCTGGGCAATGTCGCCGGGGCCGAGGACCACGGCCTCCATGCCGGTTTCGGCCAGGTTGCTGGCGTCGGTGGCGTAGCTGACCATGCCGCGGGAGGAGGCACCGCAGACCTCCTGGACCGCCTGCTCACACAGGTCGGCCAGGGGGGAGGGGGAACGCGGCGGGAGGGGCGGGTCGAGCAGGATGATCTCCATGTCCCATGTGAACCGTCCGGCGGCGGACCAGGTGGCGACCTCCTCCAGTTCCTGGCGCACCCGCTCGGGGCGCTCGTCGGGGCGTAGGCGGCGGTCCACCCCTACGGCGCAGTGGTCGGGGATGATGTTGATGGCGGTGCCACCCTCGATCAAGGTGGGAGAACAGGTGCGGAGGCCGAGGGTGGGGTCGGCGCCCGCTTGCAGGTCACGGTGGTGGGCCCCGAGTGCCTGGACGAGATCAGCGGCGTGGAGAAGAGCGTTGTCGCCCCGCTCTGGGTAAGCGCTGTGGGCAGCCCGGCCATGCACGACGAAACGCAGACGCACCGTCCCGCCGTGGCGGTCAACGACCTGTAGGCCCGTGGGCTCGCCGACTATCGCCCCGGTGACGGGCAAGGGCGGCGGCTGGCTCAGGAAGGCGTGGATACCGGTGAAGAGGCTTTCCTCGTCCACCACCGCCGTGAGCAGACAGGGCGTGGGCAGCTTCTCCTGCACCGCTCGCCGCAGGGTCAGGAGCATCGCTGCCAGGGAGGCCTTGCAGTCGCAGGAGCCGCGCCCCCAGACGCGTCCCTCCAAGAGCGCCCCGGAAAAGGGTTCGCCGATCATCCTCGCGCCGCTGACGGTGTCCAGGTGGGCCTCCAGCATCAGTCCTGGCCCGCCCGCGCCGGGATAGACACCCATGATATTGTCCCGCCCCGGCGTGGCAGTAGCCTGGCGGATAGTGCCCAGGCCGTTATCCTGCAGCCAATGCTCCAGGAAGTCGCCTAGGGCGCCCTCGCCGGACGGTTCGCCGGGAGTCGCGGTGGAGGGGTTGACGCTGGGGATGCGGATGAGGTCCTGGAGCAAGGGGATGAGGTCGGACATGGGATCACCGGGGGGAGGTTCCCTGCGTCTCCGCCTCCTCCCTCCCCGTAGCGGGTGGACATTCCGGCGTCCGCGCCGGAATGTCCACCCGCGCCCGCGGGCCTCCCCCCGGAGCCATAAAGAGCAGGTCCCGCGTGGGGGCCTGCTCTGGAGGAAAGTCACTTGAAGCTGGTCGGGGCGGCCAGATTTGAACTGGCGACCTCACGGACCCGAACCGTGCGCGCTACCGGGCTGCGCTACGCCCCGACCACCATGAATTATACCAAGGGGTAGGGTAGGGGTCAAGCGAATTACCGAGCGGGGCTTCGACTCGTAGGGGCGAATATTTCGCGGAGCCGTATCCCGCGAAACATCCGCCCGCGCGTGCTCCCTCCGCGTGGGGCGGGCTTCCAGCCCGCCCTCCCACAAACATGCGGCTGCCGTGGCGGGCTTCCAGCCCGCCCCACGCGGAAACGGCCTTCCTGAACACAACCCAACATCCGCCCCTACGCGGAGCGCCTCGCCCTCTTCCACCCCTGCAGCACGAACAGCAGCGACAACCCCACCAGCGGCCAGTCGCCATAGCGGCTGTAGCGCGTTCGGCCCTGCAGGGACTGGATCTCCGCCGTCGCCACGCCGGAATGCCAGGCGGGTACGCTATCCACCCACTCGCCGCGCGGGGAGATGATCCCCGACTCGCCGGAGGCGGCGGCGCGGACGATCCACCGGCCAGTCTCCACCGCCCGCAGCGGCGCCGTCTGGGAGTGCACCAGCACCTCGGGCGAGGGACCCGCCCAGGCGTCGCTGGTCAGGAAAGCCAGAAACCCCGCCCCTGCCGCCACCAGCTCCCGCGAGCCGCCGGGCAGGATCGCCTCGAAACAGATTAGCGCCCCGCAGCGCATGGTCTCGATCTCCAGCAGATTCCGCTCGGTGCCGGCGGTGAAGTCGAACTCGCGCACCGGGTAGCGATCCAGCAGGGGCAGCTTGTCCCGGAAAGGCACATATTCCCCGAAGGGCACCAGGTCCATCTTGCTGTAGGTGCCGCGCAGTTCGCCCTCGGGGTCAAAGAGCCAGGCATTGTTGTAGGTCTGCGCGCTCGCCAGGTCCTCAGGGGCGCCCTCCTGCGCGCCGGGGACCGCCAGGGCGCCCATCAGCAGCCAGATATGGTGTCGGCGGGCGGTCTCGCGCACCGCGTCGTCGAAGGGACGCTCCACGTTCAGCACCGCAGGGAAAGCCGTCTCGGGCCAAACGACCAGTTGGGGGCGGCGCGGGTCCTTCGCCTCGGGCGGGCCGTAAGGAGCCATGAGCAGGTCGGTGTAGCGAGGGTACTGCTTGAGGCACTCAAGCAGGTCCTCTGGAGTGACCGGAGTGTGCAGGAAGACGTTGGGCTGGACCACACCCACCCGCAGGGGTGGCCCGGAGGGCAGGGGGCGCTGCAGAACCTGGTAGCCCGAGAGCCAGGTCGCGCCGGTGAGGAGGATGGCGAGCACCAACGTCGCCCAGCGTCCCGACACCTTCCGGTCGCGTGGAAAGAGCGCGCCGGCTAGCGTGGCGTTGACCAGGACGATCAGGAACGATATCCCTAGCGCCCCGGCCAGTGAGGCCGACTGCAGCAGCGGTAGTACCGGCTGCTGGCTGTAGCCCAGTTGCCCCATGGTCAGGGACAGCCCCCCGAGGTTGGCGCGGAACCACTCAACCAGGACCCAGGCGCCAGCCAGAGCGGCGGCCTGGCGTAGCGGTCGACGACCGGCGAACACGTGTACCGCGGCCCAACCGAACAACGCCAGCGGGAGGGCCTGGAACACGGCCACCAGGGAGGTCGGCAGCAGGCCGTACATCAGCAGGTAGCTATGCAGCGCGCCGAAGAAGACCAGTCCCGTCAGCAAGCCCAGCCCCGCCCCGTGGGCCGGCCGTCTCGCCCGGGCCAGCGCTGCCAGCAGCGGCAGCAGCGCCACCCAGGCCAGCGGGTACAGCCCGAAAGGCGGGAAGCACAAGACCAGTAGCCCACCGGAGAGGAGGGCGAGCAAGGCGAGGAGCCAGGGTGAGGCGTGTCGGTCAGACATCAGTGTCGAGCAGCCCCCCGAGGAAGCCACAATGGATTAGACACTCTCGGGGTCCGCTCCGGTTCCCGCGCAGCCCAGGCGCTCCAGCAGGTGGCCGATCCGCACCAGGGCCTCCTTGAGCAGGTCCAGGTGCGTGGCGTAGGTGCAGCGCAGGTATCCCTCGCCGCAGGCGCCGAAGGCGGTGCCGGGGACGGCGGCCACGTTCTCCTCGAACAACAGGCGCGAGGAGAACTCGGCAGAGGTCAGACCGGTGTGAGCGATAGAGGGGAAGGTGTAGAAGGCCCCGCCGGGCTCGAAGCAGGGCAGGTCCAGGCGCTTGTAGCCGGCCAGCAGCAGGCGGCGGCGCTGGTTGTAGTGCCCGACCATGTACTGCACGTCCTGGCTGCCATGGCGCAGGGCTTCGATCGCCCCGATCTGCGCCATGGTGGGGGCGGACATGGCGGTGTAACTGTGGATGCGCATCATCGACTCCAGCAGATGCGCCGGACCCGCTGCGTAGCCCAGCCGCCAGCCGGTCATGGCATAGGCCTTAGAGAAGCCGTCGAGCAGGATAGTGCGCTCCTGCATTCCGGGCAGCGAAGCGAAGCCGGTGTGGGTGCCCACATAGGTCAGGTAGGCATAGATCTCGTCGGAGATGACCACCAGGTCGTGCTTCTCCGCCAGTTCGGCCAGCGGGAGCAGCTCCTCGCGGCTCATGACGGCGCCGGTGGGATTGTTGGGATAGCTAATCATCAGCGCCCGGGTGCGGGGGGTGATCGCCGCCTCCACCGCCTCCGGCCGCAGCTTGAAGCTGTCCTCCACACGGGTCTCCACCACCACTGGGCGGCCCCCGGCCAGCAGCACGGCCGGTTTATAGGCTACGAAGCAGGGCTCAGGAACGATGACTTCGTCGCCGGGATCGAGCAGAGCCCGCATGGCCAGGTCCAGCCCCTCGGAGACGCCGTTGGTCGCCAGGATCTGGTCGGCCGGGTCGTAGGTCAGGCCGTGGCGGTGGTGCAGGTCGGCCGCCAGGGCCTCGCGCAACTCCGACATGCCCCAGTTGGAGGTGTAGGAGGTGTAGCCACGGCGCAGGCCGTCGATGGCCTCGTCGCAGATCTTCCACGGGGTGGAGAAGTCCGGCTCGCCGACGCCCAGGGAGATGACGTCCTCGCGGCCGGAGACCAGGTCGAAGAACTCGCGGATGCCGGAGGGCGGCAGGTCGATCGCCAGACGGCTGCTGCGCAGACCGGGGGAGGGCACTATGGAGTCACCGCCAGGCGGCTGTTCTTGCTCTCGGCCATCAGACTGACCCCTTCCATCTTGTAGGTCTTAAGCACAAACGAGGTGGAGGTGCTGGTGACGCCGGGGGTGGGGGCCAGCTTCTCGGCGACAAAACGGGCGATATCGCGGAAGTCTCTGCCCTCTACGACCACGCATAGGTCAGCGCCGCCGCTCATCAGGTACAGGGAGTGAACTTCCTCGAACTGACTTACGTACTCGGCGACCTTGTCAAAGCCGCGGCCGTGCTCGGGGGTGGCGCTGACGTTGATGAAGGCGTAGACCTTCTTCAGGTCGGGGGCGGCTTCCCAGTTGACCAAGGCACTGTAGCGTAGCAGGATCCCCTCCTGGCGCAGCGACTCCAGCTCCGCCTCCACCTCGTCGCGCGTGCGGCCCAGGCGGATGGCGATCTCGTCGGGATCCACCGGCCCCTCGGTTTTCAGGATTTCCAGCAATGACTTCATGTGGCCCCCCTCCCGGAGACGGCCCACGCGGAGGATCAGAACCGCTTCTTGCCACCCTTGCCCTTGGCCTTGCGGCGCTCGCGGCGTTCTTCGCGCTTCTCTTCTTGGGCCGTGTTGGCGGCCCGGTGCATGGCCTGCTCGGCGCTGAGACCCTCGCCCGGCTCGGCCCCCGTGGGCTCTACCGACATCGGTGACTCCGGCGAACGGACGCTGGAAGTCGGCGCGGCGCCCGCTACTGACAGCCGCTGGCGGCCTGTAGCCGCTACCTGACCGCGCCGCTTCCGGCTCCACTTGTCCCACGACACGACCAGCGGGCCGGCGATGAAGATCGAGGAGTACATTCCAGAAGTCATGCCGATGATCAGCGCTAGGATGAAGGGGTGGATAGTCGGCCCGCCCAGGAAGAACAGCGAGAACAGGGTGAGCAATACGACCAGAACGGTGTTGATCGACCGGTGCATCGTTTGCAGCAGGCTGGCGTTGGTGATCGTCTCCAGGTCGGTGCTGCGGTGCAGGCGTTTGTTTTCCCGGATACGGTCGAAGATGACCACGCTGTCGCTAACGGAGAAGCCGACGATGGTGAGCATGGCGGCGATGAACTCGCTGTTCAGTTCCGCCCGCGCCAGGGCCATGCCGCCGATCATGAGCAGCACGTCGTGGACCAGGGCCACGATACTAGCTACCGCCACGCGGAACTCGTAGCGCACGGTCAGGTAGATGAGGATCATCAGGTTGCCCAGCACCAGCGCCCAGAAGGCGTTGCGCTTGAGCTGTTCGCCGACCACCGGGCCGACCAATTCGTTGCCGACGATGGTGAAGGTACCCCAGGTGGAGCCCATCTTCTCTTGGAGCGCGCTGTGGATATGAGCGGCTTCCTTGGTGGCCTCGTCCTGGTTGTTGGTGGCCGTACGGATCAGGAGGAGGTCGCCGCCGGCAACCTGGATGGAGGAGTGCTCCACTCCCAGCCCTTCTATCACGCTGCGGACCTGCGCGGTCACCTCGGCGGCCTGCCGGGACAGCCGGCCGGCCTGGGGATTGGCCTCGGTCGCCGCCTGCATCGTCTGCTCAGCGCCGGCCCCCCCGGCGCCCACCGACAACTTGTACAGGCTGCCGCCGGTGAAGTCGATGCCCATGTTCAGGCCCATGAACTGCCAGGCGCCTAGCCCGCCGATGATCATCACCGCCGAGATCAGGTACCACACCCGTACCATGCTTGCGATCTTCCAATTAGTCCTACGCCAGAAGTCCACGAGTGAGAGACCTCCTCAGATAGCTACGAACAATCAGCAATTCCGCCCTACTCCGGCTTGGGTACCCCGTACATGGCCAGTTTCTGCCCCAGGCGGGTGTGGGCGAACATGGTCACCAGCCAGCGGCTGACGGTGACGGCGGTGAACAGGTGAACGACGACGCCGAGCACCAGGATGACGGCGAAGCTCTTCACTGCGCTGGTGCCCAGGAAGTACAGGACGCTGCCCCCGATGAGCGTGGTGACGTTGGCGTCGACGATGGCGGTCCAGGCGCGGTCAAAGCCCGCCGCGATGGAGGCCCGCGCCGTCTTGCCCGAGTACAGCTCTTCCTTGAGACGCTCAAAGATCAGAATGTTGGCGTCCACGGCCATACCCAGTGACATGATAAAACCGGCGATGCCGGGCAGGGTCAGGGTAGCGTTGGCCATCCTAAGCATCGCCATCAGGAGCACCAGGTAGAGAATCAGGGCGATATTGGCCAGCGCCCCCGGTACCCGGTAGGCCAGGATCATGAAGGCCACGACCAGGGCGAAGCCGATAATACCGGCGATCAGGCTCTGGTGAATGGAGTCGGCTCCCAAGGTGGCGCTAACGGTGCGGTTCTCGGCGATCTCCAGCGGCACGGGCAGCGCGCCGGCGTTCAGCAGCAGCGCGAGCTTGGACGCCTCCTCCGGGCTGAAATTGCCTTCGATGATGCCGGTGCCGGGAATCTCGGAGCGGATGACCGGAGCCATCTGGCACTTGCCGTCCAGGACGATGGCCATGTAGCGATCGACATTGTGGGCGGTGAACCGGCGGAAGGCCTCCTTCTGCTCGTTGCGCAATTCAAAGCCCACCACCAGTTCCATCGCCTGGCCGGGCTGCACCTTGGAGTTGGGCTTGAGGTCCGCGCCGGTAAACTCGATGTCGGACTCCGCGTAGACCTGGGCCCAGAGCGCTTCCTGCTTGGTGTACTGATTGGTCCAGATGGAGTAGTCGTTCTCCTCGGAGCCGGCGGGCGGCTGGTACTTCTGCGGGACCAGGCAGAACTGCAACTGCGCGGTTTCGTGGAGGATCTCCACCACCGCGGCCGGGTCCTTAACGCCGGGCAGCTCCACGATCACGCGGTCGTCGCCCTGCGTCTGGATGATGGGTTCACGGACGGCGCTCATTGCGTACAGGCGACGCTCCACAATGTCCTTGACCTTGTCGGCCGTGCCCTTGCCCACAAAGACACTGTGGACCTTGTCTTCCTTGATCTCGATGCCGGGGAAGGCGCCCTCCAGGTACCGCTCAGCCGCATTCCTATCGCGGTCGGCCTCCAGCTGGGTCTTGGCACGGGTCTTGACCACGACCCGGTAGGCGGCCACGCACTCCACGGAGCTGGTGATCTGGCGCTTAGCGTCGCGAGCCACTACCAGGGAGCGGGCGGGCGGGGCGCTTTCCACTTCCACGATATCAGCCGCCACGCCCTGCTGGGCGAGGGCCCTGATGAGGTTGCGGCCCAGTTCCTCGGGAGTCTGCACGTTGGACGGAGCGGCGCCCTCGGCGGGCGCGGCGTCTTCCTCTCCCGTCGCCAGTTTGACCATGGGCTTGTCCTCCGGCGATACGAAGGAGACGGTGGTCTCCGGCCGGGCCAGGAGGACTACCTGGGCTCCGCCCTGCAGGTCCAGCCCCAGGCGGATCTGCGGGCGCGGCGAGTACACGGCCAGAGTCGAGCCCAGCGTCCAGATCGGCTTGTCCGCCGTCCGGACCTCGGTCTCCTCGCGCAGGTCCGGGTACTTGGTCCGCAGAGCCTGCGTGACCGTCTGGCGGTCCTGATTCGCAATCTCCTCGGTGGTAGCGAAGGTGGAGACCTCGATCACCGTGGGGGTGGCGAACTTGGCGGAACGCAGGTCGGAGACCTTCTCCTTGAGGAAGGCCATCAACTCACTGCTGGCTGAGTCCAACTGGTCGGCCTTCTCCACTGCCGGTTGCGGCAAGGTGTAGCGGAAGGCGGCCTCCTGAAAGCCCCGGGGGGCCGGCCGGATAGGCGCGAAGGCGACGAGAAAGCCCACCACGAACAAGGCGATGATCGCGGCGATCCACAATTTGAAGCGACCCTGCATCTGGTATTCTTTCCTCTCGAAGGAAATGTGATCCGCAATTGGTCCGCGTGGCGCGGACGTTCTGGCCCGCGCTCCGCGGGGGGGGGGAGGGGCGGGCTAGGTATCGGGACTCGCCAGGAGGCTCGCCTCCGCGGAGGGCGCCCCGTAACCCCCTTCTCTTGCAGAGAAGAGAGTAGGGGTGAGGCCCTGCCCTACACGAAGCCAAAGCCGGGACGCTCCGTCCCGGCCTGCCGAAGCCGCCGGCCTGTTGTCGGGCAACCCGACCCCGCGGTGCGGGCTACGACTCTAATCCTCTTCGGGTGCATCGAGGCCGAACTGAGCGGCCTTGGCGTGGGTAACCCATTTGACGTGGCCGTCCACGAAGGTCAGGTTCACGCCGCCGTTGTGACTGTGCATCCTGTCCAGCTCAGCCACCCCCACATGCTCAGTGGGGACATTGTTCACCCAGTCCACCAGCTCCGCCGGGGTGGCCCAGGGGCTGGAGAACATCGGGTAGTTCTTGCCCGAGGGCCCTCCCTCGTTCTCGATGAACCAGCCGTCCATCAGGCAGATGGTCGCCGCGGCGTTGCGTACCGCGGTCTCGTCCACCCCACCCAGCACGTTGGCGCAGTAGTAGTAGGAGGTCTCGGGCATGGGCGCCTTAGGCTCGGGCCGGGAGGCCGGATCGGCCAGCACCGGGTTGAACGGGCAGGCGTAGATTGTCTTGCTGTTGCCGTAGGGGTAGAGGCCGGTGACCCAGCGCACAGGAGTGTCGCCGTTCATTACCACCTGCAGCGGGAAGCGGCCATCATGATCGCTGCAGTACTGGCGCATGGCCATCTGCAGTTGACGCAGGTTTGTACTGCAGGAGGCCTGATAGGCCTTCCCCCGCGCCCCGGCGAAAACCGGGAACAACACGGCCGCCAGGATCGCAATGATAGCGATGACGACGAGCAACTCAATCAGGGTAAAACCCCGCCGGTCACTGCACATGGCGCCTTCGCTCCACTCCAGCAAAATCGCCGCCTCGCCCGCGCACCAACACTGCTCGAGGCGGCTGTGCCCAACCCCGACACTACAAGCCGCATTATATGGTGTGGGGTGGGGAGTGTCAAGGATGGGGAGAGTCACGAGACGCGAGTGGGGAGGCGGACCTGACAAGTGGCAGGAGGGGAGCTGTCCCCGTGGCGCTGGCGGTGCTGTGTCTCTGTAGGGCGCTCAGCGCGTGCTGATGCGCGGGGCTACGTCCCGCGCCCTCGCTGCCGGTCGCCGCTGCGGGGGCGGTCAGTGCCACGTAAACCAGGGCGGGCGCAGGCCGCTGCGGCGCAGCACCCGCTGCCCCGGGCGGCGGGGATCGTCTACCAGCGCCAGCAGCAGTATCCACCCCACCACCATCAGCACCAGGCAGGCCGCAAAAACCGGACGCAGACCCACTGTATCCCCCAGCCATCCCCAGAAGAAAGGCGCCACCAGTCGCGGCGGGAGCGCTAGACTGGCGGCCATGGCCTGGTAGTAGCCCCGGTGTTCCTCCGTACTCATCTCCACCAGCAGGTTCACGTAGCACATCCAGTCGGCCGCGGCAGCGACCCCCGCCAGGACGAAGACTCCGTAGATGGTCTCGGGACGCCAGGCCCCCACCGCCAGGGCGAAGGCGGCGGCGATGCTGACCATTCCCCAGGCCATTCCGCGCCGCCAGCCGCGCCGGTCGCCGGTGCGGCCTAGCAACGGGGCCCCTATGGCACTGCCCAAGCTCAGGGCCAAGGCGAAAGCCCCGGCGGTCGCATCGGGGAGGTGGAAGCGCGCCAGGGCGTACACCGCCAGGAAGGCTGCGCCTACCCCGCCGAACTCGGTGACGTAGCGGACGGCCACTAGCCGGCGCAAGCGATGGTCCTCCCGCCAGACATGCCGGAGGATCCGGCCCAGCCCCTGCTGTTCCTCCCTCCCGGCGCCCTCCGGCACCGTCTCGTGCATAAAGAGGTAGGGCAAGACGGAGGCGGCCATGATCACCCCGCCTGCCAGGAACAGGTAGGCGAAGTTGTAGGGGAAGGGCCAACGGGCCAGGGCGTGCGTGGCCACTAGGCCGCCCGCGACGCCGCCCAGCCCCGCCCCGAACAGCAGCACGCCGCTGACCAGGCCGCGGCGATAGTCAGGGAAGAAGCGCGGCAGCAACTGGCCCCAGAGGGGCATGGCCAGGCTCAGCCCCGCTGAGAACAGCCCCACCACCAGGGGCAGCACCCAGACCAGCACGCCCGGCCGGGTCTGTCCCCAGAACAGAGTCAGCAAGCCGCCCAGCGACCAAAACAGGGCGCAGCAGTGGAAGGCGACAAAGATGTACCTCTTGGCACGCACCTTGCGGGTCAAGTGGATGGCGGGAAGCTGGAGCAGGGAGAAGCCGACGGTCTGCATGGCCGGGGCCAGGGCGATCAGCAGGTTCGAGGCCCCCAGCCGGTGCAGGCAGACGGTAATGATCGGCCCCAGCGCCACAAAGGCGGCGCCAAACCCCCACACCAAATCGACCGGCGCCGCAAACAGGAGATTGCGGCGGAAGTGAGGTTCGGCGAGGGAGGCTAGTTCACGGGAGTCTTGAGACATAGACTTCAGACGCCAGCTGCGTTTCAATGGAACTTTGGCCAGCCCATGCCCCGGTGCCAGTGGAAGACCCTCCGCCGGGGGCGGCGGGGGTCGTCCACGGTGCTGACCAGGGCCAACCAGCCCAGGGCTTGGAAGACCAGGCCCCACAGGAAGATGACTGCGAGGCCCTGGGCCGGGTTGCCGATCTCGGAGGTGAGCCGGTCGCTCATCGCGCCCCAGAAGAGCGGCGCGGCCAGACGCAAGGGGGCCATAGCGGCGAACCCTAGGGCGATGTAGTACCCCCGTGTCTTCTCGTTGCCCATCTCCACCAGCAGGTTGACGTAGGCCACCCCGTCGGCCGCCCCGGCGACACCCGCCAGCATAAAGACGACGTACATCATCTGCGTGTGCGGCGCGACCAGCGCCAAGCAAGTGGCGCAGAGGGTCACCACCATGGCCCAGCCCATCACCCGCCGGTAACCCCGCCGGTCGCCCAGCCGCCCCAGCCAGGGCGCGATTAGGCCCATCCCCAGGCTGGCCGCCAGCGCGAAATGACCGGCCGCCTGGTCAGCCAGATCAAACTTGGCTAGCGCGTAGATGGCGAAGAACTTGCCCACTGCCCCGCCCGACTCGTAAATGTAGCGTGCCAGGACAAACCGCCGCAGGCGGCGGTCGGAGGCCCAGAGGCCGTGGGCGACATGCCAGAGGCTCTTGGTGGGGGTCTTCGGAGGCTCGGTGGGGACCGACTCGTGGGAGAACAGGTGCAGGCTGCGAGTCAGAACCATGACCACGCCGGCGGCAAGGAACAGCGTGGCGAAGTTGACCGGGAAGGGCTTGTGCGCCAGGACGTAGGAGGCGAATAGCCCGGCGGCCACGCCCGCTCCGCCCTGGGCCAGGATGATGATACCTAACGCCACCCCCCGCTTGCGGTCGGGGAAGAGCCGCGGCAGCAGTTGCCCCCACAGCGGCGGGCTGGTCCCCAAGAATAGCGACCACACCGCCATCAGCCCCAGCAGCGCCACGATCATCCGGTATGGGTGCGGCTTGGCCCACTCCAGCGTCAGCACCCCGACGATCAGCCAGGGGAGGTATGCGGCCAGGTGCAGGGCCACGAAGACCTTCTTCTTCTCGCGCAGGTTACGGGTCAGGTGGGTGACGGGAAGCTGAGCGATCGCCATACAGACCATGGACAGCGCCGGAGCCAGGCCGACGATGGTGTTGCTGGCCCCCAGGCGTTTGAGGAAGACAGCGATAATCGTCCCCACCGCCAGCAGTGACAGGCCAAAGCCGAAGCCGGTATCGACGACGGCATTGATCAGCATGTTCCGCCGCCACCACCGCTCCGTCTCGTCGCTAAGTTCGCGGGAATCCGAGGTAGCCATAGTAAAGCAAGTCAGCCAAGCGTAGGACTGCGAGGGATTCCCCGTGCGCAACAGATTACCTGCGTCGTGCCTGCGACTGACCTCCCGGGTCCGAACTTTGCCTGCTAGCGCTGTCGGCCCGTCGTCCCCAACTGTAAGTATCTGGAAGCAACTGGGGGCCACACCCCCACACCTCCCCCCCCCCGTTGGCCCTCTCCTCCCTCTCCTGCTATACTGACCCCGTCCCGCCTTACCAACGTCTGTCGAATGGTGATTTCTTCTATGCGTCGATACTTGCCTGGTTTGTTTGCCTGCCTCCTGCTCGTGCTGCTGGCTGCTGCAGCCCTGGCCCAGCCCGTGCAGCGGACGCTCCCTAATGGCCTGCGCGTGATCGTGGAGCGGTTCCCTGCCGCGCCGGTGGTGGCGCTGCGCTTCTATGTGCACACCGGCTCGGTCTGGGAGGGCAAGTATGCCGGGTGCGGCATCAGCCACCTGGTGGAGCACTGCGTCGGGCATGGCTCGGCCAAGTTCACCCAGCAGCAGATTCGCGAAGCGCGCGCCCACCTGGGGGAGGACACCAACGCCTTCACCAGCCACGAGAACACTTGGTACGTCTATACCACCTCCGCGGACAAGTGGGACTTGGCGCTGGAGGTGATGGCCGACTACGTACTGGCTCCGACTCTGACGCCGGAGACGGTCAAGCAAGAGCAGGAGACCATCGTCCACGAGATCCAGCAGGGCCTAGACGAGCCGCGGCGCCTCATCTGGGACCTCTTCAACGCCACCATGTTCTTGAAACACCCCGCCCGGCTGCCCATTGCCGGTTTCGCGGATTCGCTGGCGGCCCTGACGCCCGAGGACGTGCAGGCCTACCACCAAGCGCGCTATGCCCCGGAGAACGTGGTGCTGTCGGTGGTCGGCGATATTGACGTGGAAAAAGTCTTGGACCGCGCGGCGGAGGTTCTGGCCGCTTATCCGCCCCGGGCGACGCTGCCCACGCCGCTGCCGACCGAGCCGGTGATGACGGCGCGTCGGGAAGTAGTGCGCGAGAACGCGGCAGTACAGCGAGCGCGGCTGCTCATAGGCTGGCGGGGAGTGGACCTCTTCTCGCCGGACATGTATCCGCTGGACCTGCTGGCACAGATTCTGGGCCGCGGTGAGACCTCCCGGCTGGTGGCGCGGCTGAAGTACGCCGAGGGGCTGGTGGATGACATCGGCTGCGGTGACCTCACCCCGGCCTATGACGCCGGGACCTTCCTGGTGACGGCCACCTTCGCGGGGGAGAAGCTCGAGGCGGTCAAAGCGGGGATTCTGCGAGAAATCAGCCGGGTGCGGGACCAGGGCGTGACCAAGGCCGAAGTTGACCGGGTGCGACAGCAGATGAAGGCCGGCAAGGTCTTCAGCCAGCAGACCGCGGGCGGCCGGGCCGACTCGCTGGGGATGGACCTGCTGCTCACCGGGGACGCGGAGTTCACTACGCACTACCTGCAACGGATGGAGAAGGTCACCCCGGCGCAGATCAAGGCGGCGGCGCGTCAGTACTTGAATCCGGAGATCTACGCCCTGGCGGTGGTCCGCCCGCCGCTGACCGCAGGCGGAACGAAGCCGCCGGTGGCAGCCGGCCGAGAGGTGCGTAGCAGGAAGCTGGTGCTGCCCAACGGCTTGCGAGTGATCGTGACCAGCCAGCCGGGCAGCGGAGCGGTGTACGCGCTGGGGGCGGCGCTGGGCGGGTTGCGGCTGGATCCGGCAGACCAGCCGGGGCTGAACAGCTTCACGGCTGAGTTGCTCCCCCGCGGGGCGGCAGGACGCACGCGGGAACAGATTGCGGCGCGGCTGGAGGGCCGGGGGGCCTCGCTGGAGTCGTTCGGCGGACGCGACTCTCTGGGCCTGGAGGGCGCGGCGCTGACCGAGGACGCCGGGCTGCTGGTGGGGACGCTAGCCGATTGCTTGCGCCGGCCCACTTTCCCCGAGGGGGAGATCGAGTCGGCGCGGGAGGAGACGCTGGCGGCTCTGGCCCGGCAAGAGGAGTCGACCTACACGGTCACGGACCTGCTGCTACGGGGAATCATCTTCCCCCACCATCCCTACCGCTGGCCGAGCCGGGGCACGACGGCGGCGGTCGAGACGTTCACCCGTGCGGACCTGGTAGCCGCGCACCGGGCGCTGATCTCGCCGAGTCAGGTGGTGCTGGCGCTGGCCGGGGATGTGACGACCGCGCAGGCGCGGAAGCTGGCGGAACAGTACTTCGGCGACTGGCAACTCGCTGCCCAGCCGCCCGCCGCGCCGGGACCCGAGCCGCCCCTGGCGGAGCGCGTGGATCGCACCGTGCAGCGCGACCAGGCGCAGGCGATCCTCTTCTACGGTTGGCCCGGACCCTCGTACGCCGATCCGGACATCTCCACCTGGGCGGTGCTGTTCGGCTACCTGGGCGGGCACAGCGGGCTGGATCCCATCTTCAGCCCTCTACGCGAGGCGGGGCTGGTCTACGGCGCGGGAGCTTTCCTCTGGGCGGGGTTGGATCCGGGGAATGCAGTGGTCTACGCGGCGACCGATCCGGCCAAGACGGCGGACTGCCGCAGCCGCCTGGAGACTGCTATCCGCGAGGTGCAAGAGCAGCCGCTTACCGCTGATCAGCTAGCGCGGACCCGGGAGGTCATGCTGACCAATAACGCCCTGTCCCTCGCTGACCCCGCCGGTCGCGCCAGTCGCCAGTCGCTGGATGAGCTGTACGGCCGGGGGTATGACTACTACCTAGGATACGCCGACAGGCTGGGGAAGGTGACGGCGGAGCAAATCCAGGCACTGGCCAAGACCGCGCTGGCGCTGGACAAGTGCGCGGTGGTGGAAACGCGGCCCGAGGAGGACTAGCATGCTTGCAGGCAACGCGTCTCCCCAGTGCCTCCTCCCGCCGGAGCAATATCCCCTCCCGATACCGACAACGGAGGGCCGCCGGCTCACCTTCGGACGCGCCGGCCTTCCCCTACCGCGCGCCGTGGTGTGGGATCAGCTCTGGCGCGGCGAGTCGCCGGGACGGGTCGCCGTATTCGTTACCCCCTCTGCGGAGCGCGTCCAGCGCCTCAAGGACACGTACACCCTCGATCTGGTGGAGGTAGGGGAGAAGCCGGAGGGTTGGTCGGAGGAATGGGAAAGGGACTTGCGCGAGGGGCTATACCTACTGGCCGCGCAGGCGCAGCTTCCCGGGGACGGCGACTTCGCCCTGAACGTGCCGCGCCCTCTCCACGGCCAGTCCCAGGGCCTGGTGGACATCTTCGGCGCCCGGGCGGAACTGCAGCCGGACGGCAACTTCTTCGCCCATCCCCTCCCTGCGGACCCGGTCCTCATCTCGGGGATCACTCCCGCGCCCCTGGAGACCAGCCTCTACTGGCGGGCAGTGGAATGGATTCGCTACGCCCGGGAGGCGACCGGGGGCGCGATCCCCTTCCGCAACCCGGTCATGACCGGTCCCCTGGATACCGCCAACTACCTACTCGGCTCCACCACGCTGTTCGAGTGGCTCTACACGCAGCCGGAAGTCGTCCACCGCTTGCTCGACACGGTCACCGAGGTCCTCATCGCCCTGCTCCAGGCCCTCGCCGAGGCAGCCGGAGGTGCCTTGTGTCCGCATCTGGGCTACCCGGCGCGGGGGGGATTCGAGCTGTGCTCCGAGGTGCGCAGCATCATCTCAAGCGACCACTACGAGGAGTTCGAGGCGCCCTATCTGCGCCGTATCGGGGAGCGGTTAGGCCCCTTCGCCGTGCATGCCTGCGGCAACTGGGAGCACACCATACCCAGTGCGCTGCGTGATGGCTGCCTTCGGGTGATGCACGGCCAGAGCAAGGAGAACGATATCGCGAGGCTCTGCCGGGAGGCACAGGGGAAGATCACGCTGGTTATCGGGCGCAGCGCCAACCTCCAGAAGCACTACCTGTGGCCGGATGTGGAGAGTTTCCTGCGCCACGTCCTGGCTACGGTGCCGGAGGAGCAGCCCTTGGTCATTGACGTAAGCGAGGACGACCTCCCGCTCTGGCTGGAGCTGCATCGGCAGATTTGCGGACAAGCATACCCGCTAAGGCCGGCGGTGTGGGCCGACTGAGCCCCTCATAGTACGTCCCCCGCGGTGGGCCGACGTAGGCGCCGGGAGCGCTGTAGGGCTGGGTGCTCTGTCCCGCGCGGCCATAGAGCGGCTGCCGGAAGTTTGTTTGGCCATACGGTTGCTGTCCGTAGGTGGGTTGGGCGTAACCGCCCTGGCCGTAGCCGGGCATGACCCCGATGCCGCCGCCCTGGCCGCCGAGCAGGGCCGCCCCTACCCCTTGGTCGTAGATGACCTGGCCCCCAAAGAGCAGAGCGATGAGCGCCGGGTTGACGTAGTCGACCTGAATCAGCCTGGTGACGTAGTCATTCGGGTTGACGATCGGCGCAACCTGCGCCCTCCCCAGAGTGGGCAGGAGCAACGTCCCCGCCACGAGCAGGGCCACCATTCCGCCGTATCGCACCTGTGTCGACATAGTTATCTCCTCCAGACCGCTAAGAAGTGGCCTAGAATCTCCTGTTTCTACTAACGATTGTAGTTGAAGAAAAGTTCCGTGGCGCGGAGGAGATATCGGGGGTCGCGGCGACTAGGCCTGAGAGCCGGACTCTGGACGGACCTCCTGCGCTGAGCTATCATAGTCGCGTCAGTTTCACTGAAAGAACAGGGAGGTTACCTGCCAGGCGCTATGGGGCCCGGTGGGGGAAGTAGCCATGAACGATATTCAGCCCGATCCGCTGCATGTGGCGGAGGAGGTGACGCGCATAGTCAGCCAGGTCCGGGAGCGAGAGGTGGAGACGCTGGGGAGGGCGATCCTGGGGGCGCAGCGGGTCTTTGTCTGCGGGGCCGGGCGGAGCCTGCTGATGATGAAGGCCTTCGCCATGCGACTGATGCACCTGGGGGTCAGCGCCTACGTGGTGGGGGAGACCATCACCCCCTCCATCGGGACGGGGGACCTGCTCATTGCCGGGTCCGGCTCGGGGGCCACCCGGACCACGCTGGCCATGGTGGAGGCAGCTCGCTCCCGGGGGGCGCGCACCGCCTGCCTCACCGCCCACCCCGATTCGCCCCTCGGCAAGGTCTGCGACCTGATCGTGGAGATCCCCGCCCGCATCGTCGGCATCACCGGCCAGACCGTCAGCACCCAACCCCCCGGCGCCCTGTTCGAGCAGTCCCTCCTGATCATGGGCGACGCCCTGGTCGTGTGGCTGATGGACAAGCTGGGGACGACGTACGACCAGATCCGGGCCAGGCATACCAAGCTGGAGTAGGGGGGGATTAATGAACGGTGATTGATGGTTGATAATCGGAGAAGCCGACTCCCATGATAGGCGACCAATAAAACGGCAGGTCACAGCAGGAAACTTGCCCGATCCTAGCGAATAGATAATAGACGCTCGATACGATTAGTCTCGCCCCCGGCGGCTCCGCCTGCCCCTATTGCGCGTCGCAGGCGTCTGGACAGGACCATTCCTCCCGCCGAGAAGCGGGTGGCTGTGACCTCAAGGGCGAACTCAGGTGCTGGACAGGTGGTCGTTCAGCCTCTGAACGGAGGGCGTCCGTCGGGCGAGGGCAAGCTAGGTTCATAGGAGGTCCCCGTGAAGGCCATTGCCACTCTCACTCAGACAGTGTTCTACCTGCCGGCCCTTGTCATGTGCGCTCTGGTGCTCCTCGCTGGATGCGGAGGAGGTGGGGGCGACCCCGAACCACTGGTTACCAGGCTCGAACTGGGGTATCTCGTGTACGACGTCGTGACCCCGGAGGGCGCGACCCATTTGACGGGCCACGAATCCCACCCGCCGGCGTGGCCGTCCGTTGCCGCGATGGTGGGCGACCGGTTGAAGCTATCCGCGAGGGCAGACGGGCGTCTGAGCGGAGATCCTCCCACCACCTGGCACTCGAGCAATGAGGCGGTAGCGACGGTGGAGGGACAGAGATGGGAGGCACTGTTGACGACCGTCGGCCCCGGCACCGCACAGATCACGGTCAGCTACGGCTCCCTCGCGACCGAGCCCCTCCAGGTCACGGTGATCGCTGGCGCCCCGACCGCGACCTACTGGCCACTCGTAGCTGGCAACCAATGGGTCTACTACAAACGGGCCGGCGCCTTTGGTGCAGAGATTAGAGTCACGGCGCAGGAGCAGACGGTCCGGGAGGGGATGGTCTGGTGGGTACTGGAGGTGGAGCAGCTGACCATATCCTACAAGTTGCTGCTGAACCCGAAATTCCTGCGCCAGGACGAGCGTGGCCTGCGGGAGCTTTACTACGTCCTCCAGGGCAGCCGGTATGTGCCGCACTACAGGTACCTTCTGCAGGGGCCGCTGGCCGCCGGGACGCGCTGGGTGGATCCCGACCACGCGGACCACTACTGGGACTTGGTCTCCACCACCGACTCGGTGACGGTGGGCGCGGGTTCCTACGTTGACTGCTTACACGTGCGCGAGTACGACGGCACCCATGGGCGTGACTACACCCACTCGTGGTTTGCGCCTGCGGTCGGACGAGTGCGCGCCCAGACGTTCCTGAACTCCGACACCGACCCCCGCGATCTCCAGAGCGAGGACGAGTTGACCTCGGCGGGGTTGGCCCGATAGGGAGGATGAGTGGTCCACCCGGTGCCGCGCACGGTCACGTGCCGCCAACGCGGGGGCTATCAAGGTACACGCAAATGCTAAAGGCACAGGATCACCACTACGTCCCGCAATCGCACCTCAGGCGTTTCACCCGAGACGGCAAGAAGTTGTGGGTTTTCGACAAACTCAACCAGCAATGCTTCCCGAACAACGTGAAAGACGTCGCACAGCACCTAAACTACTATCGACTGTACCCAGAGCTGACGGAAGGCGGCCCGACTGCGAGCGACGCTGCCGAAGAAGCGTTCTGTACCGCAGAGAACGCAGTCTCCCCTCTCATCGACGATGCCGTTGAGACTGCGCTGAATGGGGGACAGATCAGCGAAGAACTCCGGGGCCCCCTGTCAGAATACCTCGCCCTCCAGTACTTGCGGGTTCCCAAGCAGCGCAACGCCCATGTGGCCTTTCAGAGAAAGGTCTCCGAACGAATCATGGACTTGCTTGTCGCCACCGAGATGCCCGGTGTCGACCCGGCTGCCTTCCGGGTGGAGCTGGGTGCCGGAGGCGAGGCGGCCATCCACGTGAGGGGGATCTTCAACGAGAATGCGGTCGAACTCGCGGGCCTTCTCCGTGGCTACATCTGGGTATTCTGGACCACGGAAGCGGAGTCCCTACTGTACTCGTCTGACGCGCCGGTGTCCCTCATTCCGCCCCCTGAGCCGCCCCACGCTCGTGTCGGCTTTGCCTCCCGTGGGGTCCACGTGGCGGTCGCCCTGAGTTCGCATGTGCTCCTGGCCATGTTTGACCCCCGATATTTCGCCGTTATTCAGCATGCGGAGTTCTGTACGGTGCCGTTGGACCAGGAGCTTGTTGACTTCTACAACCGCATGCAAGTCCTCAGCAGTACGCGACAGGTGTACTGCGGAAGCGATGACTTTGCGGTTGCTAGAAAGGAGTGTGCGCGCCCTCCCGTGACCCGCCATTGATTCCCAACAGCCTCTCCGCATTCCCTGCCAGTATCCCCCTCTTCTCCTCCTCTGACCACCCCATCCTCTCCACTCCCGCGCGCGCCGCGGCGGGGGTCATCCAGGGGTAGTCGGAGCCGAAGAGAATGCGCTCGGGGCCGTGGGCGGCGACCAGACGGGCAATGGTGGCGTCGTCCAGGCGGTCGAAGGTGAAGGACAGGTCGAAGTATACGTCCTGCCCCAGCAGGTGCTCCTCCACCCCCTCCCACATCTGGTATCCCCCCAGATGGGCGATCACCATGCGCTGGTTCGGGAAGCGGTCGTGCAGGGCGCGGAGGCGCTCCGGGGTGGTCGGCACGAAGGGGATGGGTTTGATTTCCTGGCCGCCGTGTATCAGCGCCACGAAATCCCCCAGCCGCTCGAACATGCGCAGCAGCGCCGGGGACTCGACGGTGTAGCCTTGGAAGTGCGGCTGGAGCTTAATGCCCCGCACGTCCTGGTCGCGCAGGAAGGCCAGCTCCTCCTCCGGGTCGGCGAAGTCCGGGTGCATTGCCCCGAAGGGGAGGAAGCGCTCGCGGTCGAGGCTGGTTACCCAGCGGTTGATCGAGACTACCTGCTCGGGACGGGTGGCTACCGGGCAGACGACGGCCTTCTCCACCCCCGCCTCGTCCATCGCCGCCAGTGCCCCGCTCACGGTGGCCGGTCCCCGTGGCGCGGCCTGGTACGCCTCCACGAGGGCCCCCAGGGCGTGCTCCGCTACGTGGTCCGGGAAGATGTGGGTGTGGGAATCTATGATACGCATGGTGTCAGTTGCCAGTCGTCAGTCGACAGTCTCGGTGGACAGTTGACAGTATCAGTTGGGAGGGCGCGCGGGTGCGTCCCTCTGAACCCCCTCTCCTGTGAGGGAGAGGGGACCGCGGGTGAGGCTCTCTCAGCCCCTCTCCGTCGCGGGTCCGTTAGGGACCAGGCAGAGGAACACCAGCGGCTCCTCGCCGCTGCAGCGGAACTGGTGCTTCTCGCCAGGGGCGACCAGGACGGCGCTTTCGGCCTCGAGGGGGTGGTCTCCCTCCTCGGTGACCAGCACGCCCTTGCCACTGAGGATGTAGACCTCATGCTCCCACTCGTGGCGGTGCAGTGGCGTGTAGCCCCCCGGGGCCACCGTGAAGCGCCGCATGGCGAAGTGCGGGGCGCCCCGGCGCTCGTCCAGCAGCCAGGCCAGGCTCACTCCCGAGGCCTCGGGGGCCTGAACCTGTGCGGCCTCTTCCTGTAACGCGTCGATCAGGAGCATCTGTCATCCCTCCCTGCATAAGAGTGGTAAGTGGCAGGTACGAAGCGGGGAACACCACTACCCTAGAGACGCTTGCCGGGCGCGGCGGGTTCGGGTTGGCGAACGCGCGACCGCCAAACGTCGACACCACGCAAGGAACTCCCGCGCACGGCGGGGAATGTATCTATATTGGCTGAGTAGCCGAGATTTTCCTGCTTGCGAAAGCGGAGGGCGCATGATGAAACTAACAACGGCGGCGGAGATGCGGGAGATTGACCAGCGGTCTACCGAGGAATTCGGCATCGCCGGCGAGGTGCTGATGGAGAACGCTGGGGCGGCGGCGGCGCGGGCGGCCGAGCGCCTGGCTCCGGGTGGGCCGGTGGTGGTGCTGTGCGGGCCGGGTAACAACGGCGGCGACGGCCTGGTGGTCGCGCGGCACCTGCACAACCGAGGTGTGCCGGTCCGAGCCTGCCTGCTCGCGCCGGGGGCCAAGCTTAAGGGCAACGCGGCGCAGAACTACCGCCTGGCCCGCAGCTTCGGCGTGCTGTTGGTGGAGACGCCCTCCCCGGCGGCCCTGCGGCGACTGCTGCGCGAGGCGGGGCTGGTAGTAGACGCCATGCTGGGGACGGGCTTGACCGGCCCGGTGCGCGGGGGGATCGCGGCGGCGATCGCAGCCATCAATGCGGCCGCGGCGCCGGTGCTAGCCGTGGACCTCCCCTCCGGGGTCAACTCGGAGACCGGCGCGATCATGGGCGTAGCCGTCCGGGCCGACCTGACCGTGACCTTCGGCCTGGCCAAGATGGGGATGTACTGCTACCCGGGGCGAGAGTACTGCGGGGAGATACAGGTTGCGGACATATCGCTACCCCGCGCGCTCCTGGATGCGCCGGAGTTGCAGACCGAGCTGATCACCGCGGCGAGCGCCGCCCTGGGTCTG
>JALGSV010000063.1 GCA_029821755.1 Candidatus Zipacnadum vermilionense | reverse complement strand
CGGCGCCCCAGGCTGAGGGGCGCGCGCATATACAGGTCCGGCTTCGCGGAGGTATAGACCCGCAGGTCGTTGGTGTCGGTGTGCTGCCGGATGAAGGTCGGCTCGTGGGGGAGCATGTCCGGGTTGCGCCAACGGCTGGTCATGCTCGGCAGGATCGCGATGATGTCGGAAGCGGGATCCTCCGCCCGGTAGGCGATGTAGTACATCGACTGGTCCGGTTCGCCTCGTCCCCAGGGGTTGAGCGCGAATTCGAAGCGGTCCGCGGCGAACTGTAAAGGGTATTCATTCTCCCCGTAGAAATGCAGGCTCTTGCCCTTGTCCGGGGTAGAGACGGTGTGCGATACGGTGCGGGCGTGGGTGGGTTGGAAGGGACCGTAGAGGCTCAGACAGAAGTTATCCGGTGCCTCGTGGGGGCGCCACGACCACCAGTCCCACAGCATCTCCTGCCTCTCGTCCCGGAACTTCGGGACCTGGTAGACGGCGGGATCGCCGAGATTGTAGGACTCCGTGACGTAGGCTATCTCTTGCCCCACGGCTACGCGCACGGTCATCTCGTAGAAAGGCGCCTCCGGACGCGCCCAGCCGGCGGGAGTCGCAAAGTCGTAGCGAATGTCGGCCGTGGCGAAGACGGAGCCCTCGGCGGTCAGCTCGGCCGTGTATCCCGTGCAACGGTGACCAGTCTCAAACCAGCCTCGGCCAGTCCAGGCGCCGCCGCGCAGGCGGACGGCCTGCAGCGGGGCCGGCACCTCGTCGGCTGCCACCGGCGTGGGGAAAGTGCGCTGTCCCAGCAGTACCCGTACGGCCACCTGCGCGGTGCCCAGCACCGCCGTCCCCTCCTCGCGCGTGGTGGTCAGGTCGGTCCGATAGCGCAGCGCCTGGTTGCCCTGGGCTCCGCCAGTGAGCGTGTACCGCAGTGTGCTGTTGGCCGGCAGAGACGCGAGGCACCACACCTGCGCCTGCGCTACGCTGCCGTCTGGGTGCAGGCTCACCTCCGCCAACTGCACCGGCGCCATCCGCCCCGCCTCATTCCGCAGCCGCACCCCTCCTGGCCAGCAAGCTCCGGCGGGCGGCGCGATATCCCAGTGTACCAACTCGTCACGCCACTCATGCCCGACCACATCGCGCAAGGTGAAGACTTGTTCCCAGGCCATGGCGGGCAGGGCGCAGAGCACGAGTAGAAAGGCGACGGCAGGCGCTCGGGACATAGCCAACAGTTCCTCTCGTAGAGGCGTCGTCATACGGATGACCACGACACTCCGTCCCGGAGTGAGCCGGAATCACCCGTGCTAAGTGGGCGCTCTCTCTTCCTGGGTGGAGCAACCACCTATCTGGTATCGGTGTTGTGCGCGAAGACCAGAGACGCCTTCTCTGCGGAGGGCGCGCCCCCGGGGCAGTCCCCCGGGCAGCCAGCCGGATCAGCCTGAGCGTCCCGCCGGCCTCAAGTTCCCGGAAAGTCAGAACCAGGGAGGAGGGAAGACGCGTCTCCTCGGGGTGACTTCCTCGGCCTCCCGAGCTAGACCTCCTCAGAAGGGGTACGAGTGCCCAAACCTTGATGAGGGGGAACAAAGGGCCGCTTCCTCCGGTACTTCTGGCCCTCGACCAACGCACCAGCCCTGGCGTTGGCACTGACACAAACGGTGGTCAAAGGGGTCTGGAGGCGGAAGACACCGCGGAGCGTGGAGGAGTCGTGGAGACAGGCGAAGTCCGATGTAGATGGAATCGGTAGGTAAGAGGGACAGGGCTTCCCCTAATGGACGACTTCCGCACCTGGCTTAGCAGCAGATTACAGGGGTGCGACAGGCCCCGCCTCCGGTACGCCTGGCCAGCGGGCAGTTCGGATGCTGCCCGGCTTAGCACAATTGTGCTCGGCAACGGCGTATTGCTAGTAGGTCCTTACAAGACGCTTGGGAAGGGAAAGCCGGCCTCGGGCACGCAGGGCGACGAGGTTCGTCCGGGCCTAGTGAGGCCCGGAAGGCTCAGAGAGCCGGAGGAGTTCGCGGGGTGGGCGGGGGCACCGACGACGCGGGCCACTTCGGGGGTGAGTCAACGACCAGGTGCCGGTGCCTTGAGGCCGAGGCAGCAACAGGCGCACCGATCGCGACGCAAACGGTTACCAAGGAGCTGTCCGGGACTGTGGTGAGGCTGGCAGCCTCAGGCGAGGAGTCCTCAGGGCAGCAGTGGAGACCGCAGGAGGATCCGTGCCCCGGCTACTTCCGCGATCAGATGACATACTCCAGCGCCCCGGCCGCACGCCTCCGTTCCGCTCGATCAAGCAAATCCTGGTAGGTGATTCCGTTGTACACACGGGACACGGCTGCCTCAGCCTCCTGCCAGACGGGCAGAAAGACACAGGCCGCGGCCAGGGGACAGGTCGGAGCAGTGCTCTCGGTGACGCAGTCCACCGCACTTAGCGGCCCCTCGACGAACCTCACCACCTCGCCAAAGGTGACCTCGCTCGGGAGGCGATTGAGGCTGTACCCACCCTTTCTCCCGCGCAGTGAGGCCAGGAACCCCGCCTGCTTCAACTCGCTGAGGATTCCCTCGAGGAACTGCAGCGGAATAGCCTGGGCTGTAGCGAGCTGCTGGATTTTAACCGGACCTTCGCCGTATCGCTTCGCCAGCTCGAATACGGCCCGAACGGCGTACTGGCATTTGCGCGAAACGGGCATGGTGACCACCTCGTTTGTTTACTGTTCCGCTCAACTTGATAGCACAGTACCGTGCGGATGTCAAGCGGGTACGCGCTCGCCAACAGCGAGAAACAAGCCGTTGCTGGGAAGGCCCACTGCCTCGTCGCCGTCCCGGGGAAAAGTCTACGGAACTCGTTTACAAACCCAACCGTGTGTGCTCATAAGTAGGTCAACGTACTAGACAAACCGACTGCGGGTTGTCTACTGGGAGGAAAACCGCTGAACATCGCAAGTGACGCAACAGCCCTGATTGGCAAAACGCCTCTGGTCTGGCTAGACCGGACTGCCAGCTGCGGCTCTTCCTGGGCGCGCTGACCGAGCCCCATGCTTCTACCGTGTTGTCCGGGCTACCAGGTCGTGCTCGACGCCGGTGGCGACCGGCAGGCCTCCCGCGCAGCGGCGGATCCTTGCCAGGCGCACGGCACTCCACTGATCCACAGCGAAATCCTCGGTGCGACGGCGCTGGTGTGGACGATGCTGCCCCTCGGCGACCTCAAGGCAAGCCCTCACCGGCAGCACCCCGCCGACGCCCTGGCCGCCGCCTTCGCCTCGATCGCGGTGGGCGCGGTCTTGCGCTTGCTGCTGGGGGAGCCGTCGGAGTTGGGTGAGCAGGTGTTGATCTTCGGCTTTCTCGCAGCCGTGTCCTCGACCTCGGCTGCGGCGAGGGCGACCTGCTGCTGACCCTGGTTGGTGAGAAGCATGTGCACACGGAGAGGATCGAGCTGTCCGAAGAGTGCATTCAGGCCTGCGTGGCCAAGGGGCTGACCAACGTCCACCACGGCGACCTGGACCAAGGCCTCAGCGACCTGGAGAACAAGTCAGTGGACTACGTCCTGCTGACCAACAGCCGGCAGGTCCTGCACCGGCCGCTTTTCCTGCTTCGCGCGAGGGCACGGGTCGGCCAGCAATGCATCATCGCCTTGCCCAACTTCGGGCACTGGTCGGCGCGGCTACAACTAGGGTTGCTTGGCCGAATGCTCAAGGCCCGGCGCCTGCCCTACGAATGGCACGACACGCCCAACATCCACCTCCCCACAGTCAGCGACTTCCGCGACCTGTGATGCGGTGGTATTCCTAGTGCAGAAGGGAGAAGCGGGGTAGCCGCCGGAGGAATTCGCCACCGCTACAGGGCAGGTGCGGCGCCTAGGGCAAGGCACACAGGTCTTCCGACTCGGCCATCGCAGAGCTGTCCCCCTCGCCCGGCACGGAGGCGGAGCCTCCCAGCAGCTTCTTGAAAAACGCGCAACGGAGGCATATGCGCCTCTTCTCTTCCCAGTTCTGGAGCGGTTTCTGGACGCAGGACAGGTTCCCCGTCAGGTACCAGCACAGGTGTCCCTGCCCCGTGGTGTAGGCGATGCACTGATCGCGGTTAGTCGGCGGACACTTGATGACATCCCAGCAAGCCAGCTCGCCGAAGGCCCGGCCTTGCTGCCTGGCTATGTACAGCAGGAGAGCCCTCTTCTCTAGAGCAGGGCTAGGACTCCGCCATCCCTGTTCACAACTCTGGATGGTACGGGTGGCGAACCCCAAGAGGGCGGCGAAGGCGGACTGGGTCAGGCCAAGATGTTCACGAATCGAGCGCAAATCGAGGTCAGACATGGGGAATCATCTCCCGGAATACCCCGCGCACTCCGCATGGTTTGGATCAATGATGCCATATCACTCAGTGGCTATCCAGGCAAAAAGGTGCAATCGGTGTCGGTGCAATGTGATAGTGTTCGGGTTGTGCAAAGTGGGAATGTCCGGTGGGGGTATGCTGGGAGGTCGGACGATACTACCGGATGACTGTGACCATGACCCAGCACGACGGCGACCGCCTCAAAGTGACCGAACAACTGCATCAAGGACAGCTCACCCAGCGCCAGGCGGCGGCCTTGCTCGGATGCCGTGTACGCCAAGTGTGTCCGCTGTTGCGCCGTTACCAGGCGGAAGACAACGCCGGCCTGAGAGTGCAGTGGGAGATGCTCCTCGTCGCGAGCGGAGTGGGGAAGCGGCGCGTAGTCCACCGCCTGCCGAATCTGCGGGCAAATCCGCGATATTCGTGGTGGAGGCAGAAAGGTCGGGGTAGACATGAAGAGACGTCCTCCCCGACCGACGCCGTCGCCACCACGTTCAGGCCGGTGGCAACGCTGACGGGCGTAGCCCACCCAGTCGCTCCCCCTGAGTCTGAAGTTGGCCGGAGGGGGCGAGCGGCGCTTTCGGGTAAGTGAGGCGGGTGGGGACGCGTGGGGCCCGTTCGGCAAAGGAGGATACCGCGGCCCGGCTCCAGGCGCGATCACCGGGGCGCGCACGACACCGCGAATGGCTAAGAACCCGTTATTTCAAGCGGTTTTGGCTCGCCCTAGTGGACGACTTCCGCAACTGGCTGTCCCGCGATGAGTGCTCGGGAACAGGCACGCACGCGGAGGAGTTCGCCGGTTCAGGGGCCAACTGACGTTGCCCCCACTGCTCTCTGCAAGTAAGCCGCATCTAGCGGGGTGCCGTCGATTCTCTCTCCCTCGACAATCCCGTTCCTAAACCATTCCTGGAAGAACGCAACGTTCGTCTCGCCGAACCATCGGGTGTGCTGTTCCTGCCGCTGAAGCCACAATTGGTGGTCTCGGACCAGGCTAACCATGCTTCGTATGGTTCGCCACTCTTCGTCACCTATCTTAGCCCAGAACACGCGGTGAGTCTGCTCCATGCTCGCGTCAATCAGCCCTCTTGCCCTAAGGAAGAAAGCAATCGCTTCGTAAAGGACCTCTGACCACGCCTGGAAAAGGCTCTTCCGGAACATCCTGGCAGACCTCAGGTGGTCCACGGGTATCGGCTCACCTCCCCTAACGCGTTCCTCTAGCCGGCGAATGCCTGTGCCTGGGTCATAGCAGCCCTCCAGGAGCTCTTCGGCAAGCATATTCATGAAGTGTGTGAGATTCAGCCTCTCGATCTGACGAGCATCCCCTTGCTCTTCGTCTTCGAGCGAAAGGGGCTGCGTATTAGGATGATAGTCGAGGTAAAGCTTGAACATAGCCTGCTGCACCGAGTAGTATGCTACAGGTTTGTCGGTTGCCCTGCTGGTGTCCTTCTCCACGAAGTCGAAGAAGCGATTGGGCGGTTCCTGGTTGTTCGCGACTCTGGCCCTTAGGTGCTCTTTGAGCATCCTCTTCATCTCGCTCCGCCTGTCAGCCGGCAGGGACTCGACAAAAGCCGACTCAGATTTCTGCGGATGCTGGCCATCTTCGAGGTACCGGGCAAACTCCTTGCCCCACACGTCGTCGCCGAGAGTGTCTATCACCGCCCTGAAGAACTCGACTTGCCGAAGTTCTTTGTGAGCGCGTCGGTTGACAGCTTTCAGCCGCTCCGTATCGGGGTCAATGAAGACCCGCAGGGGAATCTCTCGTCGCCCCAACATGATCTGGGCAGCCATCTTGTGCTGACCGTCGAATACCAGCACTTTGGCGACATCCCCCGGCTCGGCACTTATGCGTCCGAGAGCCACATGAAGCTGGGGATTCCGCCGGTAGAACTCCTGAAGCAACCCGTCAATACTGAGTATCTTGCGTGGGTTCAGTTCCGCGTCGTGGTACAGCACTTCCACGGGCAGGAGGCCAAAGAAGGAGTCGAATGGCGCTCCGCCGGGGTCGCCCATGATATCGAACGTACTCTCCACCGGGCCCGCGCCAACGTCATAGCGCAGCTTGATCTGCCGGTCCTGAACGTCGACAAATGCGGTCCTGCTGGCTCCCCCGACGGATTCCAGCACTTGCTGGGCGTAGAGCTGGCCTTCATGTTCGTCGGACAGGTTCCTGAAGCGAGCCATCACCCGCGCAAGCTGCAGGTCCTTAGCCCCCTTTGACTCATTGCAGTGAGCGTGCATTAGCGCCCAGTTCGCGTCATCGTCCAAGCCGCTCTGAGCGAGAGGGTCGATATGGTCGCCCTCTACTTCGTCTGCGGCCAAGACAATGGCCCTCTCGCACAGAAAACAGACGTCGCCCTGTCGCCTGTGCAGCCTGGCGCGCACTCGATCCTTCTCGTCGTTCGCCAGTGAACTGAACTGTCGAGAGTCAGACATCAGATACGCCTCCATATCTGCCGACCATACCTATGGGTTCGTCCAAAGTGCCGTTCCCTATTGTGGCCCTCCTCACCTGCCGCCGATCCCGTCGGCTGGTGCCCTTCGGGCGGGTGTCGCAACTGGCCGAGCAGCGGCGGATGCGTCGAGGCAGGTGCGTGCATTGCGGGCCATGCCGACCGCTGAACTTGGGGAGCGATCACGACCACTGTTCTCTTCCGCTTCGGTGTTGCCGTGGGAGTCACTGGTTCAGCCTACTTCTCACGGCGACGCCCATTCTGCCCCCCTGGGCGCCGCGGGTTCCCACCTCCGCACTCCCCAACTGGCGTTGGCGCGTATTGTTTCTACAACGCGACTTCCTGCGGCTGGTCGGCCTTGAGGGTCTTCCCGTTCACCGTCGCGTCACCCGGCTCGAAGAACTCCAACGTCCACTGGTCGCCTAGTTAGCGGATGGCGCCGGCCGTCACGGTACTCAGGTAAGTCTTGCCCTCTCCGTAGCCGGAGGGGTTCGGCATCGCGGTGAAGAGCGCCACAGTGGAGTTCGGGGGAGCAGTGGCGTGGTGCGTGGTCTGCGTGCCGTCGTCGCTCCAGTCTGTCACCACCGGCATTTGCATCCAGTTGTTCGGCCCTGGCGGGGTCCGCGAACCGTTCATGGTCACACCATCGGGGCCGAGGTCAATGCCCAAGGAGCCGTTGTCGAAGATGGAGTTCCGGGAGAGGGTCATCCGGGTGCCCTCCATATAGACCGCGGCCCCCGCCAATTGTGACTGATCTCGTTGCCCACCGCGACCATCGTCGCCTGCTCACCGGCGTACAGTCCTGGCCCCCCTGAGCCGGTGACGATGTTGTTGGTCGCTGTCAACACTGTGCCAGGGCTCCAAGCATAGATGCCGCACCACCCGGCGGTGATCTCGTTCGAGTCCGCGACCAGAGAGGCGCCGTTCTGCGCCGCCGAAGGCCCACGTCCGTTACCGAGATCGAGTTGGCGAATGCATATCCAGATGCCCCATCGGAGACCAAGAGGCCCCCCCCCTGTCACCGTGTTGTGGTCGGCGTATACCGTACTGTTGGCTCCCGCGGCGCCAACAGCGGCGCCCGGGCAATCAGAGACACGGTTGTACGAGGCTCTCAGCGTGCGCGGCGCGAAGCGATCCCGCGCCGGCATCATTATAGATATCTCAACAGATATGTTAGACGTCTGCGTATAGTAGCTGAAACAGATAACAGGCATAAACTAGGACAGTTGTGCGCCCTGGAGCCACGGAGTGTAAGATGCGCCAGGGAGGTGCTCGCCTCGGCCCACGGTGGTGGAGGCAAAATGGCTGAGGAGTGTCCACAGGCGCAGGCGACGCGCCGGCGCCCTGGACGGCACTCGGTAGGCGACGTGACCCATGAGCTAGGCGCGGGGGCGACCTGGACGGGCATTGTGCGGCGAACGGAACATGATCCCGGGCTTGGGCCGGTGCGAGGCGAGCGCAGAAGGTCGTCACAGGACCGTCGGCGAATGGGCTCGCTGCCTATCCATCCTCAGGAGGTGCCCCATGTCCTCAAAGCTCCTCGCCTCTCTACTACTCCTCTTCCTACTGTCGCTGGTCGCTCTCGCCGCCGCGGAGGCGGGAGAGCAGCAGATTGTGCTGCGCGATTACCTCGACCAACAGTGGACCAATGAACTCCTGACCTACCCCTTCTCGGCCCCGCAGGGTGCCTGCCACGCGACCTCGGTAACCCTGAGCGGCCCGCAGGGGCAGCCGGCACCGGTGCAACTGTCCGACGTGGAGTTCTGGCCGGGCACCCAATCGGTCAAGTCGGCGAAGCTGTCCTTCATCGCCGACCTGGCGCCGCTGGCTACTGACACCTATACGGTGCGCTATGGGAACAAGCCGGCAAGCTCCCCGCAGCCGGACACGGACCTGCGGGTGCTCCGCGGCCGGAACCAGGTGGTAATCACCAGCGGACAGTTCGGGGCGCGGCTGTTGCTGGGGGAGGAGACGTACCCCCAGCCGGTGGCGGCCGCTGAGGTACCCGGTCCGGTGGTGGAGATGCGACTAGCGGACGGCACCTGGTTCGGCGGCAGCGAGATGTACGGGCCGGGAAAGTTGGCGGGCTATTCGGCCACGCTGACGGACCGGGGGCCGGTTTTCGCGCGAGTCGCCCTCCGTTACACCTACGAGAACGACAACACCATGGATCTGGCCCTGCGGATCGCGGCCGGCGACAACACGATTCGCTGCGAGACCCAAGTGCAGCAGGACCAATCCCAGGACGGTTTCCGCCTGGTGCTCAGCCGCGGCCTGCCACCGTTCATCTTCCAGGTGCAGGATGAGGGCCGACTGGACCGTCCTCAGTTCACGAAGGGATTCACCACGGGCTACGCCGCCGAGTGGGCGGAGATTCCTCTAAAAGACTACACCGCCCCGACGGGCAAGCCGGCCGGCCTGGTCACGCGACTCACTCCTTGGGAGGACTGGTTCGGCACCTTCACCCAGCGCACGATCCGGCTGAAGCTGGAAGACACCACGCGGGAGTTGCAGATCCATAGCCTGGATGCCGGGGTCTGGGTGGAGCCCAGGGAGATCGAGGATATCTTTGCGCCGCGGCAAGATCCCGATCCCGCCAAGAATATCTGGGTAGGCTGGAATCAGAAGATGATGCTGCTGCTGCGGGAGCCGTCCGGAGTGGTTGCCCTGCAAGTGAACGCTGCGCAAGGCCTCCGCAAGTGGATGGTGAGCGATTGTCTCTCGGTGCCGGACTGGCAGGAGATGGGCGCGGGCCCCACCCCCGAGTCGCGTCCCACGGTGGGGCATCGGCTGGACGAAGTGAAAGACATGGTTCTGGACTGGCCCGGTGATGCGGGACGCCATCCCCGCGTGTGGTTGACCAAGGCGGAACTGGAGACGACCCAGCAGCGCCCGGCGGACCCCGCGATCCTCCAGGACTTGCTCCTCAACGGCGCCTGTTCCGCCGATACGGTCGTCCCCTACATGAACACGAGTCACCTCGCCGCCCTGGGCGCCTACCTGCTGAGCCCCACCCCTGAGGTCGTCGAGAAGACCCAGTTGCTGGCGCGTCTGCGCGTCGCCGTGGGTTCTGCGCCCAGTAGTCTGATGGGGGCCTGCGGCCAGGTCAGCAGCTTCTACGATGCGCTCATTGACAGCCCGGTGGTCCCCGACGCCGAGCGCCCGCTCCTGCGCGCCCAGATGGCCTACCTCGCCTATGGCGTGGCCGATCCTGCTACCTGGTCGGCCGGACGCGGCTACTGTTCGGGGAACTCCAACATGACGGTGAACTTCGTGCTGGGCCTGGGCCTGGTCGCCTGCACCATTCCCGAGCACCCGATGGCTAAGACGTGGCACAGCAGCGCGGACCGGATCATGGAGCAGTTCATGGGCAACATGGTGGGGCCGGCGGGAGAATGGCCGGAAGCCCTGGGGCACCACGGGATGACCAGCATCTCGTCGATTCTGGCCTTCGCGGTCGCCTCCACCAACGCCGGTTTCCATGACTGGGTGAACGATCCGCGCATGAAACGGCTGATGCTCTATCAGGCGAAGATGCTTACCCCGGAGGATCCCCGCCCCCGCGGTCACCTCCGTGAAGATGAAGCCCGGATCCGGAACCGGCGGTACATACCCTCGATGGGGCGGGACTCGTGGTCGGCGGACCAGAACTGGGCGCTGAGCGGCATCATGGCCCAGGCCACCAGGGAAAGCGATCCAGATTACTCCTCTGTCCTGCAGTGGGCCTGGCTAGAGTCCGGCAAAGACTGCTGGTCCTCGGGGAGCAAGCTGGGTGGCTTCGAGTACGTGTACTGCGACAAGGGCCTACCGGCTCAGGCCCCTGCCTGGACCTCCGAGGTGTTCCCGGAAGTCGGAGCGGTGCTGCGGCATGGTTTGGACACGCCGGACGAACACCAGGTGATGCTGTATTCCGGAGACCATTCGCATACCTTCTATCCGGCCCACACCGGCGCCTTCCCCGCGATCTTTGCCTATGGCACGCCGGTAGCCGGCTCCTGGGCGGGTGACTACCAGTGGCAGGACGAGCTGCTGACGTGCCACGTTACCCTGGCTCACGGCGTAGGCACGCCGGCGGAGCGGACGGCTCGTGCAGGCTTCGGGACCCAAACCGGGGGCATGTGGAACTGGGGGGAGGGGACGCCGGCGCGCTTCGGAGAGCACGCGGGGCGGTCGAATGTTAGCACCTTTTCGACGCTGCCCCGCCAGGATTACACGGCCGTGGATGTGGCCCTGCATGCTCCCGTCCGCATCAAACTATCGTGGTTAACCGACCTGCCGGAATGGCCGCCGGTACCTGTCCCGGGCAAGCCGCCCGTCGACTGGCGGCGCCAGACGCTGTTCCTGAAGGACGATGACCCGGCGAAGACCGCGTACCTGTTGATCCGGGACAGCATCAAGGGCGGTCAACCGACGATGTGGCAGATGTGGACGCTGTCCGAGAAGATCGGCACCCCCGACGAGGTGAAGGACTTGACCGCCTTCCTGGCGGATAAGCCGGGGTACGCTATCCGTCCGGCGCGGGAGCTGAAGGGCGACCGGTTCACCGCCATCGGGCAGTTGGGGGTGGATGTCGAGTACTACCTCGCCTCCCCGACGGATACGCCTCGCTACACGCTGCGCTGGGGTACGGACATGTTTAACTGGGCTAACAAGATGAAGGAGCCGGAGTACCAGGACCTGCTGCACCTGCAGATGCCCGGCGACGGCGCCTACTTCGTCGCCTTCTACCCTCGCAAGCGGGACTGGCCCGCGCCGACCTTCTCGACGCTGGGCGACGGCACCATCATCAAGGTGAGCGGGGACTTCGGCACCGACTACGGCTTCCTGTCGGCGCTGGAGGCTACCGCAGCCGGAGGGGGTG
>JALGSV010000102.1 GCA_029821755.1 Candidatus Zipacnadum vermilionense | reverse complement strand
CTTCTGGGACGCGGCGAATCCGGAGACGCCAGTCACAAGCTGGCCGGAGAGCGGGGAGGTGTTAGTCAGGACCGCCCTGTGGTATGGGTACCTCCCGGTCGCCGGGCACACGCTCGACATCAGCTTCCGCTTCTGGACGTACGACACGCTGGATGCGGCTGCTCAGGCGGTTTACGAACTGGACTTCGATGAGCTGACCCCCGAGCAACAGGACGAGATACTCTACAGTTGCGAACCTGACTACGCAGGCACAGACAGCGAGACCTACGGGACGCTGTCCGACACGTCGGTGGAAACTGACGAGAACGGCGAGGCGGAGACGACCTATTCGCTCGGCACTGCGGAAGGGTACGCGGAGTTCGTCTTCACCGACGAGAACGTGTACATGCCCGAGGAGGGGGAGCACAGAGCACAGGGTGAGGGCGCCGGCGCCCGCTTGGAGGACACGGGACTCGTCTGGGACTTGGACTCCTGGGGTCAGTCTCTGGCCTTCGGCCTGCGGAAGGTCATTATTGTGGGCCCTGACGACGTGATTCTGGGCGACCCCTTCACTCTGAGGGTCTATGTCAGACCAGCCGGTTGGGCCGGTACCATTATCCTCGGCTTAGCCCAGGGGCGTACGTACTCCGTCCGCGCTGCAACCGAGTACGCCTGGGACGACTACGGCCAGGAGTACACAACCCCCTTCTACAACCACCACTCCGGGGTCAACCCGAGTACAGGTCAACTGCTGACCTTTCCCGGTCTGCCCGTCATCGGGCAGGACATGACCTACCGTGACATTGAGGTCACCAACTACACGATGCTCCCCTTCAAGTTCGCCGCCCGCGATGCTTGGGACCCCTTCACCCCCCTTGCCTATTGGTCGGCTGCCAAGGAGCACATCTGGGCGCGGGTGACAGCTACACACTGGTATCCGGACCGCCATTCCAACGAGGGCGAGTTCTGCGCCCTACCTATCTGGGAGAGCCACGGCATGCGGATCCTCGTCAAGAACACCCCGACCGGGGCCAACAGCAGCGACCCAATAATTGTAGACGGGGGACCGTGGTTCCCCTTCCCTGGCGACAACAGACAAGGAGGCCGGTACGACAACCCTCACGTCAACTACAACTACTACTGGAAGGACGGCGGTTGGCCGCCACTGGCGGAGCTCATGGCAGGGAAGAACCGTTCGGGGGAGACTCACGAGCCGTTTCCCTACCATATCACCAATGCGGCATTGGACCTGTCCAAGGGATCAATCGAGGCACTCGGACATAACTGGAATAATGGGGATTGGATGGAGACCGTCTATTGGAGGTGGAAGTGATGAACCGTCGTACACTGAACGTCCTGGTCCTGCTCGCCTCGGCCTCCCTGCTGGTCGCCGTCGCCTTCTGTTCACGGGCCGGAGGGCAGGCCCCGCAGCCTCAGAAGCCTCCGGCTTCCGTGGCGGCGCCGCTTGCCATGCCCGCCGAACTTCGGGAGCAGATTATGCGTGCCCTACCCCTGGGCGCCCAGATTGCTCGAGTACCTCGAGTCTATGGCGGTCCCGGCTTTGAGCCCCAGACCTACGACGAGGCAGCCGCCCGGGGTGATACCGATGGCGACGGGCAAGAGGAGATCGTGGTGGGGTACATAGCGCCGCCGGATTTTGATGACGTGCCGGGTCCCGGCTTCGGGGCTCTGGCAAGGGCTGTCTTCTTCCATGCTCACCTCCGGGTCCTGAAGCAGGTCGACGGCGTCTGGCGCGAACAGTGGGACAGCGGTGGCTGGGGGAGCTCCTTCCAGACGGATAGACCAAACGTCATCGGCCCTCTGCCTGCTGCCGAACAAGAGCAATACACGCGGAACTTCTTCTCGGTCAGAGATGTGACGGGTGACGGGCGACCCGAGATTCTGTGCGTCCAGCGGGCGCATGCCGCGGCCGGTTCCTTACTGTGGGTCTGGCAATGGCAGCGCAGCACTTACGTACTAGTGGCCCGGACAGACTCCCTGGTGACCATCGCTGACGGCAAGATCACTAATGTCTTTCCCGAAAAGGACAAGGGGCAGGGGGTTGCAACCCTTGTGTGGAGCGAGCGCACTCACGAATTCGAGGACGAGCGGTACGTTCAGCAGGATGCCGATGGCTAGCCTCGGAATTCCGGGACCGGGAATTCCGGGGGCACCATACTTGATTCGCGTCGCTGCCCCGAGGCCCCATCAACCCTTTGGCGCGCCCGGCCGCGGAAGAATACAGCGGAGTCCGGAGAAAAATAGGGGGAATCAGGTATGGTGCCCCCCGATTTCCAGCAGAAAGAAT
>JALGSV010000101.1 GCA_029821755.1 Candidatus Zipacnadum vermilionense | reverse complement strand
GGCGTTGGCGGTGGTTGTCTTTCCCTACGCTCGCCGCAAGGGGCTGGGCCGGGAGATGAAAGACCACGCCAGTTGGAAGGAAGTCGCGCTGGCGACGGCCATCGGGCTGGCGGTTGCCTGGTTGGCCGGGGGGCGGCTGGGCCTGGTTGCGATGGCGCTGGCGGGGGCGACGGTCTGGGCCGTCGCTCGCTTTGTCCTGGCCCGACTGCCAGGACTGACTGGCGACGTCTATGGGGCCATCAGCGAGATGGTAGAGGTCGTCATCCTCTTGTTTGCTGCGGGGATAAAGCTGTGAACTTGAAGTTTCCTGGCGTCACAGCGAGCCTTACCTCCGAGGCCCTGGTGCTGTGCAGCGAACGTCCGCTTCGTACGCTCTCCTCGGCTGTCGTGGGCGGTGGGTTTGGGAACGCGCGTTGCATCGTGAACCGCCACGTAGACAAGAACTATGACGACCCGCACCCAGCAGATGATTTGTTGGCCTTTGCCAGGGAACGCGCGATTGGGGAGCCTTTTGTGGGCCTGATGACGGCAGTGTATATCGATCGGGCTCGTGCCGTGACCTTGCAAGATGGTGGTCTGACTGTCGCGGCTGTCGTCACCGCAGGGTTGAGCAACCCGACCTTTCCGGGCCTGAGCCCTCCGGTGTCGCTTCGCCCTGGCACCATCAACTTGATTCTGCTGATAGATGCCGATTTGATGGTTGCGGCTATGGTCAACGCGGTCATCACGGCCACTGAAACCAAGTCTCATCTGCTGTTGCAGCGCGATGTGCGCACACCCGAAGGGTATCCGGCAACGGGAACCTCGACTGACGCCATCGTCGTGGCCTGCACGGGTCGGGGAGCCCCGCTGGCCTACGCAGGCCCGGCGACACCCGTTGGTTGGCTCATCGGGCGCAGCGTGCGCCACGCGCTGGGGGAGGCACTCGGATGAACGGACTGCGTTGGAAAACGCTGTGCCTGGCTTTGTTGCTTGACCTCACGCTGGGCGACCCTCCCAACCGCTTCCACCCTGTTGCCTGGATGGGGGCCGGGATTGCCGCTGCCAAACGGCGCGCCCCCCGCCAGGGCCGTCTGGCTCAGTTTGCCTACGGGGCTGCTCTGGATACGGGAGGTGCGCTGGTTGTAGCAAGCGCAGGCTGGTTGCTGTCGCGGATTGTCGCCCGCTTTCCGGTTCCCTGGAAGTGGCTGGCTGAAGCGGGGCTGCTTAAGACTACATTCTCTCTGAGGGGGTTGGGAACCGCCGCTGGCGAGGTGCAGATGGCGTTAGAAGCTGGTGACCTGCCTGCGGCGCGGCGGCTGGTAGCCTGGCACTTAGTCAGCCGGGACACGAAAATGCTCAGCGCATCGCACGTGGCCGCTGCCACGGTCGAATCGGTGGCGGAGAATACATCTGATGGGATCGTGGCCCCGCTGTTCTACTACACTCTCGGTGGGCTACCGGCAGCGTTGGCCTATCGATTTGTCAACACGGCCGACTCCATGCTGGGCTACCGGGACCCGGCCCATGAGTGGCTGGGCAAGGCGCCGGCCCGCTTGGACGACTTGGCAAACTTGCTTCCGGCCCGGCTGACGGCTGCGTCCTTTGTGGCGGCGGCGGCGCTCACGGGCGAGGATGCGCTTGGGGCTTGGCGGGTCTGGCGGCGGGACAGCGGCTTGACGGCCAGCCCGAATGCCGGTCACCCCATGAGTGCGATGGCAGGCGGCGTGGGCGTCGAATTGGAAAAGGTGGGGCACTACCGCTTGGGAGCCGGGCAACGGCCACCCGCGTCGGAGGACGTCGGGCGGGCGGTGGGGTTGATGCGCGTCGCCGTGGCGCTGATTGCTGGACTGTTGGTGGTTCTGCCGATCGTCGGCCACATTGTGAAACGGAGAGCATCTCGATGACGAGACGTACCGTTCAGGGAGGTCAAGGCTTGCTTCCCCGTCCCGAGGTTCTTTCGGCGCCTCTGGCCTATCACGGCGCTCTAGACTATGCCGAGCTGGAACGGTGGGGACTAGAGCCCGAGCAAGTGCTGGACTTTAGCGTCAACAGCAATCCCTACGGGCCGTCGCCCGCGGTGTGGGAGGCCCTGCGGACCGTTCCCCTGGACCGTTACCCGGACCGGGAAACGCTGGCTTTGCGCCGTGCGCTGGCCGCCCACTTGTCCGTTGCACCTGATTGCATCGTGGCCGGCAATGGCGCGTCTGAACTGATTTGGTTGGTGGCCCTGGCTTTTCTCCGTCCGGGAGAGCGGGTGCTAGTGCTCGGGCCGACGTTCGGCGAGTACGCCCGCGCCGCAGCCCTGCTGGGCGCACAGGTCGTGGACTGGATTCCGA
>JALGSV010000062.1 GCA_029821755.1 Candidatus Zipacnadum vermilionense | reverse complement strand
CCAAGGACGGGCATGATAGTTGTGCTTCTGGGATGGCGACTTGTCTGCGCAGGGCGCAGAACCTCACCCCCTGCCCCCTCTCCCTCGCTGCGCTCGGGCGAGGGGGTTCCGACGCAGGCCCCCCGGGCTCTCTTGACGGTTCCGGACAAGCGAGGTGCCCCGCGAGGCCGAGGGCGACCACGTAGGGTCGCCCCTACGGGGCCCTGTTCAGGTTTGATTGACAAGGGACAGGCTGAAAGCCTGGGCCCCAAGGGGACGCAGGCGGGGAAGCCGGCGCTACCCCTCGTCCAAGGCTTCCTCGACGGCGGGCGGCGGGGCCTCCACCAAGGGCAGGCCGGTGACCCCGCGCACCTTGTTCTCTAGCTCGAGGCGCACGTCGGGATTCTCGATGATGAACTGGATGGCGTTCTCCCGGCCCTGGCCGAGACGCTCGCCGCCGTAGGAGTACCAACTGCCGGTTTTCTCCACGATCTCCAGGTTGGCCGCCTCGTCGATGATGCAGCCCTCTTGGGAGAAGCCGTGGCCGTAGATGAGGTCGAATTCGGTGTTACGGAAGGGCGGAGCGACCTTGTTCTTGACCACCTTGAGGTGGAGGCGGTGGCCGGTGATGTCGGTGCCCTGCTTGATAGCCGCCCGGCGCTGCACCTCCAAGCGGACCGAGGCCCAGAACTTGAGGGCGCGGCCGCCGGGGGTGGTCTCGGGGTTGCCGAACATAACGCCGATCTTCTCGCGGATCTGATTAATGAAGACCACCAGAGAGTTGGTGCCGGACACAGAGCCGGCCAGCTTGCGCAGGGCCTGGCTCATCAGTCGGGCCTGCAGGCCGACATGAGCGTCGCCCATGTCGCCCTGGAGTTCCGCGGAGGGGACGAGGGCAGCGACCGAGTCGATGACGATGCAATCCACGGCGCCACTGCGCACCAGGGTATCGCAGATGTCCAGGGCCTGCTCGCCGGTGTCGGGCTGGGAAACGAGCAGCTCGTCGAGGTTGATCCCCAGGGCCTCGGCGTACTCGCGGCTGAAGGCATGTTCGACGTCGATGAAGGCGGCGGTGCCGCTGGCCTTCTGGCACTCGGCGATGATGTGCAGGCCGAGGGTGGTCTTACCGGAGCCCTCCTGGCCGTAGATCTCAACGACGCGGCCGCGGGGGAGGCCGCCGACGCCTAGGGCGATGTCGAGCGATAGGGAACCGGTGGAGATGACGGAGACCTGCAGGCGCGCCGGCTCCTCGCCGAGCTTCATCACCGCCCCCTCACCATGTTGCTTGCGGATGGAGCTGAGCGCCAGCTCCAGGGCCTTAGACTTGTCGCCGGATTCGATTTTGGCCATGTGGGTTACTCCTCGTGCTTTCGATTGCGAGGGCTCATTCGTTGCATGGGGACAGGTTCAGCAATGCCGCGTACGCTTCCGACAAGGGGCCTCCACAGGAACGTGTATCCACTACTCTTCCAGAGCGGCGAGAACTTGATCTTCGTCCTCGACCCCCCGGAACTGCCGGCGACGGCGCCAGCAGGGCCACGTCCGGGTCGGGGAGCAGCGCGCGCATCACGCTAGAGCCTCCTCAAAGGGGCTCTCCTGCGGCATCGGGGAGAGGTCTACCGTGAAGCCTTCGTGCTGGGGCGCCGCCTCCCGCAGCCGCTCTGCCATGATATGGACGGCCTCTTCGCTGTTGTCAATGAGTATGAAGTTCCGTCCCAGCCGCCAGGCGGCCTCCCCGGTGGTGCCGCTGCCGGCGAAGAAGTCCAACACGGTGTCGCCGGGGTTCGAGTGGACCCGGACTATCCGGTTGAGAATCCCCAAGGGCTTCTGTGTGGGATAGCCGTTCCGCTCTTTCGAGTTGGTGGGCACGATAGTGTTCCACCAGACGTCGGTGGGGGTCTTGCCTCTCTCCGCCTTCTCGGCGCCTACCAGGCCGGGGGCCATGTAGGGTATGCGGTCAATCTCGTCGTAGTGAAACACGTAGTCGTCCGGGTCACGAACATACCAAAGGAGGGTGTCGTGCTTGGCGGGCCAGCGGTCCTTGGGTCGGCCACCGTAATCGTAGGCCCAGATGATCTCGTTGATGAAGTGGTCGCGTCCGAAGATGGCATCGGTCAGCACCTTGGCGTAGTGGACTTCACGGTAGTCTAGATGCAGGAAGAACGAGCCGTCGGACTTAAGTATGCGGTGCGCTTGGCGCAGGCTTGGCTCAAGGAACGCGCAGAAGTCATCGAACGAATCGTGGAAGCCGAGCGTACCACGGTCGGTACTCCGGTACCGGCGTCCGCCGAAGCCGACGCGGTCCCCCTCCTCGTCCTGGGTCACCGTGAGGCGCGTCCGATCCTGGCGCTTCCCGGTATTAAAGGGGGGGTCTACGTAGATGAGGCCCACCGATTCTGTAGGAAGGGATGGCAACGCAGCCAGGTTGTCGGCCAGTATGATCTTGTTCATCCCCTCATCCTGGTGGCGCCGCTGGCCCCGCTTTATCGGCCGGGGGGCAGAGCGGGAACTCCTCGATTACGGTATAGGTCGGGCCCTGGGGGCCCAACTGACTGCTCATCAGGGCAAAGTTGGACAGGATCAGGGGGCCGATGTCCACGGTGCCGTACTGGGCGAGGGACAGCACCAGGCCCTTCAGACCCCGGTTGCTGCGGGCGCGGCCCAGGGTCAGGTGCGGCTCGAAGGGGCGCTTGTCCAGCGGCGCCAGGTCGGCTTCGTTCAGGGCGGTGTCCAGACTGTGGCCCAGCTTGGCCAACGCCAGCCCGCCGTTCTCGCAGCCGACCCAGACCACTTGCGGCCATTGATTGTGCGGGAAGCCACCCAATCCGCGCAACATCACGCGGGCGCGGGGGGTACGGGCGGCTAGCTGACGGCCCACCTCGCTGAGCCGGGGGATGGCGCTGACGGGCGTGTCCCCCAGAAACTTGAGGGTAAAGTGCAGGTTCTCGGGCTCCACCCACTTGAGGTCGGCGTTGGCCCGCTTGAGAGCGCGCTGTACCACCTCCGCCGCCGCCTGTAAAGGCCGGGGCAAGAGCACGGCGAAGAAGAGACGTCGCACCTCGTCTTCCGCTGCCGGGGCTGCTGCGGGTTCGTCGGCCATTCTTCCCCTCCCTAAGGCTGCTATTGATGGAGCGACAAGCATTCGCCGGCGCATGCGCTGAGGCGCACGGCTAGTGACTAGTGACTGATGATTCGGCGCCGGATGAGGTCCAGGGCCATCTGCGAGACGCGCTGCTTGAACTGCTCGCGGCTGCTGGGCCACAGATGGCGCTCGACAGTGCAGCCGGCGGCGTCGGCAAGGGCCATGTAGACCAGGCCCACCGGCTTGTCGGGCGTGCCCCCGGTGGGGCCGGCGATGCCGGTGACGGAGGCCGCGTAGTCGGCGCCGCTGCGCTCGCGGGCGCCGAGAGCCATCGCTGCGGCGCACTCCTCGCTAACCGCACCGTGGTTCTGCAGGATCTCGGCAGAGACTCCCAGAACGTCCTGTTTGGCTTCGTTGCTGTAGGTGACATGCCCGGCCAGGAAATAGCGGGAAGCACCGGGGATGTCAGTAAGCCGACTGGCGATGAGGCCGCCGGTGCAGGACTCGGCCACCGCCAAGGTGGCGCCAGCCGCCACCAGCGCCCGGCCCACAGCGACCTCCATGGTCTCATCATCCACGCCGTAGACCGCCGCGCCCAGCCCCTGGCGAATCTCCTGCTCCACCGGCGCGAAGAGCTGCGCGGCGAGCAGTTCGTTGGGCGACTTGGTGGCCAGGCGAATGCGGACCTCAGCGGGAGAGGCGTACAGGGCGATCGAGGGGTCCTGCTGCGCGGCGAGCAGGTCGGCTAGCATGTCCGCCACCTGCGACTCGCCCACGCCGGCCAGGCGAAGCGTGCGGGTCCAGAGCACGCCCGCGCCGTCGGTGCGCAAGCGCTGGCGCAGGCGGGGCAAGACCTGCCCGTCGATCATTTCACGCATCTCGGGGGGGGGGCCGGGGACGGCGATGAAGGTGTTGCGCTCGTGCTGGAGCCAGACGCCGGGGGCAGTGCCGACCGGGTTGTCGAGCAATTCCCCGCCGCGGGGGACCTGGCACTGCTTAAAGTTGCTGGCAGTGGGGGTGCGGCCCCGCTCCTGGAAGAAGTTGTGCATCTTCAGCTCCGCCTCGGGCACAGCGACGAGGGGGCGCTGGGTCAGTTCAGCAAGAGCCTCGCGGGTCAGATCGTCGGGGGTGGGGCCCAGGCCGCCGCAGAGGAGGAGGATCTGCGCGCGACGCCGGCCGCTGCGGAGGGTCTGCACCAGTCGGTCGAGGTTATCCCCGACGGTGTGGCGGAAGAAAACGTCAACGCCAATCGCCGCCAAACGCCGGGAGATGTAGGAGGCGTTGGTGTCGTCGATCTCGCCGAGTAGCAATTCGGTGCCGACGGAGATTATCTCGGCCTTCAACTTGGTTCTACAACCCTTGCTGTAGCCCGTCGGACCACTGCCGAGTCAGTCCGCGCCCGGGTCAGGAGCCCGGTGGCTGTCGCCCAGCGCCGGCGGAACCAGGAGGGTCCGCCGGGGCCGACAGCCGTAGATAGCGCGGAGACTGGCTGAACATAACGTCGGCGCGAGCGGGGCAGGCCTGGAACGCAGGCTTCGCCGGCCGCGGGCGCCACGGGAAGCAGATGACTCGGCGGCGGTCCCCAGTGGGGCTGATCGGCCCCGCCAAAGGAGCGGAGTCCCCAGGGGCCACCTACTTAGTGTATATTAACGCATGCCGCCTTGCAGCGCCGCCGCAAAGCGAATACGCCACTTGACGATTATAGCCAGAGGGGGGAGCGATGTCAACGCGGGGCGGGAGGTCTGAAGCCTGACCTGCGGCCCCTATCCGATCTGCACCGCCTGGAAGTGGGGGTTGGCGAGGAGGCCCTGGTCGCGGGCGCGAGTGACGGCGATGTCGCGGGCCATCGCCACCGCCTCCTGGGGGCTGTCGGCGCGTAGGCGCAGGTTCCAGAGGACCCCGGTGTGCACGGCCTGGACCCGGCCCTGGGCCAGGCGGTCGCCGGCCAGGGCGGCCTCCAGGTCGGCGGAGCGGTCGCTCTCGGCGTCGGTGGTGAGCACTTCCACCTCGTAGTCGCCATCCCGTGAGGGCGGGGAGACGCGCTGGTCGAAGGGGCGCAGGGTGAAGGCGTGCTTGTTGGGGTTGACGAAATGGTTGGTGCGCTGGGCCAGCTCCCGAACCAGGTCGAGCGCAGCCGCCTCCGACTCGGCCTCCAGCTCCAGGCGGTAGTAGTCGGCCCGCTGCAAGGAGGTGAGACGCTCGGAATACCCCAGCCGGCGTCGGATACTATTCGCGGCGGTGAGGGCCGTGACGTCGGGGATTTTGAGAGTGACGAGGAGTTCTATGGCGTACATGGTGAGAAACAATTCGACGGGGAGGGGAGAAGTCCTTCTGGGGGGGACAAGTCTCGCCGCAGTCGCTGCGCAGTCGCGACTCGACGCGGCCCCGCCGAGTATTGACTCTGGCCCGAGGGAGGGCTATATTCACCGGCAATGAACTACTCCATTCTGCTCGGCCGCACCTGGGAGATCGTCCGGCGGAACCGGTTTATCTGGTGGCTGGGGCTGCTCGCCATGTTCACGGAGGGCGGTGGGGGTGGTGGGTTCGGCAACTTCCAGGCGCCTAGCTTCCCCTCCTCCTCGGACAACAACGGGGAGAAGAGCTCCTCCGACTGGTCCTCGCAGATGCAGCCCCTGATTCCCCGCTTGACTCCAGGGCAGGCGTCGTGGTTCAACTTGGGCTGTCTCCCCGGCGGCGACCCGGGGGAGCTGCTGAAGAAGGCTTGGAGTGGCGTGCTGCCCTACATGGGCCTGATCATCGTCGGCCTTGTGCTGCTGTTCCTCCTGTGGCTGTTGCTGATGTACTTGTCCATAAGCGCGCAGGCGGGGCTGATACTGTCGGTGCAGGAACTGGAGGCGCGGCGGGTGGCATTGGGCTTTTCCCTGGCCATGGACCAGGGGAGGGCGTTCTTCTGGCGGCTGCTGGGGCTGGGTCTGCTGCTGGGCCTTGGGCTGTTTTTGTTGCTGATGGTGCTGGCGGCGCCGGTGGTGGTCCTGGCCGTGGTCGGGCGCAATCAGGTAATGGCCATCGTGGGGGCGGTCATTCTGGGGGTTCTGTTCCTGCTGCTGCTCCTGGCCGTGGGGTGGTACGTCAACTTGCTGGCGCAGTTCGCCAAGCGGCGGCTGGTGCTGACCGACTGTGGGATCAGCGACGCGCTGACCGAGGCGCACCGGATGATCATGGCCCGGCTGGGGACGGCGGCGTTGAGCTGGCTGGTGTCGCTGGGGGTGGCGTTTGCCTATTCGCTGGCGATGACGCTGGTGGTCCTGCTGGTGGGAGTGGGGCTGGTCGGGGTGGGAGTGGGGATCTGGGCTCTAGCCAAGCTAGCAGGCGTGATCATCTATGGAATAGCGGTAGGCGGTGTCTTCGTGGCGGTGATGCTGGTGGTGGGAGGGGTCTACGCCAGCTTCGTGTCAACGTACTGGACGCTGGTGTACCGCGCCTTCGAGGGCCTGGCCGCTGCCCCGCACCTCGCGGGGCCGTGGAGCAGGCCGGTGGTGTATGGGAAGGCGGGGTAGGAGCTGGGACGGCCGGGGCCCGGCTGACCCTCGCAGGGGGGCATGCGCACCGTCGGCCGCCGAGCCTCACCCCCTGCCCCCTCTCCTGGCAGGAGAGGGGGTAACAGAGCAGCCAGGAAGACGCACGCCTACGCCGGCACCCGCTTGAGCAGGGCTTCGCGTAGGGAGTCGAAGATGAGGCGGCCGGGACCCGGCTGGAGCATGGCCTCAGCGTTGCCCCAGGCAGAGAGGCGCTGGGCGGCCCAGTCGTCGTTCAGCTCGTAGGGGAGCTGGCGGAGGTAGCTGGCCCGCTCGGGGTGGGGCATCATCGCCAGGACGTTGCCCTCCGGGTTGCACAGGCCGGCGATATTGGCCAGGGCGCCGTTGGGGTTGATGGCCGGGTCGCTGTCGATGCGGCCGGAGGCGTCGCAATACTGGAAGACGACCTGGTCGTTGCTGAGGAGCTGGTCGAGCAGGTCCGTCTGGCGGGTGGTAAAGCGGCCCTCGCCGTGGGCGATGGGGACCGGCCAGACGTAGCCCTCGGGCATGCCCGCGCTCAGGGCGCAGCGGCCGTGCCCGGCGGTGTGCTTGAGGTAGACCCAGCGGCAGACAAAGGCCCCCAGGCGCTCCTTAGGGTTGGGGCGGTTGGGGGCGAGCGCCATCTCCACCTCGCCGGGATGCAGGCCCGGCACCAGCCCGGCCTCCACCAGCACCTGCGCCCCGTTGCAGATCCCCAACACCGGCTTGCCCTCCTGGGTGACCTGGTCAAATAGCGTGCCGACGATGGGCTCCTTGGTGGCGATGACGCCGCTGCGGACGCGGTCCTGGTAGGAGAAGCCTCCGCCTATAATGTAACCGTCGTAGGCGATCAGCCCCTCGGCCGGGCGGTTCCAGCGGTAGATTTCGCAGTCCATCCCGGCGGACTCAGCGGCGCGCTTGGTCTCCCACTCGCAGTTAGAGCCGGGGAACTGGATGAGGGCCACGCGGGGGCGGCCGGAGGGCTCGGTCATGGCAGATAAGGTCCTTTGGTAGAGATGAGGCAGTAGTCAGGTGCGCGACGTGGGGATTATAGCGCAGAGAGGCGCTGGGTACAACGCGGGAGGGTGGTGGGAGTGCGTCTCAGCTAGAGGCCCTTGATGATCTCAAATCCTACCGCGCGGTCGCGGGCGTCGGTTTGGACCTCTACCAGGTCGATGCGCACCGGGCGGTCGCGCCAGCGGGGGCGCTTGTGGAGTTCCCCGGTCAGGCGGCGCAGGCGGCGCTGCTTGTCGGGGCTGAGGGTCTCGCGGGGGCGGCGACCGTCCTGGGACTTGTAGCTGCGAACTTCCACGACCACCAACCAGTCGTTATGGGTAGCCAGCAGATCAATCTCGCCGCCGGCTACGCGCAGGTTGCGGGCCAGAATGCGGTAGCCCTGGCGCCGCAAGTAACGGGCGGCGGCCCGCTCAGCAGCGGCGCCGCGGGCGCTGGTGTGCGGGGCCTGACTCGGCAGCAGGCGCTCTCGTAGCTGTTGCCACACTTCGGCCAGGGTCATCCGTGCTCCCGTGGGGACCGGCGGCGCCGAACTTACCGGCTCCTTCTTCCGTCCCCATATACTAAGTATTCTTTCCCTCCACCAGGCATCGATACCTTTGCCCGGTGTTTCCGCCACTGATTCGATGGGTATAATCAAGTCGCTTATTGAACATAATCACGCTCGAAAGAGCTAAGGAGGACTGGCGTTGCGCATCCTTTCGGAAGCGATGACCAGGCAAGTACGGGCGACGCTGGGTCGGCCGCAGACCGAGATGCCTTCGCGGCTGCCCGGCCGGCGGCGGCGCCACACGCTAACCGTCCTGAGCATCGTCCTGGGCACTGCTCTGGGTGTCGGGTATACGCGACTGATGGTGCACGATAGCCGCTGGCTGGTCTACTTGCTGGCGGCTGTGGGCGGCTTCTGCCTGGTCTTTCTGGTGGTCGTGATCCCGCGCCTAGTGTGGGCCTTCCTCCGGAAGGTGTGGTACCGCATCGCTCTGCGGCAGAATGCCGACAAGGCTCAGGCGCTGTCGACCCGTGCCCAGCGCCACCTGACGGAGCAGGACGGGGAGGGACTGCCCGCCGAGCAGCGCACCAACGATCTCGCGGTGGTGGCCTGCCTCCGGCGTGACTACGTCGGCGCGGCCCGGGCGCTGCAGCCTCTGATGACGGGCAACGGGGCGGGACCCGAGGCAGCGAACCTACTAGTGGCCCTAGTGGAGACCCGGCAGTGGGATGACCTAGACGCCTTCCTCACGCGCCCGGCCACCCAGCGGGACGGCCTGCCGGAGGCGGACCTGGCCCGCGCGGCCTTCTCGGTGCCCGCCGGGCCGATTACCGCGCGACTGGAAGCCCTGGCCCGCGAGGGCCGCTATCCGCGCGTGCTCAACAACCTGGGTGTCCGAGCACTGCGCGCAGGGCAAGAGGCCTGGGCCGAGCAGAGCTTCGCCCTCGCCCTGCAGCAGCGGCCCAACTACGCGCTGGCGCGAGCCAACCGGGGTGTGCTGGCTTACCGGCGGGGCGATGTGACCACCGCGCTGACCGATACGGCCTCGGCAGGGATGCTGGCCCTCGGCGAGGCGGTGATCTGCAACAACCTGGGCGCGCTGCTGTGCCAAGCCGGGGACCGGCGGCTGGCGGAGCGTTGGCTGCTGCGGGCGCGGAACCTGGAAGGACGCAGCGCCGCGATTGAGGTCAACCTCGGCAACGCCTATGCGGTGCAGGGCAAGTACGAGGACGCCCTGGACACCTACTTGGCCGCGGGGCACCTGGGGGAGAGCGCCGAGGCCTCGCACAACATGGTTCTGGTGCGGTTCGTGCGGCAGGAGTACGCGGAGGCCCTAGAAGCCGCCCAACAAGCCCAGACGCGAGCGCCCGAGGATGCTGACGTGCTGAACAACCTGGGCTGTTGCCTGTGGCAGCAGTCGCGGTACGACGAGGCGGAGGATTACTTCGCGCGCGCCGTGGACCTGGCGCCCAACAGCGTGGCGCGGGGGAATCTGATCAGCGCGGCCCTGGCGGCGGGGCGAACCGACGAGACGCTGCAAAGCGCAGACGAGAGCGGGGACACGAGCGAAACAAGGGCTTTCGAGCGGGGACTGGCCTATCTGTTGACGGCGATGGGGATTGACCCCAAGGCGGGCGTGACGCAGAGCAAGCTGTACGAGTACAACCTGACCTCCGCCGACACCCAGTTCCGCAAGGTGATCAGCGCCGGTGACGGTGCGGTCAGTGAGGCATGGCTCAACCTGGGGCTGGTCAACTACCTCAGCCGCGACTATGAGCCGGCGGCGGACGCCTTCGTCAACGCCGCCAAGGGGTTGGGAGAGAGCAGCGGCGAGATGGCGTACCCCACGGCGATCTGCTTCCTGCTGGCCGGTGTCTGGACGCAGGAGCAGCACGGCATCTCCCCAGACGCGGGCATCGTGCCGGCGGCGCGGGAGCTGTTCCGCAAGGCGCGGCCGTACCTAGAGAAGGCCATGGAGACTCGCTCGGTGGCGGAACTGGCGGCGTACAACCTGGGCGTGCTGCACTACCTGCTGGGAGAGCACGAGAAGGCCATCGCCCTGCTGCACAAGACGGCAGTGAGCGACGCGCCGTCGTATGTATTCAACGCTCTGGCCATCGCCGAGGCACGCCGGGCGCAGGAGATGCAGAAAGAGATCGCCGCCGCCTCGATGATGGGGGACCAGCGCAAGCGGCATTTGGGGGGGCAGGTAGCCAAGCTGCTGGGGTCGGCCATCCACTACTTCCGCGAAGTGCTGCGGGTGCAGCCGCATAGCCCCATCGTGCACGCCAACATCGGTCTAGCCTTCATGCTGCGCAACCAGGGCCAAGACGTGGAGACGGCCTTACACCACTGGCAACTGATGCGACAGGTGGGCGGCGAATGGGGGCAGAAGGCCTTTGATCTGTTCAGCCGGGCGATGTCCTCGGAGGAGGCGCGGAAGCTGCAATTCCAGGACATCGAGATGACCTTCCAGCAACTGCCGGTGGCGGACTGGGTGGCCTTCGTTCCGCCGCGGCTGACGGGGCTGAAGTACGTGATGGAGGACCTGCCTGACCTGCCCGACTGGCAGTTCGCCGCCTACCATCCGCTGGTCAAACGCGCGCTGCGCTGCCGGGCGAGGGCGGAGGCGCTGCGGGCGAAGCTGGGGCATCTGGCGGTGTAAGGCGGGAACGACAAACGATAGTCGATAAAGGGGGGAGCGGACACCCACCGCAACTCGCCGAGGCCTCTCCGTCCCCCGCCTATCAACTATCGTTTGTCAATTCCCTGGATTCAGCTTCCTCTTCATCTCCCCCAAGAACCTGCCATCCACGCTCGCCGTTACCCAGGGATCGTGCTTGCCGATGTGGTCCACGTGCTCGACTGAGATGTAGCCGTCGTAGCCGTAGGAGAGCAGCTTGCTCAGGAATTCCTCGTAGTCCAGCAGCCCCGAGTCGAGCCAGGTGATGTCCGTGCCGCCCATGCGGCCGACCCAGTTGTGGGCGTGCATGTGGATGGCGTGGGGGCCGAGTTGCTCCAGGGTGTACCAAGGATCCTCACCGGGCAGACAGATCTGGAGATTGACCCCCAGGTTGATGCGGTTGACCCCCTCCAGCAGGCGCACCACGGAGGCGCTGGAAAACATCAGTCCGTGGCCGATCTCCAGGCAGAAACGAATGCCGTGGTCATAGGCTTCGTCGCACAGAGTCTGTAGCCCGTTGAAGGCCGCCTGCCACTGGTCCGGGGTAGCCTCGCGGTCCCGGACGTGACCGGTGAAGACACGGATGAGGGAGTTGCCGAGGGCGCGGCTCATGGCAATATACTCGCGCCCCAGCTCGATGCTGTGCTGCCAGGCCGCGTGCCCCTCAGTAAACTCGAAGTAAGGGCAGAGCTGGGCGCACTGCAAGCCGGCTTCGTCCAGATACCCCTTGAGCCGGGCTTTGTCCACATCCCAGACCACATTGTGCCAGAACTCCACGCCGTCGAAATGCCCCTCGCGTTGCAGACGCAGGAGCTTGTCGCCTAGGTTGTCGAGGCCGAAGCCATAGCAGAACGCGGAACGGATCATGGTGAGGGTCCTCCCTGATGTAGGGGCGTGTTTCATCACACCCGCGCGCGGCGAAACGGAGGCACAAGGGACTAGGCCGCTACTTCCCGGCCACCCAGGCAATCGCCTTCCCCAGTTCCTCGGTCCAGCTAGCCGTCTCCCAGAAGGCCTGGCTGCCCGCCGGGGGCTCGCCGAGTACGGTGCCGGTGAAGACCGCTACCCGGCCCTGGCCGTAGGGCTGGCCCACCAGCAGCGGTTCGTCGCCGACGCCCCTGAGCATTACCGTGGCTCCATCCTTAGGGGTGACCATGTGC
>JALGSV010000100.1 GCA_029821755.1 Candidatus Zipacnadum vermilionense | reverse complement strand
GGCCTGCTGGTCGCGATTGTTTGCTTGTGCCACGACATCGGTTTCCAGCGCGTCCACGACGACCGTATAGCCCCCAACCGCGTCGTTGCCGGTCGGCAGGTCGAAGGTGAACTCGCCCGTTTCGTTCGCCCCCGCGGCGGTCGGGACCACGGCGTTCTCGTCGTCGTCGCTGTCGTAGATACAGGTGAAGTCCGGCGCGAAGACCCGCACTCGGGCCGCCTGCGCATCGTCGGAGAGGGTGTAGCCCGCCTGGGCCGTGACCTCCCAGTTGTCCCAGTCTATACTCCACTCCGTGAAAGTGGCCCCCGAGATGCTCAGGTGCGTGGACTTGTCGGTGTCGCGACACAGCAGGAGGGCGGGCGCGTTGTGTACGGCCTCGACGGTGTAGGCGTAGAGGCCCTTCGGCGCCGGCTCGGGGTCGGCCGGCGGAATGGGGTCGGCCATGCCGTCCCAGACCACCGTATTGGGCCCCAGCGCGAACCCGCCTTCCTGGACGATGGTCTTGACCAGCCCGCCCGCGGCGTTGTAGATCTTGACGGTCACCTCCCAGTCGGGGTCGTCGTAGTCGAGATGGGAGAGGTCAAAGGTCGCGTCGGTGTCGCAGTTCTCCTCGTCGTCAGGGCCCCACTTGAGCACCTTGTCGCTTCCGGTGACCACGGTGTTGTTCGGGGTCCAGGTCCGGCTCACCTCATAGAGTTGCGGCGGCGGCGGGAGCGAGGCCGGGCGCGCCAAAGGGTTGATGGGGCCTCGGGGCGGCGGCGCGAGTTAAGTATGGTGTCCCCCGAATTCTAGTCCCCCGAATTCCACGCGGCTGTCTGACTTGCCCGCCATTCCTCCAGGTGCTTGGCCGCGCGGGGGAAGAGTTCCTGGCTGCTCCTCAGCCTCTTCTGCGCCTGCTCGCCGTGCTCCTGAGCCACCGCCTCTTGAAGCAACGCGGCGGCCCCAGGTTCACCCTCAAGGACAATAAGCACGCCGAGGAGCGCCTCATGTTCAAGCACGTGGTCGGTCAGGCTCATCCTTTTGAGAACCTTCGGGACGCAGACCTCGCCGATCGAGATGAGCGCTTCCGGGGCTGCAAGCCACTCGAAGGGGTTGCCGGTACGCGGGCTGGGTGGCAACAATCCCCCAGGCCCCACTTCAATACCGGGGGGCACAACGGCCGGGTAGGCAATCTTGTCCACAAGCACCTGGATCGCTTCGACGGCGCGCATGTCACCCAACATGGTCATGGCGACTTCTACAGACCGCGGGCGGCTCTTGAGCACGGAGGGATCGGTGACGACCCCTAGAAGACCCGAGATCAGCAGCTTCCGGGCCTCCAAGGCCTGGCGTTGGGCGTCATCGGGTTCCGCGGATCGCACTTGCTCCGTAAGGCGGCTAACCCAGTCAATAGGACTGGCTGCCGCCAACAACAGCAGGCAGAACACACCGGCCAAAAGGCACAGGATGCTTCGAAGCCTCATCACTATTCTCCTTACGGGCGGGCTACTCGAGATTCCACGACACCGCGGTCGTTCCGTTGTCTGACTCGTTGTCGTGTACCTCGTCATGGTCGCAGTCGTTCACGGGTGGCCATGTAGTCTCGGTAACTACCTCGTAGACCGAGGTGGCGTCCGGTGTTACCCCCCAGTCCGAACCTATCGTTAGCGTCGTAGCCGTATTGCTCACGACCCTTCGGTGTTGACCCATTCCCTTTCCGTCGCTGATATACACGGCCCCCGGCGCCCAATCGTTCTCTACCCAGTTCTTGGCTGCGTCCGTCAGCGTGCGAAGCGTGCCCCCGGACGCCGTGCCGTTGGTGGTGGCTCCGGTCTTCTTCAACGATTGGCGGGTGTACCATTGCAGCTTCAGCGAGCATCGCTGCGCGTTCCAGATCACCCACTGCTCAAAATTGATCCGGTCGCGCATGATCGTGTTTTGTGGACAAGCGAAGAACGCATTGAGGCCGGGGAAATCAAAATCGTAGATTCTGCCCTCCGAATCCCCGCTCTGGGGGTCATCGTCGCGGGCCCTGATGAAGCCGGTGTCGCCGGCCGGGTTGCGGGGGGACTGGTTCTCGTTCCCGTTCGGTCCCCAATAGGTGTTGCCATTGACGAGTGATCGGGTCATGCGCAGGCCGCCGTTGAACTCCGCAGGAACGAAATCGCTGGGGGCCACCACCCCGACGAACTCGCTGCCGCGACCCAGCCAACTCCGCTCCTCGAAGACTGTGCCGTCGCTGCAGAATAGGTGCGGGCCGAGAGTGTAGCAGGGAAGCGGGTCCGTGACCACGACGCTGCTGTAGTTGTCGCGGGCTCCGTTGTCTTCGTCCAGAGCGCCCGTA
>JALGSV010000099.1 GCA_029821755.1 Candidatus Zipacnadum vermilionense | reverse complement strand
GCACGGCCTCTACCGTGTAGGTGTATATTCCTGTCGGGACCGTCGCTTCGGCGTCATTCTTGCCGTCCCAGACCACCGTATTGGGCCCCAACTCGAACCCGCCCTCCTGCACGATGGTCTTGACCAGACCGCCCGCAGCGTTGTAGATCTTGACCGTCACGTCCCAGTCGGGGTCGGCGTAGTCGAGATGGGAAAGGTCGAAGGTCGCGTCGGTGTCGCAGTTCTCCTCGTCATCGGGGTCCCACTTGAGCACCTTATCGCTCCCGCCGACCACCGTATTGTTCGGGGTCCAGGTCTCGGTGTCCGTCTCCAAGAGCACCTGACGCGATAAATGCCTCGGATTAAATATGGTGTCCCCGGAATTCCCAAGTATGGTGTCCCCGGAATTCCCCCCGAATTCTAGTCCCCCGAATTCCACGCGGCTGGTTGACTTGCCCGCCATTCCTCCAGGTGCTCGGCCGCGCCCTGCACAAACGCCCACCCGGCCGCAAGCGGAAACTGGGGAGATAGGTATGGTGTCCCCCGATTTCCCCGGAACTCGTTAGGGAACCGCTGGCTGCGTTGCTGCGGCGGGCGCCTCCGCTGCGGGTTCATCGGGCCAGGGGATGATCCAATCCTGCTTGTTCTGCTCCCACCAGGCGAGGAAGGCCTGTGCCCTGACCTTAGGCGGCGACCCAGCGTCGGGAAGCTGTGCCTGACTATCGGTCAGCCCGTCGGCTATGTCCAGGAACTCGTAGTGGCCGGCGCGCATGCGATCTACCAGGTACGGTAGAACCGCGATCCCGAGTTTCTCCATGCCCTTGTAAGCCTCGCCAGCGGGGGTAAAGGCTACCTCGTGTGTATACACCCCATCCAGGTCGGCGCGGTAGACCGCCTGCTTCGTCCACAGCACCACCTCTCTGCCCTCCCTGCTTTTGAGGGCCCCCTCCCATTTGGCGAGCAGGGCCGCGTACCCGTGAGCGGCGCGCTGGCGTCCGTTGCCCCACCAGTCGGCAAGGCCGGCTCGCGCCCACGAGCCTCGATACCTCATGATCGCTCCTATGGCGAGTTGACAGAAGTCCGCCTTGGCGCCCTGCTCTTGCTGGGCCCTCTCGACTAGGTAGGGCAGGGCCGGAGCCCCCAGAGCAGTCGCCTCCTTGATCGCAGTGGACTGCAGAAGGTACTCCGTCAAAGGAGGCGCGAAAGCGTGGGTGTGCGCCGTCGCGATCTCCTGGACTTCCTTCATCCACCGCGGGTAGCTCTCCTGGAGCCGAGCCTCGACGGAGGGCAGGGGAGCTTCCGTGACCTCCCCCTGCGCCCCGGAAAGGCTGACGGAGACCAGTACGATGCCAAGGATAGCCAAAGCCCAGCGACGAGCTTGCATGAGCGACCTCCTTACGGCGCCGCCACGAAATAGTAGTCTGGTTCCCCCATCGGCTGGTCCCAGACATGCTCGATAATGTCGCCCCCAGCGTTCTTCCCCTTTGCCATGACCCATTTGCCCAGCCCGCAACACGTGCTCTTCAGCGCCGCGTGGAAGTGAGCTTCCCAATACAGGAGGTCGGCGTGATCAATATTCTGCGCCAATGAGAGGATGTAACGAGCCCCGGTCCGATGCCGCAGATGGTTGAAGATGTCCGAGTCTTCAAAGAAGGCAACGAACTCCTCCCAGGTGCAGTTGCCGTCGCCGTTTCCCCAAACGTCATCCATCGAGATCTGGGCCCCCATGGCGTTTGACCTGACATAGTACGCGTTCTCCCCGACCGCGTACCCTATGCAGTTCTGCGTCGTCAGGGCCGGCCACGGCGCCAGGATGCTCCATTCACAGCGTCGCAGATTCGGGCACTCTTGTTCCCAGTAGTCCCGCTGGGAGCGCTGCTGCGGGTAGGTGAAGTCGTTGCTGGTCGGCTGGTTCCCGCAGTCGGCGTTGATGAATTTGTAGGTGACGGAGTCCTGATCCAGCACATTGTCGTTGGCATCTAGTAACTGAAGCTCCAGAGTAGTTGTCCCGGCTTCATAGCCCTCAACACCCAGGTCGTCCTTCCACTCCAGAAAGTCGGCGCGTTCGCCTTGGTTCGCCAGGTTCCACGTCTTGCGGTTGTTTGCGTCGAAGTCCAGCATCGCCTGCCCTTTGTCAGGGGCGTGCCAGGCTCGGAGGATGCTGCCCCCGCGCACGAGCCTGACCTTGCCGGTCGTCGGCAGGGGTTCGATCGTGAGCAGCGCCTGCTTGACATCGTTCTCGCCGGCGACTTGGTCCTGCGCATAGTCGGCTCCGGGGTACTTGCCCGCGTTGATGATCGGCGGCGTGAACACGGGGGCGGGCGGGTTTGGTACGAGGTTGTTGCTGTTATC
>JALGSV010000098.1 GCA_029821755.1 Candidatus Zipacnadum vermilionense | reverse complement strand
ATGGTCCATGATGAGTCGGACGGCTCGGGTGGCCTGCGCCAGGCCCCATTGGTCGACAGTTGCCTGCTCTACGCCCAAGATGTCCACGAGCACCTGCCGGGTGTCGGGCACTTCATTTCGCTCCTGGGCCCGCGCCATCTCCATAGCCACGCGGACGGGAATATCCCGCACCTCGTAAACCTGGCCGCCGATCTTCAGCCGCAGCGGATCGCCAAGTAGCGCGTCAAGATCGTGTTCGGGCATGGCTCTCTCCCGCTAGGCAGGCAGCAGGGCTTCGCTGCCCATGAAGAAGAGCCGCGGATTGTCCTTGCTGACCGGAAATACCTCGCCGATCACGTGCAAGCCCCGCTGCGTCTCCGCGTCAAACGACAGTTCGGCCTCGACTCTCAGGTACACCAGCGGGAAAACTATCCAGTCTTCCTCGTTGGATGACGCGACCCCGTTGACGTAAGGCTTCAGAATGAGCCGCTGGGCATTCTCCCTGTGGCTCGTTCCCAGCCCAAGCTGGTAGTCGAGCGCGTCGTCCCCGTCGCTCGGCGTCGGCGTCGGACCGCTGCTGTAGACGGTGGCCTGGGTCGGGCTCACCTTCTCCCACAGCTCGTAAGACAGGTCGTCGAGCGTCATCTCGATCTCGACGGCTTTGCCTGTGGTGTACCTGTCCCACGGGCTCGTCCCCGTCTGGTCGTGGACCACGTCGGCGGCGGCCTCCGTGATTCGCGGCGTCACGCTCCGCGTGAACCCCAGGTCCTCCTCGGCGCCCGCGGGGCCATACAGCACGTCGCATGGCCCAAGGATCGGTAACGCTGTAGCTGGCATCGCTCTTCCTCCTTCTCACGCGGCCTGCCAGGCCGCGATGTTTGTAGCGCGCACCACGTAGCGCGCGCTGAATTCGTACCGGAATCGCTCATCGTAACCCCGGAACTCCGGTGCCTCCAGGGCCTCGATGACGCAGGCCGTCCACTCGCCCAAATCGGCACCTCCTCGGTCTGCGATCAGGTCATGGATGGTGTAGGCGAAGTCGCGGGCTGTGAAGTAGGTCGGGCCGTAGGCCACCACTTGGAACAGGTAGCTTCCCGCGAGGCCACGCGTGATTGGCTTCTGCGGCTCCCCGCCGCGCTCCAGTAGCACCGCCGCAGGGGACTCGCTACCCTGCTCGGCGGCCTCCGGCGGGAGATGGCCGCAGTGCCATTCCGCGTCCCGTTCGAGTCCGGCTTCGTCCGCTATCCAGTCGAAGAGCTCCCGCAACAGATCCATCTCACATCCCCAACGCCCGCCGCGCCGCGGTGGCCCATAGGCTGATGTACCGCCGGCCGTGCACGTCCAGTTTGTCCCGCAGGAAGCCCGCGCCCGCGCCCGGCTCGGTATAGTGGCGGATGTGCACTCCCGCCAGCGGGCCCGTCTCCCAGAAGCCGCGCTCCATGGGCGCCGCGTAGGGAGCGTTCCACCCGACCTGCACCACGAGCTCCGGACCTCGCCAGACAGTCTGCCAGGAGCTACTCTCACGCAGGTGACCCGAGTAGCCGCCCCGGCCGGCCGGGTTCCGGGGATCGCCGGCGGGGTTGTAAATCGGCACCGTCGGAGACTCGAAGGTGGCGTCCCAGATAACTGCTTGCGCGGGCTGCGCGGCGGCCCGGAGAGCCTCCACGGGGTAGCGCTTGGCGAGATGCTCAAGCCGGCGGCGCAGGCGAGCGATGCTGGCGTCGTCCCAGACGATCATCGGATCAGCAGCTCCCAGTGCGATCGGGGGTCGTCCGGCCAGCTGCTAGCCTGGCAGCGCTGGCGCGCGACGATCGAGCGCATCTGCCCCTCGAACTCGATCTGGTCCTCGGGCCCAATGCGCAGTTCCGACTTCTCGCCATTGGCGTCGTAGGTGGCCGCAAGGTATACGGTGCCGGCGCATACCACCTCCCGGCCGGCGTCGTCCACGATGAGGCGGTTGTCCCACTCCACCCGCGCGGGCAGTGTCAGCACCACGCCGGGCAACGGTTCCCCGTACTGGTCCCTGCCGGCCCCGTCGGGCCCGGAAGGGCCTCGATGGAGCTTGACCTCATGCACCAGGTACCGCTGCAACATGGCCGTCCAGTCCTATGCTCCTCGCTCTCTGCCGCAGCATCTGGGAATACTCGCGGACCGAGGAGACAGTGCGATCGCTGGCTGAGAACTCCCGGGCGCGCTCGAACACGCCCCGCTCCTGGAGGTATTCGGCGCTGACGCCTACCATCACGTGGCGGCAGCGCGGATGCAGCGGAGGGCGGTGGATGTTTCGTAGCACAGGGAATCCGGCGGTCTGCCCGCTGATTGAGAACACCTTTCCCTGCCAGGGCAGACACCTCGGACAGGCTCCGGTGTG
>JALGSV010000061.1 GCA_029821755.1 Candidatus Zipacnadum vermilionense | reverse complement strand
GGGCATCACGACCCAGCCCGACAGTGACAGTGGCGTGTACTCGTCGTAGTCGTTCATATACATCATTACACCCAGCGTCAACTGCTTCATGTTGCTGAGACAAGAATTCTGCCGAGCCTTCTCTCTGGCGCGCGCAAAGACGGGGAACAGAATTGCCGCCAGGATCGCGATAATTGCGATCACTACTAACAACTCGATCAGGGTGAAACCTTTCTTGTTTCCTAACATGCGTTACCTCCACGTTGGTATTGTTAGCACCCCTGGGTGGGCGTGCTGCTGTATGGCAGGGCTGGCGTAAGCCGCCCCGGGGAAATGTCTGTCGGGAGACGCGGTGTCAAAGATCAGGAGTTGAGCGGACGAGGCTACGATGAGGAGTTCGGCATGTGCGATAGAGTCAGTCTTACCAACGATAACACAGTACGACACATGGCCGAGAATGTCAAGACCCGCGCCCGCTACATAACCAAAACGGATTCCGTATGTTTTGCCTCCGCTATAGGCACCTTAATGTGAGTATTCAACGTCGGTGCAACGATTCCTGCTTCGCGATTGGGAATGTCAACCTTTTTTTATCCTCCCTATCCGCTCCCCTGGAGGGGCCGCGATGAGCGAAGCGAATCCGGCCTGTTGGGGGCGGCCGGCGGGCCGGATTCACTCTGCTACGCTACGTTCATCCGGCCCCCCCCAGCCAACGACCAGCGACATTCCCCCGAGTAGGGACCTGCCCGCAGTGGCGGCCCCGCCCGTTTCCGTGTACAATACTACTCTAATGGTACGTCTGGTACGTCAGGACCTTATCCGCAATTTCTGCATCGTTGCCCACATAGATCACGGCAAGTCCACCCTGGCCGACCGCCTGCTGGAGTACTGCGGCACCATCGCCGAGCGCCAGATGAAAGACCAGGTGCTCGACAGCCTCGACCTCGAGCGCGAGCGCGGGATCACCATCAAGGCCTCCGCCGTCACCCTGGCCTACCCGGCCCCGGACGGCCAGACCTACATGCTCAACCTCATCGACACGCCGGGGCATGTCGACTTCGCCTACGAGGTCTCCCGCGCCCTGCATGCCTGCGAGGGCGCGGTCCTGCTGGTGGACATCTCCCAGGGGGTGGAGGCCCAAACGGTGGCCAACGCCTACCTCGCCGTCGACCAGGGCCTGGAGCTAATCCCGGTCGTCTCCAAGATTGACCTGTCGAACTTCACCCCCGAGCGCGCCGCCCAGGAGTTGGGGGAGACCTTCGGCTTCCTGCCGGAGGAGATCGTGTACGCCTCGGGCAAGACCGGCCAAGGCGTGCCCGAACTTTTGGACGCGATCGTTCATCGCATCCCGGCCCCGCAAGAAGACGCCGCAGCGCCTCTGCGCGCCCTGATCTTCGACGCCAAATTCGACACCCACCGCGGGGTGATCGTCTATATTCGCGTCTTCGAGGGCACGGTCAAGCCCGACGACCGCATCCGGATGATGGCTGGCGGCAAGAGCTTCGAAGTGCAGGAGGTGGGCCTGCTGCAGCCGCAGATGGTCCCCACCGACTCCCTCGCCGCTGGACAGGTTGGCTTCCTCACCGCCGTTATCAAGGGCATGACTGACAGCCGCGTGGGCGACACCATCACCCACGCCGACCGGCCGGCGACGGAGCTCCTGCCGGGCTACCGCGAAGTGCAGCCCATGGTCTTCGCCGGACTATACCCCGTGAACAGCGACGATCACGGAGACTTGAAAGACGCTATCGACCGCTACTCGCTCAATGACCCTTCCTTCACTTGGGAGCCGGAAGCCTCCGCCGCCCTCGGCTTCGGCTTCCGCTGCGGCTACCTCGGCCTCTTGCACATGGAGATCGTGCAGGAGCGGCTGGAGCGAGAATACGACCTTGACCTGATCGTCACCGCCCCTTCGGTGCGCTACCGGTTGCACCTGACCAATGGGGAGGTGCTGGAGGTGGAGAACCCGGCAATGTTCCCGGAGCCAGCCCGCATCGCCGAGATTGCAGAGCCGATTGTGCGGGCAGAGATCACCTGCCCCCACGCCTACGTGGGCGCCTGCATGACTCTGTGCGAGGACCGGCGGGGGGAGTACAAGGACACCAAGTACCTGGATGGGGAGCGGGCGCAACTGCACTACAACCTGCCCCTGGCCGAGATCATCGTAGACTTCTTCGACGACCTGAAGTCGGTCAGCCGCGGCTACGCCATCTTGGACTACCAGCCGGCGGGATACCTGCCCGCGCAGTTGGTGAAGGTGGATGTCTTCATCAACGGCGACGTGGTGGACGCGCTCAGTTTCATCTGTCACCGCGTGCTGGCGGAGCGCCGGGGCCGGGAGGTGCTGGTGAAGCTGCGCAAGGAAATCCCCAAGCAGCTCTTCGAGGTGCGCCTGCAGGCGGGCATCGGCAGCCGCCTAATCGCGGCGGAGAAGATCGCCCCGCTACGCAAGGACGTCCTCGAGAAGTGCTACGGCGGCGACGTCACCCGCAAGCGCAAGCTTCTGGAGAAGCAGAAGGAAGGCAAGAAGAGGATGAAGCAGATAGGGAAAGTGGAGGTCCCGCAAGAGGCCTTCATGGCGGTGCTGAAGAGAGATTGAGTCCCACTCCCCCTGTCCCTCCCCGGGGTGGCGACGCCCGGGGCAGGGGAGAGGGAGTTGAGAGGGCGGCCCGGGTCAGCACTCACGTCCGTCCGAAGCGTGGCGATACTTGAGAGGAGAACCACTAGCCTTGACGACCGTCGAAGTCCGCAACCTGATGCTGGCGGCGCGGGAACGGCACGTGCTGGTCCCCGCCTTCAATGTTCCCTACCTGCCCATGATCGAGGCGATCGTGAGTGTGCTTCAAGAGACTGAGGCCTTCGCCTTGATTGAGATCGCCCGGCTGGAAGTGGAGCATTTCGAGGCGCAGAGCCTGGCGGCGGTGGCGGAGCAGTTCCGCCGATGCGCGACGGGGAGTTTCTGCGCCCTGCACCTGGATCACGTGCCGGTGATCGACGAGGTGGGGAAGCGCGTAGACTGGGCGGCGATGATCCGGGAGGGGCTGGCCTGTGGCTACCATTCGGTGATGCTGGACGGATCGCGGCTGCCGCTGGAGGAGAACATCGCCGCCGTGCGGGAGGTCGTGGAGATGGCGGCGCCCTACGGAGCGCTGGTCGAGGCGGAACTAGGTTCAGTGTTGGGGCACGAGCCGGGCCCGCTACCGCCCTATGATGACCTCTTCGCCAGCGGTCTGGGATTCACCGCGGTGGAGGAGGCGCAGCGTTTCGTGGCCGCGACGGGTGTGGATTGGCTCTCGGTGGCCGTGGGGAACGTTCACGGCGCCTTCCTGGGCGCGGCGGCTAGCCAGCCTAAGGTGCAGGCCCGCTTGGACCTCGGCCGGGTGCGCGAGTTGGCGCAGGCCACCGGCGTGCCCCTGGTGCTGCACGGCGGTACCAGTATCCCTTCGGAATCCCTGCGCGCGGCGGGCCAGGAGGGAGTGGTCAAAATCAATATCGGCACGGAAATCCGCAAGGCCTACCAGCAAGCCTGGGAAGCCACGGGCAGCCTGGCCGCCGCGCAGGAGGCCGTAGCGCAGGGCGTAAGGCAGATCATCACGGAGCGACTAGCGATCGCGGGAAGCGCCTCGCGACTGCGTAGCTGAGAAGCTAGGAACGTACGAATTCAGCTAGACCGAGAGAAGATCGCGGAATTGTGCCGCAAGCACCACCTCTTCTCCCCCGCCGCCTCCCCCAGCCACGCCCACATGACCTCCCCCGCGTTCTCCGCGGGCTGCCAGAAGCGCTCCTCAATCCGCCGAGGTACTCCATTAGCTGTAACCACAGGGCGACGATGACCTCCAGGTCGGCCTCGGTGGCGGGGCGGATCGTGAGGGAGCTCGTGTCGATTATCCTGTCTCTCCCGGGTAGTGCGGACTTCCCGGCTCGCATTCCCCTCCGACCCCCTCTCCCCAGCCGCAGGCGCGGGAGAGGGGGCAGGGGGTGAGGTGCGCCTCACGGCAACAACTTCAGATCCGGCATGAACCCATGTATCCGGTGCGCGCAGAAGGCCTCCGCGTACCGCACCCCACACTGCATCCCCCGGTAGCGGTTCATGGCGCGGGTCAGCTCGGGGAGGCCGTCCTCCATGAACTCCCCCATCCAGCTCACCTGACTCACATGCCGTTCCAGGGCCGCGAGCTTCCGGTCGAAGCTGGCGGAGATATCCACATACGCCTCCGGCCGGAACTCCCCGCCCGCGATCACGTCCCAGAGGAACAGCGACGGCTTCTTGTCAATCGGCGGCACGGAGGCCGGGACCAGCGGCGCGGGCAGCGACAGGATCATCCGCGTCACAAGCTGCCCGGTCATCCCGTGGTCGGTGGAGGGGTCGGAGGGGTGGTGGGTGAGGATGACATCCGGCTCGGCCCAGCGCATGGCCTCCAGCACCGCCCGCCGCGCCTCCTCGGTATCCCGCAACCCCTCATCATCAAACCGCAGGAACCGCACCCGCTCTGCCGCCCCCCCGACCAGCACCTCCGCCCCGGCTAGCGCCTCCCCCTCCCGCACGGCGGCGATCTCCTCCCGCGACTCATGGGTAGTCGAGCCGACGTTGCCGGAGGTGGTCAAGGCGATGAACACCTCGTGCCCCGCCTCGAGGTACCTCAGCAGCGTCCCCCCGCAGAACAACTCAGGGTCATCAGGATGAGCGGCTATGGTGAGGATGTGCATTGAGAGGGACCTCCAACAACCTGCATGTCGGCGTCACAATCTAGACTGGCGTGACCAAGGAGATCACCCGTGCGCGTAGTTGCCCTTCGCGGCGGTATGGAGCTCTCACCGATTCTGTCTGGAAACGGACGGGGCCTCGCCCGGTCGGGAGGTGGCATTCTCCGGTCACGAGGGCGTCGGTCGACAAGCTGCGACAGATCAGGCAGTCGTCGTCGACAGACTTCTGGCGCGGGAAGTAATGCTCCCCCATCCCCGGACTTGTCACGGCAAAACGGACCCGCAACCTTGGCCGAGGACCAAGATTCTCCATTCCCAGAAGCGGGACTTGGTTCGCCATTTCATCAAGTTGGCTCTTCTTGTAGTCCTCTTCCCAAACGATGGCCGCACAGTCGCCAAGGTCGCACTGAGTGAGCCTGATGGCGGCCGCCTCCAGGGAAACGTCGAATTGGTCTGCGAGAACAGGCACTCCTCGAACCCCTAAGGGATTCTGACTAGCCGCCGAGCGGAACGCTGGCATCGGCATCAGCAGCTCTGCAGCGGCAATATCACAGAGATACTCCTCCTCGTGCTGCTGCCCGTAATAGCCAGTGCTGTCGTCTTGTCTCTGCTTGGTGTGCTCCGACTCATCTGGCACCAGTACATGCCCGATTTCGTGCCCGTGAGAGAAGCGACGCCGGCCTCTCGTCTCACCGGTGTTCAGCTCAATGACATAGCCCTCCCTTACGGGGCGGAGTCTGGCGGCACATCGCATATCCATCTCCACAACGCGGACAACTCCCAGCATAGATCCGACCAGACCAAGGTCGGTGGGCGGCTCCCGCTCCGACGCGTGCGAAAGCGCCTGGGCAGCGGCTATACGCATACCATCGACCGGGTCTCTCACTCCGTAGCGAGAGGTTAGTGAGTGCGCTGCCAGACTGCACCAAGACTTACCGTCGCACCCAATGACCGGACACTGATCGCTTGACGGACTCATAGAGCCACCGCCAGTCTTCCTCGGTCTGTGGTTGTTTGCCTCGGTATCTGATCCTTGCCAACATGAGCTTGTCGTCTTCGCTGAGATTCTCGCTCCGAGCGAAGGCCTCAAGAGACGTGGAGATCACGATCTCTCCGTCCGGGGCTGGGACGGGGGATCCAAGGAGTGCCGCGACGCTCGTTCCCAGAACCGACGCGATACTGTACAGAATCTGGGCCGACGGGCTGCTCGCCTGCCCGCTCTCGATCTGCGAGAGGTATGCCTTCGAGAGGCTGGCCTGCCGGGCCAGTTCGGCTAGGCTCATGCCCTTTTCCTCTCGCAAGCGGCGTATATGTGCTCCCGTGGTTTCTGAGCCTGTCATGCTAGATCCCTCCGCGCTGAAGTGTACGCCGTGCGGTCTCGTATGTCAAACGATTCTGGTTCGGTGTACTTGACACTGGCGCGAGAGTATGGTATCGTCTGCTACGGCAAACGTTATCTGTACGGCATAGCAGAGGAGGTGACAGAAATGGCACGGCGACTCGGAGCCCCAACCTACGGGAGACGGTACGTTGGCAACACGAGCAAGCGGGAAGTGCACGACCTCGACAATGAAGATACGAGGCCCAATGGTTGCCAGATCGACGAGATCATCCGAGCGGGACACGCCCGCATCTTCGACCCGGACACCCTTGCCCAGGCGCACGCCGAGGGATACGACAACGGCGCGAACTGCGTTGGCGGCTCGCTCAGGTAGGCCCCACCCGGACACTACGAGAGGAGGTGCACAAATGAGCGAAACACAAGCCCACCAGCGAGCGAAAGCACACGCGGCCGGCGCGTCAGGAGAGACGGAGAAGCGTCTCAAGGGTGGCCGCCGCCTTGATGCCGTCACCCCAGGCAGAGCCACCGAGGTCGAGAGGAGCGGCAAACCTGCCAACCTCGAGGCGGCCGCCGAGCGCCTAAAGGACAGCCACAAGGGGCAGAAGGTGCTTCAGGTGCCGCAACCTGACATGGATCGCGCTGCGGAAGCTGCGCGCAGCGTCGGTGTGAATCTGACAGTCAAGAACATGTCAGGCACCAAGCGACGCCACGTACATGGGAAGTGACAAGTTGTGTAAAGCGCTATCGGGATGGGGCTGATGCGTACGGCGTCAGCCCCTCTCGACTTGGGGACCAAGCCTACTCCCCCTTCCTCCCCACCTCCCCCACAATCCGCGCCGGCAGGCCCCAGAGCCTGATGAAGCCGGGGCTGTCTGCCGGGTTGAACTGGTCCCGTCTTTCGGCTCAGTCGGTCTCCACGCCGGCCTCCCTCAAGAACGTCGCCAGCTGCGCGATCAGGTCAGGGACATAGTGCGTAGCCGTGTCCCAGACGCGGATCAAGTCCTCTTCAGGCAGCATATTGCACCTCGGCGGTGGCCACGACCTGGTCCCGGAAGTAGCGGCTGAGTTCTCCTGGCGTCCGTAGGTCGACCTCGCGGCCGATTATCTCGGCGAGCTCCGCCTCCATCCCCGCCATGTCTATGTACGAGACCACGGCGTCGGCCTCGTACTCCACCAGGACATCCACGTCACTGTGCGGCCCGAACCGATCAGTTAGAACCGACCCGAAGAGAGATAGCCTCAGGATCCTGTTCCTGCGACAGAAGTCCGCCACGCGCGCTGGGTCTATGGTTATGTGCGGGCTCATGTTGGTCGTCCTCCACGGGTGCGACGAAGCCTGTCCTTACCCCTTCTTCCTCCCCACCTCCCCCACAATCCGGGCCGGCAGACCCCAGAGCCTGATGAAGCCGGGGCTGTCGGCGGGGTCGAAGAGGTCCCCCTTATCATACGTCGCTAGACTGTAGTCGTAAAGGCTGTACTCGCTCTGTCGCGCTATCGCCATGGCCCGGCCCTTGTACAGCTTCATCGTCACCTGGCCGGTCACCCGCTGCTGCGTCTGCTGCAGGAAGGCGTCGATGGCCTCGCGCAGGGGGGTGAACCAGAGGCCGTAGTAGACCAACTCGGCGTAGCGCAGCTCCAGGTACGGCTTGAAATGCGCCGTCTCCCGGTCCAGGCACATCGCCTCCAGGTCCCGGTGCGCCTCCAGCAGGACCGTCGCCGCCGGAGCCTCGTACAGCTCCCGCGACTTGATCCCCACCAGCCGGTTCTCCAGCATGTCAATCCGCCCCACCCCGTGCGCCCCGGCGAGCGCATTCAGCCGTCCCACCAGCGCCGCTCCCGACAGCTTCTCGCCGTCCAGCGCCACCGGCACGCCCTGCTCGAAGTCGACCTTCACATACACCGGCTCCGCCGGAGCGTCGGCCACCTCTGCGGTCCACTCCCAGGCATCCGCCGGGGCCTCCTGGCTCGGGTCCTCGATGACCCCGGCCTCGATGGACCGCCCCCACAGGTTGGTGTCGGTGGAATACGGGCTGGCCTTGCCCACCGGCACCGGAATGCCGTGCTCGGCGGCGTAGTCAATCTCCTGCTCGCGGGTCATGCCCCACTCGCGAGCCGGGGCGATGATCTCCATCTCCGGGGCCAGCGCCGCGTAGGTGACCTCAAAGCGCACCTGGTCGTTACCCTTGCCGGTGCAGCCGTGGGCCAGGAACCGCGCGCCCCTCTCCTTAGCCACGCGGACCTGGTGCTGGGCCAGCAGCGGCCGCGCCAGGGCGGTGAAGCAGGGGTAGCGCCCCTCGTACATCAGGTTCGCGGCCAGCGCCCGGGTGATGTAGTCGCGGCAGAATTCCTCCCGCGCGTCCACCACCACCGACTCCGCCGCGCCCACCAGCAGGGCCTTCGCGCGGATGGCCTCGTAGTTCTTCTCCTCGCCCACGTCGATAGCCACGGCGATGACCTCGACGTCATACTTCTCGGCAATCCAGCGAATGGCGACCGAGGTATCCAGGCCGCCGGAATAAGCCAGCACGCACTTGTCCATAGGGATGCGCTCCTTCGTCAGGGATTGGGGATAGTGTAGCGGAGGGAGGGGGAAGTGGCAAGTGGGAGGGGGCGACGGCGTTCGCCGCAAGACCTCACTATACGCAAGAATACTACTTGACATGCTCCCCTCGTTTGGTTATAGTACGCGCGTTATCGTAGAATCCTGACAGTTACTGGAGGGATCGCGATGGCTGCTCCGAGAGTTTCTCTTCTGCCCCTGCTGGTTCTCCCCCTGCTGTTCGCCGCCGCCCTGCCTGCCGGTGCCGCCCCCCCGACGCAAGTCTCCCTGCAGATCGTTCCCGCGCGCGATGGTCCCCGCCCCTACCCCGTCTGGGCGCAGTACCCCTTCCAGCTGACCGCTAAGGGCAGCTACACCCTCGACGAGGAGACCGAGAAGTTGGTCTCCGCCGGGCAAGCCGCGGTCTCCACGTCCTATGCCTGGAAGTACGCGCCCGCCCAACTGGTCCTCGCGTCGCCCGACTGGACGTGGGCCGAGTTCCTCTACGATGAGAAGTGCGCGGAAACCGATCAGACGATCAGCGTCACCTACACCGTCACCGTCACCTACCTCGCCGCCCTCCAGCGTTCGCCCGACGAGGCGACCGCCACGGACACCCTGCCGATTGACGTCATCGGGACGGGCGGGGGTCTGAGGCAAGACGCGGAGTTGTTTGTCGAGCCAGCCGACCAGGACGGCGAGGTCTGCGACCGGGTGGAGGTGCGGGTGAAGGTCTACAAGCCGGACCTCTTCGACACCCTCTGGTGGCGCCGGCCCGGGCAAGACTGGTCGCAGGTCGGGGCCGCCAAGGGCGAGGAGACCCCCCAGTTCATCGTGTATACGTACGTTTGGCTGAGCGAGCGGGATAAGAACGTGGGGATGGACTGGAAAGCCACATACTGGCGATTGCAGTTTTTCCCCCCTCCGCCGCAGCAGGTGCTCTTGGAGACGGACCCCGAGACCTGGACCCCGAACAATACGGTGGTCGGCGGGAGCGACAAGGTGCTCAAGTGGGACCCGGAGGTCCCGGCCAACTGCGATACGGACGCGACCTTCGACCTTTCCCATCTCGACTACGACGACCCCGACTGGGACGTAACCGTCAAGATCTACAACGCCGCAGGCGGGCTGGTCAAGACCCTCGTGGAGGAGGGCGGCTTCCAACTCGGGGAGAACACCGTCACTTGGGACGGCAAAAATGACGCCCAAGCGACAGTCCCGACAGGAATATACACCTACACGGTAGAGGCCGTGCACCAGAACGTTTTGGAGTGTCGGGACACCGACAAGTCCACGCACCTGGCGATATCAGGCACGAGCTTCACGGAGTGGAACGCGGATTGGGTGACCAGGAAGGTCACTGCCAAGGTGGGCTACACGCTCTCTCAGGCCGCTCAGAGCACGCAGGTGCGGGTCTTCGGACCGGATCTGTCGCTTCTCTATACCGGCGGGGGGCTGGCGACGGCCCAGGGTCAGCACACCACCGACGAGTTCACCTTTGACATGCCGGCCGACGACGGCGCCTATGGCACATATACGGCGGTGGTGGACGCCTTGGAGACCGACGCGACGGCCGAGGCCCACAACCGTGACCTGCAGCCCAAATGGGCGCCGCAGGGGATGGGCGCCAGGGAGATCCCGTTCTACATGCACTTCAACGTTGACAATGACGACGCCAGCGGCAACGCGCAGCCCAACGCCCATTACCCTGGCGGGGACTACGCCCAGGAGGAGCAAGTGACGGGAGAGGACGACCTTCGCCTCTTCGCGGTCCGGCTCGGCGACCCCCCGGCCAACGGCAAGGTGCGCCTGGTGCGTGGCAGCGACATCCTGCGCGTATGGAAGGCCGATAACAAGGGGGACCCCGCCACCAACCTGCTCGCGTTCGACGGCAACAATATGAAGACGTGGGACCTGGGTGTGGAGGGCCAGCCCGAGGACTGGGCCTCCTGGAAGAACAATCTATACGTGGAGGGGCACGGCAAGGGGACCACGACCCTGGCCTTGCAGTATCTGGACGCCAACAACATTCCCGTGACCTGGGATTCAAAGACATATGATTTCATCGACGCGGACTGCGGGAATCAACCGAGAACCCAGGCGCCACCGGACAACCAGCGTGCACGGTTCAAGGGTGCATTCGGTGGGCTGGTACACTGCGAGTGGAGCGTGACGGCCGCTTCCACGAACGCCTACAACTGTATCGCTTGGTCGGTGCTGGAAACCAACGTCTGGTGGAACCCGGACGTCGATGTACCCAACACCAACATAAAGGGGATCCACGAGCACTATGGAGAACCGGGCAGCACGCTCCAAGAGGACTTAGATGCATTCTACCTGAATGAGAATGCTGGCGTTACCGGAGGATACAGCCCAACGGCGACCGGGCCGTCGGATGCCGTTGTGATGTACTATGCGGGCTACCACGCCGCGCGCAGAAAAGGGTGTACATGCGGCGGCGTAAGGTGGACCATGTTCGAGAGCAAGATTGGCGGTTGGGAGAAGATAGAGCACGTCTGGGACCAGCTAGACGGAACACTCGCGCCGCCGAACGGACCGGGCTACGGGGCGCGCGACCGGTACTACAAGTAAGGGAACCAGGAGGGGATCAACCGTGACAAAGCTCATAGAACTGATGGTGGTCGGAGCGGTGTGCGCGTTCCTCCTGCCGCCCTCCGCCTACGCGGTCCAGGATGACGGTGCTGATGCGCCAAGCACGCAGGCCGTTTTCCGAGCGAAATACGACGACTGGCTCAAGGTTCGCGAGGCGGCGCTGCGAGGCCCCGCCGGGGCCTCCGACGTGTTCGATGTCGAGGCGGTCTTCGACAACGATGCATTCCGCGCTTTGGTTGGTCTCGGCCTCCGAGTGCTGCCCATCATGATGGAGGCAGTCCACCGCGACAGCCTTCTCGGATATCCCATGTTCCTCATCACCAAGTGGCGCTATCACGAGGTTCGAACCGAGCAGAATGGCATTACCTTCTGGACGGTGGAGGAGTACCCGGACATGCGCCAGCGGCGCACAGTCGACGCGGTCGCGGTATGGGCACGCTGGTGGAACGAAGGAGCCAAAGGGGTTGACGAGCGCTATGCAGGACTGAAGGCCCGGTGGGCCACGCTGTCCACGGCGGAGAGGACGACTCTGTGGACGACGGAAGCGTTCTACACCAGGGAGGATCAGTCACTGCACGAGCAGCGGACTCGTATTACCGAGGCCGGGAGGGTTTACGCAGCGGTGCAGGGCGTCGGCATCGCCGTGTTGCCCTCGCTGGTAGGGGACCTTCAGAAAGGGCATTTCGAATTCCTGGACATAGCGCTTGCGCTGACCGGCAGGCCTGCGCACCTGCCGGGAATCGAACTGCCCGCGACGCGGAGAGCGCAGGCCTTCCTGGCCTGGTGGGAGCAGAACAAGCAGGACTGGCTAATCCCCTGGCCGGATGAACCCACGCCGGAGCTGCCGGCTCCGCAGCCGTAGAGGGGGGTTGTCGCG
>JALGSV010000008.1 GCA_029821755.1 Candidatus Zipacnadum vermilionense | reverse complement strand
GTCGGAAGAGAGGGAGGGGGCAGGAGTCTCGGGTTGCTGTGAGCCGCCGAACAGGTTGGCGAGCATGGAGGGGACCTGCGGCCCGGTGGGAGCGGGCTTCTTGGCACCGGAGAGAATGTCGAGGAGGCGGTCCTCAGCGCGCTTTTCGGCTTCGCCCCAGACAGAGTCCATGGCCTCGTCCTCGACCATGCGGAAGCCGATGTCGCACAGGTCGCGGATGATGCCTTCCACGTCGCGCCCCACGTAGCCCACCTCGGTGAACTTGGTGGCTTCGACCTTGATGAAGGGCGCGTCGGCCAGCGCGGCCAGGCGGCGGGCGATCTCGGTCTTGCCCACGCCGGTAGGGCCGATCATGAGGATGTTCTTGGGGATGACCTCATCGCGGAGGTCCTCATTGATCTCCTGGCGGCGCAGGCGATTGCGCAGGGCGACCGCGACGGCGCGCTTGGCCTTCTCCTGGCCGACAATGTACTTGTCGAGTTCTTCGACTACTTGTTTGGGGGTGAGACCTTCGATCATTTCACAACCTCCACCATGACCCGGTCGTTCGTATACAGGCACAGCTCGGAAGCGATCTTCAGGGATTCCTCGGCAATTCTGTCCGCCGGGAGGTCGCTGTGCTTGAGGAGCGATAGGGCGGCGGCTTGGGCCATGGGGCCGCCGGAACCAATGGACATGGCCTCGCCGTCGGGGGTGATGATGTCGCCGTTGCCGGAGATGAGGAACATCGACTCCTGGTCGGCGACGATCATGTAGGCCTCCAGGTGGCGAAGGACCTTGTCGGTACGCCAGAGCTTGGCGGTCTCCACGATGGCCCGGGAGAGGTTGCCGGAGAATTCGTCCAGCTTGCCCTCCAGGCGTTCGAAGAGGGTCAGGGCGTCGGCCGCCGAGCCGGCGTAGCCGACGACGACCTTACCGTCACGCAAGCGGCGCAGTTTGTTGGCGGTCTGCTTGAAGATGGTCTCGCCGACGGTGACCTGGCCGTCGGCGGCGAAGGCGGTGAGGCCGTCGCGGCGCACCGCGCAGATGGTGGTGGAGCGGGTTTTCATGGTGTCTTCCTTAGGGTAGCACAGGCTTCCAAGCCTGCGCCCGCAGCGAGTATCCCGGCTTGTGCAACGAGGCTGGGGGCCGGATGGGGCCCGTCTGCGCCTGCGGCGCAGCCACCCATGCGGCCCCTCCAGGGAGCACCGGCGAGACGCCGGTGCCACCGGAGCGCGGGCTGGAAAGCCCGCGCCACGCGTTCCAGCTAGGACAACGCTGCGTGCGACTCCTTGAGTTGCTCGCGGATCGGGATGTTCTGCGGGCACTTCTCCTCGCACTCGCCGCACTCCACGCAGGCTTCCGCGTTCATCTGGCCTTCCTTGTTCTTCGGCCCCAGGCCGGCGTACTGCTCGCGGGCCAGGTCCGTCAGGCCCCAGACCCGGTGGTAGTTCATCATGCTGAAGATTTCCGGTATGGCCACGCCCTGAGGGCAGGGCAGGCAGTAACGGCAGTCGGTGCAGTACAAGTCGGCCAGGGCCTTGCTCTGCTCGGTGGCGTTGCGGATGGCCTGCAGCTCCTCGGCCGACAACGGCTCCTCGCGGCTGCAGGTGGCGACGTTCTCGTCGATCTGCTGCATGGTGTTCATGCCGGATAGCGCCGTAGTGACGTGAGGGTTGGCCAGGACGAAGCGCAGCGCGAGGTCGGGGATAGAGGTGACGGGGGCGCTGGCCATCTCGGCAAGGCGCTCGGAGGGATGCGCGAGACGGCCGCCGCCGACCGGGCCCATGATGCACACCGCCAGGCCCTGCTCATGCGCGTGCTGCAGGGCAGGCTCGTTGACGCGGTCCAGGAGGTTGTACTGGACGATCATCCCCTCCAGGAAGCCCTCGTCGATCAGCTTGATCATGTTCTCGGGCGTGTCATGGGAGGACATGATGAGGTGATGGATGAGACCCTCTTCCTTGGCCTTGAAGGCCTCCTCCAGGCCGCCGCCGGGCTGGTTGAAGTGCTCGGTGTAGTCCTTCCAGCGCAGGTCGTGGACCACGGCATAGAAGTCGATGTAGTCGGTATCGAGCTTGGTGAGCTGGGTCTCCAGGCGCTCGCGCCAGGGGCCGCTGCTCCAGTCCTTCCAGCAGGGGTTTTTGGTTGAGAGGTAGACCTGATCGCGGCGGCCCTTGACGGCCTTGCCGACCATGACCTCGCTCTCGCCGTCGACGTAGCCCATGGCGGTGTCGAGGTAGTTGACGCCGAGGTCCATGGCGTGGCGGAGTAGCTCTACCGATTCGTCGTGGTCCTTAGGCAGGCGCATGGCGCCGAAGCAGAGGGTGGAAACCATTTTTCCGGTCTTACCGAAAGGTCGGTACTGCAAGATGATGCCTCCTTGAGACGTGGATCGTGGATTGTGGATCGTGGCACGCTTAAGCGGCACGAACGGATAGCTGGGTGGACGTCAGAAAAGGCCTTCGGGGACCCGGCCCGCCTCTACGGTGAAGGTTTTCTTTTCCTTGTCGCGCTGGACAACCAGGGAGATGCGATCGCCGATCTTGTGGATGAGGATGGCCTTGGACAGGTCCTCCGGCTCCTTGATGACCAGAGCGTCTACCCGGAGGATCACGTCGCCCCGCTGCACGCCGGCCCGGGCGGCGGGGCTCTGCGGAACGACGCCCACTATGATTAAACCCTCGGAGGTACTCAGGCCGGCGGCCTTGGCGAGGCCAGGATGGTTGGGCACCGTCGAGATGCCGATCCAGGGGCCGCGGTTGATGAGGAAGTACATCAGTTCCTTGGCATCATTGACAGGAATCGCCAGGCCGATGCCCAGGTTGGTTCCCGTGGGGCTTAAGATCATCTCATTGACGCCGATGACGTTGCCGGCCAGGTCGATCAGCGGACCGCCGCTGTTGCCGGAGTTGATGGCGGCGTCGGTCTGGATCATGTAACGACTTTGGCTTTCCGGAATGGGCGTGGGGCCCTTGCGGCTGACTACGCCGACGGTGACGGTGTTGTCGATGCCGAAGGGGCTACCAACGGCGATGACCCAGGCCCCGACGGGGATGGTGTCGGAATTGCCCAGGGGCAAGGTGGGTGGGTGGGCCGGCCCATCAATCGGCTCGATGACGGCCAGGTCGGCGGGGCTGGCTCCGAGCTTGCGGGCGCGGAACTCGGTGCCGTCGGTCATGCGGACGGTTAGCTCCTGCGCTCCGGCGATAACGTGGGTGTTGGTGAGGATGTACTGCTTGTCGTTGTAGTCGAAGAAGAAGCCGGAGCCCAGGCTCTTGCGCTCTTCGCCACCGGGGAAGGGCATGCCGAAGGGCCCGGCGGTCTGCACGCGGGAGGTGGCAGTAATGGTTACTACCGCCGGCGAGACCTTCGCGACGGTCTTGACGATCTGGCTCTGGTCGTGCTGCGCAGACTGGGTCGGGACCGGACTAGGGGAAGGCACGACGGGCGGGAGGCTCCCGCCAGGTCGGGCCCCGCCATACTGTTGGAACCAGTAGGCGCCGCCCAGGCCCCCGATCAAGCCCACGATTAGCGATACGACGATCACAACGGCCCAGTTTGTCCTATGCACAACCATGTCTGTCTCCCTACTCGCGAGTGGCGACTACCGTCCCACGACTACTCCACCTGCTTCAGCGCATTGACTATCTCGATGGCCGAGAGAGCCGCCTCGAAGCCCCGGTTGGGGATGCGGGTACCGGCGCGCTCTACGGCTTGCTCGATGGTGTCAGTGGTCACGATGCCGAAAATCACCGGCACGCCTGTCTGCATAGACGCCTGAGCGATGCCTTTGGCACACTCCGCGGCGACGAAGTCGAAATGCGGGGTGGAGCCGCGGATGACGGCGCCCAGGCAGATGACGGCGTCGTACTGGCCGGTCTGGGCCATCTTCAACGCCAGTAAGGGGATCTCAAAGGCCCCAGGGACGTAGGCGACGGTGAGGTTGGCCTCATCCATCCCATGCCGGCGCAAGGCGTCCTCGGCGCCCTCCAGCAGGCGCTGGGTGATGAAGCTGTTGAACCGGCTGATCACGACGCCCATCTTCAGCCCCTTGGCATCCATCTGTCCCTCAATGATCTTGGCCATCTGACACTCTTCCTTTCGTCGCAAACGGCGGGCAGCGCAAGCGCCGCCCCTACTGGGGGTCCTCCGTTGTCTCGCCCAGCAGGTGCCCCATTTTCTTCCGCTTGGTCTCCAGGTAATCCAGATTACAGGGGTTCGGCGTGGTCTCCAGGGGCACGCGCTCTACTACGTGCAGGCCGTAGCCCTCCATCGCCGCGAACTTGGCCGGATTGTTGGTCATCAGGCGCATCTTGGTGATGTCGAGGTCGGCCAGGACCTGGGCGCCGATACCGTAGTCGCGCAGGTCAGGCCCGAAACCCAGGGCCAGGTTCGCCTGGACGGTGTCGAGTCCCTCGTCCTGCAGGTGGTAAGCGGCGATCTTGTTGGCGAGGCCAATCCCGCGCCCTTCGTGGGAGGCCACGTAGACCACCACCCCGCAGCCCTCCGCCTCGATCATACTCAGCGCGGCGTGGAGCTGCCAGCCGCAGTCACATTTGAGCGAGCCGAGCACGTCGCCGGTGACGCAGCCGGAGTGGACCCGAACCAGCGGCGCCTCGCAGATGGCCGGGTTGCCCTTGATCACGGCGAGGTAGTCGGTGCCGTCCAGCAGGCTGGTATATACCACCAGGCGGAAGTCGCCGTAGACACTGGGTAGGAGCGTCTCGGCGCCGCGTCGGATGAGGTTCTCGGTGCGGCGGCGGTAGCGGATCAGGTCGGCGATGGAGACGAGACTCAGACTATGCGCGGCGGCGAAGGCTTGCAGCTCAGGCAGATTGGCGGCCTGGCCGGAGGCGTCCAGGATCTGGCAGGTCACGCCCGCCGGGGTCAGTTCCGCAAGGCGGGCCAGGTCGACGGCGGCCTCGGTATGCCTCACGCGCTGCAACACGCCGCCGTCCATGGCGCGGATGGGGAAGATGTGGCCGGGCTTGTTCAGGTCGGCGGGCCGGGTGACCGGGTCGACCAAGGCGCGGATGGTGGCGGCGCGATCCTCGGCGCTGTCGCCAGTGGTGGCCGAGCGGGCATCCACCGAAACGGTGAAGGCGGCCCGCGCGCTGTCCTCGGCATCCGAAACCATCGGCGGGAGGTTCAGCTCTTCGACGCGCGCCCGAGTGAGGGCCACGCAGACCAGGCCGTGGGCATGCTGGAGCATGAAGTTGACACGCTCGGCGGTAGCCTGCTGAGCAGCCAGCAACAGGTCGCCAGTGCTCTGCTCTCGCTCGTCGTCGACGACGATGAGGAACTCACCGGCGCGGAGCTTCTGAATTGCGTCTTCGATGGTTGCGAACATGGTCTCGTTCCAGTCCCGGCGCGATGGGTGTCCCGCTTGGTTACCTCGGCGGCGCGATGGTCGGCCGAGACGGCCGACCTACCCCGGGCCCGGGAATCTCTCCTCGCTTCCTCCCCATTCCCACACCTCTACCTCCAACGCTTCCTCAGGTGCGGGGACCTCCAGGAGGCGGAAAGTGGCGCGGACCTGGGTGTCCAGCGGCAGGCCAGTGTAATGGAAGCAGACGGCGAGCCACTCGCCGGGCAGGTAGCGCACCGGGCGGGCGACCGACCACGGCTGCATCTCGCCGCTGAAGACGGCGCAATTGAGCACGTAGATGTACTCCCCCTCGGCAGTAATCCGCCCCAGGCTGCCGCCGATGACAAGCTGCCGCGTCAGGACATGGCCGCCGTTGAAGGACCAATCGGAAAGCAGGCTCATCCGGCCGGGCGGTGTCTCCCAGACGGGGAAGGCATCCCCGTGGCGCTCGGTGGAGGGACCGAGGTCCACGTGGAAGCTGATCTCGCGCTCCACGGTGCCGTCGCCGAGATCGCAGGCGTAGGAGGTGAAGCTGCGGAGGGTGCGGTAGTTGTGGTCGAGTTTGTCGGGGAGCATGGTGGTCTCCAGCGCGACGGTTATGTGGAGGGGCCTACATGAACCCCTGCTCGCGCAGCATCTCCTCCGTCAATCCTCCCCCCGTCTTCCCCTCGCGCGCCTCCATGTACCTTACCACATATTTGCTCAGGATGTCGTACTCCAGGTTGACCTCGCTGCCGGGGCGGAGGTCGGTTAGGGCCGTATGGTCCCAGGTGTAGGGGATGATCTGGATCTCCAGGTTGGCGCCGGTCAGACGGGCAATGGTCAGGCTTACCCCGTCCACTGCCAGGCTGCCCTTCTCCACCAGAAACGGCGCGCCCTCCGGAGGGTAGGTCAGGGCCAGCCAGATGGTGTCGCCGGCGGGGCGGACGTTGGTGACCTGGCCGAGGCCGTCTACATGGCCCTGGACGATATGGCCGCCCATTCGGCCGCCGTGCCCTGGAAGGGCTGCTGCGGCCAGGGCGCGCTCCAGGTTCACTCGCCGCCCCACCGCCCAACTGCGGGCCGTGCTCCGCTCCATAGTCTCTTGACCAAGATGAAAGGTCAGTTGTTCGCCCTGAATCTCCTCCACCGTCAGGCAGAGGCCGTTAACGGCGACGCTGTCGCCGGGGGTGACCTCCGGGGCGAGACTTGGCGCGCGCAGACCCAGGGCCGTCCCCGCCGCCGTCACCCGCAGGCCCGCCATCGTGCCGACTTCCTCAATCAGTCCGGTGAACATGGGTATAAGGTCACCATCAGGTCCGGCCCGATTTGCTCGACGGCGTCAATCTGGAAGTTGAGGGCTGCGGCAATCTTGCTCACCTTCCGCCCCTCGACCCGCGGGCTCCGGGCCTCGTCGTCGAGTAGCAGCTTCGGCGCGTAAAAGAAGACGAGTTTGTCCACCAGGCCGGCCTCGAGGAACTCTCCGGCGAGGGTGGGGCCGCCCTCCACCAGAACGCTCATCAGCTTCCGGGCGGCCAGTTCCTCCAAGACCTCGCTCAAGTCGAATCGGTCCTGCCGGGCATGGAGCAAGGCGTAGTCCACTTCCTCGCGCTCGACCGGCCGGTGGTCGCTGAACAGCGCCGCATTGAAGCGGTCCCCGTCCATCACGACGACCGTGGTACCCGGCTCGCGGAAGAAGCGCGCCGTCGCGGCCAAGCCCTCAGGCGCCAAGACCACGCGCACCGGCTGGCGGCCGTCGTGTGATTCGACCAGGCGCACCGTCAGGGCCGGGTCGTCGGCGCGGACCGTTCCCGCTCCGACCATCACCGCGTCCATCTGGTCGCGCAGCCGGTGGACCCGGCGGCGGGAGGCCTCGCTGGTGATCCACTGCGAGTCGCCCTCGCGGGTGGCGCAGCGGCCGTCGAGGGTCAGGGCCAGCTTGAGCGTGACGAAGGGCCGGCCGGCTTGCTTGAACTTGAAGTAGGCCTCGTTGAGGCGGCGGGCCTCGTCGGCCAGCGGACCGCACTGGGTCTCGATCCCCGCCTCGCGCAGAATCGCCTCGGCCTGCCCGGCGCAGCGCTCGTCGCAGTCGGGGCAGGCGTAGACCACGCGGGCCACCCCGGCGGTAATCAAGGCGTCGGTGCAGGGCGGGGTGCGGCCATGGTGGGAGCAGGGCTCCAAGGTGATATAGACCGTAGCCCCGCGGGCGGCCTCCCCGGCCTCGCGGAGGGCCTCCACCTCGGCATGGGGCTGCCCCGCGGCATGGTGGTAGCCGGAGCCGACGACTACGCCGTCCCGGACCACCACCGCCCCCACTGCCGGATTGGGCGAGGTCCTCCCCAGACCTTGCGCGGCAAGCACTAGGGCTTGCCGCATGAAATGGGCGTCGTGTTCGGACACGGTGGGGAATCGATTATGGATTATCGATCCTCTTGCTCCTCCTTCCCCTTAGCCTTCCGCTTGTCTGCTTCCGCGCGGATTTCGGCCTGAAGCCGGGCCATGTTCTGATACATGGCGGCGCGGACGCGGTGCTGGGCCGCGCGAACGTAGCGCAGGTCGAACAGGGCCATGACAATGGACGCCACCAGCAGCAACATGACCAGCGTCCAGAAACCGGCGGCGCCGCGCAACAGGCCCATGCGCTGCGGCTCGGTCATCCCCTCCAGCCGCAAACCGGCCTGCAGGCTAACGCCCCAGAAGGTCAGCCCCAGCACTGAGAGTAGGGCCAGGGCCGTGCCCAAACGCAGGAGCAGTTGCGGCATAGTCAGCAGGGACTGTCCGCGCCGAAAGGACAGCACCTGCGCCAGTGCCGCAAAGAAAATGACGAAGGCCGCGATGACGACGAAGACATACGCGCCGGAGCCCATAGCAGTCACCAAGCGGCATTATACCTGAGGGGAGGGAGGAGTCGCAAGGCGGGAGGGGAGCTGAACGGTGGTGGAACGGCCCCTCCGGGACGGGCCTAGGTGCGGACTCGGCTGGCCACCCAGATATTGAGCAGTGCCACTACCGCGGCGCCGACGAAGACCCACTGGTAGCCGTAGCTGTCCCAGATGCGGCCGCCTAGCGCGGGCAAGGACATGGAGATGATGTGGTTGATGCTCACGCCCAGGGAAAGGGAGGGCGTGATATCCTCCGGGCGCTCGGCTAGCTTGGACAGGTAGGTCGAGCGGGCCATCCCCACCGCAAACAGCACCTGGTCCATCACGAAGCAGATCATGACCGCCCCTAGCGCCACTCCCGGCAGGCCCCAGCGATCCCCAAATAAGTGCTGCGAGAAGCCGTACCCCACCGAGACCACTACCATCAGCACGGCCTCGCCCACCAGCACCACTCGCTCGCCGAAACGGTCGATGAGGTGACCCAGCCAGGGCTGGAAGAAGAGGCCGATCAGAGCGCCGACCGTGTTGAGCTGGGCGAAGACGTAGGCCGGCTGCTTGAAGATGCGTACCAGTACCCAGGGGCCGAAGGTGATGAAGATCTGCTTGCGGGCGCCGAAGAACAGGCAGAGGGCGTAGAACAAGCTGTAGCGGCGCTTGACCACCAGCCGCGGCCGGTCCTCGTGGCCACCGATCTTGGGCATGGCCAGCCACAGGACCACGGCAAGAGCGCTGGTGAGGGCGGCCACGAGGAAGATGCTCGGGTAGTTGCTGCGCAGGAGTTTGGTGCCGATGTAGACGACGGCGAAGCCGCCGATGGTGGCGAGGGTGGAGACCAGTCCCAACTGCCCCAGCCGGCGGCCCTGGCGGCCCTTGCGGGCCAGGCTGATGGCAACCGAGTCGCGCACGGGCATGATCAAGTGGCCGCCGATGGACCACACGAGAGTGGAGGCGACCATGGGCCACCAGCGGCGGCTCCAGACGGCGATGCCGGCCATACCCAGGGCCACAGTGCCCGCCGCAATCGCGCCCAGGCCGGTCTCGCGGATGAAGAAGAATAGCCCCGTCATAACGGCGGTGAGCAGGCCGGGCAGCTCGCGGGGGAACTCCAACTCGCCGCGGGTGGAGGCGGTCAGGTTGAAGGTGTCGCTAAGGTAGTTGTTGTAGACGCTGTCAAAGATGGCCTGGCTGATGGACATCAGCGCAATGGCGGCAAAGAACAGCAAGAGCCCCGGCGGGGCATGTTGCAGCCGTCGCCGGGTCCGTGCGGACAGGCGCAGGTAGGTATTGGAGGACGCAGGCACGAGCGCGATTATAGCAGGCGCCCACCGCCAGCGCTACCTCCGGCAGGACGTGGGGTCCCCCTGGCGAACTACACAGAGGTAACCCACTTCACTCCCGCTGGTGTCTTGGTTTCTGAGGGAGCGCCATGTACTGGGATTGGCGTCAATACCTGGTCCTGACCGGACTGCTAGTGGTCCTGGGGGAGTATGCCCTGGTCTGGTGGGTGGCTACCGGGGGCGTGGCCGCACGCCGGAGGAAACTGGGGACGGACGAGTACTTCATGCCCGGCCACGTGCTCCTCTTGGGCTGGCTGGAGAGCCTGGTGCATCGTCTCCCTCCGCGGTGCTGCCCCGCCCCGAACCCCTTGCCGCTCTCGCGCCATCCCCTGGGTCTGGCGTGGACGGCGGCGCGAAGGTTGTGGAAGAATCGAACGTTGGTGGGGTGGTTGCTGGGCTTGATGCTCGTGGCGGCGGTCCTCGACCACGTATGGTTCACTCCCGTCATGTATGCGCGCATGGCCGCGGAGAGGGGGGTGTCGCTAGAGGACGAGGCGCCAGGCCCGACACAGCCCGGCACCAGGCCCCGAGTGGCGCCCGACGGCGCCACGAGTCCGCCTCTTGGTTTGGGTCTCCGGCTGCACGACAGCTATGAGGAGCGCCGCCGACTCTTCGCCTTCCGGCCGCAGGGGCTGGTGCTGGCTCCTTCCTCGCTCCTGCAGAACGCCAATACCCAGTACCTGCTGCGGTTCCTCCCCGACTGGCCTCGGCTGCATCTGTTCGAGAGGTCGCTATTCCTGGGGTTGCTTCTCCTCGCGCTGGGAGTTGGACTGGCGGGGTTAGCGCTGTGTCGGCCCCACTGGCTGGCTCCGGGCCTCCGACGGCGGTTTCGAGCCGCGGCCGCCGCGGCCATAGTCGGTGCGGCGGCGGCGTTGTACCTGGGCTACATAATGGTCTACGGGGTATGGTGGGGGCCGGGCGGGCTACCTACCCGGGCCGACTGGGCCCCCGTCTCTCTGCTGGTTGTTGCGAGTATGGTGGGACTCTCCGTGGGGACCGCCTTCGAGTGGAGTCTCGTGTGGCAGGTCGCGCAAGGACGCCGCTGGAACTTGCGGGAAGCCTTGCGGGACGCCGTCCGCTACTGGCCGGCAGCCCTGCTGATCGTCGCCGCGGTCGTCGCGTTCCAGATGCTGGCAGCACGGACCGGCTGCTTCTTGCTGGCGGCTGTTCCAGTCCAACTACTTGTGGCCGTCACCTTCTTCGTCCCGTTCCTCGTAGTGGGCGAGGGCCTGTCACTGCCCGCCGCGCTAGGGCGAGGGGTGCGCCTCTGGAGGCAACACTGGTCGACCCTCACCGTGTTCATTCTCCGCGCGACGGCGGTGGCGCTGATCGTTGCGGTCCCGCTGGGCGTGCTGGAATTGGTGCTGGGTCCCGCCCTGTTCAGTGACTATCTGAGGGACGCGCCGCGGGTGCTCTTCCGGGTGGTTTACGCCGTGACGCTCGCCGTTTGGTATGTGGAGATGTGGCGGGTGGATCGCGCCGGTGCCGCTGCCTGAGCAGGATTCACCGCCCGCACCGACGAATCATAACTCCACTCTCGAGCCCGGAGGTTCTTTCATGAAAGCTCTCCTCGCGGTTTGCCTGCTATCGTTGCTCATGGTCTCCCCGGTGTTGGCGCAGGGGGAGGCGGTCACGCTTACCATTCCTGCGGAGACGGCGGGGATCAATGGCTTTCGCGCCAAGTGGGATGCGCCGGAGCCGGGGGCGCTGGTGTTTGACGCGGTACTGCGGAGTATGCTGGTGCGGTTTCCGACCGCAGCCGAGACGGTCGCGGAGCAACTGGGGAAGGGGTACACGATCCGGAAGGTCGAGCTGGTGCTGCCCTTCCAGGACACCGAGCTGTACACCGCCGAGGCCGGGTACAACCAGCGGCTGAGCTTTGGGTGCGATGAACTGTACCAGACGGTCAAGCCGACGTGGCACGCGGTGGCCTGGGCGCTGCGCAAGCCGTGGGTGGCGGACCCGGACCTGGGGCCGACCTACAATGGGTACGTAAACGGGGCGGGGTACTGGGCGAAGTTTGGGGCGCAGGATGAGCAGAAGGACCGCTACCCACGGCAGTTCGGCCCGGAGGAGGTATCGTTCCAGCAGCCGGTGGGCCGGGTGGACCTGACGCCGCTGCTGACGGAGGCGACCTACGGGGCGACGCTAGGGGAGAGGCTGCGGCGGGCGGCGGACTGCGGAGTGCTGGTGAAGAAGTGGGAGGTATACGACTTCCGCTTCCGCCAGAACGGGGACGGGGCGTATGAGTGGGGCGTGGCGACGGGCGGACGAGGGATCATCGTGGACGCGCCGACGCTGGTGGTGACTTGCGCCCCGGTGGCCCAGGCCCCGGCGGTGGGGCCGATACCGCCCGCGACCGACGCCCGGGTGCTGGGGGAGGCTCTGGTCGAGCAGCGCAGCGGCGGGGCGCCGACGGCGGCCATGCCGACGGAGCAGGAGTTCCAGGAGCTAGTGGCGCGGTATGCCCTGGAACGGCCGGCGTGGATGCCGGAATGGCAGTGGCAGCGGGTGGAGGAACTGGACAAGCTCGGCGGGGGGTATCGTCTGCCGGTGGACTATGCGGCCTATGGGAAGTGGCTGGACGGGATGCTGGCCGACCCTCCGCGGTACTGGAACGGCTGGGACGTGCCGGACCGGCTGCTGGCCTGGTACCTGTACCGGGACGCCATGCCGGCGCCGGTGCGGGAGCACTGGCAGGAGTTCTGGACCGCCTGGGTCATGCCGGACCGCAAGACCAGCGATCTGGAGCATGCACAAGCGATTGAGATCTACCACGGGGGGAGGAACAAGTACTACGAGGACACCGGGGACTGGCGGGGCAACGCGAGCTTCTTCCGGGATGGGTACTGCTACACCATCAGCACGATGAACTTCAACCACACGGCGGCCATGGGGGCGCTGCTGGGCGGGAACATCGTGGGCTCGCCGGACGCCATGGCCGACGGGCGCCACGGGCTGGAAAACTTTCCGCTGCGCCTGTGGGCCTGGTTTGACGGGTCCACGCAGGAGTCAGTGGACCACTACTACTTCGGGCTGACCCTGAGCGATCAGAAGATGTTCGCCGACTTCGGGCCGACGGAGCTGGACCGGATGATGGGGCAAATGATGCTGGCCAAGTCGGTGGAGGAGCTGACCTCCTCCTACCATCCGGCCCTGCGGCGGTTCATTGCCTCCTCCACGAGGACCTCGACACCGCAGTACCTGCTGGTGACCCAGGACGGGCTGCAGGACATTATGCATGTACTCTCCCGCAGCGGGGCGCTGCACGACCTGAACAACCCGGCGCTGCCGGTGCAGGCGGAGGTCATGGGGCACGACACCCCGCCAGGGCGCATCGCCGAGCAGTCGGTGACCGCCCCCTGGGGTCCGGAGTGGGTCTCGTATATGGTGGACGAGAAGCCGATCCCGTACGAGATGACCAATACGTACAAGATGTGGGGCGGGCACTCGGCCAACCCGCTGTGGCGGCGGACGTATCTGGGCAAGCACTATGGCCTGGCCAGCACCGACGCCTACGACAGCGTGGTGCCGATCATGGGGCAGTGGCGGCGGGAGGACCGGCAGGTGGAGAACCTCCAGGACCTGGGGACGATGGTAATGCGCTACGGCGTGAATACCACGCCGCTGGTGAATGCAACCCACGGCTGGATGCACCCGCTAGGCTGCCAGGCGGCGCTGCAGCATAAGAACAAGCTGTTGGTCATTGCCAGTCCCTACAACAACGACTCGGTCAAGGGCCTGGCCGAGGACGGCCTGCGGAGTCTGCAGAGCACCATTGGGCTGTTCAACTACCAGGAGCCGCGGACGTGGGAGATCTTCGTGGAGGGGCAGCTGGTCACGCAATTGCCCTTCACCTGCAAGCAGGGACAGCGGATTGCCATCCACGACGGGGTGAGCTACCTGGGGATCATCCCGCTGCCCGCGACGGACCTGGGACGGACGGCAGAGGTGACCCTTAGCGAGGGCACGCCGCAGGAATGGTCGGGAACGTGGCAGGCGGCGCTGGTGATCGATAGCTATAACCTGCGGCAGGACACGCCCGTAGCGGATCCGGATTGGGCCGCTTACGACCAGGCCTACGGAGGGTTTGTCTTCGAGCTGGGGGACGAGACGGAGTACGGCGACTTCGCGGCCTTCCAGAAGCACCTGCAGGAGGCGGCGCTGGAGGTACGGTGGGAGCAGGAGAACCTGACGTATCACGCCTCGTACCGGAGTGGGGAAGACCTGCTGGAGATGGGGGCCAAGACCGACTACGGTGGCGGAGCGACGCCCAACCTGTTCACTTACCGGCGGGTCAACGGGGCGTGGCCGTATCTGGCCCCGGGGCTGGACCGGGACACGACGCTGACGCAGCAGGGGCGCACCGGGCAGCTGAAAAAGAACGGAGCGGTACTGACTACCGAGGCGGGGCGGATGGCCTATCTGCAGACAGAGCCGACCACAGGCACGTACGCGGGCTTCAATCCGCTGCCTGATCCGACGCTGTGGTCGCTGCAGGCGCCGGGAGGAGTGACGGTATCGGCCGATGGGCGGCTGGGGCTGGCGCGGGTGGTGGTGCGGCCGAAGGAGAATCGGGTGTGGGTGGACTACGCGGTGCGGGAGGACCAGCATACCCCGGACATGGCCACGGCGCTGGTGGTGTATGGACTGGAGGAGAATCCGAGTGTGGAGCGCAACGGGCAGCCCTGTACCGACGGCAGGAGCGCGACGGTGGGTGGCAAGCCAGCGCTGGTCATCCCCCTGACCGAGGGCATGAGCCAGGCGGCCCTGGAGGCCGTACCCGCCCGCTACACCCGGGCGCAGCAGGTCTTCACCATGGCCGAGCGGCCGGACCCGCTGCAGTACATGATCCAGGATTGGCAGGTGGTGGGGCCCTTCGCTAACACCGAGGGAGCAGGCTTTGCGGCGGTCTACGGGCCGGAGGAGGATCCGACGCCGGCGGCCTACGCGGGCCTGGGGGGGGGGAGGTCAAGTGGCAGCGAGCTCTGGCGGAGGACAAGCCGCCGCTGGGGCCGGGGGCGGTGGACCTGCGGGGGAGGTTCGCCGACCAGGAGAATGTCTGCGCCTACGCGCTGACCCGGGTGGTCTCCGACCAGGACCGCACGGCGACGCTGTACACGGGTAGCGACGACACCATATCGGTCTGGGTTAACGGCAAGTCGGTACTGGCCAAGGAGGTCTACCGGGGCGCGACGCCGGACAGCGAGCGCACCGGTATTGCGCTGAAGAAGGGCGTCAACACGATACTGGTCAAGGTCTGCCAGGGCACGGGCGGCTGGGCCTTCTACGCGCGGCTGGGCGACGAGTACGGGTTGCCGCTGACCGAGGGGGTCACGTACGGACTGGTAGAGTAGGCCAGGGCGGGAGCGCTGGGGCCGGAGCGTGTTGCTCCGGCCCGGGGAAGGGCGGGGGTGTCGTCGCGGCGCGTCCGGCTAGGACTCGACGCCCTGCAGTTTCTTCACGCGCTTGTACAGGTCCGCCAGCAGGTAGCCGCGGGCGAGGGGTTCGCGGATCTCCTCCATGGTGGTCGCAGCGTACAGGTAGACCTCCTTGATCGAGCCCACCCAGTTGGCGTCCGCCACGATTTCGACAATACGGCCGGCCTCGACGATGCCCATGGACATGCGGCGCAGTTGGGCCTCGTTCTGGGGAACGCTGGTGGCGTTGACGAGGTGCCAGCGTCCGTCGAGGCGCCAGAACTCGCCCGGGAGGGAGAAGTACATCTCCCCGGAGGGCGGAGCCGGGTCGGAGAGTTCCGCCTGGGGCTCCTGCTCCATGCTCTCCAGCCAGACCGAGTCGTGGGCAGAGGCGGGGGAGACCATGCCTACCTGCAGAGGTTCGCCGGGCGCGGGGCCGGCCAGGGGCCGACGTCGCAGCAACGCGCGCACCCGCGTGGCGAGAAGCCGCAAGCTGACCGGTTTGACCAGGTAGTCGTCCGCCCCGGTCTCCAGGCCGGCGATTTGCTGGGACTCCTCCTGCCGCCCGGTGAGCACCAGAATGAGCGCCTCCGAGGAGGCCTCCTTGATCCGCCGGCAAACCTCCAGCCCCTCCATGTCCGGCAGCCCCAAGTCCAGTATTACCAGGTTCGGCTTCTCATATTGGAGAACGCGCAGGGCGCCGTCGCCCGTAGCGGCGGTCTCTACTTCAAACTTCTCGTTCTCCAGCTTGCGGGCTATGGCTAAGCGCAAGTCCTCATCATCATCAACTACCAGCAATCTTGCCTCCGACATGGGGCACCTCAAGACGAACGGGCCGCGATTATGCTCCCCCCGCTCGTGTATATCATAACGGGCCGAGAGTGCTCACGCAAGTGGGATAGCGACATATTGTCTACAGGAGGGCGCTTAGCTGTTGCGCAGTTCCGATTCCAATCTGCGAAGGACTTCTAGAATATCTTCGCGGTGAGCCGCGGCATGGCGGGAGATGAAGTGCTGGACTCCCTCGCCGGCGAAGTCCGCAGAACTTGTCCGGAGGGGCCGCTGGGCGGCCCTGGGAGGTTGCCAAGCGCAGTGTGACTGCGTAGAATGACCGCAGATACCAGCCCATTCCAGCATTGGGGAGGGCGCATGAGCATCCTAAGGCAACTCTCTGAGACTGCCCTTGGAGCCGCAATCATCGGCGGCCTGTTCCTCCTGCTCTGCAGTGCCGTCTTCGGTGGCGTGTCCGCCGCGGCTGGTTTCGCCCCGGGCGCGGGCGCCTTCATTGCGCTGCTGCTTCTTGGGTTCTTCATCTGGGCGGCGTTCTTCAGGCAGCCCGAGGTTCCTCCTCCGGACGACCTGCCCTATGAGGTCATCCTCCCCGCAGACATCCTCGATAACCTTCCCTCGCTCGGTCCGCGCACCACGGGGTACGTCGAAAGGCCCGAGACCAAGGCGCTGCGCGCCAATCCCATCGAACACCGCATGCTGCTGTTGGTAGGACAGGAAGCCACGGGCAAGACTCGGGAGAGTGCCGAGATTGCCAAGGCGATCGCCGCCCAGTTCTCGACGCGCGCCCGCGTCTACCTCATGAAGCGGCCCGAGGAGCCGCGCGAAGTCCCCGCTGCCCTCCGCCAACACCAGCCCATTCTGCTGTTCGACGACCTGGACCACCCCTGGCGCAACCAGCCGGAAGGCGGCGTCAGTAAAGCCACCGACACCTTCCGTAGACTGCCGGAGCTGCTCGACTGGTACTCCCGGAACTCCCACGACGGCCACTGCTGGATCATCGCAAACGTCCGCACCGAACCGTTCGAGCGGGTGTGCGCGAACGAGGAGTGCGCCCAGGCGGCGGGGCGCCTGAAGCGGGTAGACCTGGGGGATATGGAAGAGGACATGGAGTGGAAGTACTGGCGTTCGGCGCTGGAGGCTTTCGAGATGACTGCCCCCGACGAGATCGTGCCGGAACTGGCGCGGCGGAACGCGGGGGGCTTCCGGTTGCCCTATGAGTATGTGAGGACAGAGTCTGAGAAGGGGCGCAAGGAACTAGGCGAGGCGGACGTCGAGGGATTCGGGCAATTCCACGACAAGCGGTGGCAAGACACGACGGGCAAGATGTCGGCTCGCCAGCGAGATCTGCTCCAGGCCATGGGCGACCTGCGCAGCTTGGGTGTCCCGCTGTTCCGGGAAGACCTGGTTGAGTTATGCGCGGTGCGCCGGTCGCGGGAGTACAGTTGCGAGGCACTGCGAAGAGCATGGGAAGCCGTTCGCCTGCCGGCCGAGCTAAGTGCCCTGGTGCGGAAGCATGCCAAGGAGGCCCCCGACGGACGACTGCTGGTGCATGACAGCCGCCTGCCCGAGCCGAGGGAGTCAATTTCGGTTCTCGCTCCCGAAGTGGGAGGCCTACTGCTCAGGCGCGGGTCACAGCGCCACCTCTCAGCTGACGAGGTGGTGCGTCTCCGAGAGTCACTGGCCGGGCTGGACCAGGTGCTTTACGGGAGCGCGCTTCTCCCCCTGCTGATCGTGGTGAATGAGGCGCGGGCCGCGCTGTCGCTGCCCGCCAAGCACCGCCGGCGCGCAGCACGGAGGTGGCCCAGCGGGAAGGCGGAGTTGTCCCAATCGCTAACGAGGGAATCCGGCGCCGTTTGGGCTGCTGGGCAGGGGATCCTGGGAGTAGCCTATAACAAACTGCCGGTGGGGGACCCCACCCTCAACCAGCAGCGCGCGATCGCCTGCTACCAGGCGGCGCTGGAGGTGTACACCCGCGAGGCGTATCCGGCGGAGCGGGCGACGACGCAGAACAACCTGGGGGCTGCCTGGCGGAGCTTGCCGACCGGGGACCGAGGGGAGAACCTGGGGCGCGCGATCGCCTGCCACCAGGCGGCGCTGGAGGTGTACAGCCGCAAGGCGTACCCGGCGGAGTGGGCGATGATGCAGAACAACCTGGGGAATGCCTGGGGCGACCTGCCGACCGGGGACTGGGGGGAGAACCTGCGGGAGGCGATCGCCTGCTACCAGGCGGCGCTGGAGGTGCGCACTCGCGAGGCGTATCCGGCGGAGTGGGCGATGACGCAGAACAACCTGGGGAATGCCTGGGCGCAACTGCCGACCGGGGACCGGGGGAAGAACCTGGAGCGCGCGATCGCCTGCTACCAGGCGGCGCTGGAGGTGTACAGCCGCGAGGCGTATCCGGCGGAGTGGGCGACGACGCAGAACAACCTGGGGAATGCCTGGGGGGACCTGCCGACCGGGGACCGGGGGAAGAACCTGGGGCGCGCGATCGCCTCCTACGGGGCGGCCCTGGAGGTGCGCACCCGCGAGGCGTATCAGGCGGACTGGGCGGGGACGCAGAACAACCTGGCGCTCACCTATGCCGACCCGGACCTGGGCGACCCCGCGACTAACCTGCCCCGCGCGGAGGAGTGCCTGGAGCAGGCGCTCACCGTTTTTACGCCCGAGGCGTTCCCGCATGACCACGCGAAGGCGGCGGCCATACTCGCCGCCGTCCAGGCCGTGTTGCAGGCTCTGGATACCCCGTAAAGCAACAGGGGCAGCACAGCTTAGTGCCGCCCCTGTCTCTTCTTCAGCGAAGCCCCCTCCGCCCTCGGTTACTCCACCGTCACCGTCTTGGCCAGATTGCGGGGTTGGTCTATGTCCTCGCCGCGCAGGTCGGCCATGTGGTAGGCCAGGAGCTGCAGGGGGATGGCCGTGGTGAGTGGGCTGACCATCTCAGGGACCTGGGGAACCCAGATGGCCGCGTCGCACTGCTCGCCCATCAGGCTGTCACCGTCGTCGATGAGGCCGATCACCGGGCCGCTGCGAGCCTTGATCTCCTGGATGTTGCCGATCATCTTCTCGTACACGTCCCCGTGCACCGCTACCGCCACCGTGAACAGCTCGGGGCAGACCAGGGCGATGGGGCCGTGCTTCATCTCGCCGGCGCTGTAGCCCTCGGCGTGGATGTAGGAGATCTCCTTGAGCTTGAGTGCGCCCTCCATCGCGGAGGGGAGGTTGACGCCGCGGCCCAGGAAGAGGGAGTCGTCCAGTTGGTAGAACTTCTGGGCGACGGCGAGGACGTCGTCCTCGCGCTTGAGCAGCTCCTCGGCATGCCGGGGCATCTCCAGCAGGGCCGCCTTCAGTTCACGCAGCAGCGCCGGATCGGCGGTGCCGCGGACCTCGGCGAAGTGAATGGCCATGAGGGTCATGGTCATGACCTGCAGGCTGAAAGCCTTGGTGGAGGCGACGCCGATCTCGGGGCCGGCCTGGATGTAGACCACACCGTCGCTCTCGCGAGCGATGGAAGAGTCCACCACATTGAGGACCGAGACACACTTGGAGCCTTTGTCCTTCATGTCGCGCAGGGCCACCAGGGTGTCGGCAGTCTCGCCCGACTGGCTGATGGGTACGCAGAGGGTGTCGTCAAGCACCACCGGGTTGCGGGCCCGCAGTTCGGCGGCCAGGTCGCACTCGGCGGGGATCTTGGCGAGGTACTCCATCAAGAAGCGCCCGACCAGACCGGCGTGGTAAGCGGTGCCGCAGGCGGTGAAGACGACCTTGTGCAGACCGCGAATCTCGTCGGGGGTCAGGTTCATGCCCTCGAGCACCAGGGGCTGGTCGGGGTCGGAAAGGCGACCGGCGAGGCAGGCGCGCATGGCGTCGGGCTGCTCGTGGATCTCCTTGTGCATGAACTTCTTGTGGCCGCCCTTTTCCGCCGCGTCGGCGGGCCAGGGGATGACGAAGGCCTCGCGCTGCAAGGGATTACCGTCCAGGTCGGTCAGCTCGACGCCCTCGCGGGTGATCAGAGCCACCTCGTCGTCGTCAATGACGTAGACCTTGTCGGTTTCCTTGCGGATGGCGCCCATGTCGGAGGCGATGTAGTTCTCGCCCTCGCCCAGGCCCACTACCAGCGGGGAGAAGCGGCGTACCGCCACCAACTGGTCGGGGTTGTCAGCGCAGATGATGCCGAAGGCGAAAGCGCCGCGCAGATCCTGGACGGCGCGGACGACGGCGGCCCTGAGGTCCCCTGGTGCGCCGGGCGTACCTTCATAGTACTTCTGGGTCAGGTGGGCCATGACTTCCGTATCGGTTTGGGACTTGAACTCGTAGCCCTCGGCCTTGAGCTGCTCGCGCAACTCGCCGTAGTTCTCGATGATGCCGTTGTGGACGACCGCGATGCGGCCGTTCATGGACACGTGGGGGTGGGAGTTGTCCAGGGAGGGCTTGCCGTGGGTGGCCCAGCGAGTGTGGCCGATGCCGATGGTGCCGGGGAGGGGAGTCTCGGCCAGCGAGGCATCCATGTTCAGAAGCTTGCCGACCACCTTGCGCACGTCCAACTCACCGTCACGGACGACGGCAATTCCGGCCGAGTCATAGCCGCGATACTCCAGGCGGTGCAGGCCCTCCAGGCAGATCTGCGCCGCTGAACGAGAGCCGATGTAACCGACGATACCACACATTTGTCAGTCGTCTCCTTTAGACATAAAAAGCAGGCGTCCCGAGGACGCCTGTGGTGAACCAATCGAGGTCTGAGGGAACAGGAAGATTATAGCGCGGGCGGCGCGGATGCGCAAGCCGCGGGGCGAAGAAGGCTGCCGCCGGGGCCGGCCAAGAGCAGCGCCCTCTCGCCGGGGGGCAGGAGGGCGCTGGTGAATCAGAGGATGAACTGCGGTAGTCCGCCTACCCCGAGCTCCAGTCGAACCAGCACTGGGGCGATCCCGGCGTGCCGGTGGGCCAGGCGAACGTGGTCTGGTTCTGGCCGACCTGACCGATCCTCAGCCACTTGGCGTGCCCGTCAACGAAGGCGTAGTTGCAGCCGTCGTTGTGGCGCTTAAGGCACTTGGCGTAGGCATTGGGGTTGGTGGACAAGGCGTTGGCCACGTAGTTATAGTTGCCCCAGCCCCAGGCGTAGGTGCCATCCACGCGGCTACCCTCGTGCAGCAGGATGCAGGAAGAGGGGGCCTTGACGAGCGACTGGGTGGCGGGTGTGGGCACCTGCAAGTCAGCGTTGTAGTTGTAGTCCAGGGGGTTAATGACGGGATTGGTGCTTGCGTTGCCGCCGGTGCCGGTGGCGCTGGGGCACACGTAGATCTGGTTATTCCTGACGTAGGGGTAGATCTGACCGGCCCAGGCGCCATTGCCGGGGGCGATCGCAACGTTGTTGTTGTTCATGAACCGGTCGTCGTAGTCGCTGGCGTACATCAGGCAGCCTAGGGTCAGCTGTTTGATGTTGCTCAGGCAGTTGTTCTGCATGGCCTTAGCTCGGGCGCGGGCGAAGACGGGGAAGAGGATCGCTGCCAGGATCGCGATGATCGCGATGACGACAAGCAATTCGATGAGAGTGAAACCGTGTCGCTTCAAGTGCGTGACCTCCAGTCTGGTATTTCTGGCCACAATAGCCAAAGTTCAATCATTATATAACAAAAGACGAATGACCGCAAGCCCTCAGGAATGACGGGTGAGGGAATGCATTGCATTCCGCCTCGCGGCATACTGCAGTACTCCGAAGGTGCCTCATGAATAGATGCCAGCGGGAGGTATGGCAGGGCCCCGGAGCAGCCTAGGGCAGGGGCGGATTCGGGTCTGCGCGGCCGTGAGGCAGGGGTCGGGCGAAGACGGGGAAGAGAATCGCTGCCAGTATGACGGTAATCGCGGTCACCACCAGCAGCTCGACCAACGTGGAGCCGGACTCCCTCAGGGCATGTAGCCTCCCTGGAATGTTTACCCCGAGACCCCTGGGTAGGGAGCCGCTGCCCTGCCATAGACGCGCCGGCCCGCCTCTGATTCCATAGGAAGACAGAGCGGGAGCCTACCGCATCCGCGGGGAGCCCCTGCCGAATCCGCTCCATCTTCTCCACGGGGCTAACGCCTGCGGAATCTTCTAACAATGAGCTGCCCGGCGGAAGCCAGCTCCTCCACGCGGAAGAGCCAGGCCAGGGCCAGGAAGACGAGGGTGGCCGGGATGACCGGGAGGAATACCCCAGCCAGCTTGGCGGTGAGGCCGGTGGTACCCAGGAAGCCCTGGCAGACCACGAGGGAGTACCAGCAGACCAGGGCAAAGCCGGCACAGGCGGGGAGCTGGCGGAGGAGGCTGAGCAGGATCCGGCGGCCGTCGAGACCGCCCACGCGGTGCTGGAGGACGACGGCCAGGAAGACGACGTTGGCGAGGTTGGCGGCGGAGGTGGCCAGGGCCAGGCCGGAGACCTGCATGGTGTCTGGCCGACCCAGCCAGAGAGAGAGACCGACGCAGACCACCACCGATATGGCACCTACCCAGAAGGCGGTGATGGTATCGTGGCGCGCGTAGAAGGCACGGGCTAGGACGTAGACCAGGGAGAGAGGAATGATCCCGAGACCATACCAGAAGAGGGCGTTGGAGGCGAGGCTGACAACATCCGCCGGGGTACGCGGGCACAGAAGCATGATGATGGGGGTGCGCAGGACTAGCATGGCCAGAGCCGGCGGCAGGGTCAGGAAGATCACGCTGCGCATGCCGAAGGAGAAGTCGCGGCGGAAGCCGGCCCGGTTCTTCCGGGCATAGTGATCGGCCAGATAGGCGAAGACAGCGATGGCGATGCCGGCGCCGATGAAGCGGGTGGGCAGCTTCCACAAGCGATTGGAGACGTCGAAGGCCAGGGCGCCCAGGGCGGGATTCGACCAGGTGGCCATGCTCTTGGTAACCACCGTGTTGATCTCGGCGATGGCCAGGCCGAAGACGACTGGCAGCGCCAGGCGTACGACGTAGCGGAAGTCCTCTTGGCGCGGGTTGAGCATGAAGCGGAAGCGCGCGCCTCGCTTGACCAGGGGGGGAATCTGCAGGAGCACATTGCACAACAGCGCCGAGACGGGCACGGCAAAGGCCACGGCCTGCACCCCGCCCAGCAGCGGCGAGAGCCAGATGGCGGCGATAATGACGACGTTGTAGAAGATGGGTCCCAGGGCGGGCCACAGGAAGTGCTTCTGCGCGTTGAGCGTACCCATCAACAGCCCGCCGATGAGCATGAAGATTTCGGCGGGGAACATGATGCGCATCAAATGCGTGGTCAGATCGAAAACATACTTGTGGGAGGGGTCGCGCCACCCCCAGGCGGCGATCAGAGTCAAGGGACCGGCGAAAACCATACACAGGCCGACGACTAACGTGGCGAAGATGGTGACGATCCACAAGGTGTTGCGGAATAGCACCCAGGCCCGTTCCGCCTGCTCTCGCGCCATGAACTGGGAAAAGACGGGCACGAAGCCGGTGCGCAAGGCCCCGCCGGCGACGAGGAAGTAGATGAAGTCGGGGATACCGAAGGCCTGCAGGTAGGCGCTCAGTTCGGCCTGGTGGGTCTCAGCGTAGAGGTAGTAGAGGGAACTCAGGCGGATCAGGCCGGTGATGGCACTGAGGAAGGTAGCGGCCATCATCAACACCGCGGCTCCCATCAACCCTTGGGAGAGGGTCCGGGCCGGTTCAGCCGGGGTCTCTTCCATCGCGGCCATTTCCATTTCATCGCTCATGAATCGAAAGCCTCGTGGTCTCTGGGCAGGAGGCAGCATTATAGGAGTCGCAGGTAGCAGGTGGCAAGTGGGGAGGGGGGAGGCGGGGAGGCTTTGGGCCGGGGGGTGGCGAAGAGTGGTGGTATGTCGGCTACGCGGGAGACAGTTCAGTACGATCATGAGGCCCTGGCCCAGACGGCGCGGGAGTTGGGGCTGCGGCTGGTGGTGCTGCATGGATCGCGGGCCGAGGGGCGGGCGGAGGAAGGTAGCGACATTGACGTGGCCGTGCTCGCCGCGGGAACGGTGAACGGCGCCCGGCGGATGGCGATCTACCGGGGGTTGGGAGACCTGATCACCGGGGCCTCGCTGGATATCTCCCTTCTCAACGGTGCGCAACCCAACTTCCTGGCTGTCGTCGCCGACACGGGCCGGCCACTGTACGAGGCCGCGCCGGGGGAGTTCCTGCGTTTTCGCTCCCTGGCCGGGAGCATCTTCGCCGACGCCCGGAAATGGCAGGAGGCGCAGTGGGAGCATCTGGGGGAGGACACTTGACCAGCCGCAAGGGGAGAGTGAGTCTATGAAGCGCGTATACGCCGCCGCGGTCACGGAGCGTCTGGCCGCCATGCGCGGCTATCTGGAGGAACTGGCAGTTCCTGCCGCGCTGTCGCTGGAGGAGTACCTGGCCGACAACCAGAAACGCCGGGCGGCCGAGCGGTTGCTGCAATTGGTGGTGGAGAGTGCCACCGACGGGGCGCGGATGCTGATGCTGGGCAAGGGCTACAACCCCGGTCCCTCCCACGTGGCCTGCTACGAGAACATGCGCAAGCGGCATCTGCTCACGCGCGCTCTCGCCAACCGCCTCATCGAGTACGTCAGCCTGCGCAACGTGGTGGTGCACGACTACCTGACCCTCAACGACGAGACCGTCTACCGAGAGGTGACAGGGGCGCGGGACGTGTTTACCGAGTACTCGCGGCAGATGCGAAAGGCGGTTGAGATGTAAGGAGGGGAATTCTGAGGTCTGAACCAATGCACCGATACACCGACTACGGCTGGATGCGCGGGTTCAACCTGGTGCCCTCCTGGGGGGCGCGGATTGAGGAGGCGTGGTGGGACTATGACCCGGAGGCCTTCCGGCAGGAGCTGGAACTGCTGCGGCAGGCTCACGCCAACACCATCCGTCTGTGGATTGAGTTCACCGCGTGGATGGCTGACCCGGAGGCGATCACCGGGGAGTTCTTGGACGCCGTGACGGCGATTGACGAGCAGGGGATGAAGACGATGCCGTGCCTGTTTAACCGCTGGCATGACGCGTGCTGGGACTACGGCGGGACCTACGAGGAGAACCTGCGCGGGGACCTAGAGCCGATGCTGGGGTATGTCGCGGCGCTGGTGACGCCGCTGGCGGCCGATGAGCGTATCCTGGTCTGGGACCTGTGCAACGAGCCGCAAGCCGCCGCGCCAGAGCAGCCGGTCGCGGAGTTGGAGAAGGTCTGGCTGAGCGCGGTGCGGGAGACGGTGCTGGGCAGCGGGGCGCAGCAGCCGATCACTATCGGTGCGCACAATGGCGGTGATTCCATGAACCTCTGGGCGCCGCTGTCGGACGTGCTCTGCTGCCACCCCTACTCGTACGGTGAGGAGCAGGTGCAGGCGAACCTGGTGCGTTGCCGGGCGGTGCAGGAGCGCTGGGGCAAACCGATGCTGTGCAACGAGGGCGGGATCGGCGGGGTGGACGACTTGGCGCGGGCGGCCAACGCGCGGCTGGAACTGACGGCGTGGGAGAAGGCCGGTTGGGGCTGGCTGGGCTGGACGCCTCATCCGGGGGAGGCGGTGGCTTCTCGCCGCGACCGCATGGATGGGAATGGCGTGAACGGGGCGGGATACCATCCCTGGTTCACGGAAGAGGGGAAGCTGCGGGCGGGGATGGAGTGGCTGGCGGAGACGCCGAAGCGAAGGCCGCCGTGGCTCGGGTAGGGACATGATTCGCCCCACCGCGGCGACGGCGCCTCTTCTGGCGACCGGCCAGGAGGGGTACCAGATGGGGGCGTGGCTGAACGGGCGAGGGCTGGTGGCTGAATCTGCTGGGCGACGACCCCAGCCCGCACCTGCTGGAGGGACGGTCGGCGGAGAAGCACATCTGCGAGACGGGCGGGCCCGGGCCGGGCCTGGCGCCGAGCGATCCGGTCCTGGGGACGTGGGCGGCGAGGTTGTTGGCGGTCACTTCGCGACCGCAGGTCGCCGCGGCCCCTCCCGTGAGCTACCTGCAAGCTGGCGCCAGACACCCCAACCACGCCGCCAGCATCTCCTCGTATCCCTCCTCCACCAGCGTCAGCGGGCCGTCGGCGCCGTAGGCCTGTACCGTGCGGCGGAAGCTCTCCGCGGCGTTCGCCGGCTCCAGGGAGGCGTTGCGCGGTGCGGCGATCACCAGGGTGCGGGGGGCGACGAGGGCGGCAAGGTCGCAAATATCGCCTACCTCGCGAATTACGTCCGGCAAGTAGTGCAGCGGGTCCTGCAGGCTGGGGCTATCGTGTAGGTAGGAGGTGAGCAGGCGGTAGCCGCAGGTGTGGGTGAAGCGCTCGTCGAGAGCCGCCGCCAGCAGGGCCAGGAAGGCGCAGCACCCCTCCCCCCAAATAGCGAGACGAGTTGCGTCCAGGTCCGCCCGGGCCTGTAGGTAGTCGGCGGTGCGCAAGAGGTCGAAGACCTGTAGCGCGGCCAGTGTCCGGCCCAGGACCAGGGCTTTCTGCACCAGACCGCCGCAGCCAGGCGGGCCGGTCTCGCCGCTGCCGCGCACGTCCACCGCGCAGACCGCCCACCCCGCCCGCAACATCTCCCCGACCTCCCGGTTGTGCGTCGCGACCTGTTTGCCCCTCTCGTGTAGGTAGAGGCAGACCGGCAAGCGCGCCGGGGCCAGGGAGGGCTGCCGGTCCCCGCTCCGAAGCGGCGCGGGGACCGGCTTGAGCAGGAGAGCAGGTACGAGGATGTCCGGCTCCGTGCGGAGGGCGAGCTTCTCGACGGTGTGATCCCTGCGGTTGATGGTCTCCACGGAGACCTGCCCTACCCCCCTACCCCCCTCCCTAAAGGGAGGGGGAAACTGGTCTGCAGCGGGGGCAGCGTGTCCCGCCCCGGCCGGCGCGTCCTCATCCGGGAAGGGTGCGGTACGTGGCCCGCGCCCTGCAGGCGCCTCGGGGAGCCCGCCCAGGCAGCGCTGGAGCAGGCGGTCGCGGGCGATAGCGGGGTCGGCGGAGCGTGAGGGCAGCAACTCCTGGGCGCGGTGGGCAATCATCTGGGGGATGGTGACGCTCCGGTCCACGCCCTCCACGAATAGGGTATCGCCGTCTTCCGGCTCGGTCCAGACGGGGGCCTCGACTATCTCGCGAGGGTCGGTGGGAACGCCCTGGAGCCAGCGGTCGAACCAGGCGTAGCCGGCCAGGCGGGCGCTCTGGTAGTAGCCGTGGTCGCGGTAGACCTCGGCGAAGGCCACGGCTTCCTCTCGGTCAAACAGGCGGTAAACGTGGCGGAGGGAGTCCATGGCCAGGTGGCCGTACCAGATAGGAAAGAGGGGGTCGTGGGTGGCGTTTACTACCAAGACGGGGCGGGGCGCGACCAGGGAGAGCAGGCGCCAGTCGTCGCCGACCTGCACCACCCCGCGCGCCGCCTCGCACACGCAGCAGCCGTGCTCCGGGTAATGCCGGGCCGAGCCGATGAAGACGGTGGGCACCGCCGCGGCGATGCGGTCGTCGAGGGCCGTGAGGTACATGGTCTGGGAGCCGCCGCCGGAAGCGCCGGTGCAGCCCAGGCGGGTGGGGTCCACCTCGGGGCGGGAGCAGAGGTAGTCCAGACAGCGCATGTTGTCCCAAAGCTGCAGGCCGCCCAGCGAGAGCCCGACGGTCAGCAGGGGAAAGTAGGTCGTGGGGGAATGGCTGCCCACCGCGGCGCGATCGCCGTAGCCGGGCATGTCGAGAGTCAAGGCCACGTAGCCCCGCCGGGCCAGAGTAGCGCAAGCGATCTGCACCTCGTGGGAGCGCCGACCCCAGGGGAAATGGCCGAGAGGCATGAGCACGGCGGGGACGCGGTCCTGCTGCTCCTCGGGCAGGTAGACGTTCACCCCCGCAAACCAGCCGGGGCGGGTCTGCAGGCGGACCTGCTCCACGCGGTAGCCATCGCGGGACAGGACGCCGGTGAGGGTGGGCTCCAGGTCGCAGCGTTCGGCGGGGAGGTCCCCGAAGCAGGCGGCGAGAGCGGCGCGCAGGGCGGGGCGTTGCGCCTGCCATGCGTCAAGCGTCGGCGGCGGCGAGCAGATGGCCAGGGCCTCCTCCGTCACCCGCTGCAGGTAGTTACGCATCATCTGCGGGTAGGGAGTGGAGAGGACGTTGAAGTTGTCCTGGTGGTCGAGAGTGGGCAAGGCGACCTCTCCTCTAAGTGCGTGTACGAAAAGCCTGGCGGCTTCGTAGGGGCGGATACTGGCGAGCGTACTCGCTCGGCAATATCCGCCCGCGATCATCGAGAACCTGAATATTCACACGGCCTGTGGCATGCGAGGGCGGATGCTCCGCGGGATACGACCTCGCGGAGCATTCGCCCCTACGGGGCCCAGATTCGACTCCTCAAGTACGCTCTAGGCGGGCGTGCAATATACTCCCAGCACCTTATTGATCGCCTTGGCGATGTTGCGGCAGTCGCGGGCCGTGTACCACTGGTTGAGGTTGATCGAGATCGCCCGGTTGAAGAGGTCCTCGGCTACCGGGACGTCGCCGGGTTTGTACTGGGGTGCGCCGCCGGCCTCCAGGTAGCGCGGGCAGTCGAAGGGGCAGCTGGTCTCGGGGCCGCCCGCCTGCAGGATCAGCGGGAACATGTAGGCCGACATGTGCCAGTCGGGCGCGGCGCCCTCGCCCCGCAGGCCGCAGGCGACGCCCTCCGCGTTCAGCGCCGTCTCGATCTTGCGCCCCAGCGCCGTGGTCTCGGGGAAGAACCGCAGCATGTAGCCGATTTCCCCCTCCGGGTCGTTCGCCTTCTGCCAGGTGATCTCGCGGAAGGGCTGCAGAGCGGCGACGATCCGCTGCTTGACCTGGTGGAAGCGCTTCACGATGGCGGGCAGCTTGCCGAGCTGGACCACATCGACGGCGGCCTCCAGCTCGGACATGCGGTAGTTGGTACCGACAAACAGCTCCCCGCGGTAGCGCGGCGGGGCGAAGCGGGACGGCCGCCATAAGCCGCCGCCCTCCATGAGACAGCAGGTACGCTCGTACAGGCGCTTGCTGTTGGTTAGCACCAGCCCACCTTCGCCGCCGCCGATGATCTTGTAGGCGGAGATGGAGAAGCAGCCCAGGTCGCCGATAGTGCCGACGTACTTGCCGCGGAACTGGCCGCCGGTAGACTGGGCGCAGTCCTCGACGACCTTGAGCTTATGCTTGCGCGCGACCTTCATGATCGCGGACATGTCGCAGACACTGCCCATCACATGAGTGGGGGCGATAGCGACGGTGCGTGGGGTGATCGCCTTCTCCAGCGCCGCGGGGTCCATGCCCAGGGAGAGGTCCACATCGCAGAAGACGGGCACGCCGCGGGCCATGACGACGGCCGCGGCGGTGGCGTAGAAGCCGATCGCGGGGCAGACGACCTCCGTCCCCGGCCCGACCCCGGCGGCGACGAAGGCGGCATGCAGGGCGGCGGTGCCGGAGCTGACCGCCACCGCGTACTTGACGCCGAACGTCTCCCGCGCGACGCGCTCGAAGGCCCGGATCTTGGACTCCGTGAGGCCGGAGTAAAAGTGGGCGAGGAAGGGACCGCCTTCGGGCAGGTCCTGCTCGCTCACCGCCTCGCGGATCCGGCGGAGCGCCTCCTTGGAGAACCCGAAACGCTCGGAGAGGGACATGAACTCGGCCATGCCGATCTTGGGCTTGCCTTTGCCCTCAATCCCGCTAACCGCTTTCATGCCGCCCTGCAGGGCGAGTTGCTGTTGGAGCTTGGTCTTGGACATGAGTATTCCTCCTCATCGTTAGTCGTCGGCCCCGGCCCGGGGCGGGAGGCGCCATAGGTCACGGTCGTGAATGCCCGCCGCTGCGAGGCGCTCGGCCGCCTGGTCGAAGGGTGGGGTGTAGGTCGCCGAGTGGTTGTCCGAGGCGAGCGAGAAGGTCACGCCGCACGCCTGCAGCCCGGCCAGGTAGTCCAGGTACTCGTGGCCGAAGCGCGCCGGGTAGCTCGGGTTGAACAGGCAGGCGTTGAGGTTGATCTCGACCGCTTTGCCGTGCTGGATCGCGGCAGCCGCGAACTCGTCGTGCATGGACTGCGGGATGACATCGAAGCGGTCAAACCACGGCTCGGCGCGGTACATGCCGTCGGCGCTCTGCCAGTGGCCCATCCACCACCAGGGGTGGGCGATGATGGTCACCAAGGGGTGGGTGGCCAGGAACATGTTCTGGCGATGATAGTCGCGGATGATCGCTTCGCGCTCGAAGGGTACGTACAGCGGCCAGTGCACTCCGGCGACGACGTACTCCACGCCCAGGGAGGCCAACTCCTCGGCGGTGATCCCGAGGGCCGGGGCGGCGCCGGGCGGGCCGCCCTGGCGCAGGCCGTAGACCGGATTGTCGTGGCCGCCGCGCGCCAGCTCGTCCAGTTCCCACTGCGAGACGACGCTGGCCTCGACGCCGAAGTGGAAGCGAGGCGAGGGGTCGGTCGCCAGGTAGGCACGGCGGGAGGCCTGCAGGTCCGGCAGGTTGTAGGGAGTGTGGAGGTGGTCGGTGAGGCCGAAATCCACGATTCCGCGCGCCGCCGCCAAGGCGGGCAGATCGGCCACCTTCATGCAGGCGCCGTCGCACGAATGCTCGGAATGAAGGTGCCAGTCGCAGGTTAAGGGCGATGGTAGGTCGGCCCCCGGCGGGGGCGGCTCTTCTTGGATCTGGCGGGCGTACCAGCTTGGGCCCTTGGGGGTGACTGGACCATCGGCTTCCTCGGCGTGGTAGATACGGATCAGCTCCTCGTAGGCCTCGTTGCAGGCGTCGGTAGGCTTTCCGTCGTTGTGCAGCAACTCGGCGTCGATCATCCCGCGCAGGTAGAGAATGCGCCAGCGCCAGGAAGCGCGAGCGCGTGGGGTCAGTTGAGCGTCAGCCTCCTGCAGTAACGCCCAGGCCCGCTCGACGTCTTCCCGCGTCCGGGTCTCCAGTGGGTAGGTGCTCTCCAGGAGGTAGATGGCCTCGGTGACCTCCTCCACCACCTGCGGGCCGAACTCAAAGGACACGTACTCGCGGACCGCCTGCTCGGCGCTGGCCTGCTTGTGCCAATACAGGCGCGCGACGACGGCCTTGTTGATATCCTCGAAAATGCCTTCTGAATAGGGGAAGCCGCCGTGGAGGAGGTGGCTGGCCTGGCCCCAGAGGCGCTCAAAGCGGGCGGGGAGGGGATTAGCCCCCGATCCACCCCAGGGATAGCGGCCCCACATGGTTATCTCCGCGAAGTTGACCAGGGGCACGCCGCCCGGCGCGCCGTGCTCCAGCGGCCACGAGGGGAAGTCGAAGTGGGAGTCGACCATGAGGTAGTCCACCCAACTGGCGTCTTGTTCCAGTACGGCGTGCAGGCCCTCGTACTCGCCGTCGGACTCCTCGCGCACGTCGAAGCACCAGGTGGCCAGGACGAACTTGCACTCCGGGTAGCGGGCCTTGGCGAGAGCGGAGAAGTCGCGGCTGATCTCCAGGTACCCCCGTGCGCCCCAGGGCCAGCATTGCTCGCAGCCGCAGCCGCCGGCATCGTAGGGGAAGGCGGCGACATAGTCCAGGCCGAGGTCCTCATAGCCTACCAGGAAGGAGTCGAGGGTGCGGCGCAGGTACTCGCGGCCGACGGGGTGGCTGGGGCAGACGCGGACGCCGGCCAGACCACGGCGGGGGGGGGTGGTGTCGGGGAAGTCGGTGGCCAGGGCCTCCATCGGGGGATCGGGGAAGCCGCAGTTGACTGAGCCGAGGAAACCGACACTCATGCCGGCGTCCTTGGCGAGGCGGAGGAACTGCCGGTAGTCCTCGCGGCGGCGCTCGGTGGCCTCCGTGTCCTTCGGGTCGGGCACCAGGAAGCCCAGGATGATGGCGTTGATCCCCCAGAGGGAAAGCTCCTCCAGGTAGCGGGCGACCTCCTCCCGCGGGGCGGCGACGTACCAGTTGTTGAAGTTGAAGGCCAGGTACATGCCACGCACGGGGCAATCGGGGGCGGAGGTGCCGCTGCAGGGCCCGGGGGTGAAGGTGCCCTCCCCGTAGGAGGCCTCATGGAGAAGCCGGCCCATCCCGTAGCGCAGGCCGCGCTCGTCGGTTCCGGTGATCCGTACGACGCCCGGCTCCTGCGCGAGGCGGTAGCCCTCCGCGGGGAGGGAGGGGTCGAGGGCGAGGGAGACGGTGAGGGAGTTGGGCACGGGAGCGCCCCTCTCGACCGGCACGCCGGAACGTTCGGCCACGAGGCGGCGGAAGAGGGAGGCCAGGCGTTCCATCCCCGGTGTCGCGTGGTGTGGCAACGATAGTCTTACGGCCTGAAGCATGCTACAGTTCACTCCACTCGATAGAGATCCGCCCCCACCGCCACGTACAACTCTCCCTCGCGCCCTAGCGCCACCGCGGAGGCGTTCCCCGGCATGTCGCCTATGTCCTCCACGGTCCCGCCGGGCATCGTTACCAGGAAGCGGCGCGTCGCGGAGAAAGCCAAGGCCCTGCCCGGATCGAGCGCGATTAGGCTGCTGCAGGGCTCCGGGAGGGGGATCGAGTCCTCGAAGTACAGCGCCTGGGGATCGTAGACGCGGATCTCCGGGCGGTCGAGCCTGAGCAGCAGGACCTTGCCGCCTACTGCGGCCAGCGAGCCGGGGTGTTCGCCCTCGCTGAGGGTGACGTCGTCCACCACTTGACCGGCGGGGTCCCAGACAGCGAAGTGCAGGGGCTCCTGCAGCGGCGGGAGGCCGCTGGCGAAGGAGGCGGTGGCCAGGTAGAGGTAGCGGTCGTCCGTCGCCAGGTGGCCGATGGCCTGGCCGGGGACGGGGTCGTACCACGACCTGACCTGCAGCGTCACCGGGTCCACGCGAGAAAGACCGCCGCCGTAAACGCCGTAGGCGGCGCCCCAGCCGGTCCACACGCCGCCGTCGGGGCCGAGCACGCTGCACCCCAGGGGGCGGATCAGCGCCGGGGCGACACTTTCCAGCGTGCGGGGGTTGAGGTTGTTGACCTGGTCCCAGGGGAGGGAGGGATCGTAGACCACGTGGTCTCCCTGACAGTAGGAGGAGAGGAAGAGCCGTTCGTCGACCCAGACCATGCCATAGACCTCGCCGGGGTTGTCGCAGACTGCTCCGGAGTTCCACGTCTCGCCGGTGGCCGGATCATGGGAGAAGATGGTCTGGCCGAAGGCGCTGGCGCCCCAGAGCACGCCCCGGTCGTCCTGGACGAGTTCGTGGATGCGGGTGGCCGGGCGGGGAGCGTCGAGGGGGATAAGCCGGACGGACGACTCGCCCGCAGGACGGTACGCCAGGTCCTGCCCGCGTACCCCCACCAGGCCGCCGTCGCTCAGCCAGGCGACGTGGCCGGTGCGGGAGAAGGGCTCCTCCAGCGGCGGGGAAAGGCGGTCGGAGAGGTCGGGGAGCGGCTCCCAGGTGCCCGGGGCGTAGAACTCGACGCCGCTTCCGGTGGTAAGACAGACGTAGTCGGCCGTGACCTCGCGGACCTGCGCGCCGGGGGGGCCGACGTGGCACCGCTCGCCGGTGGCCACGTCGTAGGCGATGACTTCGCTAGTGACCATGCCGCAGTCCAAGAGTACGTAACCCACGGCTGCGTCGTAGACGTTGCGGCTGTACATGTTCCCCGGGTCGTCGGAGACGTGACCGAGGTCCTCCAGCACGTGCCGCTCCGGGTCGTAGCGCAGTAGCTTGCAGCCGGGGTAGGTGCCGCCGTAGACAAGGCCGTCGGAGGCGCGGCAGAGGTTCCAGATGTAGGTTTCGCTCTCTACCCGAAGCGGCTCGGCCCAGGTGCGGGTGGTCAGGTCGAGGGAGTGCAGATAGCCGTAGGTCTCGCTGCAGGCTACCAGCAGGCGGCGGTTGTCGAGGTTGAGAAGTCCTTCGGGGCCGTTGTCGCCGGGGAGGTCGAGAGACTCCTCGGCCCCGGTGCGGGGGTCTACGAAGATGATCGTGCCCACGCCACCGGAGGCGAAGTTGCCCAACACGGCCTTCTCAAGGCCGTCGCGCGGGTCGACGAGAACCTCCACGTCCATGAACTGGAAGTTGCAGCAAGGCCGGCCGAGGTATGCAGTCGCCATGGGGACCTCCGAGGAGGGATGGTGGCGGCGGGGATATTCGATACCGGTCGGCTGCTATCCTGCCCGGGAATGAGCGCCCTGCGGTACCCGGCATCCGCCGGAGGGTGTGACCCTAGTCTGTCGGTAGGCGATCGCGGGCGGAGTATCTTACCTCACCCCCTCGCCCCCTCTCCCGCGCCTGCGGCTTGGGGAAAGGGGGAACTACAGTCCCGAGGGGAAGGAAACGGGCGCTTGCTCCGCCGGGGGGGGGAGCCGCCAGATAGGAAGGCAGGCTCCTGAGGCGACTTTACTTTCCTCGCTTCCTATGCCACCATGATGCGAGTAGCTTCGGCGTTCGGCCAGGCGATTTCGTTTCCTGGGGGCGCCACTGACCGAAGGCCGAACCGGGGAGAAGGGGGCAAACGTACCATGACCACACGGGAGCGACTGCTGGCGGCGTGGCGCTGCCAAGAAGTAGACTACGTGCCGCTGGTGCTGAGCTTTTGGGATCAGCCCCGGCACCCCCTGGCGAACTGGACCACCGAGCGCGAGCGCCTGGCCTGGTACCGGGAGCGCGGTTGGGACACCTATGTCCAACTCCCGGCTCTCCTCACGCCCGCCCCGGAAGTGAGAGCCGAGACGCGCTTCGAGGAGCGCGAGGGCCGGAGAGTCTTCGTCCAGTGGTGGCACACCCCAGCGGGGGACCTGGAGGAGCGGCTGTGGGCAACGGAGGATTGGCTGGGGGAGTTGCCGACCATGTACCCCCTGGGGGACGACTTCCGGCCCTCGCGCTACCTGGAACCTCCCTTCAAGACGCGGGAGGACCTCGCCGCGCTGCCGTACCTCTTCCCGCTCGAAAGCGAGGCCGACCAGGAGCAGATGGTGGTGGCTCATGGGGAGGCGCGGGCGCTGGCGGAGGAGTTTGAGGTGCCGGTGGTGGCCGGGGTGCCCGCCGGTCTGGACTGGCTGATATGGCTCTTCCGGCCCCAGGAGATTGTGATGCGGGCGGTGCTAGAGCCGGACTTCGTGTGTGACCTGCTCGCGCCCATCAACGCGGCGTTCCAGGAGCGGCTCGCGCTCGCGCTCGAGCTGGGCGTTGACGCGGTCCTGCGGCGGGGATGGTACGAGTCCACCGACTTCTGGAGCCCAACCCTCTACGCCCAACTGGCGAAGCCGCCGCTGCTGCGGGAGGTGGCGCTGGCCCACGAGGCCGGAGCGCCGGTCATCTACCAGATGGATTCCGGGATCACGCCACTGCTGGGCGAACTGGACAGCGTGGCCTTCGACTGCCTGCTGGGGGGGGACCCGGCTACCAGCGCCCAGGACCAGCGCGAGATTCGCCGGCGCTTGCCGAGTAAGGCGCTGTGGGGCGGGATCAGCGGGCCGCTGCATCTGGGGCGGGGGACGCCGGAGCAAGTGGAGCGGGCGGTGGAAAGGGCCTTCGCCGACTGCGGTCGAGAGGGCTTCATCCTGGGACCAGGAGTGGGCCTGCGCCACGATTGGCCGACCGAGAATCTGCTGGCCTGCGAGCGCGCCTGGCGGAGGCTGAGATAGGTGCGGGGACCGGGCGACCTTTACTTTACCGGCCCCTTCTGTTACCATAACTACAGCAGCCTCGGCGATCGGCCGGGCGCGTTCGTTTTCCGGCGGCGCAGCCGGACCGATCAGTGTACAAGGGCTGCCGGTCTGCTCCCTTCCGCAGTGGCTTTGCCACTGCGGTCCACCGGGGAGCGGATTCGTAAGGAACAACAGGTGTATTCGCATGACCCTGACCGTAGAGAAGAAGAAAGAGATCATCGAGGAGTACGCCCAACACGAGGGCGATACCGGCTCCCCCGAAGTTCAGGTCGCACTGCTGACCAACCGCGTCCAGTACCTCACCGAGCATCTGCGCATCCACCGCAAGGACCATCACTCCCGCCGGGGCCTGCTCATGCTGGTCGGCCAGCGCCGGCGGCTGCTGAATTATCTGCGGAAGAAGGACGTCAATAGATACAGGACCTTGATCGCTTCTCTGGGTCTGCGCCGCTAAGTTTTCCCGGGGCGTGAGGTAATCTCGCGCCCCGTTTCGTGTCGGCCACGGGCTGGCGCGAACCGGACAGGCTGCGAATCGGAATTCGCCTAAGAACCTGTCCTACCGGGCCTTTCGGCCCGTATCGGCACCCGGCTACGGCTTGGGTGGGACTCGGGGAATCAGACAAAGGGGAGGCGGAGAAGGATTGCAGGCGAGACGCCTGCGCTACCTCGACGGGCGAGACGCCCGTCGTACCGGCCCTATCTCCCCCTCCGTTTTCTCTGCTTCCTCCTTTCTCCTCCGGCTGCCTCCGGCCGTGCCCCCACAATAGGAGGATCCCAATGATCCACACTGAGAGTATCGACTTCATGGGTCGCACTTTGACCCTGGAGACTGGCCGGCTGGCCCGGCAGGCGGAAGCTGCCGTTTTGGTCACCTACGGAGAGACAATGGTGCTGGTCACCGTCGGCGTCTCCGCCGACCCCGTCCCCACCAACTTCCTGCCCCTGCGCGCGGACTTCGAGGAGAAGATGTACGCAGTAGGCAAGATCCCCGGCGGTTTCTTCAAGCGCGAGGGCCGGCCCTCGGAGGAAGCCACCCTCATCTGCCGCAAGATTGACCGGCCCATCCGGCCCCTGCTGCCCTCTGGCCTGCGCCATGACGTGCAGGTCATCGCCACCGCCCTGTCCGCCGAGAACGCCAACTCCGCGGACCTGTTGGCCATGATCGGCGCCTCGGCGGCCATGCACCTGTCCTCGCTCCCCTTCGACGGCCCCTTCGGCGTCGTGCAGATTGCCCGCCTCGAGGGCGAACTGGTCTTCAACCCCTCCTTCGAGCAGAAGCAGGAGGCTGACCTGGACTTCCTGGTGGTCGCCTCCAAGGCCGGCATCGTGATGGTGGAGATGGGCGGCGATCAGGTGCCGGAGGACGTGGTCATCGACGCGCTGGAGAAGGGCGAGGCCGCCTGCCAGCCGGTGGTCGAGATGATCGAGCGCTTGCGCGAGAAGGCCGGGGTACCCAAGAAGGAGTACCCGCTCTGGGAGCCGCGCTCCGAGATCGTCACCTACGTCCGCGAGAACGCCGAGTCGCGCATCAAGGACATCATCCAGATCGTGGACAAGGGCGAGCGCATCGCCGCGGAGCACGCGTTGCTGCAGGAGCTGACCGCGGAATTGGCCGAGACCTACGAGGACCCCAAGAACGATGTCCGCGAGGTCTTCGAGAAGATCTCCGAGGAGCAAATGGCGCGGCTCATCCTGACCACCAAGCACCGGGCGGACGGGCGCGCCTACGACGAGCTGCGGCAACTGACCGCGGAGAGCGGGCTGCTGCCGCGCACGCACGGCTCGGCCGTCTTCACCCGCGGTGAGACGCAGGTGCTGTCCACCATTACCCTGGGCGCCTCTCGCGACCAGCGCATGGTGCGGACGCTGGAGGAAGAGGACTACACCCGCTTCTCCCTGCACTACAACTTCCCGCCCTTCTCGGTCGGTGAGGTGCGCGCCCTGCGCGGCGCCGGCCGTCGCGAGATCGGTCACGGCCATCTGGCGCAGAAGTCCCTCGAGCGCATGCTGCCGTCGGCGGAGGACTTCCCCTACACCCTGCGCGTCGTCTGCGAAGTGCTGGAGAGCAACGGCTCCTCCTCCATGGCTTCCGTCTGCGCCGCTACCCTGGCCCTGATGGACGCCGGAGTCAATATCACCGCGCCGGTGGCGGGGATCGCCATGGGGCTCATCTACCAGGACGACGACAACTGGGCGGTGCTGACCGACATCCAGGGCCTGGAGGATCACGCCGGACACATGGACTTCAAGGTCTCCGGCACCCGCACCGGCGTCAATGCGCTGCAGCTCGACATGAAGGTCCCGGGCATCAAGACCGAGATCATGCGGGCGGCGCTGGAGCAGGCGCGCGTGGCACGCATGCAGATCCTCGACGTCATGGACGCAGACCTGTCCGGGGCGCGCGAGGACCTGTCCAAGTACGCGCCGCGCATGTTCTCCCTCAAGATCGATCCCGAGAAAATCGGCATGGTCATCGGGCCAGGTGGGAAGAACATCCGGCGGCTGCAGGATACCTACGAGACGAAGATCGACATGGAGGACGACGGCACGGTCCTGGTCTTCGGTGAGGACAGCGAGAAGGCGGAGGGCTGTCGCACCGCCATCTACGATATGACCCGTGACGTGGAGGTTGGCGAGATCTTCGAGGGTAAGGTCGTTTCGACGACCACCTTCGGAGCCTTCGTGGAGTTGATCCCGGGCCGCGACGGCCTGGTACACATCTCCCAGCTCGCGCCTCACCGTGTGGAGAAGACGGAGGATGTCGCCAAGGTCGGCGATATGATGCGCGTCAAGGTCATCGAGGTGGACAGCGAGGGCAAGGTCCGCCTGACCGCCAAGGACGTGGATAGCGACGTCATCCCCGAACCGCGCGAGCGCAGTGGCGGGCGCGGGGGCCGTGGGGGCGGCGGCGGAGGCCGCGGCGGCGATCGGGGCGGACGCGGTGGACGCAGCGGAAGCGGCGGCGCTCCCCGTTCCAGCGAGGGCGGCAGCTCGGCAGCGCCTACGGGTGGCGCCCCCGGGGCTGCGACAGGCCCTGCCGGCGGCGGCGAGGACGATGAGAACCGCGGCCGGGCGTACTTCCGCGCCAAGCAGTAGCAGTCGGTCCGCAGCAACGCGAAAAGAACGGCCCGCCGGGATTCCGGCGGGCCGTTGTCTTTTCCCTGCAAGGGGGTATAATGGCGGCAATCTACGGTGAGGGAGAATCTTCCATGAAGACCACGGTCCCGTTGGCAGTCCTCCTGCTCCTGCTCGTGCTCGCAACCGCGGCCTGCGCTGAGGAAGCCGTCACGCTTCGCTACCAGTTCACCCCTGACGACACCCGCACCTATGACCTCCACGTCACCGGTGGTGGGCAGATCGTGATTGCCGGTACCCCCATGGGGGAAATGACCGTACCCCTGGACATGATCGTCAACGGGGCCTTCGACCTGATCGCGCGCGAGGTGGACCCGGAGGGCAACGGGCATCTGGGGCTCAAGCTCGGCTCCCTCGCGATGGAGATTGCCGCCATGGGGCAGACCATGCACATGGTCATGGACCAGGGGAAGGGCAAGTTCACCGTAGATGGCAAGGTCGTGACCCCGCCCGGCGCTGGTCCGGGCGCAGCCCCCGCCGGGCCGCCGGGGCTGCCCCCCGCCGGGGCCCTCGACAAGCTGACCTTCGTCATGTCCCCGCGCGGGGCGCTGGTGGATATGCAGGGCCTGGAGGAGTTTGCGGCCACCATGGGCCAGGCCAACTCCCTGGGCATGATGCCGGACCTCAAGGGGATGCTCAAGGGTTACAGCCCGGCCTTCCCGGAGGGCCCGGTCAAGCCCGGCGACACCTGGGAGCAGAGCTTTACGATGCCCATGCCCGGCCAGGCGGAGCCGATGCCGCTGACGGTTCACTACACCCTGGAGGAGATAGGGAACATCGGCGACCACCAAATGGCGCGAATCGGGATGGTCGGGGACTGGGAGATGAAGGACCTGCCCATGCAACCCCCGGCGGAAGGCAAGCCGGCTTTGGGCAAGATTGACCTGATGGCGATGAACGCCGAGGGGCAGATCTACTTCGATGTCACTGCGGGGACCATGCACAGCGCACGTCTGGCCCTAGCCATGGAGATGGAGATGACGGCCACCCGTTCGCAGCCGCCACCCGCATCGGAGGTCGAGAAGCCCGAGCAGCCGGGAGCTGGAGGCCCGCCTCCGCCGCCGGAGGAGGGCCAGGGCGACGAGCCGCCCGCCGCCGGCACGCCACCGGACGGGGACCCGCCGGCTGCCGCTGGAGGCCAGGACGAGAAGCAGATCAAGATCTCCCTCAAGAACATGAAGCTCTACTACAGCGTCGTTCCGCACGGTGAGGGATAACGCGTCGCTAACTGAAGCCCCTGCCCGCTGACCTGCCACGGACTACGGCCGTTGACGAAGGAGCCGCCGCATGACCGGCCGCAACCGCCTGAGCCAACTCATCCACGACCGGGCCCTGCGCTTCGGCGACTTCACCCTGGCCTCGGGGCAGAAGTCAACGTATTTCATCGACGGCAAGCAGGTGAGCCTGCTGGGCGAGGGAGCGAGCCTGTTGGCGAAGTCGATCTTGGCGATCCTGGACCCGACGGTCGAGGCCGTGGGCGGGATGACCATCGGCGCCGATCCCATCGCGGGCGCGGTGATCGCCCTGGCGCAGGAGCAGGGGCGGGAGTTGACCGGGTTTCTCGTGCGCAAGGAGCGCAAGGACCACGGCACCGGCAAGCAGGTGGAGGGGCCGCTGTGGGAAGGGGTGCGGGTGGCGATGCTGGAGGACACCATCACCACCGGCGGTTCGACGCTGCAGGCGATCGAGGCCGTGGAGCGCGAGTACCAGGCGCAGGTGGTGCAAGTGGTGACCATGGTGGACCGCCTGCAGGGCGCACGGGAGAACCTGGCGGCTAAGGGGTATGCGCTGACAGCGCTGTTTGAGATCACGGAGTTCGGCATAGAACGGCCTTAGTCGCGAGACGCGAGTTGGAGACCGGTAGCGCGACAGTCCCCGCGAGGTGTTTACTGATGGCCCCCTGCACCTTCCGCCCCTTCCAGTCCGACGATCTGACTGCTATCGGCAACATCGTGCGGCGCGCCTGGAAGCCGTACTTCGACTACCTGCGCGAGCAGATGGGGGCGGAACTGTTTGCGGTGCTGCGCGGGGAAGATTGGGCGGAGAGGAAGACTCGGGAGGTCGGCGGCCAGTGTGAGAAACGGCCCGAATGGTGCCTGGTCGCGGAGCGCGAGGGGCGGGTGGTGGGGTTTGTGACCTACGTGATCTGGGGAGACCACAGCACCGGCGAGATCAGCAACAACGCAGTGGATCCCGACTCCCAAGGCCAGGGCGTGGCTACCGGACTGTACCGACGGGTGCTGGACCTCTTCCGCGAGCAGGGCTTGCGCTGGGCCCAGGTCGGCACGGGTCTGGACGCTACCCACGCCCCGGCGCGGGCCGCCTACGAGAAGGCGGGGTTCACCTCGCGGGTGCCTTCGGTGACCTACTACATGGAGCTGTGAAGGTGGGGGGGCGGTAGTAGGGAATGAGCAAGAGAAGTGAAGCGGCCCTCCGGACACGATCCGGGGGGCCGTTGTGGTTTGCGGCGGGAGCAGCGGAGGAAACGCCGGCGCCATCGGGGAGAACGGGCTAGAAAGCCCGCCCCACGCAGAAGGTCATAGCGCCGTCACTTTCAGCTTTTTGTCCCGCCGGGTGCGTTTGAGCAACGCTTCCACCTTATCTCGCGTAGGTAGGCTGAGCTGCGCGCCGCGGCCGGTGCAGGCGAGGGCGCCGGTGGCGTTAGCGAAGGTGGCGGCTTCGTCGAAGGAGGCCTCCTCCGCCAGGCGTATCGCCAGGGCAGCCGAGAAGGCGTCGCCGGCGCCGGTGGGGTCGACCACCTGGACGTTAAAGCCGGGAATGAGGCGGGCGCCGTCCTCGTCCAAGAGCAGGCAGCCCTTGGAGCCCAAGGTGATGGCGATGCGCTCAATGCCCCGCGTGGCCATCTTGCGGGCGGCGGTGAGGGCCGTGGCCGAGTTCTTGACCTGGACCTTGACCAGGCGCGAGGCCTCGGTCTGGTTGGGGGTGATCACGCTGGAGCCGGTCCACAGTTGCGGCGACTTCTTGCCCAGCGGGGAGGGGTCCAGGAACGCGGGAACGCTGCAGTCGGCCGCTACCTGCATGGCCCGATTGACGGTGTCCTCAGGCACGCCGAGCGAGGTCAGGAAGAAGTCGCAGCGCTCGAAGGCACGATGGGCTTGCTCGATGTGCTGCGGGCTACACTTGAGATTGGCGCCTAGGACCGAGACGATGCGGTTGTCCGCGTCGGCCTGGCCCACGAAGACAAAGGCGGTGCCGGTGGCGGCCTCCGCGGTGGTCTCGACCCACTTGACGTTGACGCCCTCGTGGCTCAGGCGCTTGCGCAGGACCTTACCGTAAGCGTCGTTGCCCAGGCAGCCGATGAGCAGGACCTGGGCGCCCAGGCGCGCGGCGGCCACCGCCTGATTGGCGCCCTTCCCGCCGGCGATTAGCTCAAAGCCGTCGGCGACGACATTTTCTCCCTTGGCCGGGATGCGCGCGACCTGGATGGAGAAGTCCAGGTTGATATTGCCCAGAACGGTTAGACAAGGGGGCATAGGGTGACTAACCTCCCCGGAAGGCCGCGGTGGCGGCCGGCTTGGGTCGGGGGGTGAACGACAGCCAGCTCGGTGCGCAGTGAGCGGGCCGATCCGGTGGCGGGTGAGGTGGGCTGGGTGCTGGGGGGGGCTTGGTTTCCGCTGGCGGCGGGGTGTCGGGCGCGGGCGCCAGTTCCGGACCAGGCGTGGTCCCCGCCTCTGCGCCTCCGGTCGTCGGGACGCCCGGCTCGGGCACCGCCGGCTCGGCCTTGCCCACTCGCACGACCCGCGTTACCGCGCTGTAGTAGTCGTCGTGCAGCTTTACCTTCTTGATCTGGCGGCCGTTCTGGGAGACGGTCATCCACAGCGTGGCGCGGGCGCCGCCGCAGCCGGGGTTCTCCACCACGCGCTTGCCGGGGGGCAAGCTGGGGTCCTCGATGGTCTTCGTGTTGCTGCCCCAGGTGGAGAGATTGGTGACGGTCAGGTCCACGTCATAGTCGTCCTCGGCATGGCCCACGACCGCCGACCAGAGCCGGTCGCCCCGGACCTCCCCGAGAATGACGATGGTGTGCTTGAGTGAATTGCGGAAGCGCAGGTTCTTGGAGCCCCAGTAGACAGCCGCGTCGCGGCCGGTCTTGCAGTACCAGACGGGCCGGGAATGGTGGTCGCGCTGGAGAATGTCCAGGTTGGCCAGTAGGCCGGTGTTATACAGGGTGGAGGCGACCTGGCAAATACCGCCGCCGGTGTCGGGGACGACCTTGCCATCGCGGAAGATGGGGGCGGAGCGGTAGCCCCCCGCCACAGTACGCTCTCCCACGGTCTCGTTGAGGGAGAACTCCTCGCCCGGCTTGAGGACGGTGCCGTTGACCTCACCGATGGCCAGGGCCATGTTGTGGGTGCGGTCTCTCTGCCAGGTATGGTAGGGCGTGGAGTAGGCCGCCAGGACCATCTGCAGGCCGGCGAGATCCTCTGCGCTGATGTTGGGCGGCTGCTCCTTGACAACCAGATCCACTTCGGTGGCCTGCGGGTTCTGCAGGTCGCGGGCCAGCGCCTGAGCGGTGTCTGGAACCAAGAGGACCACGCCGGACTGGCCGGGGGTCTTCTGGAGGACGTTGCTGTCGTTGACGCTGATCTTGGCGTCGAGGGGCTCGCGGTTCACCTGGGGGGCGACAGCCGCTAGAGCGGCTTGTAGGCGGGTCTGGTCCACGCTGAGCGGGGCGGGGAGGTCCACGCCCTGGCGGCGCAGGCGCCAGTGGGTGGCGACGCGCTTCAACAGCGCCGGTTCGCGGCCCACGGCACGAGCGGCGGTGAGCGCGGCCTCCAGATCGCAGGAGAGGCCAAGCTGCTCGCGGGTGAACTTCAAGCCGCCGCCGGGATAGGCGAGGGTAACCTCGTGCTGCATGAGCGGCAAGAGCCCGCGCTCGAGCGTGGAGCGGGCCTGCTCGGGGCCCATGCCACCGACGGCGAGTCCACCGACGGTGACGTTGCGAGCGATAAGGGCGCCTCGGGCAAAGCTGGTAACTAGCCCAGCCACGGCCAGGCCGGCCACGGCCAGCAGGAGCACGACAATGGCCACGGTGACGCCGGCAATAGTTGCGGCGCGGCGACGCGCGGTGCGGCGGCCGCTGCGGGGACGTTTCATGGTCTCTACTCTTCTTCCTGGGTGCGGGACAAACTCCCGCTAGCGTCGGCTTCCGCCTCCGTCGGTCCCCCCGTCTCCTCCGTCTCGCACTGCAGCGGCTTCGAGGCGCGGACATAGCCGTGGCGGACGTCGCACTGGGCTCGGAGAGTAGACATCTCCTGCTCCATGCGCTGGATGCGGTCAAGCAGGCACTGGATGGCTGGGTCCTCGGCGCGCATGGCCTGGTCATGGCGGAAGTCGTAGATGCGCTCGCCCCGCCGCCGGACTACGTAAGCCTTGGTCCCCACCACTGTGCAGAAGGACGGGATATTGTCCAGCACTACGGCCCCCGCGCCGATGACCGAGCCCTCACCGAGGGTGATAGAGCCCAGAATTTGCGCGTGTGCCCCGACGGTAACGTTATCCTCCAAGGTCGGGTGGCGCTTGCCGGTCTCCTTGCCGGTACCGCCCAGGGTCACGCCGTGGAAGAGCGTGCAGCCGTCGCCGACTTCGGCGGTCTCGCCGATCACCGTCCCGGCCCCGTGGTCGATGAAGAAGCCCTGGCCGATGGTCGCGCCGGGATGAATCTCGATACCCGTGGAGAACTTGGCGATCTGGGACAGCCAGCGGGCAAGCAGTCGCAGCTTCCACTGCCACAGGCGGTGGTACAACCGGTGCCAGATGATGGCATGGAGACCGCTGTAGCACAGCAGGATCTCCAGGTTAGTCCGCGCCGCGGGATCCCGCTCCCGTGCCGCTCGAATGTCCGCTAGCAGTTGGCGGAACATGGATGGGAAGACCTCAGACTTCAGACCTCAGACTTCGGGCGACCAGCCCTGGGCTTCTGACTTGCGCTGGGGGGTGCGGCCCCGATGTCGTGGTGCTTGTCGCGGCGCCTGCCTCTACGCCTGTCGTTGTGCCGGTTGTGAAACGAGCCCCAGGCCTAGCCTGCGGCTCCGAAGGACGTCCTGTGTGAGGATTATATGGTCCCGCAGGTCAGGCGTCAAGCGACCTCCGGCCCGTGCCGGTGACTGGCCGCGGCGACAATGCCGCCCTCCGTGACCAGGCCGATGGGCTGGTTCTCCACCGAGCTGACCATCAGCCACCCCAGGCCGTTTTGCGCCATCCGGGCCAACGCCTCCGTGGCTGCTGCATGCAGGCCGATAGTCATTCGCGCCGGGTCCAGCGGCTGCATCACCTGCGAGACGGTAAACGCGGACCACTGGGACGGATCATGGCTCCGCAGACCTGACTGTTCCAGCACTCCCACCGCCACTCCCCGCTCGTCGATCACCGGGTACAACGGCTGGGGACGCACGGCGGCATACTGCTGCACCGCGGTGTCCAGAGCCATCCCGGCCGGGACGCTGGCTACGGGCCAATGCATTACCTGCCCAACCTGTAGACCCTTCAGGATCTGTTTTAGTTCCGACTGCCGGCCCTCCGCCCGGGCCACCGTCAGGATCAGCCAGCCGATGACGAAGGCCCACAGGCCCATCGTCCCGCCGCGAACAAAGAGAGCCAGGAAGCCGCCCCAGGCCATCAGCAGCACTCCCAGGGATACGCCGAAGGCGGAGGCCAGACGCGTGGCGGCCTGCTCCCGGCCGGTGATTGCCCAGATAATGGAGTGCAGCACCCGTCCCCCATCGAGCGGCAGGCCGGGGAGCATGTTGAAGAGGGCCAGGGCTCGGTTGATCAGAGCCAGCAAGGCGATGACCCCGGTAACCATGTCGGGCGCGTTGTTGGGGTCCCAGTGTCCTCCGCTGAGGAAGTAGAAGCCCAGAGCGAGGGCCGCCGAACTGGCCGGGCCGGCGATGGACATGAGGAACTCGCCGCCCGGGGTGGGCACCTCGCCCTCCACCTGCGCAACGCCACCAAAGACGAAGAGGGTGATGCGGCTGACCTTGATGCCCAGCGAGAGCGCGACCAGCGAGTGGCAGAGCTCATGCACCAGCACCGAGGCTGCGAACAACAGGCAGGCGATAGCGCCGCCCACCCACTGGGCCACCGGCTGGTTCGGCGCCACCGGACGCAGCATGTTCGCGAACACGAAGGTGAAGAGCACGAACATGATGATCCAGGTGTAGTTGATCTCGAGATCGATGCCCTTGATCGTCCCGATACGCCAGCCTCGCATGTTGGTCCTCCCGAGGGGCAGCAATAAACGCGCCGGAAGCATAACATATTCCGGCGGGTCGTGCGGCTCCGAGAAGGATAGACGACAGCGAGGGAGAATAGTTGCGTGAACAACCAATGAAAAACGTCGTATTGGAGCCAATTCAGGTCGTTATCACCGGGGGGGCGGGCATGCTCGGCTCGGCGCTGCTGGACCTGGCCCCCGGGCAGGTCGAGGCTATCGGGGTGGATCTGCCGGACGGAGACCTGAGCGAAGCGGCCGACGCCCGAGCCGCACTCGTCCCGCACGCGCCCCGGGTGGTCATCCATTGCGCGGCCTACACCGATGTAGACGGCTGCACCCGCGACCCGCAGCGGGCCTTGCTGCACAACGCTACCGCGACGCACAACGTGGCCCTGGTCTGCGCCGAGCTGGGCGCGCGGCTGGTGACCCTCAGCACCGACTACGTCTTTGACGGGACCAAGGGGTCGCCCTACACCGAGCAGGACCCGACCGACCCGCTGAATCCCTACGGAGAGTCCAAGCTGGAGGCGGAGCGGCTGGCGGCGCAGGAACTGACGGACTTGCTCGTCGTCCGCACCCAGTGGCTCTATGGACCGGGCGGGAAGAACTTTGTGGCCTCGGTAGTGGCGCGGGCCCGGGAGCAAGGGGCGCTGCGGGTGGTGGCCGACCAGTGGGGGAGCCCCACCTACACGCGGGACCTGGCAGCAGGCCTGTGGCAGGCAGCGTTGAGCCAGGCGCATGGCGTAGTGCACCTGACCAACGCCGGAGCGGCCACCTGGGCGGACCTGGCGGAGGCAGCGGCACAGGCGGCGGGTCTGCAAGGGGTGGCGATCGAGCACATCTGCGCGGCGGACTGGCCCTCGTCCACCGTCCGCCCGCGCTACTCAGTGCTTGACAACCAACGGTGGGCGCGGTTAGGCTTTGAGCCGTTGCGAGACTGGAAAGAGGCGGTGGAGGAGTATGTGCGGGGAGGGCTGGGGTAAGGCGCGACTGGGGTCGCGAGCGGAGTAATCGGAGCGAGGCGGGCGCGCGTTGGCGCGCACCAAGAGAAGGGATGAGACTCTTGCGGACAACCTGCACTTTACTGGCCGTGACGGTTTTTCTGATCGTCGTCCTGAGCCCGGTGTTAGCTGCGGATGCGGATCCGGCGGCGCTGACGCCGGAGGACCTGCTGGCGACCGTGCCGGCCCTCACTGACGTGGCCGGCGTTGTGGCGACCCCCGCTGACTGGTGGGCCGGCTTCCCCCAGTTCAATGGCGGCCCCGCCAACCCCGTCCCCCGCCGGGGAGAGCGCTTCTGCGTCGCGCAGACCTTCAAGAAGGTCGACGACCAGGAGCAGAGCCGGCTGGAAGTGACCGTGGTCCTGTTCAAGGATGGCAAGGATGCACATCGGTCCTTCGTGGACATGAGCAGCGAGACCGCCTACGGAGCGACCGTCCTGCAGGGGCCGCGCCGGGGCGACGAGCGCCGCTATTTTGCGCGGGCGGGCCAGCCCGGCGAGGTCATCATGCGCTATCGGGTCGGGCCGATCATGGGACGGGTGAGTCTCTTCTCACCGGGCCCGCTGGCCTCGGCGGAGATCGTCGCCAAGTACGGCGAGGCGCTGGTGACCAAGCTCGAGGCACTGCTGGCAGGTGAGCTGGCGGCGCCGGACCTCCCGGCTGATTTTGCCCCCAACATGCCCCCCGCGGCGGCCACTACCGAGATCGGGCCGATTCTGGGCTCGGCAGTGGTTCCGGTGGAGGCCTGGGCCCTGGCCGACATGGCGCAGGACCCCGTCGGCATCAGGGATCGACTCAAGGCCGACGGCGTCACCAACCTCTACTACCGCCGCTACGCCGTGCAGAGCGTACCGGGCCAGGTGATCGAGACGACCTTCTTCCAGTTCAATGACGCGGTCGCGGCCACCAGGTGGGTGCGGCGGTTCATTCGCCAGGTCGCCATGTACGGCCCTGTCTACGACCCGGGCGACACGGGCATCCTGCGGGCTTTCACGCAGACGGCGAGCGGCGGCTATGAGCTGCAGTTCACCAAGGGCCGCCTGGTCGGCGACGCCACCAGCCTGGCTCCCTTCGTTGCCTCCGACCCGGCCGCCATGTCGCTGGTCCGCAAGACAGTGGAGTTGTGGTGGAACGCGGTCCCGCTGCAGTAAAGGGCTCCCCAGCCAGTCGGATGAAGCGGCAGGAGCACAGGTTAGCTAGCCTGTGCTCCTGCTCTGGGCAGACCTGCGAAAGAGGATGAATATGAACTTCGACATTGCCGATTCGGAACTGAGCGCGGCCGGGAAACACCGCATCCTGTGGGCCGACCGGAACATGCCGGTACTGGCGATGATTCGCGAGCGCTTTGCGGAAGAGCAGCCCCTGGCCGGGGAGCGCATCGCTTGCTGTTTGCACGTTACCAGCGAGACCGCCAACTTGATGCGGACACTGCAGGCCGGCGGGGCGGAGGTGGTCTTGTGCGCCTCCAATCCCCTGTCTACCCAGGACGACAGCGCCGCCTCGTTGGTCGTGGACTTCGGCGTGTCGGTGTATGCCCTGCATGGTGAGGATACTGAGACCACCTACTATGAGCACATCAACGCGGCGCTGGACCTGAAGCCCACGATCACCATTGACGATGGCGCCGATCTGGTCTCGACGCTGCACTCCAAGCGCCAGGACCTCATCCCCGGCATCAAGGCGGGCATGGAGGAGACGACCACCGGGGTGATCCGCCTGCGGGCGATGGCGGCGGACGGGGCGCTCAAGTACCCGATGATCGCGGTAAACGACGCCTACACTAAGCACCTGTTCGACAACTACTATGGCACGGGTCAGTCGACCATGGACGGCATCCTGCGGGCCACCAACCTCCTGATGGCGGGGCGCCACCTAGTAGTGTGCGGCTATGGCAACTGCGGGCGGGGCGTGGCCACGCGGGCGCGAGGGATGGGGGCGCTGGTCATCATCTGCGAAGTTGACCCGCTGCGGGCGCTGCAGGCGGCGATGGACGGCTACCAGGTCATGCCGCTGCTGGAGGCCGCCGCGCTGGGGGACATCTTCGTCACCGTCACCGGCGATCGTTCGGTGCTCGATGCGGCACACTTCGAGGCGATGAAGGACGGGGCCATTCTGTGCAACGCGGGGCATTTTGACGTGGAGATCAACCTCAAGGCCCTTAAGCAGACCGCCCTGGAGGTGCATCGTACCCGGCCGTCGGTGGAGGAGTACCACCTGCCCGGCGGGCGCAAGCTGTACGTCCTGGGTGAGGGGCGGCTGGTCAACCTCGCCGCCGCCGAGGGGCACCCGGCCTCGGTGATGGATATGAGCTTCGCCAACCAGGCGCTGTGCCCCGAGTACGTAGTCAACAACACCATTCCCTCGGGCGTGATGAAGGTGCCCGATGAGATCGACTACAAAGTAGCCGCGCTCAAGCTGCAGTCGATGGGCATCGAGATAGACGAGTTGACCCCGGAGCAGAAACAGTACCTGGCCTCGTGGGAGATGGGAACCTAGGGCGACAGGCACCGAGACAGGCACGACGATAGGCCGGACCGAGGAGAGAATCCGGAGCCGGAGGTCCGGCCTACGGCTGTCTCACGGAGCGGAATACCGCAGATGTCGAAACACCCCGACGCGCCGGGGACGCGCTCCGGCGCGGTCAAGCTGAAGGACCCGGTTGCCCTCGTAGTCGTCGTCTTCCTGTGGGTGACCGTGGGCCTGCTCGCCGTCTCTTCCCTCTTTCAGCGCCTGCACCATGACGCGGCGCTCTTCTACTACCTCGCCTTTCTCATGGACCGCCTGCACCTGGTCCCCTACCGCGACTTCCTCGACGTGAACCTGCCGGGGACCTACGCCATTAACATCGCCGCCGCACGGGTTTTCGGCTTCAGCAATCTGGGCTTCCGCTGCGCCGACCTGCTTTACCTGGGTGGAGCCATGGCGGTCGCCTATGCCCTGCTGCGCCGGCATGGGCGCACCGTGGCGGCGGCCGCCCCCGCCCTGTTCGGCATGTACTACCTGGGGCTAGGCTCTTACAATGCCTTCCAGAGGGAGTTCTTGCTGATGCTGCCGGTGGGGCTGGCCGTGTGGGTGGCGGCAGCGGTCGAGTGGCGGCGCTGGTACCTGCGCAGCGCTCTGGTCGGGGTGCTGTTCGGTTGCGCCGTTACCCTCAAGCCACAGGCGGCCATCGGCCTGCCGATCGCGCTGGTCTATCTGATGTTGCAGCCGCGGCTGCTACCGGGGGCGAGACCCCGCCGCGGCGGCGAGTCCCCCCTGGCTATGGCGGCCGTGGCGTTGGCGGGATTCCTTCTGCCGCTGAGCGCGGTGGCCCTGTACCTCTGGCACAGTGGGGCGTGGGAGGCGTTTGTGGACTCGGTGGTCCACATGTGGCCCCTGTACGCCGAACTCAGCGTGGCGCCGCGCCAGGTCCCGGTGGCCGGGGCCGCGCACACCAGGTGCGTGCTAGCGCATCTGGCCATGCTGGGCGGCTATCCCGTGCTGGTCGGCCCGGCTGTTTTCGGTGGATGGCTGGCCGCTCACCAGGCCGGTGCGAACAAGCCGCGGCGGTACTCGGTTTACTTCCTCGCGGCCCTGGCGGTAGCCTACTGCCTGTACCCGGCCACCTCGCAGTTCTGGGAGTACCACTGGATACCGGCCCTGTTCTTCCTGTCGGCGCTCAGCGCCCTGTGCCTAACGCGACTGCCGGAGTCGCTATCACGCCTGGCACGGCTGGCGCCGGTACTGCTGTTGGTGGTCGCGGTGGCTTCCACCTGGCGCCCGCCCAGCGGCATGATCTGGGGGCTGGGCGGCGGGCAGCTACAGCCGGCCAGCGCCGACCGCGCCGACGCCATGGCCGACTACCTGCGCACGCACTTGCGGCCGGGCGACACCGTGCAGCCCCTGGATTGGACGGGGGGAGCCATCGCTGCCATGTTGCAGGCGCGAGCGCACCCGGCTACCCGCTTTCTTTGCGATACCACCTTCTCCCACCATGTGTCCCACCCGTACATCCGGGCGCTACGCGCCTCCTTTATGGAGGAGATGGCTTCCAGCCGCCCCCGCTTTGTACTGGAGGTGCTAGGTAGCCACAAGCCCATGGTCAGCGGTCCGGACGTGTCCTACGACTTCCCCGAATTGCGGGCCTTCCTGACCAGGAACTATCACTCGGTAATGGCGAGGCCTGACTGCATCATCCACGAGCGCAACGACATGGCGGGCGTTGGTCCCCCGGCCACGGGCGGCACCGAACCGTAGCTGCGTCCGCCACGTCTCCGATAGCGAACAACCACCTGTACGGGAGGAAGGTCAATGGCTGAAGACCGGATCAAACTGGCGATTATGGATGACGAGGCACTCGGCAAAGTGCGGGCGCTGGAGCAGCAGTTGGGGGACAACGTGGTCGTGATCGCCTACGACCGGCCCCTGGAACTGGCTCGGCTCAACCAGGAGCAACTGGACAAGCTCACCGATGTGGAGCGCACTGTGCCCAACGCGTACCTGGTGGCTTACCTGAAGCCCAAGGTGGGCTGCTAGTCGGCCCGACCATCTAGGGGTCTTCCCCGGCCCGGGAGGATAACCGAGCCCGGGACGCGAACCTAACCCCATGCGTCGGGAGGGCTTGCTCGCGCTCACTGTTTGCCTTTTCCTGCTCTGCGGCGGAGGAAGATGGTTCCCTGCTGCCGCGGTAGAGGAGGAGCCTGTGCCCGCACCGGTGCCCTCCGGCGGTATCATCGAGGCCCCCACGCTACCTCCCCCGACTGCCCAGCCTCGCCCGCCGACCGAGACTCCTGTTCAGCCGGGAACGCCCACGACCCCGGTGACCAGCCTGGCTCTCGGAGTGCTGGGCGGGTGCCGGCCGGGACCCGGCGCCCCGGTGTCCCCTGTGCTGCAGCGCCTGGCGGTGGACCTGGGGCGGCGACAGCCCGAGATCGTGATCGGCACGGGCGACTACATCGAGGGCAGCCAGAACCCCGCGACGCTGGAGCAGCAGTACCAGTGGCTATTCTACGCCCTGCAACCGCTGCAGGCCCTGCGGACCGTCCCCGTGGCCTTCGCCCCTGGATCGCACGACATCCGCAGCAGCGCCAACGCTCGCGCCTTCGCCTCGCACTTCGGCGGCACCTACCACTCCTTCGACCGCTGGCAGGCGCATTTCATCATCCTCGATACGGAGATCCCCGGCCAGGAACAGCGCATCACGGGGGACCAATGGTGGTGGCTGGTAAGCGACCTGTACCAGGCCTTGGGAGTCAAGTACATCTTCGTCGTGACCGGCCGCCCGCTGTTCCCGGTAGCCGGGGGTCGCGGCAGCAGCCTCGACCGCTACCCTCGTTGCCGCGACGCCCTGCATGCCCTCCTGCGCGACTATCACGTCTCAGCCGTCTTCTCCGGCGGGGAAGGGCTATACGACTATCAGGAGCGGGAGGGCGTTAAGTACTTCATCACCGGCGGGGCCGGCGGGGTGCTCGATGAAACCGCGGGGCCGGGCCGAGCGTTCTCACACTATCTGTGGGTGCGCTGCGCGGAGAGAGGGTTCCAGGTAGAGGCGGTGCCGGTGGGTTAGGGCGGAAGTAGTGCGTAGTAAGCAATAAGTTGCTCAGGAGGTTCAAGCAGATGAACAAGGCGATCACGATTGGGATACTTATAGTGCTGGCGGCGACGGCGTCGTGTGCGGACGTCACCTTCACCCTCAAGGACTATCTACACCACCAGTGGCGCGATGAACTGGTGACCTACCGGGTGGAGAAGGCCCAGGCGCCCAACCCGGCGCGGCTGATGGGGCCCGACGGCCAGCTGGTGCCGGTGCAGATACGCGACTTGGGCCAGGAGGTCGAGGTCGCTTTCATCGTGCGCGACCTGCCGGCGGATGGCGAAGTCACCTACACGCTGACCGCCGGCGCGGCGATCGGGCGGCCCCTGACGCAGTCGCTTAGGGAAGGCCTGCTGCTGGATGCCGGTAAGGTGGCGGCCCTGGTCCCCGGGCCCGGCGACGAGAAGCCGGTGGGCAAGACCCTGGCCGATATGCCCGCTCCGCTGCTGGGTGTGCGCAGCGCCAACGGACGGTGGCTGGGGTCGGGGCAGTTGGTGGGGGATCTGCCGGTCAAGTCGAGAAGGACGACGCTAGTAGCCTCCGGCCCAGTCTACGCGGAGGCCCGCACCGACTATGAGCTGGAGGGCGGCACGTACTCGATGACCGTTCGCGTGATCGCGGGCCAGCCGGCGGTGCTGGTCTCCGAGGAGTTCGACATGCCCGCGGCGGCGGTGGAGAAATGCTACTTCCAGTACAGCTTAAAGGAGGGCTTTGATCCCACCCGACTGGCCGTGCAGGGGCGGCTCTGGCGCCAGCGGGTAGACCAGAAGAACACGGCGGTGGGTACGGACTACGCACTGGAGTTTAATGCCGACCGGCGTGAGGTGAACTGTATCGGGTATGTGTGCTGGTGGCCGGAAACTGTGCGCCTGATGACCCTGCATGCCAGCCCCACGGGCCAGGCCCTGTCGTTCTTCCCGCGGCGCATCGGCGAGTGGCGCAACCCGATGGGCAGCTATCTCGAGACCCGCGCGGATGGCCGCCTCTATCTTTCCCTGCCGCTGTACGTCAAGCAGGCATGGAACACCGACGGGATGGACATGGAGTCGCCGCACTACACCGGGCGGCTCGAGGAAGGCTGGCCTAAGACGGCCCTGCGTCGGCAGTGGGCTTTCACGCTGGGGGCGGAGGGCGAGGTCTTACCGGCCACGGGGCGCTCGGCGCTGGCGCCGCAGGTCATCAAGTACTCCGACCTGCCGCTGGACAAGATCAAGGATTGGATCTTCCAATGGGACTCTGAGGGCGTGAAGTACCCGCGGCTCTACGTTGACCCCGACAAGCTGGTCGAGACGCGGGTGCGGGCGCAGCAGATCCCGGGATGGGATCAGGGCCTGCGTACCTATCCTTCGCGCCCCCTGACTTACGTGCTTACCGGGGACCCCGAAGTGGGCGACGAACTGCTCCATGCTACGGCCCCGGAAGAGAACAGCTCCTGGTATGCTACGGCCGGGGCCATCCCCGGCCTGCGCTTCTACGTGGCAAACATCCTCGACAACTGGGGGTACGTAGGTTTCGCCTCACCCAACAATGCCTCGCCGATGACAGAGCTGGTGCGCTTCGACGCGGCCATGGCGGTGGAGGAGGCGACCGAGGCCGAGAAGGCGGAGATGCAGGAGCTTATCGCCTTCGTGGCCCAGATGGTCTACGACCCCGACTGGCACGCGGTCGGGACGGGCTGGCACCTGGGGAACCCGAACATGCCGCCGCGGCAGGAACATCATCTAGCCGTGGCCTCCCGCGCGCTGCCCACGCACCCACTGGCCCAGGCCTGGGCGGAGCGCGGCGCGGCGGAGCAGAAGCGGCTGCTGGATACCATGGTCAAGCCCTCCGGCGCCTGGCGGGAGTGCCCGCACTATCAGTTCGAGGCAGCCATGTACCCCATGATGCAGGCGGCCGTGCCGCTCAAGCTGGCCGGTACCTACGACGTCTTCGCCGACCCGCGGCTAAAGAAGACCATGCGCTACCTGATGAACGTCATCACGCCGCCGGACCCGCGGTTTAAGTCCGGGGTGCAGAAGCTGCGGACACTGCCTGCCTTCGGGAACGGCTCGTGGGAGTTCATGCCCCTGCCCGGCTGGATAGCGTCCTTCGCGGCGGAGGAGGACCCGGAATTCTCCCAGGAGATGATGTGGGCCTGGGAGGCGCAGGGGAACCAGTCCTGGTATCAGATGAGCCAACTGGCGCTGGACCCCACACTGGCCATGAAGCAGCCGGAACTCAAGAGCGCGCTCTTCGAGGGTTTTGGCGCGGTCCTACGCTCGGGTTTCCCTTCGGAGGACGAGACCTGGATGGCCTTCAAGCACGGTAGCTGTATCGAGCACTACAACTACGGCGATCAGGGCAGCTTCATGCTCTTCGCCAAGGGTGCGCCACTGGTGCTGCATTTCGGCTCCCAGTACACTCCGTACTTCCAGGGCTCGTGGTACTTCAACAAGGCCTGCTTTAACCACCGGCCGATCACCCCGGCCGATGGCGAAGCCTTCAAGACCATCCAGAGCTTCGACCTCGACCCGGCTAACTACTCCCTGGGCACGGAAGCTTGGGAGGACAAGGACCTCAGCTCCTACCTCATGGACAACCGCGGCTTCTTCAGCGGCAAGCTGGCCGACTACGCGCGTGGGGAGCAAGTGCAGAAGACGCAGGGCGTGGTCGGGAAGGACCCCACGCATGCCTTGCCGCCTAATACGGCCCTGGCGGTGGTGCCAATTCCGGAGACCCGCTGGAACCGGCGGATCGCTCTGCTGAAGGACGCCGACCCGCTGGCGCCCAACTACTTCGTGATCCGCGATGACCTGATCGGCCAGGGCAACTTCCCGGGCGAGTGGAACATCTGGACCCTGGCCCAGGACGTGCAGTTCAACGGCAACCGGGCGTTGGTCACCAGCAAGTATGGGGTGATGATGGACGTGTTCATGGCCGAGCCGCTGCAGCCGCAGTGGTCCACGCGGCAGGCAACGAACGAGTTCATCGCGGGACCCTCCAGGCAGTATGTGGTCGATCAGCCCTGGCTGGAGATCCTCACCAACCTGCGGGCGAAGCAGGCTCCCGGCAAGGGCTTCCTGGCAGTGCTCTACCCGCGCAAGGCCGACGAACAGCCCGCCACCTTCACCTCCCTGGCCGACGGCAAGGGCGTCAAGGTGGTCACCCCCCAGGGCACCGACTGGGTCTTCCTCAGCGAGGTCCCGGTGCAATGGACGGGCGAAGGCATGTCCTTCTCCGGCACCGCTGGGGCGATCCGTCAGGTAGGCGAGCAGTGGACGGTGGAGTTCTTCGAGCCGGGTGAGGCAACGGTTAACGGGAAGACCCTCACGGCTGATAAGGCCCAGGAGGTGGAGATGTAAGCTCGGCGGAAGGCGAATCGCCAGACGCGAATAGGGAAGGCGGCGCAGGTCGATAGGCCGGCGCCGCCGAAGTTTGTGGGGACACACGAGGACGCAACAGGAGGTACCACGCGTGGCCGTTGACGATGCCGGGAAGCAGGAGTTGTACGAGGAGGACTTGACCGCCTCCATGCCCCACCGCGAGGAACAGTGGCGGGAGATGGAGGCCTATACCCAGCGGTTGGGGGAGGCTGCCGAGGAACGCGAGCCGTATGCCGCCGACTTCTCCAGTGAGGAGGCGTACCTGCGCACTAGCGAGCCGCTACGGGAGTTGCTCCGGGCGCGGACCGGGTATCCGCCGCCGGGACTGGGGCCAGCCGGGGAGGTGCGTATGGAAGCGGTCGGGGAGGACCGCGTGGCGAAGTACTACCGGTGTTGGGTGGAGGTCACAGGCGCGCCACCCCGCACCAGCGAGACGCCGGAGCCACCGGAGGCGGCCCTGCACGCGTACGGGCTCTACCTCGTCCCGCAAGGCCTTTCGGCCCCGGCCCCCTTGATCTTCGCCCAGCATGGGGGAGGGGGGACCCCCGAGACCGCGATCTTCCAGGGCGGGGCCAACTACCACGACATGATCCGCGGCGCAGCAGCGCGCGGGTACGTGGTCTTCGCCCCCCACCTAGTCTTCAACCCCTTCTCCGACCAAGCGGCCGACTCGCCCCTCCCGCCGGGCGTGCGCTCGCGTCTGGATGCCCGACTGCGCCTACTGGGCACCAGTCTGACCGCCGTTGAGGTGGCCAAGGTGTCCCGCGCTTTGGACGCCCTGCTCCTGCGCCCGGAGATCGACCCGGCGCGGGTGGCGCTGGCGTGCCCCCGGCCGCTGCAGGTGCAGGTGGGGGAGGAGGACGCGATGTTCCGGGTGGGCGACGCGCAGCGCCTGGCTACGCGGGCGGCGGCCTACTACGACCGGCTGGGAGTGGGGGAGAGGTTCGAGTTCGTCGCCTTCGAGGGCGGCCACGAGTGGCGGGGAGACGTGGCCTGGCGGTTCCTGGCGAGGTGGCTGTAAGACGGGTTTACCGTAACGGCAAGACAGGCGGCAGTAAAGCAAACAGGGAGGATCCGCGCGGGTCCTCCCTGTGCTTACTGCGGGCTTACCAGCTGGGCGCTAGAAGCCGTACTGCCACGACACGCCGCTCTCGCGCGGGGTGCTCGTGCCGATCTTGCCCCACGTGCCCTGAGCGGTGATGCGGTTGTTCTTATCCAACTGGTGCGCGTATCCCAGGATCCACGCCCGGTAGATGTCGCTGCTCATGCCGTCATTGGTATTGGGATCATACCACTCGTACTTGGCGAATGCGGTTCCTGGAGCATTCGGCAGCACCTTCTCAAGCTGACCGTACCAGCCGCGCACCGAGTTCCCGGCCATGCGGCCGCCGATGAACTCCGTCTGCACAGCCCAGTCGTTAGGCGCGACGTACCGCACGTAGCCATCCCAGGCGTTGCGGGCGAAGGGGCCCTGCGGTACGCGCGGGTGCCAGACGACATTGGGTGCGGCCGGCTGGGTGAAGGTGGAGTTGAGCCAGGAGATACCATACATCCCCCACTTCGGCTGCCACTTCAGGTCCACGGCCACGGCGCGGCTGTTGTTCAACGGATCGTTGAGGAACGAGCCGTTAACCACGCTGACTACGGTCTGAGGCAAGCGGGTCCGGTCCTTCGGGGTGTGGATCCACCAGAGGCCGCGGTCATTCCAGCCCAAGAAGTAGAAGCCAGCCGGCTTGCCCCGGGTGCCGCCCTCGACGACCGCGGAGCGCTCAAACGGTAGCCGCCGGCCCGAGGACTGCCAGGCTTCCAGACCAAACTGGTTCGGTCCCTGGCCGAAGCGCAAGGTGTCCGTGTCGGTGACCTTGTAGTCACAGAAGATGTTGTGCCAGGCGGTGTCGGTCTTCCTGATGTTCGGGCCGTCGGAGCCAAAGGTTAGTACCCCACTGGCTCGCCCGCCGGTCTTGATTAGCAGGTTCAGGTACAAGCGGCGCATGCCAAAGCGGTCCTCGTTGGCCGCCCCAGCGCCTACGCCGGGCGAGAAATGCTCGTAGCGGTTCTGGAAGTAACCGCTGATGACGATCTTGTCTGCCCAGGCCGAGGGCTTGGAGACCGACGCCGGCGGCGCGCCTTCTCCTAGTTCCCCGAGCAGTACGGCTTTGAGGGCCTGTAGGTCCTCGACGTTCTGCATGGCTGCCGCGCACGCGGCGTCGATCTCGATGCACTTGGCGCGCATCTCTTCGGGGGTCATCGCACCTGTGGCGTCGGCGGCCAGCAGCGGCCGGACGACGATCAGGAGCAGGATGACGAGCAGCAGGAAATACCACTTACTGCGCATACTTCTGTCCTCCCTTTGATTGTGCGGCATGGGCCGCCTCTCAGACGGCTCCTACGCCTTCGTGATAGCGCGATAACGCGCGGTATGAGGGCAAGGGCCATTCGGGTAGGTCAGGTAAGGATACACTCCCGTGGGCGCCAGAGGGGGTACAAGCACCACACCTAACGCAGAGCCTCCGCTCCGCGCCTGGGGGAGGCGCTACGGGTCATGAGAAGGCAGGGCAGGCTGCCTCGCTAGGGAAAAAGGGCCCGGCTAACTCAGCCGGGCCCATGGAATAAGGCATTGGTAGCGGGGGCGGGATTCGAACCCGCGACCTCAAGGTTATGAGCCTTGCGAGCTACCGGACTGCTCCACCCCGCGTCATGTTTGACTGACGAACTCAGTATACCACCCTCAAACCCCGGCTGTAAAGGCCCGCAGGGCTTTTTTCCTCCCTCGCCCCAGTTCTCTCCGGACGCGGGTCTTCGCGCCCGGAGGCGCTACGCCCTACTTATCGCCATACGAGTACTGGTATGGCAGGCTGTAATTGGTGAAAGTGCCTCCCTTGAGGTCGTCGTAGCGCTTAGCTTGGAGGGTGAAACACTCGTTCTGGACGGCATCCAGGGCCACGCCCCAAGTGTGGCGCCAGTAGGTCTGGTGCCCGGCCCTCCCGTCATCGAACACGTCGTAGCGGTAGAAGGGCTTCAGGCCTTGGGGATTCGCTGTGTACTCCACCTGCCCGTACCAGCCCTGGCTGTCCACACCCAGGATTTCGCCTTGGTAGTACTCGGTCTGCAGGTTGAGGCCCTGTTCGCCGTTGTAGCGCAGGTGGATGCCCAAGCAGCTCTGATCGAAGTCCTGGGTCAGGTCGCCGACGGTGCGCTCCCGCTGGGCCGTGGTGTAGGAGACCCCCGCCACGCCTCGCTCAGGGGGTGCTGCACCCAGGCGTCTTTGAGGGTGACGTGGCGGTTACGTGGATCGCTGTCACTCTGGCGATCATCGAGCTTGGCGAGGTCAATCTGCAGAGTGGCGGTCGTGCCCCTGTCGTTGATCGGCCCCGCGTACTTCAATCGCGCTCGGGCCACGTCGAATCCGTCGGACTTGTCGAGCGCTTGGTCAAAGACGGTAAGCCGCGCCTGGGTGTAGCCGCTGAAAACCATGTCCGCCCGCGGCGCCGGAATCAGAGAGAGCGCCATCCCCCGCCCTGCCAGCACCCATACAAGTGTTCTGCTAGCGTAAGGTCACCGTGAGTCCCTTCCGTGGAATCCGTCTTGTGGGACTCTTATAGGAGTGTCATCGGAGTGTGGAGAAGGAGGCACGGTCTGTCAAGAGGAGGTGGCGATGGGGGCTGTTCGCTGCTGTGAGGATTGGTTCTCACCAGGCAAGCGAGCACGAGTAGAAGTGGCGCAGGAGCGGTTCCAGGAGAGACCGTGATGAGCGCAGCGAATCCGGTCCGCTCCTGCCCACGGCCGGCGGGCCGGATTCCCGGCGCGGACGCCGCTCATCCGGCCCCTCCTTAGGGAAGAGAACACGCCCGCAGCGATGGGTGTGCACCAGTGCGCGGAGGTGGGGCAGGAATCGGGGAGGGTGTTGGGGAATACGGACTAAGCGGCACGGGGAAGCTCTACCGGCGCCGGGGGGGCGGCGAGTTCCGGCGACTCTTCCAGAAGCTGCGAGCACTGGCTGGCCCGCAGGCCGGCACACAGGCCGAGCAGGCCCAGTCCCCCGGCGACGAGTACGAGTGCGATGAGAGCTGCGATCACGGTAAGTGTCCTCCCCGACAGACTTAGAATGTCTGGCGTATCGGCATGAAGGCCCCGGAACTTGAGGGGGCGCTTCCCGATTCCGTGCCTCTCGCGCCAACCACCGGACCGGGCCGCCTCCGCCCACACGTGGCGACCCCGCCTGACCTCGGCCGCCGGGCCCGGGGTCGCTCCCTCATCGCGGCGGGAGGACGCATGAACGCCACACCGGGTTCCATCCCCCTCAAGGCCAGGACGGTTACTGACCTCCTCGACGCGGCCGTGGGGCTGTACCGGCACAACTTCGGCACGTTGCTGGGTGTGGTGGCGGTCGTTCATGCGCCCCTGCTGGGTCTGCAGGTGATCGGCGGCGGCCTGTGGGCCTGGGGCATGTCTCAGGGCACCTCCGACAACCTGCCCGGGTGGGCCATGGCCGTTGCCGGGATGGCCGGGATGGCCATCCTGGGGGTCTACTATCTCGGTGCCCTGGTTCTCGCCCCGTTGTCGGCCGGAGCGGTGGCCCTGGCGGTCTCGGACCTGTACCTGGGTCGGACGGTGACCATACGGGAGGCTTACCGCCGGGCCGCGCCCTGGTGGCTACAGCTCTTCCTGGCGCAGCTCATCATCCAGTTCGGCATGGGCATGGCGGTCGTGGTCGTCGGGGTGCCGTTGCTGTTTGCGGGGGGCTTTGCGGCCGTGAGCTCCCCGGCCCTCGGGATCGGACTGATGATAGCCGGAGGGCTGATCATGCTGGTCCTGATGTTGGCGGGGTTCCTGCTGCTGCTGGCGGCCATCCCGGCGATCGTGGTGGAGCGCCGGAACGCTATCGACGCGATAGGCCGGTCCTTCCGACTGGTCCGCCCTGGCTGGAAGCGGGCGCTGGCGGCTTACGCCCTGCTGGGCTTGCTGGTGGCGCTACCGATGATGCTCGCCTACGGGCTGACCATTGCCTCGCAGGCCGCGAGCGCCTCGGACATGCAGAGCTTCCCCCTCACCAATGCCCTGGTGGGCGCGCTGGTATCGCTGGTGACGTTGTTGGTGATGCCCATCACCATGGGCGGGCAAGTCGTCATCTACTACGACCTGCGGGTACGACAGGAGGGCTTTGACCTGGAGGTGATGGCGGCCAACCTGGGGCTGAAGGCCTCCGCGGCTGCCAGGGACCTGCCGCCACCGGCGCTGCTGCTGCAACCGGTGGCCCCGCCTCCGCCCCCCCTGCCTCCACCACCGCCGGCCGACATTACAGCAAAGGAAGAACTAAACCAATGAACTCCACGAAGCAACCCGCCAACGCCGCTACCCTCTATACCGACGGCGCCTCCAGCGGCAACCCCGGCCCGGCCGGGGCCGCCTACGTCCTGCTCGATGAGGAGGGCCGGACTATCGCCGAGAAGGCGGTGCCCCTGGGCATCACCACCGTGGGCGTGGCCGAGTACAAGGCCCTCATCGCGGGCCTCTCCGAGGCGCTCAACCTCGGTGTCAAGCGCCTGCACGCGATCAGCGACAGCGAGTTCATGTGCCGCCAACTCCAGGGCAAATACCGGGTGCGGACGGAGGCCATCAAGCCGCTGTATGCGCGAGCCAAGGAACTCAGCGCCAAACTCGAGCACTTTGACATTTGCCACGCCGGCCGCGAGCACAACGAGCGGGCGGATGCCTTGGCTAAGAAAGGCGCGCGGATTAGTGCCGGGAGATAGGGGCGCGCACGAGGCGATAGACTACATCCGCCGCGGGCCGGGGTCGGCGGAGATGGCGGACCAAGAAGGAGTAATACACGCCTGGGCGGTCAAGGAGGAGCTTCGCCGCCCGACATAGAAATAGAAGAGCGGTCTAAGCGCCGCTAGGCCCCAGCATAAGTCAGGAGTGAAGTTCATGTCTCAGGAACCCCTTGGTTTTGCCATCATCGGAGCGGGCGTGATCGGCCCCACCCATGCCCAGGCCATTGAGGCGGCGGCCGACGCCAAGCTCGTGTGTGTCTGCGATGTCATCGAGGAACGCGCCCAGGCGCTGGCCGAGAAGTACGGCGCCGCCTGGACCACCAGCATTGGCGAGGCCCTCATCCGCGAGGACGTGCAGGCTGTCAGCGTCTGCACCCCCAGCGGTATGCACGGTGACCACGCCATCAAGGCCGCCGAGGCCGGTAAGCACATCCTGTGCGAGAAGCCCGTTGACATTTCCCTGCGCAAGATCGACGAGACCATCCAGGCGGCGGAGGAGAATCACGTCTGGCTGGCCGGCGTCTTCCAGAATCGCACCGTGCCCGAGCACATCAAGGTCCGCGAGGCCGTGCGCGGCGGTAAGCTGGGCAAGTTAGTGCTGGGCGACTGCTACCAGAAGTGGTACCGGGCGCACAGCTACTATGCTTCAGCCGGCTGGCGTGCCACTTGGGAGTTGGACGGCGGCGGCGCCCTGATGAACCAGGGCGTGCACGGAGTTGACCTGATCCAGTGGATCATGGGCAAGGCCGCCCGCGTGAGCGCCTATGCCCGGCACCTGACCCGGAACATCCCTGTGGAGGACACGGCGGTGGCGATTGTGGAATGGGAGAACGGGGCCCTGGGCGTGCTGGAGGGTACCACCTCTAACTATCCGGGTCTGAACATGCGCATGGAGATCAGCGGGGACGACGGGACCATCGTGATGGACGGGAACGCCATCACCAAGTGGGCCATCCAGGGCGAGGAGGCCGAGGAGGTCGGTGAGGCCGAGGAAGGCGCCTCCGCCGATCCGCTCGCCATCAACTCGGTGGGCCATGTCGCCCACGTCGAGGACCTCTGCCGGGCCATCCGTGAGAATCGCGAGCCGGCCATTACCGGCCGGGAAGCGCGTCACGCGGTGGAGATCATCAAAGCCATCTACCTGTCCAGCCGCGAGGGCGGGGCAACGATTGAGCTGCCCCTGAGCTACGACGACGACGGCCCCGGCATCACGTCGAAGCTGGGGTCGGCGCGTTTGGAGTGGTAGGTTCGCCCCACCCCTTCCCCTTCCTCGCTCTCCTCGCAGGGGAGGGGGAAGAGGCTCACGGGCCCGCATAATCGCAGCATGAAAAGCACACCTTCCTCAATGCCACGTCTTCTGCACCTGGCCTTGGCTGCGGCCATGCTGCTGCCAGTGGCTGCTGTCTGGGCGCAGCGGGACTCGCGGGCCGAGGGCTATTACCAGACCGGCCTGGCGTTGAAGAGGGATCGGAAGTACTCCACGGCGCTGGATCAGTTTCGTGCGGCGATCAAGATTGACCCCAACTATGCCGACGCCTGGTGGGGAGCGGCGTGGTCGTGTGTGAGCCTGGGCAACGACCAGGCCGCTATCGAGGCCTTTCGCTGGGTCATCCGTCTGGCGCCGGAGACCGACAACGGGGTGGAGGCCGCCCAGGCCATTGAGCGCATCCGCCTGCGCCGGCCGGACCTCGACGTAGTCGGGCGCGAACCGGATACCTTCCTGATCGTGCTGAGTATGGTGCGCGAGGGGAACGCCGATCTGTACCTGGCTGACGCCGGAGGCGTAGTCAGGCGGCGACTCTCCACCGAGCCGGGCCTGGACAGCCAGGCGGCCTTCTCCGGCGATGCCCACCAGATCGTCTTCGTCTCCGAGCGCAGCGGCAACCAGGATCTGTGGGCCATCAAGGCCGACGGCACTGGCCTGCGTCAGTTGACCGACGACCTCGCACCGGACTATTCCCCGACCTGGTCGCCGAAAAGCAATGCCATCGTCTTCGTTTCCGAGCGGCCTGGGAAGCCCAGCCTGTATGAACTGGACGCGGCGACCGGCGTAACCCGCGCGCTCGAGCAGACCTCCAGCCGCGATCTCTCCCCAGTCTGGTCGCCGCAGGGCGACGCGGTTGCCTTTGTTTCCGACAACGGCGGTGTGGGTAAAATATATGTCTGGGACGCGGCCACGCGCGTCGCCCGCAAGGTGCTGGCCAATACCATCCCCGAGCAGCACCCGGTGTGGTCCCCAGACGGGCAGTACCTCTATTTCACCTGGCGCCTCGAGGGTAACCAACAGATCTGCCAGGTGCGTCCCAACGGCGAGGGTCTGGAGACAGTGGCGCCCAGTCCGGATAACCAGCGCCTGTGGGGGGTGTCGCCCGGCGGCGATTTGCTGCTGTCCTCTGACCGGACGGGATCGCCGCGGCTGTACCTACGCTCCGCGGGAGACGGGCTCGTCAAGGCGGTGGGGCAGGCCAATCTGGAGATTTTATCGGCCGCGGTGTCGCCGACCTTACCCCAGGCGGTGGCGGAGATTCTGCTCAACTCGAGGGGTCCCGCGCCGACCGGGCAGTAGATTCGTGGCGCAGTTCGTTCCCTTCGCCGTTGACAACTAAGAGGCTCGTTTCATATAATCACCATAGGGGAGATAGGTGCCGCCGCTGAGGCGGGAACCTTCCTCCGGTCGCCAACTCCTATCGAGGTGTTCCCAATATGCGCAGACCCGGGGGTCAGAAGCAGATCGGCCAGATGCTGATCGAGCGTGGCCTGCTGACGCCTGACCAGCTGAACCAGGCGTTGGAAACGCAACGTCAGACCACCCAGCTCATTGGCGAGGTATTCGTGGACCTGGGGTTCGTCGAGAAGCAAGCTCTCTACGAGGCCCTGGCTGTCCAGATGGACATTCCCTACCTGGAGGTCAGCCCCGATACCATTGACGGGGCGGTGGCGACCCTGTTGCCTAAGGAAGAGGCGGAGCGCTACCGGGCCGTTCCGGTGGGCCGCGACGCCAGCGGCGGCATCAAGGTGGCCATGGCCGAGCCGGGGGATGTCATTGCCCTCGACTCGCTGCGCATGCAGCTGCAGGTGCCCGTCATCCCCACTCTGTCTGACCCCGACGCCATCGCGTACACCATCAGCAAGGTGTACGAAAAGGGCGCCGCTCGGCCGGCGGCGGGGGCGCGTGCCGCGGCCGTGCCGGCGGGAGGCGTTGGCGGAGGCATGGACATGCAGGCCCTGGCTGAATCAGTCCGGGAAAGCGGCATGCTCGGGGTGGGCGAGGACGCGGCTATCGACGAAAGCCAAGTGGAGACCGACCGCATCGCCGACATCGCCGACGAAGCCCCCATCATCAAGATCGCCAAGCTGATCATCCAGCGCTCCATCCACGAGCGGGCCAGCGACATCCACGTAGAGCCGTACCAGAACCGCGTGCGGGTGCGCTATCGAATCGACGGCGTGCTGCACGACGTGCTGCAGCTACCCAAGTATGTGCACGCCCCGCTCATCTCCCGCTTCAAGATCATGTCCAACATGAACATCGCCGAGCGGCGGGTTCCGCAGGACGGCCGCATTCACGTGCGCCATACCGATAAGGACTTCGACCTGCGCGCCTCGGTCATCCCCACCACCATGGGCGAGAAGATGGTCATGCGGATTCTGGACAAGGCCTCCATCCAGCTCGGCCTGGACAGCCTGGGCTTCGAGGCGAAGATGATGTCCGAGATCGAGAAGTTGATCCTGCAGCCCAACGGCATGATCCTCTCCACCGGTCCCACCGGGAGCGGCAAGACCACCACCCAGTACAACATCCTGAACCACATCCTCTCGGTGGAGAGCAACATCATCACCATCGAGGACCCCGTGGAATATCAGCTTGACGGCATCTCCCAGGTCCACGTGAACCGCAAGGCCGGCCTGACCTTCGCCGTGGCGCTGAAGTACTTCCTGCGGCAGGACCCGGACGTAATTCTGGTGGGTGAGATCCGCGACCTGGAGACCTCGGAAATCGCCATTCAGGCCGCTCTGACCGGCCACTTGGTGTTCAGCACCCTGCACACCAACGACGCGCCTTCCACCGTTACGCGGCTGACCGACATGGGCGTGGAGCCGTTTCTCATCTCCTCGGCCATTATCTGCTCGCTCTCGCAGCGCCTGGCGCGCCGCATCTGTTCGCAGTGCCGGGAGGAGTACCAGCCGCGCCGCGACGTCCTGCTCGGTTTCGGCTTTGACCCGGATGCGCCGGAGAACCGCGAGGTCAAGTTCCACCACGGGCGCGGCTGTGAGCACTGCCGCGGCACCGGCTACCGCGGTCGCATCGGCATCTACGAGTTGCTGCTGATGAACGCGGAGATCGCCGAGCTGATCATCAAGCGCGCCTCCGCCGGACAAATCCGCGAGGCCGCCCTCGCCGCCGGCATGACCACGTTGAGTGAAGACGGGTTTGGGAAGGTGCTGCAAGGCATCACGACGGTGGACGACCTACAGCGAGTTGTGTTCACGGCAGGAGCTTGGTAGGAGTAGGAAGCGTGACAGTCGTCAGTGTCAGTGAGGACAGCGGGTGTCCCTACTGACACTGACACTGTCTACTGTCCACGATTAACCGACCACAAGGAAGTACCATCATGGCGACAGACGGTCAGCAGGTGACCCAGATGCAGCCTCGGCCGGCGGGGCCGCCCAAGCAACAACTCAAGCCGATCGAGCACGTCCATATTGACGAACTGCTGGAGATCGTCGTCGACCAGAACGCCTCTGACCTGCACATCGCGGTGGGGCTGCCGCCAATCATGAGGATTGACGGTGAACTGAAGAAGACCCGCTACGAAGTCTTCACCCATCCCATCGCCCAGCGCATGATGTACGACATCCTCACGGATGATCAGATCCAGCGCTTCGAGACCAACCTGGAGCTGGACTGCTCGTACGCCATGCGCAAGATCGCCCGCTTCCGGGTGAACGTCTACCGCGACCGGGGGACGGTCGCCGCGGCTCTGCGGCTTATCCCCACCAAGATCCCGACCATCCAGCAACTGGGCCTGCCCCCGATTACCGAGGAGCTGGCCCGGCGGCCGCGCGGGCTGCTGCTGGTCACCGGCCCGACCGGCAGCGGCAAGTCCACGACCCTGGCCGCCATCGTCAACCAGATCAACCTGGAGCGGTCGGAGCACATCCTCACCATCGAAGACCCCATCGAGTACCTGCACACCCACAAGAAGTCAGTCATCAACCAGCGCGAGCTGGGCGACGATACGCACTCCTTTGGCGCCGCGCTGCGCTCGGCCCTGCGGGAAGACCCCGACGTTATCCTCGTCGGTGAGATGCGTGACCTGGAGACCATCGCCCTGGCCATCACTTGCGCCGAGACCGGCCACCTGGTCATGGCCACCCTGCACACCAACAACGCGGCCGAGTCCGTGGATCGCATGATTGACGTCTTCTCCCCGGCGCAGCAGGAGCAGATCCGGGTGCAGGTCTCCAACAACCTGCTGGCGATCATGTCGCAGCAGCTTCTGCCCCGCGCCGGCCAGCCCGGCCGGGTGGCGGCTATCGAGGTCATGGTGGCAAACTCCGCCATCCGCAACCTCATCCGCGAGAACAAGGCGCACCAGATGCACTCGATGATTCAGACCGGCGCCCAGGTGGGGATGCAGTCGATGGACCAGGCGCTGCGGGACTTGTACAAGCAGGGCCTCATCACTTACGAGATGGCTCAGCGCCGCAGCCACAATCCGGACGAGCTGGAGAAGCTCATCGCGGGGGAGTAACCTCACCTCCTATCCCCATCTCCCTCACGGGAGAGAGTGGAGCAGAGAGAGCAGGCCGCCCCCTTCTGCCCGGGGGTGGAGAGGCGCCAATCTGGGTATACTGGTGCTCGGATCTCTGGTTTCCTCGGGAACCTCCGCGTGCCCTGTCAGCGTTGAGGCGTCTAGAGGCTTTGCGATTATCCGTGTCGTCGACGGGGAGGAGAAGCGTATGCCTACCTATGCCTATGTAGCGCGGGACCGTACCGGCAAGCGAATCTCAGGCAGTCAGGAAGGGGCCAGCAAGGAAGCGCTGGCCACAGTGCTGCGTGAGAAGGGACTGTCGGTCAGCAAGATTGAGGAGAAGAAAGCCGTCTCCCGGGCCAAGGCCAAGGGCACTGGCGGCTTCCAGCTCTTCCAGGGTAAGGTCAAGCTGCGCGACCTCTCCATCTTCTGCCGCCAGTTCGCCACCATGATCAACGCCGGGGTCTCCCTGGTCCGCTGCCTTGACGTTCTGGAGCAGCAGACCAGCTCCTTCCGCCTCAGGACCATCATTCGCGACATCGAGAGCGAGATCGAGTCGGGTGCCAGCCTCTCGCGTGCGATGGGCAAGCACCCTCGCGTCTTCTCCAACCTGGCCGTCGGTCTGGTCCGGGCGGGCGAGGTCGGCGGCGTGCTCGACGACACCCTGGACCGCCTCGCCGGCTTCCTCGAGGCCGACATGGAACTGCGGCGGAAGGTCAAGGCGGCCATGACCTACCCCGTCATCGTGGTCATCATGGCCGTAGGCATCGTCCTGTTCCTGTCGGTCTTCATCCTTCCCAAGTTCATCAAGTTGTTCGCGGAACTGGGCATGAAGGAAGACGAGTTCCCCCTCATGACCAAGGTGCTGATGGACTTCTCAAGCTTCACCATCAAGTACTGGTGGGCCTGCATCCTGATCGTGGTCGGCGTCTGGATCGGCTTTAACCGCATCAGCGCGACCAAGACCGGCGGACGCTACCTGGATATGATCAGGTTGAAAGTGCCGGTCATGGGCAGTCTGAGCCACAAGATTGCCATGGCCCGTTTCTCGCGTACGCTGTCCACGCTGCTGTCCAGCGGCGTCCCCATCCTGCAAGCGATGGAGACCACTGCGGGGACCGTCGACAATGTGCTCATCCAGGACGCGATCCTAGCGGCGCGCGCCTCGATCCGCGAGGGTGACACCATCGCCGACCCGCTGGCCGCCTCGCGGCAGTTCCCGCCCATGGTGGTGCAGATGATCAGCATCGGCGAGGAAACCGGGCAGCTCGACTCGATGCTGCAAAAGGTCGCCGAATTCTACGAGAGTGAGGTAGACGCCGCCCTGGAGGGGCTGACCTCCGCCATCGAGCCCGTGATGATCGTGGGCTTGGGCGGGATTGTTCTGTTCATCCTGTTGGCCCTGTGGATGCCGCTGATGGCGGTTATCTCCAACCTGAGCGGCTAGAGGTATGACCGAAGGTCGTCGGGAAGATAGGTGGACAGGTCGCAAGGCCTGTCCACCGTTTTTGGGGAATCGATGATTGATGATTGATGACTGATGAACTGAGGAGCCGGAGGGCAAGTCCTGCCCGATAGCGGCCGGACGGTGATCCCCCCTTCATCAATCATCATTCATCCCTCATCAATTCCCCGGCGAAAAGGGGGGAAGCAGTTTGGCCGAGTGGTGGATGTGGGTCCTGGTGGGCGCCCTGGGCGCTACCATCGGGTCCTTCCTCAATGTGGTCATCTACCGCTTGCCGCAGCGGCAGTCGCTGGTTTCCCCCCCCTCGCACTGCTTCTCCTGCGGTGAACGTCTGGGCGTCGTCGACCTGGTCCCCGTTCTGAGCTACCTGTGGCTGCGCGGGCGGTGCCGCCACTGCGGGCGACGCTTCAGCTTCCGGTACGCCCTGGTGGAAGCGGCTACCGGTGCCCTGGCCCTGGCCGCGGTGTTTTTCTACGGCCCCACGCCCTACGCCCTGGCCATCTTCATCGCCTCCTGTGCGCTGGTGGTGGCTATCTTCGTAGATATTGACCACATGATCATCCCGGACCAGGTCCCGCTGCTGCTGGTGGTCCTGGGTTTGACCATCGATATCTACCGCCTGAGCACCTTCGGCCGGGAGGCGGCCATCGCCTACACCCAGAGCTTGGGCGGTGCGGACCACGTCGTCTACCTACCGGTTTCCGTGGTCGGGGCCTTGCTGGGCGGGGGGATCTTCCTGGTGATCGGCTGGGTTTTCGAACGGATCATGGGACGACCCTCCCTGGGGATGGGTGACGTGAAACTGGCGGCCGGAGTGGGAGCCATGCTCGGTCCGGGGTATCCCTTCCTGGCCTTCTTCCTGCTGGCGATGGTCAGTGGGGCGATCATCTCGGTAGCGCTGATCGCTTTGCGCCTGCGGCGACGCGACCAGTACATTCCCTTCGGCCCCATGCTGGCGGCCGCGGCGATCCTCATGCTGCTGTGGCCGGAGGAGTTGACGCGGTGGGTGCTGCACTTCTACCGAGGGTAGGGGCGAGCGGCGAGTGAGGGGTGGGGACGTTCATGGGCGGCGGTGTGGCAGGTTTACGGGCAGGGGCGCTAGGGTATCCTGATAATGTAACAAGATTGTCGCTTGGCGGCGGGTTCGGCATGCGTTCGGGCCGCTGTAGCGACAGGTGAGGTCCACAATGAAAGTCTACAAGCCGACCTCGGGTTTCACTCTCGTTGAACTTCTCGTGGTCATGGGCATCATCATCGTTCTGGCCGCTTTGCTCTTCCCGGTCTTCAGTTCCGTACGGATCAAAGGCCGGGAGAACACCTGCATGAGTAACCTGCACCAGATCGGGATCGCGATTAAGGCCTACCAGGCAGAGCATCATGCCTACCCGCCGCCCCCGTGGTACGACGGGAACCGCTACCAGGGAGGAGTTTCGGCGCTCTATCCGGATTACATTACGGATAAGGGCCTGATGCTGTGCCCCGACGACCAACTGGCCCAGAGGGAGGGCGAGACGGCTCGGGAGAAGGTGTACAGCTCGTACAACGGCATGGTGGACCCCAATACCTGGCAGTTCGAGTTGAATGGCAGTTCCCTGCCGCTGCGGCTGTACAATTACTACGGGTACGATAGCGACGGCTACGATGTGTTCACCCCGCCGGGCGGGGCGAATCCGTTTATCTCACCGGTGAACAGCGCTCTGCCGACCTGGTTGGCCTCGGACGGGCTGACCTGGCGCTTCTACCCACGCTTGATGAACCGCTACGCCCCGGACAACGCGATCATAACGCACTGCCCGCATCATCGCAGCCGTTACGGCACTACTCCCGACAAGCAGAGGGACTTGGTCCTGCGCTTGAGCGGGCGAACGGATAAGGTCACCATCGGGCCGATGGCGACGGCCGACGGCACCGGGGTAGCCCCGTGGGTGCATCAGAAGTAGTCGGCAAACAAACAGCACGCCGCGCCCCGGAGAGCCACGGTGCGGTGCCATTCCCACACAGCGTGATGATTGGAAGGTCCGCGCTGGCGGGCGACAACAGGGGGGCGGGCGGTGGTGTAGGCTACAGCACCGGCGGGACGCCTGTGTGACTGCAAGCCCGGAGCGCCGCGTGGGCGCCCGAGACGGCGGGCGAGGCTCCTGCAGGGAGTTTTCACGCAAATCGCGCCCAATCGGTTTTCACTGTTCAGCAAACGGGGTACAACCTACACAAGCAGGCAGCACGGGGACGGACATGGCAGCTATACACGATCTGACAATCGGTGGCGGGAGACAGGGGACCGGCAGAAGGCTGGGCCACGCGCGGCGCTGGTCGCCGGCTCGCCGGGGGATGACCCTGGTCGAGGTCCTGGTGGCCATGAGCGTGCTGCTGGTCGGCATCTGGGGCGTCGCCAAGGGCTTCCCCCTGTTGATGCGGCAGGTGCGCGAGGAGGGCCGGCGCAGCCAAATGGTGGAGCTGGCGAAGAGGAACATGGAACTGCTCCTGGCCAACCCCGCCGGCCTGCCGCTGATTGTCTCCGGTGGGCCGAACGTTTCGCCGCAGATGACGCCGCTGGATCCGGACTCCTTCAGCCCGGCCGAGAACCCGCCCAACTCGCGCGATGACTGGAATCGCGTGGTGGGCGAGCGCGGGGTCGTCCCTAGCGTACTGGCCGGCGTGGCCCCCGGGACGCCCGTGCGCTACGCGCTCAAAATAGGGCGCGCCAATCCCTCGATGGCCCCGAATGTGTCGGAGGTGCGGCAGCTTGCCGCACTGCTCGGTTCGCCCCCGGGCGCTGTCCCCACGGACTGCTTCTACCTGGCCGGCAACGGGACAATTGCGGCGGATCCCGCGGTCCGGAGCATGGAGATCAGTTACGCTTGGCTGGACAACAGCGGGGTTACCCACTGGGTGCAGCGAGAGTCGGTGGCCCTGGGCGGGGCTAACCAGGTGCTGGCGGCTGCGGCCCCCAGCTTCAGCGGTATCGTGGAGGGCAGCGCCTGGGGCGCTTCCCTGATAGACTACGCGATCCTGGCGCCGGGGTCGGTGGTGGGGGCGGGCGAGGCGGCGCTGGACACGACCGGGGCGCTGCTGGAGTTGAACGCGGCGGACAGCGGCAAGACTGTGCAGATCAGCTACGACCTGCAGGTGGAGGAGTCCACCTTTGGGCGGCGGGCGCGAGAATTGTTCGAGGACCAGGTCCTCTCCGACGCCAACGCGACGTCCGACCCGGCGGACGCAACCTTCTCCTTCGTGACGGTACAACTGACGGCGACGGGCCTGAACGGTGATGCGGTGCTCAACACCGACCCGGCGGCGCTCAACACGCATGTGCTGGCTGTGGACCTGGCTACCGGAGCCCTGTACTACGAGAACCAGGGCATTGACCCCGACACGGGCCTTGACTATGACAAGGGGAAGGTGACGCTGCGGGTAGCAAATAGCCCGATCGGTGCGCGGGCCCTGGGGCATACCTTCCGGTTCTTCTACCGGACCATTGACGACGGGATGATGACGGTCATGCGGGCGCCGGAGTGCTACCTGCCGAGCAGCCTCTTCGCCGGCATCGCCCCGGTCCAACAGTTCGACGTTCTCGCCGCCAACCTGGGCGGCTTCACGGTACTGGATTTCACCACCGGTATTGATCCGGTCACCACGCAGCCGGTGAGCGTGTCGGCCGGGGCGACGGTGGCGGTGGACTATACCTACGGCGATCCCAACAACCCACAGCGGGCGGTGGGGGAGTTGCATACGATCAGCATTAGTGAGCGCCAGATCACGCTGAATAACCCCGGCGTGTTGAGCGTGATAGCGGTACGGGGCATTTCGCTGAAGGTGCGGGCGTGGTGGCGGGCGCAGAACGGACGCCTGCAGTACGTGGACGTGGACAACCTTGCCTCACCCACAGGGAGTGCGTAGAGAAGCAGTGAGCGGCCATGAGAATGACTGGCATGCATAAGGGATTCACACTGGTGGAGTTGATGGTGGTCATAGCCATTCTGGTTATCCTGATGGCTGTAACTGTGCCTATCGGTAAGTCCATGTTGGTGAGCAATCAGATTGCCAGTTGCGCCTCCAACATGAAGAAGATCCATCAGGCGATGAAGCTATACTACCTGGACTACCAGGGCGTGCCGCCGGTATGGATTGCAGAGAACGGGACGGACACCACCACGCCGTACGACGAGATGGCAGACCCTCTCGTCCAGCCGGTAGACCCCTCCACCGGGCAACCGACCAATCCGCTGATGGCGCTGTACAGAACGGGCTACCTGAGGGACAAGACCACCTTCCACTGCCCCGCCGACCGGGAGCACCGGGCTGGCTCCAGCGATACCTATTACTACAGCTACATCTGGCGGCAGGCGGATAACACCCCGGCGGACCAGGTGGTCAAGTTCACCTACCAGAACGATCAGGACGGCAGCGACACCTGGAACGGGACCGAGCTCTATCTCAACCGCTTCAAGTACATGCCCTGCCGCATGGTCGCGCACGCCTGGGCGGCGGCGCCGAGCGTCTACACGGCGCAACGGCAGTTGTCCAGGGGCATGCGCTCAATAACAGTGGGCAGTGCCATGTACTGGGGCCCGGTAACGGACAGTACCTGGATGCCCGCCGACGACACCATCATCACCTGGTGTGACTATCACGCCAACAGCTACACCAAGAACGGGGTAGGACAGTACCAGGTGCTGTTCTGGGACGGCAGCGTGCAGATGATGCGGCGGACGCTATTCGAGAAGGGCAGTCCCGTAGGGCCGCCGGCAGCCGCGTGGGAGGTGGCTCCTGGTGATAGTTAGGGGCCTCTCCTACAATCGGGGAGAGGCGCGGTACAAGCCCGCGCCCTACAGCGGGCGGGGCGGCTTCACGCTGCTCGAGGTACTGGTCGTTCTGGGTATCCTGGTCGTCCTCTTCGCGCTGCTGTTTGTGCCCATGTCCCAGTCGGTCAACATGGCCAGCAGCGGACGGACGCAGGCCGAGATGCAGCAGGACCTGCGCATGGCCATGGAGCGAGCCACGCGCGACCTGACCGAGGCCACCTATGTCTACCCGCCGGAGCTGATCCGGATTGCCGCCGCCAGCAGCGTCTACACTGGCGACCATGAGTATCTGGTCAACTACTCGACCATGAGCTTCGTGCTGCCGGCCAAGGACGCCTTGGGACAGCCGGAGCAGCCGCTGCGGCCAGTCTGGCAGGCCACGCCTGCCGGACAGTTACCGCTGGTGACGCGGTATGCCGTACACACCAGCGACACCGTGCTGCGGGTGTGGCCGGCCGGCTCGCCGGGCAATCCCAGCGCTAACAACAAGGTGTTTATGGTCTCCGCCGGGCCCGGGCCGGAGTCCACCTTCCAGTTGTACCGCCAGCAGGGCTACTGCATCTATGACAATGACCTCAAGATCTTCACCTTCGGGTCCTACGCCGACGTGGACGGGGACGGGATTATTGCCGCCAGTGAGTTCGTCATCGACCGACCCAACGCCGAGAATGCGCTAACCCCGCGGATGGGAGCGGACGTGGTCTGCACCCAGACAGTGTGCCGGGACAATGGGCTGTCGTTGGAGGGGTACGTCCCGGTCAATCTCAACACGGTCGATGATCCGACCGACGACATCCTGGACAACCCGCCGACCCCCACCTGGACCCCGCAGGTCGTGTACCTGTTCGGCGGCGTCCAGTTCCGGCCGGAGCGGATCGCCGAGGACCCGATGCGGATCTCAGGCGACGGGGGCACCTACCGGGCTTCGCGGGGCGCGTGGCTGGGGCTGCTCAACGACGGCACCCGATCTGTCTTGGACTTGGTATGGGGGCCGGGCGGGAGCGCCATCAACTCTTCGGAGTTGCGTCCGCGGATTGTGGCGCGGCGGTGGAACGCCGCGGACGGCGCCTACACCACCATACCCCTGGACACCGATCAGCTGGACCCGCTGCAGGCGGTGCCGGATGCCGCTACCAACAACCTGCTCAACCTGCGCTGGAACTCCCGGTCGGGAGTGGTGACGGTGGCTGATACCGTCCCGGTCCTAGCGGAGGTGGACGCGGCGCCGGGCGCAGCTTTCGCCGAGCAGGCCGACCCAGGAGTGGGCTTCTGGACGCTAGCCTCCGTGCGGCCGGACGTGCTGCCGGAGTGGCCCACGGCTCCCATCAGCGCCAACGACGCGAGGGCGCCGGTGGGGTATGTGCTGGATCCCTGGCGAGCGGAGGGCGTGGCGGGGACGTGGAACCCGTGGGCCAACCAGGCCCAGGCCGCGGTACGGGATATCAAGGTCATCCCGGAGTCCGTCCGCGTCTGGATGGTCTTCCGGCGTAAGAACACCAACGAAGTGCAGCGCCGGGAGATGGCGCGGGTCAGTGTTCAGGACCAGGACCAGATCGGGCTGCTGCAGTACACGGCGACGCCCTTTGATAACGACAGGCAGGTGGAGCTGAAGTTCAACCCGTCGGTGCCGCCGGGGCCGGACCTGGTGGCGCGGCTGATTGACCCCAGCCTCAGCGGCGTCCTGGAATTCAGTTGCGAGATTCAGATTTACTACCAGGCGCGGCGGAACTTCTACCTCGACGAGACCACCGGCGAGTCCTGGGACGATCAGATCGTTGTCAGCTATTCCAGCGGCTCGGCCTATAACATTAGGCTAGCCATCTCAGAGTACAGCCCCTACGAGGCGGCCACCAGCGGCGCGGCTAACCAGGTGCCCTTTAAGCCGGGCGTGCAGTCGCTGATGAGCGCACGGCTGGCCGTGCAAAACGCCAGCCGGTAGGGGAGGGGTAGCGCAGGCTTCCACGCCTGCGCAGCAGCGGGGACTCAGGCTTGGAAGCCTGAGCTACCCGGAGCAGGAGCGACAGAAGGACTTGACCATGATCGGTTACGGATACAACCAGGTAAGCGGCAGGGGCGCCCGGAGCGGCCAGGCGCTGGTGCTGGTCGTGCTGCTGATGATGGCCGTCATCCTGGTGGGCATCCTGTTTGTGGCGGTGGTGAGCTTCAATCAGGAAACCGGGGAGATGATGTCGGCGCGGCTGCGCGCGGACCAACTCGCCCAGGGGGGCCTGCGTTACGCCGAGTACATGTTGACCAATAGCCCCCAGGGCGGGGATTGGCGGCCGCCCTTCCGGCCGTACGACTCGGCCACTTATGATGCGGGCAATGCCGCGACCTGGCCCGTGCCGCCGGTGTACCTGGGCGACCCCAACGCCGGCCCTGCCGTCTGGACGGCCACCCCGAACATGTTCGGGCCGGATGGGATCCCCTTCACCGACGACGACTACTACATGGATGAAGAGGTGCAGCACGGCTGGGCGGGGCTGGTCAACCCCAACCCGCCGGGCGCGCCGGGGCCGACCGCAGCGTACTACGCGCGGCGGGGCTTTACCCGCTATCCGGACCCGAACAACGCCGGCAGCATCACCGGCGGCCCCTTGGACGAGATGGACATCAACCAGGGGCACTTCCTGCTGCGCATCACCTACGATCCCAACCCGCCTTTCGAGGGCGCGGCCCTGGCCGCGGCCGGGAACGACCCCTCCGTCCTGCAGCCGGATCCGCTCAGCAAGTACCTCAAGATTGAGTCGGTGGGGATAGTCGCCGGGACCACCTTCGTCTTCCGGCCGCTGGTGGCCTACAAGGCCCTCGGCCTGACCGACCACATCCTGTGGGTGACCGACCGGAGCCACTCCGGGCGGCCGGCGCTGCTGGGCTTCGCGCCGTGGCTGGACCTGGACTACAACGCGCAGCTGGATGTCAACGGCGGCCAGACCAATGTGGACCGGCTGGGGGACTTCCTGCCCCTGCACTTCGAGGGGCCGATGCGGTTCAACTGTCCAGTGGAACTGCGGGGCGATAATGCCGATGGGCCCCCGTCCGTGGGCAGCCCCAAGAACGAGGGCTGGGGCTCGACGCAGATTGATCTGCTGGTCGGCGCTCAGGACTACAGCAACGTTTTCGACTGGCTCCCCTGGGGCGGCGGCTACTTGCGGGATGACCGCTTCATCGCCCTGGGTATCGACGACGGATCGACCGCGGTGGATGCCAGTGGCGGGGTGATCCCGGCTCAAGGCGCTACGGTCAACATCCAAGAGGGCGGCGCCACCAACAGCTACTCGATCTGGCCTAGCGACAATCCGAACTTCGACACCCACGGCGGGCGCGTGCTGGACAACAAGCGCAGCGACAACCCCAATCGCGATGCGGCGGTGGAAGACCTCAAGGCGCCGGATATTTTCGCCAAGGACCCGGCCACCGGGCAGAGCCGCTACCATGCCCTGACCCGCGATTCGGGGCCGGTGGTGAAGAACACCATCACCAGCGAGACGGTCCATACCGGCCGGTACGGGCACGGGCCAGGAGTATACATCGACAACTTCGGGGATGTGCAGTTCTTCAACAGTGACGGGACGCACGACTTGCAGGCGCTGACCGAGGACTTCCTGGGCAACCTGTCCAACAACGACCCGCGCATCGGCGACAGCGGCTGGAACGCCACCCGGACCATGTACACGGCGCGGGGCGTGGAAGTGACTCTGTACAACAGCGAGACGGCGACGCTGGACTACGGGGCCCTGACTCCCGTCACCGACCTCTCTCCGACCTTGGCCTCGCTGCAGCCGCCTGCAGGGGGCGGGCCCGCGCCGGTCTGGTGGCCGGGGCATGTGGCCGGGCAGCCAGGGATCAAGCTTGCCCGCCACGACCAGCGCTGGAAGATAGCCGACCCCAATACGCCCGACAGACTGGGCGATGACAGCGGCGTCAACGTGATGTGTATTGACTACCCGCCGGCGGGCAACCAAGTCATCTTCGCCGAGGGCAACGTGCGCATCAAGGGCATCCTGCCCCAGGACGCCAGCGCCTCCGGCCGTTACAGCCTGACGGTGGTCTCGGGCGGCACCATCTACGTGGAGGGGCAGATTCTCTCGCCCCAGGACGTGGAGGGGCGCTACACCGTCGCTAAGAGCACCGGCTGCCGTGACGAGGAGAACAGCTACATCGCGCTGCTGGCGCGGGATTGCGTGGTGGTCAACCCGACGCAACTCGTGCCGGTGTTGACGCAGGGCATGGTCACCGCTGCGGCGGACGACTCGGCGGCGCCGCTGACCTCCGCCCAGCACTGGGAGTTGTCGCCAACCCTGGCGGGGTTCATCAGCAGCTACTGGTGGTTCGGCGCCCCGCCCACCGCGGACGGGCGCCCCACGGGTACGCCGGACGTGATCAGCCTGATGCCCTACCAGACCGGCGAGGACCCCGGCCCTTCAGCCGTGGCGCTCTCGCTGTACAATTCGGCGGACAACGCCTGGGCCAACTACGATTTCAGCCAGGGCGCGGGTGACCCGGTTCCATGGCCGCCGGGGTCTCCGCAAAAGTTCTTTTTCTTGCCGCCAGCCACGCTAACGCCCAGTGGACTGTTGCCGCGAGTGCCCAATGCCACGGAAGTCCTCTCCCCGCTGTGGGCGCCATTCCTCAGCAGCCTCAACCCGACTTTGCCGTGGCAACTCAACGGAGGCTCACCGGACTATATCTCCGCCGCTCGGGCCGGCGACCGGCCTGGCGACCTGAATGGGCTATCATTCCGTTACGCCGATCCGGGCCTCGGTTTCAACGGCACCAACTACTGGCTGAAGAAGTTCAGGCTGGAGGCACTCGACGGGGACACCGGCCTGCCCAAGGGCACGGTGCATGCCAGGGTCAGCGCCCTGATGTATGCACAGGACGGCTGCTTCTTCGTTATCCCGGCGCCGCTATTTGACGGCCGCAGCGCGCTCGAGGTCGGCCTCAATCCGGCCGATCCCGTCTCCGTCTCGGCCTACATGGCGCGCTTCCGGCGGCTCAACTACGACCTGGAGATCCGTGGCGCTGTCACGGAGAACTACCACGCCGACCCGGCCGCCTGGCGCCAATGGCAGGATCACTGGGCCTTCCCGCAGTACTTCGACAACGCGGGCACCCCGGTCCTGGCCTGGGGCACGATCAGCTACCGGTACGACGCGACCATGCTGGCCAGCCGGGTCGCGCCGCAGACGCAACTGAGTGGGACCTACGTACGGTACGCCGGGGAGGCGCCGACGAACGCCGGTGCCAACCTGTCCAAGCTGCCGCTGCTGCCCACCTGTCCCGGGCTGATCTACCGGGGAACGGGGCAATAGATGCGGGAGGGGGCACCGGTCTGGAGACCGGCGCCACTGGGGGCGTGAAGTGCGGGCGTTGCGGAAAGCGGGTGTGCTGCCCGTGGAGGTAGATTTCTGATGCGGTCATGGCGTTTGGCCATTGTCATAACTTTGCTCGTTTGTCCTGGTCTGCTTGCGGCGGCCCAGGTAGCCTTTGAGTACAACACCGCGCCGCGGACTATTCGCGCGTGCCAGTTGCTCATCCCCAACGGCGGGACCAACGCCAATTCCTACGTGCTGCCGATGCTGGCTCGCTGCTCGCTCAAGCCGCCCGGCTGGAGCTTTGTCAACCCTCAGGCCCCCTCCAGTATCACCGACACCATCTGGACCCTCTGGCTGAACCCTGCCCACAATCCCGATGCCAACGACCGGGCCACCTGGCGCTCGGGGAATGGCTATTGGGCCGGGCGGGGGATGAACGCTGTCTCTCCCCTGCGCGCCACAGTTCCCCCGGAGTGGCCGCAGTACTGGGAGGTGGCCCTCGACGACGCCAGCGCCGAGCAGCTCATCCAGTTTGACCTGATCTACATCGCCAGCGCCCAGGACCTGAACATCACCAGCGACCGGCAGCGCGCGGGTCTGCGGCGGGCGGTGGAGAACGGGGCAGTGTTGTGGGTGGACTATGCCGGAGGCAACGTGGTCGGCTTCCCGGTGCCGCGTCCCTCCGTCGCGCCGGGCACGCCGGAACCCGTGCCGTATGCGCCCTTCGCCTTTGGCGCCCTGGGCGGTAACCTCACCACCCGCACGGCCGCCGCGGCCGGCCATGCCCTCTTGAGCTTCCCCTACGCGCTGTCGGGGGCGGAGATCCGGCAACTGGGGGACTACCCCGGCGGGGCCGCTCCCTACCCGGCCTACGCCGTGACCGATCTAGGCGGGAATGACGTGACCCTGGCGCCGGTGGTGGTTACTGCCACGGGCTCGGCGGCCGGAGCCGGGGTGGCCGCTGCTCGCTACGGGGACGGCGCCATCGTGGTGACCGCAGAGGGCGTGGGGCAGGACATCGAGGAATGGCACGCCGGTCTGCCGGGGCCGGGCAGCTTCCAGCGAGCAGACGTGAAGCTGGGTTACAACATCGCCAACTACAGCCACACCGCGGGGCAGGCCGCCGGCAGTCCCTCGGGACGCTCGGTGGAGTTCGCGCCGGCCCGCCCGCCGCTGGATTTGGTCTGGCAGTTCCCGCCCCCCTGGGGCGATCCCACCCTCCCCTCGCAGCCCGGCCCGGTTCCCGGCAGTGCCGTGGTAAGCGGCGGCAACGTCTACGTCCTGAGCACTTTCGGCCCGGGCAACCGGCCGCCGACGCTGTGGTGCCTACAGCCGGGGACCTTCTCCAACGGCTACCGTCTGGTATGGAGCCAAGCCCTGCCCGCCGGCTACACCTCCCGCTCCAGCTCGCCGGTGATGGCCCTGGCAAACAGCGGAGCAGGCCCGGCCCCGGTGGTGCTGGTTACAGCGGTGCACGCCGCCAACGGGGTGGGCGCCCTGCTGGCGTATGACGCGGCGGACGGTGCGGGCTTGTGGAGCTTGCCGCTCGGCGGTTATGTCGGCACGGCCAGTGTGGTGGACCTGAGCAGCCCGGTGGCGTATAAGAACTGGCTGTTCGTGCTGAGCACCGAAATGGACGGCGGTCTGGGGGCCGGGATACAGAGCACCTACGGTCGGGTGTGGGCGATCAACTGGGGTTGGGCGGGGCCGGCGGTTTCCTGGGTGTACCCGGACCTGGCACGGGCAGAGGAGCAGAAGCTGTTGCCTCCGACGCACAGTCCGGCTTGGGCTGCCGACACCAACCGGGTCGAGTTTCCCCCCGAGGGGGATGTGCGCCCGGCGGTGGTAACCAGCCCCCGTACCCCGCTGGGGTTGCCGGTGGAGGCGGCCCTGCTCGTGTCGGCGCCCGCACGCTTGACCTGCCCGGCGCCCCCCACCGTTAACACCATCCCCGGCTACACCGAGTATTGCCTGGTCCCCACCCCGACCAACCCCGCGGGGGCGCCCCTGCTCAATTCGGACTACTACGTCGCGCGGCTGAACAACACCGGGGTCACCAATGTGGATGCCGCCCTCCGCAACGACAGTGACGCCGAGTCGGTGGCCGTTAGTGGCGCCTCCTTCACCTTCAGCGGGACGGACTTCGCCCGTTTCAACAATGCCGGGGGCGTGCTTGAGTTCCTGGCGACCCTATCCAGCGCCCCGCAGGCTGACGGGTACGACAACCCGCTGACGCTGCGTCGCGGTTGTCGGGTGGACATCAACTACCGGGTTGGAGCCACTACCTACACGGGCGAGACCCATTACCTGCCGGGGCCGCTGGCCTGGAGCAATGAGACGGAGGCGTTCGGCTTCCACACCAGCGAGCACACCGGGCGGACGCTGGCCTGTGGCCTGGGCTTGTCGGTGCTGGATACCGAGACCGGCAGATCGCAGGTCTGCTGGCAGCCGCGCTCCGACTCACCCATCGATGTAGTCACCACTAGCGAGGCGGCCCCGGCCCAAGAGGCGGAGACGGCCTACGTGGCCTCCAATGCGCGCACCGGGGCCACGCAGAGGGAGTGGACGGGCCTCATCCACGGCGTGCGCACCCAGGCGGACTTGGCCATCCACCTGGGGCCGGCGCTGGGCGATGAGGTGGCCATCGCGCCAGGGAGCGCGGTTACGGTGACGCTCCTGGCGACCGGGGCCCTAGTGAGTACCGCGAACTTCGACGTAGACTATGCGGGCCGGACTATTCGTTTCCGGCCCTCTGCGGGCGCCACAGTGGGCGGCAAGGCCCTGACCTTCACCTGGACCGACTCCGACGGGAATGCGCAAACCGAGCTGCACGTAGCCCCGAAGCTGTCGCGCTTCGAGTACGTAGGCGGTTTCGTGCGGTTGCAGCGCTATCCGGTCGTCGCCTCCACGGTGGCCGTGACTCTGACCAACGGCATGCCGGTCGCGGGAGTTGTAGCCGGGGAGCCCGCGCCGCTGCCGACGTACAATCTGCGGGGGGCAGGGGTGGAGGAGGTCCTGGCCAACGGCTGGCTCGATTTTCGGGGCGCCACCATTACCGACAACCAGGGGTTCACGCATCCGCTGGCGGGTCGGGAGGTACTCATCAGCTACACTGGCTGGTCAGAGCCGGACTACGCCCCGGTGGCCGTGGGATGGGCGGATCCGACCCCAGCCGTGACGCTGCGGGTCCCTGATGCAGAGCGGCAGCAGGTACCGGTGGGGCTGGGCGCTAGCCTAGGTGGCGTAGGCGTGGCGGGGACGACGGCGGTGGTCGGCAGCGTGGGCTGGACCCCGATCGGCGGGGCCAACTTCGACATACCTCCGGGTGCGGAGAACGAGTACCAGACGCTGGTATCGCTGGTCTGGGACCCCATCAGCCACCTGGTCAAGGGCGCCGCGTCGCGAGTGGCCTTCGACGATCCGGCGGGACCGCGGATGGTGCCGGGCGTACTGAGCACCCCCACCAGCGCGGGTGGTCAACTGTATGTGAGTAGTGTCGGGATGAGCGCGCCGCTGACCATGGCCGGTCCCGGCTGGGTAGGGTGTCTCAGCCCGCGGCGGACCGTCATCTGCGACGGCAACCGGCTGGTGGAAACCACCGGGTCCGACCGCACCTGGGTGCTGACTGCCTCTCAGGCTTACGTCTACGGGCGCAGCGCCCCCGAGCCGATGCTGGCACAGCCCTTCAGCCGTCCGGCGAAAGCGACGCCGCTGTCCAGCGGCTCCTTCCTGGTGGTCGACACCGGCAACAACCGGGTGATAGTCGTGGACCGAGCGGGCAACCAACTCTGGCCGCTGGACGAATTTGGCCTCGACTACTACTCCAGCCCGGCCCGCACCGATGCCTCGGTTCCGGGCGGCGTGGCCGGGAACTACAACCTCAAGCTAGCCCAGCCGGCTGACGCCTTCCGCTACGTGGATTCCGGCGGCTTGGTGCATACCGTGATCGCCGACGCCGCACACAACCGGATCATCGACGTCCTCACGGTCAACCTGGCGCTCGGCGGGCAGCAACACCAAGTGGTGGAGCTGACGCCCTCGCACGTCCGGCCAGCCTGGGACCCGACGCACCGGTTGGCGCTGCGCTACGTGCGGGCGCAGCCCATCTTCGATTTCAACAACGGCAACGTTGTCGGCTACCTGTGCGCGGCGAGCAACGTGGACCGCGTGCTGGTGGTGGAGGCCGGGACCAAGTACGTAGACCCGGATCCGGCCACCACCCCGCCGGGCGGCACGCGGCCTTGGCGGGATTGGCAAGCGCTCTACAATACGGATCTGCAGAACCTAGACGACGCGCCGGTGCTGAGCTTCCCCAACTTGCGGCATGTGGAGTATTTCCGCTACGGTGAGCGGGTCTACGTGCTGGTAGTGGCCGGGGGGTTGATCGATATCAAGCACAATGTGTCGGTCAAACAGGATGGCGTCTGGGTGTGGGAGATCGACACCAGCGCCGGCCCTGTTGTTGGTCTGGCTCCGGACTGGTCTACGTGGCAATACACCGCGGCGACCTATGCGGCCACCACCGGGGCTTTTGGCCGGGTGGTGACGCCCAGCGCGCCGCCGACGACCTATCAGAAGCGCTTTTACCCGGTATGCGCCAAGATGCTCTTCCCCGGGCTCATGTTCGGCGGGAACGTACTAATCACCAACTACACCGGGGTCACGGAGAACCTGGCGCGCGAGAACGTCGGCTCGCCGGGCACGGGCCTGTACGGCGAGATCTTCGAGGTAGCGTCGGATCACGACCTGCAAGATCGGCGCATCATCCCGGACCCCTTCAGCCGGGACTGGAATGACCCGCTGAACCAGCCGTCGTATGCGGAGAGGTACTAGGGGGAAGTCTGTGGTCCGAAGTCTAAGGTCTGATGTCTGATGAGAAACGCGGCTTTTGTTATAGCAATCGTGGCGGTGGTGCTGGTGACGGCGGCCTGGCAGCCAGCGGCCGCCCAGACGCCCCTACCCTATGAGATACGGACCTTCATGGAGCCGTATCCTCCCATCGGCGCCCCTAGCCTGGCGGATATTACGTGGCACCAGAGCAACCTGCGCAAGCAGTATGTCTGTCCGGTATGCGGGTTCTCCACCAACACCGCCGGGACGTGCCCAGACGTATGGGGCATCCACGGCGGTGCGGTGAGTCTGCTCAACCTGGGCTCCGGCGCTAGTGCCCAGCGCGACCGAGTCATCAACGTTCCGGAATGGGACATGCCGGTGGGCCAGGCCGACCTGATGTGGTACGACTATGCTGCCGGTAGCCAGTTCTACCGGACTGTGGTGGGGATGCCCTTCCATCCTACGACCAACGGTCTGGCTCTGCCCTACGACCCGCCCGACCCCCGCGGCTATGGCAAGCGGATGTTCATCCGCGCGGCGATACAGATAGGCGCCGGGCTGGACGTCAACAACGACGGCACCATTGACATCCTTCCTAACGCCGCTTTCAGGTTCCTGGTGCTGCGGGCCACGTGGCCCTCGGTGACGGTCCCGATCAACAAGGCCGATGCCGAGGCCCGGGGGTGGCCGAGCGCCCCGCGTGGGGTCAGCCTCCAAGGATTGATCGACGGCAGCGCCCTGAATGTGCCACCGATCCCCCTGGGTTCGTACGGGATCGGCCGCATCTACATGGAGTGGCTCAATCCGGGTGAGCCCCTCACCGACTGGCACTTTGACGTCACTCCGGACGGCCAGCCCACCACCCCCTTGTCGACGGCCTTCTATGTGAGCCGCCTGCAGGTCCCGCCGGGGGAGATGCTCAACCCGCCCGCCGTGGAGGCTTGGCGCAACGGTGTCGGTCCGGGCACTGCCGGTCCGGCGGAGCAGCCGGGCTCCTACTTGGCGCGCTTCCTTATCGGGCCGCTGCGGGGCGGCCTGCGGGACGACATGTACACGCCCGGCGCCACTACCATGCGCCGGTCCTTCACGGTGATCAACCGGGGCGACCAGTATATGGTGGAACGGCTGGAATCGACTCTTCTGGGCGGAATCACGACGGCACCGGGTCTGCGCGCGGCGGGGCGGAGCGCGATACGTCCCACCCTTCCCGACTCTGCGATCATCGTGGGGCCCAACACCATCGGCACCGGCAACGTCGCGGCCAAGGCCATCGACACTTCCCACTGGGTCCAGGCGCGGATTCCCTCCTACCAGCCAGCCTCCGAGCCGGGCGCTACGCTGGGCCACACCCCCGACATGAACTGGGGCTATCGGGGCCTCGCTCTGCTTTACAGCGACCGGAACGGCAATGGGCGGTGGACGATAAACCTCAGCTCCAACCTTGACAGCAACGGCGACACGGTGGATGAGTTCGCGCCCTTCGACGTGCAGCTCTCCGTGGACCGGCAGGCGCGGCTGGCCGCTGATACCAGCGCCGCCGAGCCCGGCCGGGTCGCTCCCGGCGTGCCGGCCAACTCGCCGGACACCACCGTCGGCAATCCTCCGATATACGGGCGCTTTGCGTATCCCAGCAACGTCGCGCTCACGGACGGTTTCACCGTGAGCAACGAGGGCAACGTGGTGACTCCGGTTCTGCCACTGATCGGGAACCAGGCCACGGCGGAGCCAGTCGGCGTATCGGCCAAGTACCGCTCCTTCGGGCGCCTGCTGACCGCCAACCCGGTCTGGCTGCCCTGGATGCCCTATACCACCATCGGCACCCTCGGTTTCCCCGCCGGCTGGAACGGTGACGCCGGCGGCTGGGGCATCGGCGGCGCCAGCGGCATGGGCACTTCCGCCAATCCCCTGCCCTTGGGGCAAGGCACGGGCCAGTACTCCAGCCAGGTCGTGTATTTCCTCGACGTGAACGGCAATGGCCAGTTGGACTTCGTCAACAGTCTGAACGGGGTGGCCACCGACACCGGTAGCGTCGCCTTCGACGCACGACGGGATGAGCCGCTGGAGCCGACGACCTACGTGCCCACCGCCCTGCGGGTCACCGAGAGTCGGCTGCCCTACAACGACTTCTATGCCGCCGATACCGAGCCCACGCTACGTTTTGACTACGGCGCCGGCGGGGTAGCTAACCTGCAGGTCATGTGGGTGAGTAACCGGCACTCGGTGGCCACGGGCGGAGGAAACGTGAACGTGGCCGCGCCGGCGGCGACCAGCCCGGCGCAGGCCGCCCAGCCCGCCTACCCCGGGAACATCCTGTTCGCCAATGCCACCCCGGTCGTGGTGGGTGGCGCCCCCGACTATCGCCCCTACGTCTGGGACGCGGAGGCGCGCAACCTCACCGGCACCACCGCGGCGGCCAATCCCGGCAGCGTCAACGGTTCGCCGGAGACCTTCAACGACCTCACTGGCCACCACTGGGCGCTATGGCAGCGGAGCCTGCGGCAAGGCGCCGGGGTCAGCACCACACTGCAGACCAAGGACTCCGCCGCCGTCACCTGGCCCGGCGTCGACAACTCCATCTATGCCACCGGCTTGCCCAAGCAGGGCATCCGCGGCTTTGCCGACCCCACCGGTAGTGGCCTGTGGCTGTTCTGGACGGAGGGCGACCAGGGCCACCAGACCCTCCACTACCGCTGGGACTACACGGGGATCGCCGACAACCAGGAGGCGCTCGTACCCATCACCAACGCGGTGACGCCCGAGTGGCGGAGTGACGTCCTCAACGACTTCGCCAGCGCGGCGCCGATGCGCAAGCCCTCCACCAGCCCCTTCGTCTACACCAAGGACCCCACCGCTTTCCTGTGGACCCCGCCGGCGGGAATCACCGCCGGGACACAAGTCCATGTGGTCTTCTCCGGTTACGCCGCCCGCCAGCAGAACGAGGACATCTGCTGGGCCGCCTTTGATCAGGCGAGCATGAACGACGCGACGCAGAACTTCGGCAAGCTGACCTTCCCGCGGGTGGTCGACAACCCGGTGCTGCCGGCGACCAGTGGGACCACGCGGGCGGGGGAGCAGTTGGTGGGGGATGGGCTGCGGCAGAGCTTCAGCAGCCGCCATCTGGATTGGCTTACCACGCCCACTTTCGAGACGGCTGCCCCGGACGCGCGCGATCCGCGGTTCTACGTGGGTCTCGTCTCTAGCGCCGCTCCGGCTACGCCGGCTCTGTACTCAGTCAGTTGGGGGCCGGGCGTATACAATCGAGCGCGGGGCGTGTACGTCTTCACGCCGGTCCTCGCCCCCCTCGGCGGGGCGGGTGCCCTGCCGGCCGGGGTGGAGACGGTAGCCGGCAGCGGCATCCTACGCAATCCGTTGGGGCCCACCGGCGCGAGCACAGTGCCGGTGCCGCTGACGATGCAGGTGGAGCCCTCCACCGGCACGGTCACCTTCAGCGGGGCGCTGTTCAACTCGGCCAATCCCAGCGATACCGGGGCCGTCTTCAACCGCACCCTCGCGGGCCTGGGCTCGCTGACGAATGTCGCTCTCTACGCCGACTACACGCCGTTCGTCTTCCGAATCACCACTTCGGACGCCGCCGACGACAGTCCCAATGCTTTCGCCGAGGCCGACTCGAATGATCCTAACCAGCTGCGGCTGGTGTTCCTGTGGCGGCGCAGCTACTCGCAAAAGGACACGCCCAACTTCGGTCGCACCGACTTCATGTACAAGACCTGGACGCTGGGGACCCAGGTGGCCGGCGCCCCCTTCGGCGGCGCCCCGACCGTGGCGGGGTGGACCGGCGGCGGCTGGGCGCCCCTGACCGCCGGGCAGGCCCAGGCCTACACCGTCAACGCCGGCAGCGGCATCGTCAGCATGGTGGCCGACGGTTACCGCAGCGGCGGCACTGCCGGAGTGTTCTGGCTCCGGTCCATCTACGACGGGGCGAGGATCCGCGTCTCCTACAACGGGGGACTGGTGGAGGAGCACCGGATCATCGGCTGGAGCCGGGAGACTCCGGCGCCGGTGGATACCGTGCAGAACGAGGGGCCGTTGCGGGCGGTGCCGGAGATCTACACCGTCTCCTCCGGCCTGCCGGCGGTACGCTACTGGCTGATCTGGAGCAGTCCGCGGGCGATCTACGATCTGCGCCTGGCGGCCAACAACGGCTCGGTGCTGCACCAGTCAAGCGACGTCTATGTGGGCACTATCGTCCCCCGCTACGGAGCGGTCCTGCGCGAGCAGGAAGTCGAATACCAGAACGTGCAGCGGTAGCGGTAGGGCTGCCCGTCAGCACTTCTGTGTGCGGATAGCGGCCCCTTGAGCGTTGCCCAGGGCCTTCGTCGTCGTGCCATAATCTTTTTTCCACCCAGGCAGGAATCGAGACCTTCCCCGGAGAATCTGCGCAATAATAGCCGGTGCTTGCCGCCACCGCGCCTTCCGCGGCCCCATTTTCTTGACAAAACTGCCGGTCAGGGAGTAGACTGTTGCGGAAATCCGGTGTGCAAGTAACTGTTGCTGTCTTCACTGTAGGAGGAGCCGCCGATGGCTAAGGGCGCGACCCACGTCCTGGGCCTGGATATCGGGAACGATTCCATCAAGCTGGTGGAACTCTCCCTGACGCGCGCTGGTATTCAGCTCGTTTCGGAGCCTGCCATCGTGCCCACCCCCTCCGGGGCCGTCTCCGGTGGTGTGGTGGTGGATCCCGAGACGGTCGCGGACGTTCTGCGCGGCATCCTCTCTGAGAAGCGCGTTGGCACCCGCAAGGTCGTCGCCTCCGTCGGCGGCGATACCTCCGTAGTCGCCCGCGTCTTTCCCATGCCCCGCATGAGTGGCAAGGAACTTGACGAGGCGATGCAGTGGGAGTTGGACCGCCAGACCCCCTTCCCCGTTGACCAGGTTATCTTCGACTTTGCTCCCCTTCCTATACCGGAGGGCGCGACGGAGACCGAAAACATGGAGGTCTTTCTCGCCGTGGGGCAGGAGGACATGATTAACGCCCATGTGCAGGCGCTGCAGGGCGCCAAGCTCACGCCGCTGCATGTCGACGTGGAGCCGATGGCCCTGGGACGGGCGCTGATCGGCCTCCCGGGCGGCGAGTACCTGGAGCGCAGCATCATCATCATTGACGTGGGGGCCACCTTCACCGGCATCTACATCTTCCGCGCCGGCTGGCCCACCTTCCTGCGCACCATTCCCACCGCGGGCGAGGGCTTCACCGACGCGATCCGGGAGGCAATCGGCCTGGGCCGAGAGCAGGCGGAGCAGGCCAAGCGCGAGTTCGCCGACCTGTCCGAGATGGTCTACGAGGCCTCGCCTGAGGAGGCCGTGGTCGGCGAGGAGCCCGAACCCTCCGGCGTCTTTGATTCGCTGTACGAGGAGTCGTCGGTCGGTCCCGAGACTCCGCCGCCGCTGGGCGAGGACCTGGAGACGATCCCGGCGACGGAGTTGGAGGTGGAGGCCCCCGCTCCGCTCACCCCACCGACGCCAGCCGCCGCTTCCGCCCCGCCGCCGCCCGTTGACCTGCCGCCCGAGGTGCAGCATGCCCGCGGCGCCATCAGCGAGGCCGTCGGGCAGCGCATCTACGATTTGGTCACCGAGATCGGCCGCTCGCTTGATTTCTACCGCCGCCAGCACCGCAACGAGGTGCTGGCCGAGATCATCCTGTGCGGGGGCACCGCCCACCTGCAGGGCATCGCCCCGCTCATCGGAGCCGAAACCGGCATCAATACACGGGTGGCGAACCCCTTCGACCATCTTGAGACCGACGGGATCGTTTCGCCGGAGTACCTGCGTGACATCGGGCCGAACATGGCCGTAGCCGTGGGGCTGGCCCTACGCGACATGATTGACTAGCCCAGAGGGGGCCGCATGGACGGCGGCGTTCGCGGCAGCGGACGCGAGACCAGAGCCATCCGCCCCGCTCAGAGATCTGACGGGTGGTGAAGCCCGTCCCGCCGTGGCAGCCACGCCACAGCTTGGCGCCCTGGGGAGAAGCGCAAAGTGCTGAGAATAGACCTGCTACCCCGACATTTCGCCATTGCCCGGAAGAACAAAGCTCTTCTGGCCCTTCTGGTGGTGCTGCTGATTTTGGCAGGCGCCGGCTGGATGTTCCAGGCCAAGTCCCTGTCCGCCCAGATCGAGAAGGTTGCCGAGGAAGACGAGGCCCTCCAGCCCACGCTTACGCAAGTGGACAAATACACCGGCGATGCCGAGGCCAAACAAGCGGAACTGGCCCCGATCAAGACCAAGGTGGACTTCGCCGATGAGGCCGACAAGTCGGGGCGCGGCTACTGGAAGGCTTTCCACGACATCAACGAGTACATCTCTCGGGACGCGCAGATGACGCGGTTCTCCGTCAGTGGGAACAGCGTGAGTTTCGAAGTGAGGCTAGAGGGGACGGTGGCGGCGGGTAAGTTCATTATCAACTTGCTGCGTTGCCCGGTCATCAGCGGCATCAGCGTCAGCGGCCTACCGGGCGGCGGTGGCGCTGGCGGTGGGATGCCGGGAGGCCCCGGAGCGCCGCTGGGGCCCCCAGCGGGAATGCCGGGAGTGCCGGGACCGCCCCCCGGCGGCCTAGCGGGAATGCCGGGAGGCCCCCCCGGCGGCCCACGGGGAATGGCGGGCGCGCCCCCCGGGGCGCCCGGAGGGCCCGGCCCGGCGCTCGGAGGAGCGCCTGGCTCTCCCGATGAAATCCTGACCTTAACCATCAGCGCCGCCCTGAATCCCGCGTGGCAGATCAAGGTTCCTGCGCCGCAGGGCGCAGCGGTCCCCGCAGCGGCGGGCCCTGGTGGATTTCCCGGAGCCCCGCCGGGCATCGCAGGCGCTCCGGGGCCTCCCGGAGCACCGGCGGGCGGCACCAAGGGCGGCGACGCAGATGATGAGGACACTGACGACGCCAAACCCTAGAAGAGTGCGGACGCGGAGGAAGGCATGTAGCGCCGGGGCGGGAACCATCTCGGCAGACAAGTGTTGAAGGACAGTACCTATGGGTAAGATTCCACCCATCGTAACCGTCGTCATCGGCATCGTCCTGCTGATCGGCCTCAGCGCGGCCTGTTTCTTCCTGATGATCAAGCCCAAGTCAGAAGAGCTGACGGCGGCGCAGGAGAAGCTGGAGACGGACCAGGCCAAGGCCGCGACTCTGGACAAGAAGAAGGCTGAATACGAGGCTGCGGTGGTCGACTGGCAGAGGGCCCAGATGGACCTCAACCAGCTCATGGCCCTGCGCAGCACGCCCATCTCCTTCTATACGCCCATTCCCGCATGGATCGCGTTGTGGCAGGAATACCGCGTAACGATGCCGAGCGTGATCGAGCGTTTTGTGCGGTCCTTCGGGTTGCGCATCGTTGCCGGCATGCCTATGCCCGCTCCGCCCGGCACCCCGCCGACACCCCCCGCGGGGGGCTTCATGCCGATTCCGGAGGGCGGCGTAACCCTGACGGTGGAGGGAACGCTGCAGCAATTGGAGCGGTTCTACCGATCCATCAAGTACTGCCCGCGCATCATGACGGTGGAGGGACTGGCCCTGAGCGGAACGGGCACGACCCTCATCGCTACCATTCCCATGAAGTTCTACCTCCTCGTGGAGACCCCGCCCGGAGCGGCGCCGGCCGCGGTTGAGGCGGGTCCGCAGCCGCGCCAGGCCCCGCCAGGTCTGGGCGCGGGGCCCAGGGAACCGAAGCCCGAGTCGGATAGTGAAGACACCGACGAATAGGAAGGCGCTGCCATGCCCAAGGTCGGGCCAAAGGGCGGCGACGGCGGTGAGTAACCTGCGCAAGAGTCTACGTCAACACGTGGTAGAGCCACTGGCCCGGTTGTGCCAACGGATCAATGAGGGTATCTGGGCGCCTGACGCCAGTCCCGCCGTGCGCGAGCGCCGCACCAAGATCGTCATGGTCAGTGGCATAGGCGTTTTTGCCGTGGCCCTGATGATCCTGTTCTTGTTTGTCCTGCCGGCTATGCAGATCGGCGGAACGCCCTCGGAGGCCCAACCCGGACCGCCCGCGGCGCCTCCCGGAGGACCCGGTGGGCCACCGGGCGCACCTGCCGGAGCGACTGGAGTATCTGGAGTACCTGGAGGGCCTTCCGGGATGAGTGGAATACCGGCCGGGACGGGGGGTGGGATGCCGGTCGCGCCTGGGTTGGGTGGGGTGCCGCCTGGGATGGGCGCGATGCCCGCAGCTGGTGGTGCCGCAATGGCAGCGCCGGCTGCACCCGCCGGCCCCGAGCAGCCCCCGCTAGAACTGTCACGTCAGAATCCCTTCGCGCTGCCCGGCGAAGACGGAGTAGCTCCGAAGGAACTCAAGACCGGCGCAACGAGATACGGGCCAAGCTGGCAAGACCTGCCCATAACCCTACGCGAGGGGTTCGTGCCGCCCGAGCGGCCGCCGCATCCGCCGCCGGCGCCGAGCGCCGAGGAGATCAAGCGGATCGAGGAGGGTGCGGGGACGGGCTTCCGCATCAGTAGCATCCTGTGGACGAAGGGCTCCCCGCTCGCCACCTACGAGACGCCCGAGGGCGAGACCGGCACGGTCGGGCCCGGGGATGTGGTGGAGGGCTGGAAGGTAATCGAGATTGGCCGCAGCTATGTAGTCGTTCAGAACGTACGCAATCCGGCGGCCACCCAGCGCCTGGCGCTCAAGAGCGCCCGCTAGGCAGGTGCAGTCGACGCGGATTTGTGGTATACTACCAGCGTAGGTAGCATTTGGTCAGGGGGTTGAACCCGCAACGCGGAAAGGCGCTCTCCGCCGGCCCAGGGCGGAGGGGTCAATCTAGGTCAGTGCTTGCGGATCCGAGGAGGAGTCAGAATGCGAACGAGAATGTGTGGAGCATTATTGGTGGTGGCAGTGTTGGTCATGAGCGCCGGCTTGGTGTGGGCGCAGGGCCAGATTGAGCTGCAGTTCGACGATCAGCCACTGGGCGTGGCGCTGCGTGTGCTGCAGCAGCAGTATGGGATAACCTACTCCCTGCCGGCGAACCTGGCCAATACCCGGGTGACCGTCCGTCAGACGGTAGGTTCGGCGGCGTTGGCGGTGCAGGCGCTGGCCAAGGCGGCGAACGTCCGCGCCATGCGGGACCCCAACACCGGGGCTTATATGTTCCAGGCGCAAGGAGCGGCGGGCTCCGGCGCGGCCGGAGGCAGCCGGCCCTCGACCAATCCCTGGGGCGGCGCGCCGACGGCAAGTGCGCCGACGCCCTGGCGTCCCGGGCAGCCCGCAGTGCCCGGCGCGGTGCCGGGAGTGCCGACGGGCGCTATGGCGCCGGGAGCCGCGGGAGCCGCACTGGCACCGGGTCAGATTATGACCTCCGGCGGTACCGTGCTGGACCTCAAGGACCTGAATCTGCGCGTCCTGGAGACCACCTACATCAACCCCGAGCTGGTGGCAATGTTGTTTGGTGGACAGGCTATCTATGACATCAGCAGCAGCGGTGGCGGTGGCTACGGCGGCGGCGGCTACGGGGACAGCGGCGGCTACAACAACAACAATAATAACAGCAACGACAGGTTCGGTAACCAGAGCAACCGCAGCAACAACAGCGGGAGCTCATTTGGGAGCGGACGGAGCAATCGCTCCAGCAACATCGGCAGCGGCCGCACCTACTAGTCGGTGGCGCTCGTCTGATAAACGCTCAAACCCCCAGACTGCGGCCCGCGACGAGGGGCCTGGGGCGCGGACCGCCCGGATGCGGGCCAAGTGAATGATACGGTGCCGGGAGGGCTATCATGGGTACGGGAAGGCTTCGAGGCCGGAGCATGAAGACCGCAGCAATCGCCGCAGCACTACTCGTTGGGTTCGTGGGCCTCCTTGCCGTCACCGCCTGCTTGGCGGCGGACGCTGCCGATGATGATCTGCGCATCAACATCACGGTGAAGGATGGGTCCATCGCCGAAGTTCTCCGCATGATCGCCAAGGCGGGGGACGTAAACATCAACTGGGGCGAGAGCGTTGCCGGCAAGATCGGGAACTTCTACCTCCGCGATGTGACGGTGCATGAGGCCCTGGTCACCATCTGTGCAGCTGCGGACCTCTATCTGGGCAACACGCCGGGCGGGTACATCATAAAGACCTCTCGCCCCGACACGGTCATACCCGTGACCAGTGGCCCTGGAGTGGGAGTTGAATCCGTCAAGCCGGTGGTGCCCCCGATGCCCGCCGGCGGCACAGTGAGGCCCAGCCCGGTCGTTTATCCGCCGCCTCCGAGCCCCGGCACCCGCAATCCCGAGCCTCCCAGCGGCAGTGTCAACGGTGTCACTACCACGAGCCTCGAGGTCCACTACATTGACGCGGGCGTAGTGGCTGAGATGTTCGGGGGGAGCCGTGTGCAGGACAGCCGCGGATTCGACGGGACCACCATGTGGCGGCCCAATCCGTACAACCGCTCGCGCATGAACGGCGGTCTGGACCGAGGTATGACGGGCTTCAGCGAAATGGGCGTGCCCGGGTCGCCTAGGGGTGGCTTCAACTACCAGTTCGGCGGGTTCTCTGGAGGCGGTGCGGCCGGCGGCGGCTTCGGGGGCGGTCTGAGCGGCGGTCTGAGTGGCGGCCTCGGGGGCGGCTTCGGGGGCGGAGCGAGCGGCGGCCTCGGAGGGGCCGGTGGCGCTGGCGGAGGTGGTTTTGGGCAGCTGCTCCCTGATGGGATGCTCCCGCCTATCGCCTACATGCCGCTCAACGTTCTCTTGGTTCGCGGCACCCAGGAGGCCATCGATCAGTTCAAGGAAGTTCTGGCCCTGCTTGACCAGCCCACTAAGCAGGTGGAGATCTCCACGAAGTTCGTGCAGATCGAGACCAGCCTGGACAAGGCCTTCGGCATCGACTGGTTCGTGGACAATGGTTCCCTCGGCTTCTTCAACGAGGGCCTGGCGCCAGCTACGGGTCTGACCGTGGTACGCTTTACCCGCGGCCGGTTCGCTGCCGAGCTGCGTACGCTGCTCAACGAGGGCCGCGCGCAAGTCATCAACGAGCCGCGCGTGACCACGCAGAACAACCTCCCGGCGTCCGTGGAGTTCAGCACCACCATCCCGTACTACTCGGCCACCATCACCTATAATGAGTTCGGCTTCCGCACGGTGGACTACACCGTGGACGAGGTCGACGTGACCAACGCGCTGTACGTCACCCCACGCATCAACAAGGACGACAGCATCACCCTGGATTTGGAGCCGCAGATTCAGGACCAGGTAGGAACCGTGGTGGGGCCCAACGGAGAGTCAACGCCCATCGTTACCTCCCAGACGGTCATGACCCGCGTGACCGTGGCGGACAACGAGACGCTGGTCATCGGCGGTCTGATCCGCAAGAACGACTCGATCAGCTTGCACAAGACTCCGCTCCTGTCCAGCATCCCGATCATCGGGAATCTCTTCACGGGCAAGACCATGAGCAACCGGAACTCCGAGCTGGTTATCCTGGTCACGCCGCACATCGTCCGGGAGCTGCCGCGGGACTAACGAGTCCCGGCGTCGGTTCAAAAGTTCGCCAAGAACGGCACGCTCATGCAGGGGTGCCGTTCTTTGCTAAGGAGATACCTTCCGTGCCCGGTCTGCGCTACATGACGGCAGGGGAATCGCACGGCCCGCGCCTGAGCGCGATCGTGGAGGGTCTGCCCGCGGGCCTGCCCCTGTCCGCTGAGGCAATCAACGCCGACCTGGCCCGTCGACAGCGGGGCTATGGCCGAGGCGGGCGGATGCAGATCGAGCGGGACACCATTGAAATTAGCGCCGGGGTGCGGGGCGGGCTGACGCTCGGTTCCCCGCTAGCCCTGTCGTTGGCCAATCGTGACTGGGAGAACTGGCGGGAGCGGATGAGCGTCGAGGAGTGTGCCGACGGAGCCCCGGGGGATCCGATTCGGCTCCCCCGCCCAGGGCACGCCGACCTAGCAGGCCTGGCCAAGTACGGTCACCGCGATATCCGCAATGTGCTGGAGCGGGCTAGCGCCCGGGAGACGGCGGCCCGCGTGGCGGTGGGAGCGGCCTGTCGGCAGTTTCTGCGGGCCCTGGGCATGCGAGTGGGCGGATACGTCGCAGCCATCGCCGGGGTGGAATGCCCCTCGCAACCGGAGGCAGAGCCGGAGGTCTGGCAGCGGGCGCAGGAGTCCGACGTCGGCTGCGCTGACGAGGCGGCGGCTGCGAGCATGCGGTCGGCGATCGACCAGGCACGCGAGCGCGGCGACTCTGTCGGCGGTCGGGTGCGCGTGGAGGCCCTCGGCGTACCCCCTGGCCTGGGTTCCTACGTCACCTGGGAAGAGCGGCTCGACGGGCGCCTGGCCCAGGCGCTGATGTCCATCCCCGCGATCAAGAGCGTGGAGGTCGGTCTGGGGCGCCAGGCCGCGGCCCTGTCGGGGTCGCAGGTACACGACCCGATCCTGCCAGACGCGGCGCGGCCTGACTGGCCTTTCGCTCGTCTTACCAATCACGCCGGCGGCCTGGAGGGTGGCGTGTCGAACGGTGAGCCGATCATCGTTGAGGCTGCCATGAAGCCCATCCCGACCCTGCTCAGCGCGCTGCCTTCGGTGGACCTGGACACGGGCCGGCCAGTGACGGCGCACGTGGAGCGGTCCGATGTCTGCGCGGTTCCGGCGGCGCTAGTGGTGGCGGAGGCCATGGTGTGTATCGTCCTGGCCCAGACGGCACGGGAGATGTTTGGCGGCGACAGCCTCGCGCAGGTGCTCGACAACGTGGCCTCCTATCGCGATAGCCTGGCGCACCTATGGGGGTCCGAGGGGGATGAGTAGGTTTCGCCCCCCGGCGCGTGCCGTGGCGCTGGCCGGGTTCATGGGTACGGGCAAGAGCGCGGTCGGCCGGCGCCTGGCCCAGCGCCTGGGGCTGGCGCACGTGGAGACCGACGACCTGATCGAGGCCGCCACCGGGCATACCATTCCCGACATCTTCGCGCACGAGGGTGAGCCGACCTTCCGCGATTACGAGATGACGGCAGTTGCGGAGGCGGCGCAGCGCCGAGGCGTCATCATTAGCACCGGCGGCGGGGCGCTATTGCGTCCGGAGAACGTGGCGGCTCTGCGCGCCGCCGGTCCTGTCTTCTGCCTGAGCGCCTCGTCGGCGACGATCTATAGTCGTACCCGCTCCAGCACCTACCGACCGCTCCTGAGCGGCCCTGACCCGCAGGCCGATATCGAGGAACTTCTGGCCCTGCGCGCCCCGGTCTACGCACAGGCCGACTGCACCGTGGTCACCGACGACCTGTCCCCCGAGCAGGTGGTGGATCGCGTTCTGGATGCGCTGCGGGGCGGCAGCCGTGGGGTCTTCCTGCTGGATGAGCCGGTGCAGGTTCCGGTGAGTGTGCCGGGGGCGGAGTACCGAATCCACGTGGGCAGCGGTCTGCTGGATCGTTTGGGAGAGTTGATGCCGCCGCCCCGACTTGCCGGGCGAGCGGCGGTCATCACCAGCGATACGCTCCGCGACCCATATGGGGAACGAGCCTGCGCGGCCTTGGCGGCGGCGGGGTGGGAGCCGACTCTCCACCTGGTCCCGGACGGCGAACAGGCCAAGGTCATGGCCTCGGCCGAGGTACTCTGTGGAGAGATGGTGGAGGCTGGGCACGACCGGGGGTCGTGGGTCTTCGGGGTGGGCGGTGGAGTGATCGGCGACCTCTCCGGCTTCGTCGCCGCGGTCTTCATGCGGGGCGTGGCTTTCGTCACCGTGCCCACCACCCTGCTGGCTCAAGTGGACGCCGGCGTCGGTGGGAAGGTGGCGGTGAACCTGCCGCAGGGCAAGAACCTGGTCGGGGCCTTCCACCAGCCGCGAGGGGTGGTCATGGACCTGGAGACTCTCGACACTCTTCCCGCGCGGCAGTGGGGCGAGGGCTGGGCGGAGGTCATCAAGCACGCGGCCATCGCCGACGCGGAGTTGCTGGGCTACTTGGAGGAGCGTTTGGAGGCGGTCCAGGCCGGTGATCCGCAGGGGCGGCAGTATGTCGGGGCCCGCAACTGCCAGGTTAAGGCCGAGGTGGTGGCACAAGATCCGCTGGAGCAGGGCTGGCGCGCGGTACTCAACTTCGGACATACCGTCGGGCATGCACTGGAGCTGGCCGCCGCCGACTGGGCGCTGGGGCACGGTGAGGCGGTGGCCCTCGGCATGATCGCCGAGACGCGCTGGGCCGAGCGGCAAGGGCTGACCCCGTTCGGGCTGGCTGAGCGGTTGGCGTGCCTGCTGGAGCGGGCGGGCTTGCCCGTCCAGCCGCCGCCGCTGGACTGGGAATTGGCGACTGAGGCCTTGCGGGCCGACAAGAAGCTACGCAGCGGGCGCTTGGCGCTGCCCGTGCTGACCGAAGCAGGCGCGGTGCGCCTGGAGCAGGGTGTGGGTCTGCCCGAGCTGGAGCAAGCCCTGGCCCTGTGCAGAGAAGGGTGACGTGGCTGTGAGCCTGACAGGACGGCCCCCGAGAATGCGGCTGACGCCGGAGGCGCGCCGCGCGAGGAAGTGGAGCATCGGGCTGGGACTGGCGAGCAGCCTGGCCATCGTCGCGCTCTCCTTCCTGGTCCCCATGGTGGGCTTGGTCCTGGCCCTGGGCCGGGGGCCGGAGCCCGTGGGAGTGCCGGACGTGCAGGGCAATACGGTAGAGGTAGCCCAGGAGATCCTGGCGAGCGTGGGCCTGCAAGGCCAGATGACCTACGAGGTCTACAGCGACAGCATTCCGGCGGGGTCGGTGACCGGCCAGCGACCGTACTTCGGTAAGTGGGTCAAGCAGGGGCGGGTCGTGGACCTGGTCGTCTCGCGCGGCCCCAAGTCGGTGCAGGTGCCGGAGGTGGTGGGTAAGTCGCTGAGCGACGCGGAGGCGCTCTTGAAGGAGTCGTACCTACAGGTGGGGCGGGTGCGGCGGGAGGCCTCCCGCCGGTCCGCTGATACGGTCCTGGAGCAGCGGCCCACGGCGGGCAAGCCCGCCGACCGCGACACCGCCGTAGACCTGCGCGTCAGCGGCGGCGAGGATCTTGGCGTCTGGGAGGGCCCCGGGGGCGAGACCTGGGGCTTCCAGAAGCTCCACCTGGTGGTCCCCACCGGTCCCTCGCTGCAGCGCGTGCGTGTAGTGTTACAGACCGAGGGCGAAGACGAAGTTCTCTACGACGAGATGCACCGCCCCGGCGACAAGGTCTCCCTGGATCTCCACGGCAAGCGCGGCGCGAAGGTGAAAGTGTCCCTGGAAGGGAAGAGAGTCTTCACCGAGAACTTGTAGACGGGCGGGCAGAGGCACCACGCCGGCCGTTCGCGTGGCGCGGGCCTTCCCTCCCGCGCGGGAAGTCGGATGGCGCTCGAAGCGCGGGCAGAAAAGGCCGGCGCTCCGTGAGGCATCCTTTCGCACTCATGAATCCATCGCCCGCCCTCGAACCCGACCTGGTAGAGCGCGCTCGCCAAGGCGATGCGCGCTCCTTCGACCGCCTCGTCCAAGAGCACTACGTACTGGCCTACAACACGGCCTACCGCATGTTGGGGAATCCTGATCAGGCAGATGACGCCACGGTAGAGGCCTTCGCTCGCGCCTACCGCTCGCTGGAGCGCTTCCGGGGCGAGTCCTCCTTCTCCACCTGGCTCTACCGCATCGTCACCAACGTCTGTCTCGACTACCTGCGCGGCCCCACCCAGTATACTACCTCGCTGGACGAGGGCACCGGCGAGGACGGCACCTTGTCACGGGAGGTCCCGGATGAGAGCCAGAATCCCCCGCTGACCGCGCTGCAGCATCGCCGCCAGGGCACCGTCCACGACGCGCTGCAGCACTTGAGCAGCGAGCACCGCGCGGTTCTGGTACTGTACGATCTCAACGGTTTCTCTTACGAGGAAGTCGGTTCCATTCTGGGCATTCCTGTGGGTACGGTCAAGTCGCGGCTCAACCGGGCGCGCCACGCGCTGAAAGAAGAACTTGCTCCTCACCTGGAACTTTTCGAATAACCCCGCAGTCAGAGTGGTAGCACGGCGAAGGATCGTCCTGCGGAGGCAGTGAAGATGACTTGCGAGCAATACCAAGAACAATTTACTGACTTCCTGGAGGGGACACTACCCGAGCAGGACTGGCGGGAGCTGGAACTTCACTTGCAGCAATGCGAGCGGTGCGCGGCCGCCATCAAGGCGTTTCGGCGCACGGTCTCGGCCCTGCGCAACCTAGCTCTGGTGGAGCCGTCCCGGGCATTGCCGCGGACCATTGCCGAGCGAATCGCCCGGGAGACCGCCGCCACGGCGGCGGCCCCGCCCATAGTCAGGGTCAAGCCGGCGCGTCGCCGGGTCTTCCCGTGGTCGGCGGCCGGGGCCTTGGTGACGGCGTGTCTGGCAGTGGCGATAGTGGCTGTCTACGGCGTGTACCGCGACCTTACGCCGACGGCGCCGACGATGCCGACCCCTTCTCTCTCTGTTCCCACTGCCGAGGCGATATCACCCGCTCCGGCAGGCCCGGCGGTCGGGGCTGGCGCCACCGAGACGCCGGCGGCGACCTCCGAAGCGACCGCGCCTACCGGCGCCACCGAGACTGCTGGCGGATCGTCCGTGCCGTCAGCAGCCAGTGCGCGAGGAGGCGGTGGGCGACCCTCCCCAACCGGCCCCGCACCAAGTGGTCCTGGCGGTCCCCAGGGCGCTCAGGCTCCTCCTCCCGCTCCCGGCCCAAGCGCGGAAGTGGCGCCGCCCGGAGGCGAGTCGGCCAAGTCCATGCCCCCTCTCGTCGCAACGTCCTTTGGCGGAAGCGGAGGCGCCGAGGCGGGGGTAATGCGGGCGGCAGTCCCGGGCGCGGTGAGCATGGACATCGAGGTGGACCCACCCGGCGCGCGGCGCGTCGGTGAGTGGGCACCACTCAACATTTCCCTCAAGGCGGGAGGCGACGTGGCCCAGGTGACCGTGTGCCTGGAATGCGGTAGCGCCCTGCAGGTGAAGGGCAGCAAGCAGATCTACTCCGGCGCACTGCGTGCCCACGCCCCCAAGCAGCTTACTGCGCAGATTCGCGCCCAGGAAGCGGGCACACACCGCCTACGCGTGGTGCTGTCGTCGGCTACAGACATCGCCAACACCGCGGTAGAGGTGCGCCTGCGCGGCTACTCCGAGGGCGCGACGGGGATGACCCGGCGTTGCTTCCGTTCGGTAACGCTGAGCGAGGCGGCGCGTGCGATCGCGGGGGATTGTGAGCTGTCGGTGCAAATCGATCCCGCCCTGGCCGGACGGCGCGTCTCCGCCGACTTCAGCGGCGGTCTGAGCGGGCCGCGGGCGCTGCGCTCCCTGGCCGGCATGGTCGGCGGCAAGCTCGCTTCCACCGGCGGGGGCTACCGGATCACGCCGGCCGAGTAGCTCTCAGTTCCGGCGGGGGGAGGCCCCCCACAACACAGCGGGAGAATCGTCCCGCTCCACCTCGGTTGGGGAGGGAATCACGCTGCTTTTGCGTAAGTTGGCGTTTGTTGGTGTCTGCTGGTTGCTCCTCAGTGCGGTCGCGGCTGAGCCGATCGTCTCTCTCGCCGCCCTTCCCTTCGGCAATCTCAGCGACTATCGCGGCCGCCTGATGGATCGCCGGGCGGCCGCCGCCGTGTCGACCGAGGCCCCAGCTCCCTGGGCGCCGCTGGACCCGCCCAGGGTGCTGCAGGCGCTGGAGGACCTTAACGTTCCCTGGCCGCTGGAGACGGCGGACGTTCAGCGGCTGTGCGGGCAACTGCAGGCAGCCGCCGCGGCCACCGGTGCGATCCAGAAGGTGGAGGTGCAGCCGCAGGGGGCCGAAGTCACCATCATTCTGGAGGTGCTGGAGCCCTTCTCCGGCGAGGTTATCGGCTACGCGCAGGCGATGGGCAAATTCAACACGCGCGACCCGTTGGCGGTGGATGAACGGGTAGAGCAGGCTCTGTGTCGCGCCGCCCGGGCGGCTTGGACCGCCCTGGGGCCGCCACCGACGGTAGTCGGGCAGACGGCGGCCGCCGTGATCGGTGAGCGTCTGCCCGTGCGGTTGGCTGTGAAGGCTCGGGTGGCGCCGAAAGCGGTTCTCTTGTTTTACCCGCCCGAGGGGGATCCTGCCGCGGCCCCGCTGGCGGCCGCGGTGGTGAAGACCATCGCTGCGGGCACCGCGCAGGCCAGACTCGTCGGCAAGCGCGAGGAAGTCTCGGTCGGGGCGGTGGCGGTGATGATCGGACGTCTCCCATGAGGAACGAGCCGAGCTTTGACCTGGAGCGAGTGCAGGCCGCACTGCATACCTCCGTGCTGGGCTGCCGGGTGATCTGGCGAGAAACGGTGGACTCGACGCAGTACGAGTTGCGGCGTCTGCTGGAGCAGGGCGAGCCCGACGGAACCGTAGTCGTGGCCAATGAGCAGACCGCGGGCCGGGGCCGCCGGGGGCGCGTGTGGCAGGATCGGCCCGGCGAGGACCTGCTCTTCTCCGTCGCCCTCCCCCCGGGGCTGCAGGCCGAGGGGCTGCTGCCCGTCGCGCTGGGTGCCTACCTGGCCGAAGCGCTGGGGCAGGAGACCCAGCAGCCCGTCCGCCTGCACTGGCCCAACGACCTGGTCCTGGGCGCCTCCAAGCTGGGGGGTATACTGGTCGAGGTGGTCGGCGGCCACTTCCTCGTCGGGGTGGGGATCAACGTCAAGGGCCGGGTGAGCGATCTGGCGCGGCGGATCGGGCGCTCCGTGACGACGCTGGAGGTCGGCCTGGAGCGGCCGCTGCGGCGGGAGGATGCGCTCGCCGCCTGTCTTAACGCCCTGGCCCGCGCCCAGGAGCAACTTGCCTCTGGGGATCGCGGCCCGGTCGCCCGCAAGATTGCCGACTTGGACGGCCTACGGGGCGCACCCGTAATCATCACCGGTCCGCAGGGCCTCATCGAGGGCACTGCCCTGGGCATCGCCCTGGACGGCGCCTTGATAGTGCGCAGCGGACTAGCTGTCACCGAGGTAACAGTCGCAGATGACGTCACCATACAGGCAACCTAGAGCGCCGTCGCTGAGCCGGGGGCTGTGCCTGGTCCTGGCCCTACTCGCCGTGACTGGGGTGTGCGCCGCGGACAACCCCCTGCTCGCGGGCTGCGGCCTACTCGGTACCGGTCAGCTAGCCGCTGCCTCCGCCCAGTTTGCCCGTGCTCTGGAGCAGAACCCCCGCTGCGCTGAGGCACACCTGGGATGGGCCGCGGCGTTGCTGCAGCAGGGCCAGTCCGAGCAAGCCCTACAGGAATGCGAGTTGGCTCTGGTCCTCAACCCCGACTCGCCTGCCGCGCACCTGGGTAAGGCCGGCATCCTGGCGCAGTTGGGACGCTGGGAGCAGGCGGAGGCCGAGTACGCGGCGCTCGCAGGAACCGAGGGCCCCGAGGCCATCGCTGCCGGGGCGGGCCAAGCCTGGGTGCTGTGCGCCCAGGGTTACTTTGAGGAGGCCCTGGCGGCCCTCAACCGTCCGCCTGGCGCCGCGGCCACTCGGTTGGGCGCGTATGTGAAAGCAGCCACCGAGTTTGCCCAGTTTCCGGAGACGGTCCGGCTGGCCGGCGCTGCCGGTCTGGGGACGGGCGCTCGTCTCGGCCTGGGGTCATGCCTGACGGGCACCGGCGCCGCCTGGGTGCGGCAGGCCCCGCCTCCGGTGCTGGACGTTCCGCGTCTGCAGCCGCCTCCGCCGGCGCCGGCGCTCGTTGCGCTGCGCCTTCTCTCTCCGACCGAAGGCGCCTCGCTGCGCGGCCGCGTTGCTCTGCTCATGGCCGGACGGGTTAACGGCGCTGCCTACGCCATCGCGCGGGTGGGCGGACGTTTTGCCGGAATGAGCGATAGCCTGGTGTTTGCCGAGCCACTCGACACCACTGCCTGGCCTACGGGCGAGCAGGAGTTGTCAGTCGAGGCCTACGACGCCGGTGGACATGTGCTGGGCCGCGGAGCAGTGCGGGTGAAGGTGCAGGCCGGCGACCTGACCCTGACGGAGCCGCCGCCTGCCCCCGATCCCTGGGTGGCGCGGGAGCTGGCCCGGCGTTTGATGCCGCAGCCGCTGCCGGGCGTCACCGACCAGTTGCGCGGGGAGATCGCCTGGCGCCAGGACCGACTGGTAGAGGCCCAGACGCACCTCACCGATGCCTTCCGCACCGACCCCTACCTGCCCCGGGTCCGCCAGGAGTTGCTCACCGTCAGTCAGGCCCTGGGGTTGCCCGTCCTGGAGGGCGGTTCGCGGCTGGTGCGCCTACCCGTCGCCGGACGCGCCGTGGCCCTGACCTTCGACGACGGCCCGCACCCCAAGTTGACGCCCTTCATCCTCGATCAACTGGACCGGGTCGGCGCCCACGCCACCTTCTTCCTGGTCGGCAAGCAGGTGGAGATGTACCCTGACCTGGCGCGCGAGATTGTCGCCCGCGGCCACGAGATTGCCTCCCATACCTACTCGCACCAGAACCTTACCACCGTCACCCAGTTGGACGTGGAGCGGGAACTGGCGGCTAGCCGCGCGGTGCTCGCCGCAGCCACCGGTCGCCAGGCGTTCTACTTTCGGCCTCCCGGCGGTAACTACGATGGCCAAGTGGCGCGGGCGGTGAAGCTGTGGGGCTTCACCACCGTCTTCTGGACGTGCAATATCTGCGACTATTACCAGAACGCCAAGAGCCACGTGGTGGCTGGCATGATGCGCCGGATCGAGCCCGGGGGCATCATCCTCCTCCACAACGGCGAGGATCTGACCATCGAGGTTCTTCCCGCGTTGCTGCAGGCCTTGAAAACAGCGGGCTACAGCATGAGGTCCGTCGGCGAGTTGACGGCGACAAGGACTCCGACGGGCGCGCGCGGAACCTATGTCGTGGAATGAACCGTCTCGTCTTTCCTCTACTGGTACTCACCCTGATGCTGTTGGCGCCGGGGGCTGCGCGCGCGGCTGACGCGGCGCCTACCGACGCGACCACCCTGGGGAGTCTCTCCATCGCCTCTCGTTTCTTCCCCTCGCTCCTGCTGGACTTGCGGGACCGTCTCTCCGC
>JALGSV010000029.1 GCA_029821755.1 Candidatus Zipacnadum vermilionense | reverse complement strand
CCCTACGCGGGACGGTTCCGCCTGGTGCACTCGCGCTTCAGCGCCGTGGACGAGGTGGTGCGCACCGCGGGGATCGAGTGGCTCGACGGAGCGTTGATGGACACGGGTCTGTCACGCGATCAGCTACTCGACCCACAGCGCGGCTTCTCCTTCGACAGTGCGGGTTTTTCCATGAAAATGGACCCGCGGGAGCCGGGGCCGGACGTGGCCGAGATGGTGAACCACTACTCAGTGGCGCAGCTTCTGGAAGTCTTCGCGTTTTTGGGTCGAGGGCGGGAGGCAAGGCGGGTTGCCCGGGCGATTGTGGCCCGTAGGGAGGAAGGGCGCACGATCAATTCAACGCAACAACTCGCCGCAGCGATCGCAGCAGCGGTGGGCGGGGCCAGGGACCGGGGAAAGAAGCGACACCCGGCCACCCCGTGGCTCATGGCCCTCCGAATCGCAGTAAATGACGAACTCGAGGAAATCAGTCGGGGGTTGCAGGCAGTAGTACGTGTGCTGAGACCAGGGGTAGGGCGACTCGTCGTCCTGACCTGGGCCGGACATGAACATGGGCTAGTCCGCCAGACGCTCCGTGGCCTGCAACGACCTTGCACTTGCCTTCCCGCCCTCCCCTGCACTTGCGGCAAACAGCCGCTGGTGCAGGTCCTGACCCGAGGACCGCTAGCGCCGGACGAAGAGGAGATCCACCGCAACCCCGCCGTCCGCACTTGCCGCCTGCAGGCCGCGGTGAAGTTGTAGTTCGTAGGCCGGGCTTCCAGCCCGGCCCCGCCGGTGGCACTAGCGTCTCACCGGTGCAGAATGGTCCACACACGCAAAACGCGGGCTAGAGAAGCCCGCGCCACGCGAAACGATATGTTTCTAGTCGGTTGTCGGTTACGTCGAGGGGGGACGACGAAGAGCTCGGCGGGCGCCGCATTCACAGCAACTACACTCTAACATCGCAGCCCGAATGCAGCCCCATCGCACCGCACCCACTTCTGCCAGGAAGTGGCGTGATTCTACCAAATCTCGCCGTTGGGTGCAAGGCCTATCCGCTGCCGCATCGCAGCATCACCGCCGCCGCGGCGCCCGCCGGGTTCCCTACCAGAAAGTAAACGGTCGTTGGTTGTTGGACGGGAACATTGTCATACCTACCGAGGGCGGCCTGACTTCTTGAGACGTTCTGCCGCCATGCTGCACTCGCGACTCGCCACACGCGACTCGCGACTCGCGACTCAAAGGAGACCGCCGTGGGACGCAGTCCCGTGCGAGGCGCAATTGGCTCGGATGGTTGGAGCAGACGGCCTGAGGGGTGGCGTGCTCTCGTGACTCCTTGTCTGTTGATCACGGCCATGGGCGCGGTCTCCATCGTCTTCCTGCACTGCTGCGCCCGCAAGACCCAACTCGACTCGGAACTCAAGCAGACCGTGCAGCGTGTGGAATCGCTCAGGGCTCACCAGCAGGGATGGAATGCGGCCATCGATCGGCAGCGCGATCCGGCCAAGCTTCGCGACTGGGCCGGCGGGCAGGGCATGGTCTTCACGCCGGCGCATGTGGACCACGTGCGACTCAGCCGGAACGTGCCGCCGCCGGCGGAGGGAGAGGTCTCGCCTCTTGCGGCCCTGCAGCCAGCGCCGACCAAGGTGGCGAGGGCACCCGACAACGCATTGGCGCGGGCTCCTCTGGGGGGCTCGCCGGACTAGCCACGGCCTAACCGCCGTGGCTTTTTTTGCCCTTCAGGGGGCTTTCTGCTATCATCCAAGCAGCGTCGCGCTGGTCGCTCCGGCGGGCCCGTGCGGCGCTCCACGGCGCATACCTCATGGTCAGACCGGAACGACAACTCCTCGGGCAAACCGGCTCCCGCTCCCTCGCCGCGGACCCCTGGGGCATCTGTCGTCCCCCCTCGCGGGGAGAGCAGCGGGGCCTGCGTTACCTCACCGTCGGGCTGGTTGTCGTCGCCGTGTTGCTCGTAGTCAAGCTGGCCTACGTCCAGACGGTGCGCCATGACTTCTACATGCAGGCGGCGAGAGAGCTGGACGCACCGACCCCGCCCGACGCCGTGCGTCCGGGGCGCATCTACGACTCCAGCCAGCAGGTGCTGGCCGATGCACAGGCCGTCGCTGACCTCGCCCTGGATCCCCAGGTGGCGCGGGAGCGAGGTACCGATAAAACCCGGAAGGCACTGATCGAGGTGCTGGGGCTGCCCCCGGAAGTGGTCGACGAGAAGATGGCCGCCTCCGGGTGCTACGAGCGTCTGGCCTGGCGCGTACCCTCCGACATCGTACGGAAGCTGCGGGCCCTGCAGCTTCCCGCCCTGGTGATTGAGCCCGGCTTCAAGCGCGTCTACCCCTACGGGACGCTGGCCTCCCATGCGCTGGGCGCCTACAGCGGCGACCAGCGGCCCCTGGAGGGCTTGGACCTGAAGTATCGCTTTCTGCTGGCCGGTCAGTCCGGCACCCCCCGTCGCAACGTCGACGCGTGGGGGCGCACCATCGTCGGCATGGAAGACGACGCGGCCTTGCCCTCGGAGCCCGGCAAGTCCCTAGTCACCACCCTGGATCTGGACCTGCAGCGGCAAGTCGAGGCCGCTCTGGACCACCTATGGAGCTACAACCGACCGGAGAACGCCACGGTGGTGGTGATGGAGCCGAGCACCGGCGCGGTGCTATCCCTGGCCAGCCGTCCCACCTACAACCCCAACGACTTAGCGCCCTTGGGGCCCGAGTCCCGGCGCGTTGCCATCTCCCAGCGGAGCCTACGTGATCTGCCCGTCGTCTGGGAGTACGAGCCCGGCAGTACCTTCAAGGTGCTGACCGCCACCGCCGCCTTGCAGTGCGGCGCCGTGTCCCTCAGCTCGAGGTTCTACTGTAGTGGCACCATGGAACTGGGGGGACGCCCCTTGCACTGCTGGGGCCGGTACATCGCTCATGGCCATGGCTCGCTCAACCTGGCGGGCATCCTGGCGCAGTCCTGCAACTTGGGCGCCGCGCAAGTGGTCACTCGCGTCGGCAAGGAGCGCTTCACCAGTTTCCTGGCCACCTGCGGTTTCGGTCAGCGGACCGGCGTGGGCCTGCCCGGGGAGGCGCGCGGAAAGGTCTTCCCGGCTGACCAACTACGCGTTCGAGACCTGGCCAACATGGGCTTCGGCCAGCACGTCCTGGTGACGCCCTTGCAGCTCACGGCCGCCATCTCCGGCGTGGTCAATGATGGCGTCTATATGCAACCGCAGATCGTGCGACGGGTGCTCATGCCTGACGACGACACCGTCTTCCGCGACATCCCGCCCCGGGCCAAGGCGACCGTCTGCTCGTCGGAAGTCTCCCGCCTGATCCGGCAGATGATGGTCGGGGTGGTGGAAAGGGGCACCGGCCGCTTGGCGCACGTCGACGGCGTCGTTGTCGGCGGCAAGACGGGCACCGCCCAGGTCTACGACCCGGCCACCGGTACCTTCCCCGAAGATCAGAAGGTGGTCAGTTTTGTCCTGATCGCCCCCGCCGACCGCCGGCCGGATTTCTGCATCCTGGTCGCGGCGAAGAACCCTCAGGTGGGTGAGCACGGCGCGGATGTCTGCGCGCCGGTCGCCAAGGAGATCGCTCGTTACCTGCTCCGCCGCCAGGGCCTGCTGCCGGAGGGGAGGGGGTAGCCTTCTTTCATGCCCGAACCAGCATTCACCATCGAGCAACTGACTGCGCCTTACGCGGCGGGCCGGCGCCTGGGCCTCCCGACCCTCGCAACCGGGCTGACCGCTGACTCTCGGCAAGTCCAGCCGGGTTGGGTATTCGTGGCCATCCCCGGCTTCGAGACCGATGGCCACCGGTTCATCCCGCAGGCGCTCGAGCAAGGCGCCGCCGCCCTCGTCTTCTCGGACCCGCAGGTCGCCGCCCTGATCCCGGAGTCGGTCACTGCCGTCCAGGTTCCCAACACCCGCCGCGTCGCCGCCGAGCTGGCCGCCGCCTTCTACGGCCACCCCTCCCGCGACCTGTGCCTGGTGGGCGTCACCGGCACCAACGGCAAGACCACCATCTGCCTGCTGCTCGACAGCATCGCCCAGGCCGCGGGCCTCACCACCGGCGTCATCGGCACTTTGGGCCTTACCGTAGCCGGAGAGAAGCGCCCCAGCGCCCACACCACCCCCGACGCTATCGAGTTGCAGGCGCTGCTGGCCGACATGCGTGCCCGCGGCGTGCAGCACGTCTCCATGGAGGTCTCCTCGCACGGCCTGGCGCTGGATCGGGTGTGGATGTGCAAGTTCGACGGCGCTATCTTCACCAACCTCACCCAGGACCACATGGACTTCCACTCCGACCCGGACGACTACTACCGCGCCAAGCGCCGCCTGTTCACCGACTACGCCGACCTAGCCCGGCCGGAGAAGGAGATGGTCGGTGTCATCAACCTGGACGACGCTGCCGGGCCGCGCTTGGCGCAGGACGCCCGTTGCCGGATGGTGACCTACGGTCTGGAGTCCGCTGCGCAGGTGCGGGCCACGTCCCTTCACAGCACCCGCCGGGGGCTGCGGCTGGCCCTGGAGTTTCCCGACAAGACCGCCCCGCTGCCCCTGGACCTCGCCCTGATCGGCCGCTTCAACGCCTACAACGCTGTGGCCGCGGCGGCCTGCTGCTGGGCGCTGGGCTACCGGGGGGGCGCCATCCGCGCCGGGCTGGAGAACCTGCGGGCGGTTCCGGGGCGTTTCGAGCGCGTGGAGGGCGGGCAGGGCTTCACCATCGTCGTGGACTACGCCCATACACCGGATGCCCTGCACAACGTCTTGAGCACCGCCCGCGGGCTGCAGCCTCGCCGGCTGCTGTGCGTGGTAGGCTGTGGCGGCGACCGCGACCGCACCAAGCGCCCCCTCATGGCCCGTATCGCCACCGAGGAGGCCGACTACACGATTCTGACCTCGGACAACCCGCGCACCGAGGCCCCGCAGGCCATTCTCGACGAGATGCTTCAGGGAGTCAGTGGCGCTACCGGGGGGCCAGAGGCCAACTATCGAGTGATCGTGGACCGGCGCGAGGCGATCTTCGAGGCCATCCGCCGCTGCGAGCTGGACGACATGGTGGTCATCGCCGGCAAGGGCCACGAGCCCTACCAAATCCTCGGCCACCGCCGCCTGCCTTTCGACGACCGCGAAGTGGTCCGGGAGGCGCTGGAGAGCCTCCCGTAGGGATTTCCGCGTGGGGCGGGCTTCCAGCCCGCCCCACGCGGACGGAAAACCAAAGCACCACCGGTCATCACAACCATCACAGCCATGCTTCTCAGACTAGCCGACCTTACTGCCTTGCTTGACGCGGAGTTCACCAGCCCTGACCGCAGCCTGACCGCGACAGGGGTGACGACCGACTCACGCCGGGTGCAGCCCGGCGAGCTTTTCGTCGCCTTGCGGGGGGAAACGCATGATGGGCATGACCACGTTACCGCCGCGCTGGCGGCCGGCGCGGTTGCCGCTCTGGTCGCCCGACGCCCGGCCGATCTGTCCCTCGACACCGCCCTGATTACCGTGCCTGACACGCTGTACGCCTACGGGCAAATCGCGCGCTGGTGGCGGGAGCAGTGCCCGGCGCGCGTCCTGGCCGTCACCGGCAGCACGGGCAAGACCAGCACCAAGGCCTTCCTCGACGGTATCCTCTCGCGCCTTGGCCCCACCCTCGCCGCGGCCGGAAACGAGAACAACGAGGTCGGCGTCCCTCGGACGCTGCTGCAGCTCGCGCCCGAACACCGCTTCTGCGTCCTGGAATTCGGCATGCGTGGGCCGGGAGAAATTCGCTACCTGGTCGAGGTCAGCCACCCCGAGATTGGTGTCATCACCAACATCGGTACCTCGCACCTGGGCCGCTTGGGCGGGCGGGAGGCCGTCGCCCAGGCCAAGGCGGAGCTGCTCGTGGCCCTGCCCCCGGAGGGGCGGGCGGTGCTGAACGCCGACGATTTCTTCTTCGGCCTCCTGCGCGAGATGGCCCCCTGCCCGGTGGTCTCCTTTGGTCTGGGTCCCGACGCCGAGGTGCGAGCGGAGGAGATCGCCCTGCGCGGTCTGGAAGGCAGCGACTTCACGCTGTGCGTGGCCGGGGAGCGTCTGCCGGTGTCGCTGAGCCTGCCCGGCCGCCATCAGGTCCTCAACGCACTCGCCGCCGCTGCTGCCGCCTGGGCCGTCGGGGTCTCGCCGGGGGACCTCCGGGAAGGTCTGGTAGGCGCACAAGGCGAATCCATGCGCTGTGAGGTGGTAACCCTCCCCGGCCCGGTCACCGTGATCAACGACGCCTACAACGCCAGTCCTAGTTCGGTGGCCGCCGCGGTGGAGCTGCTCGCCTCGCTGTCCGGCCGCCGTATTTTGGTGCTGGGGGACATGTTGGAGTTGGGGCAGTTCGCCGAGGCGGAGCACCGCAAAGTGGGACGGCAGGTGGCCCGCGCCGGGATCGAGGGGATGGTCACCGTCGGCCCCGGGGCTGCGGGCGCCGCGGAGACCGCCCGCGAGACCGGTCTGCCGGCGCTAGCGGTAAACACCCCCGCCGGGGCTCTGGCGGCGCTGCGCACCCTCCTGCGCCCCGGCGACACCGTGCTGGTCAAGGCCTCCCGCAGCATGCACCTGGAGGAGATAGTGGAGGGCTTGCGTCATGCCGACGACGACTAGCCAAGCAGCCCACGCCCTCACCGCCGCGCTCATCGCACTGGTGGTGAGCGTACTGCTCACCCGCTTAGTGCTGGGGTTTGTCCGGAAGTGGCAACTCGGCCAGCAAGTCCGCGAGGACGGTCCCGCGAGCCATAAGGCCAAGCAAGGCACTCCCTCGCTGGGCGGAGCGGCGATTCTGGGGGCGACGGTCATCGCGGCCCTGGCTTGCGGCGGCTGGGGGGCCCAGGTTGCCTATCCGCTGGGCCTAGCGCTGCTCTATGCCCTTGTCGGCCTGGCTGATGATGTCGTTAAGATGCGAGGCGGTAGCTCCCGCGGCCTCCCCGCCCGCTACCGGATCGTGCTGGAGATACTCTTCGCGGCCGGGTTCGTCTGGCTGATCGGCCCACAGCTCACGGCGCGTCCGATGTGGGGCTTTTCGGGCTGGGGTTCGGTCGGACCGTATGGTCTGCTGTGGGGCGCCCTGGGGGTCTTCACCATCGTCGGCGCCGCCAACGCCTGCAACTTCGCCGACGGCGTGGACGGCCTGGCTGCGACCTTGACCGCCATCTGTGCGGCGGTAATGGCCGTCGCCTGCGCGGTAGCGGCGCCCAGCCTGGTTTGGCCCGCCGTGGCCCTCGCCGGGGCCGCCGCCGGATTCCTGTGGTTCAACAGCAACCCGGCGAAGATCTTCATGGGCGACGTCGGCAGCCTCGGCATGGGGGCGCTTATGGGCGGGATAGCCGTGGCCGCCGGGCTGGAGCTGTTCTTCGCCCTGGCCGCCGTGGTTTTTGTGACCGAGGTCGTCAGCGTGATCCTGCAGGTGCTCTACTTTCGCAGCACCGGCGGCAAGCGCCTATTCCGCATGACGCCTATCCACCACGCCTTTGAGCTGCGGGGGTGGAAGGAGCCGCAAGTCGTTGCCCGCTTCGCCCTAGTCGGCCTGGTCGCGGGCGGCCTGGCCCTAGGGGCGTTCCTAGGGAGGTACTAATGACCGCTACTGACAATCCAATCTCTACCGAACCTCTCAACCTTGCCGGCAAGCGCGTGGCCGTCATTGGCCTCGCTCGCAGCGGCATGGCCTCCGCCCGGTTCTTGCTGGGGCGGGGGGCTGCCGTAGTCGGTGCCGACGCCAAGACCGGGGAGGAGTTGGCCGATGAGCGCCATCAACTCCTAGAGCTGGGCGGGGAGTTCGTCGAGCACTTCGCCGCGTGCGAGCAGTTGGGTGCCGTCGACCTGGTGGTCGTCAGCCCCGGCGTGCCCGAGAATCACGCCGCCCTCCAGGCCTTGCGCGCGGAGGGGATTCCCATCATCGGCGAGCTGGAGTTGGCCTATCGCTTCTGCGCGGCCCCCATTCTGGCCGTGACCGGCACCAACGGCAAGGGCAGCACCTGTGTCATGATCGGTGACATCCTCCAGGCCGCCGGCATTGACCACCTGGTCGCCGGCAACATTGGCCTGCCCCTGATCAGCCAGATGGACCGTACCGAGGAAGTGGAGTTCGTGGTGCTGGAGGTCAGCAGCTTCCAGATGGAATCCATCGACAGGTTCCGTCCGTATGTGGCGGCACTCCTCAACATCTCCCCGGACCACTTGGACCGCCACCCCGACTTCCGCACCTACCTGCGGGCCAAGTACCGCATGTTCAGCAACCAGCGCCCCACCGATTTCGCCATCATCTCGCTCGACGATCCCAGTCTACAGCCCCTCATCGGTGACCTGACCGCCCAGTTGCTCACCTTCGGTCTCCACCAACCCAAGGTGAATGCGCGGGTCGAGGATGATCTCTTGGTGGTCGAGATCGAGCCGGGCGCCCCCGAGGTGGTGTGCGCGGTGGAGGACCTGCCGGTGTACGGCAACCACTTCCTGCGCAACGCCCTGGCCGCCGCCCTGGTCGCCCGCCTGGCCGGGGCGGAGCCCGCCGCCATTGCCGCCGGCTTGGCCGCCTTCCGCCCTGCCGATCACCTGCTGCAGACGGTCGGCACTGTCCGGGGCGTACGCTTCGTGGATGACTCCAAAGCCACGAACGTCGCTGCGGCCTTGGCCGATCTGGACTGCCTGGGCCGGCCGCTCATTCCCATCGTCGGCGGGGTCAGCAAGAACGTGGACTTCAGCGAATTCGGCGAGCGCCTGCGCCGGGAATGCGTCGCGGTTTGCCTCCTCGGTGAGAGCAGCGACGTCCTGGCCGAGGCCGTCGGCAACTGGGGCCGCGTGGTCAAGTGCGCGGACATGGAGCAGGCCGTGGCGACGGCCTTCAGCCTGGCGGAGGAGGGCACGACCGTCGCGCTCCTGCCCGGCTGCGCCAGCTTCGATATGTTCCGCGATCAGGCTGATCGCGGCCAGGTCTTCACCCGTTGCGTACGGGAGCTAAGCTACCGCTACGCCGTGCCGGAGGAGGGAAGCGCCGGCGATGCTGGCTAGAGCGCGGGAAATGCCGGCGCGGGGACGAGAGGCGACCATAGGGGGTGGCCGCCGCACCTGGCTAACCGCGGCCGGCCGGCGCTACTTCCTGCTCGTCTACAGTCTGGTGGTGTTGGGGCTCGTCTTCGTCTTCTCCTCCAGCTACCCTTTCGCCGGTCGCCCCACCGCCTACGGTAACGACCCCCACCACTACTTCCGGGCGCAACTGAGCTTCGCGCTGGTCGGCCTGGTCGCGATGCTGATGCTGGCCAAGATCCCGGTGCGCTGGTTAGTCTGTCGGCGCTGGCTGCCTCTGGCGGCGCTAAGCACCGGTTGGGTCCTGATGTTCCTCGCCATCATCTGGGGCAAGTTTCTCGGCCATGAACTCAACGGCGCCTACTGCTGGCTGCCCTGGCCTATCCGCTGGCAGCCCTCCGAGTTCGCTAAGATCGCCTTCATCGTCTACGTTGCCTCCTGCCTGGCCCGGGGGCCTCTGCCGCGTGAGCAGAGCGGCCGCGTCTGGATTCCCATCGTCGGCGCCGCCCTGTTTACCGCTCTGCTGCTGGTCGGGCAGAAGGACTTGGGGATGGCGTTGGTAGTCATGGCGGTGACGCTGGGCATGGCCCTGATCGGTGGCATGTCGCTGCGCGGCTGGATCCCCCTCACCCTTGCCACCGGCGGCCTCGGGTTGTTGCTGGCCCGCATGATTCCCCACGCCTGGCAGCGCATCCTGGTGTGGCTGCATCCCGAGCAGTACCTCCAGGGCGGCGGCTTGCACGTCTACAACATGCTGATCGCCCTGGCTCACGGCGGCGCGGCCGGACAAGGCCTGGGGGTGAGCCAGGAGAAGTGGAGCAACCTGTCGGAGCGCTTCACCGATTCCATCTTCTGCGTCATCGGTGGGGAACTGGGCCTATGGGGCGGTATCGGAGTCATCGCGCTCACCGTCCTGCTGGGGGGGTGGGCCTTCCTCATCGCCCGCCGCTGCCCCCACCGGCTAGGCTTCTTCCTCGCCTCCGGGATCGGCTTGTCCTTTGCACTGCAGGGGCTGGTCAACATCGGCGTGGCCACCGCCAGCCTTCCGCCCACCGGCTTGACCCTTCCTTTCATCTCTTACGGCGGCAGTAGCATTCTCTCTTGTCTGATCGGCACCGGCCTCATCCTGTCTGTAGCCGCGGAAGAACGCGTGCGAGGGGAAGGCTAGCGCCTTGCGCCTGGTCCTCGCCGGCGGAGGCACCGCGGGGCATCTGTCCCCCGGGATCGCCGTGGCCGAGCGCCTCGTCCAGCAGGACCCCGCGGCTGAACTGCATTTCATCTGCAGCACCCGCGAGCTTGACGCGCACATGCTGGGGGAAGCCGGCCTGACCTTCCATCGCCTGCCCACCGTCCCCTTCCCCTACGGTCTTAGCCCCCAGGCTCTCGTTGCCGCGGTGCGCCTGAGCGGGGCCTTCGTCCGCGCCTGTGGCCTGCTACGCCGCCTCAGACCTGAGGCCGTCCTGGGCATCGGCGGCTTCGTGTCCGTCCCGGTGGTCGTCGCCGCGCGGCTGTTGCGCATCCCCGTGGCCCTGCACGTCCTGGACGCCCAGCCCGACCGCGCCAACCTCTTCGTCTCCCGCTGGGCGCGCTGGATCACCCTAGCCTTCCGCGAGGCTGCCGACCGTTTTCCTAGCGCCCTCACCGAGGTCACCGGCTGCCCCGTGCGCGGTGCCATCATGGAAGCCTCCCGCCAGCAGGGCCGGCAGAGGCTGGGCCTGGACCCGCAGCGGCTGACGGTGTTGGTCATGGGCGGCAGCCAGGGGGCCCGGACCATCAATCAGGCACTGGTCGGCGCCCTGCCTGAGCTGCTCCGGCTCCCCTTGCAGATCGTCCACCTCACCGGCTCCCGCGAGTACGAGGCCACGGTCGCCCAGGCTGCCCCGGTCGCGGAGCTCACCGGCCACTACTACCCTCTGGCCTTCGTCGACGAGATGGGCCCCTTGCTGGCCGCCGCTGACCTGGTGGTAGGCCGGGCGGGCTCCAGCAGCCTCGCCGAGGCCTCCGTCCGCGGCTGTGCGCAGATTCTCATCCCCTACCCCGGCGCCGGTGGGCACCAGATGTCCAACGCGCATGCCCTGGAGGCCGCTGGCGGGGCGATAGTGCTGCCCAACGACGAATGCACTCCCCAGGCGCTGGGGGCGCTGATCGGCGGCTGCGTCCAGAACACCACTCACTGCGACGAGATGTCCCGCCTGGCCCGCCGCTGGTCCTTTCCCCACGCCGCCGAGAGAATCGCCGAGGGGCTGCTAAGCATGGCGAGAAAGTAAAGAGGCGTAGGGTAGGGGAGAGCGTGTCCATGGTGCCGAGGTCCAGACAGGTGGGGTGGGTCCATATGCGCAGAAGGGGCGCGACGAATCGCGCCCCTTTTTTCTGCTCTGATCCCTACCCGCCTCGAGCGAAGGGAGCCGGAGGTGAGGCCCCCGCCCTACTGCCAGAGCCCTGGCTCCAGGGTCGTCAGTACCCTCGTCCCGGGCTGCTCGAAATGCAGCTTGACCTCCTCCACGCTCTCCCCCAGGCATTCCCTGCTGAACAGGTCCCACACCGTCGCCTTCTCCGGCAGCTTCAATGTGCGCGGCCCCGGCGCTACCGTGTGGTAGGTGACCAGCCCACGCCCCGCCATAACCACGTCGTTGTCCTCCGTGTAGACGTGGCAGCCCGCATATCGCGCGATGCCTCGCAGCAGTCCTGAGGGCAGCAGCGGCGCGCCAGAATATAGCGCCCGGTGCTCCGGGAACTCCTTGAGCGCCAGCGCCGGCTCATGTCGCCCCTGGAAGAGCAACCGCCGCCCCAGCACCGTCGCTTCCGGGTCGTCCACGTAGAACACCGGCCCCACGCGCGCATCACTGCCGTAGACCAGGTCATGCGGCAGCCCCGCGGTGATGGGGTGTGTGTAGTCGCTGATCGTCACCCACTGCTCAAAGTTCATGTCGAACTTACCGAATCCCATCCCCGTCAGCCGGCGCATCGACTCCAGCGACAGCCCCTCCGTGGCGTGGCAGAACCCCGGCGCGATCATCCACAGCGCCGTCTTCCCCGCTCGCTGCACCTTCTCCCGGATCAGCCGCTCCCGCTCCTCGTCCACGTAGAACAGGTTCAGGAACATGTACAGGTTGTACTCCGGCATGTTGTCCAGTAGCAGGTCGTCCACCAGGTGGAAGCGGAAGGGCACGCCGCAGTGCGACAGCCCGAAGATGCGCTGCTTGTAGACCAGGTCCCAGTCCAGGTCGATCAGCGGCTTCTCGTAGCGGATGGAGGCCTCATCCAGGAACACGCCGATGGGCTCCACCGCCGTCTCCGGCCAGTCCAGCGACTTTTGCAGCAACCGGTGGAAGCCCCCCAGCGTGTCCAGGATCTCGTCGTCCTGGAGCCAGTTATTGATCTGCTCCATCCAGTTACAGCCGCTCCAGTGCGAGGCGATGGCCCCGAAGTTGCGCCGGTAGACCGCCGTCGTCTCTTCCCGCGTCTCCACAGTGCCGTACACGTCCCCCGCTTCCGCCGCCAGGAACGTTCGCGTGTCCTCATTGACCTGGAACAGCTTGCCGCGCAGCAGCATCGACTGCTCGAGCGACTGGTTCAGGCACACCCCGCCCATCTGCCGGTAGTAGTAGTCGTAGGGCGATTCCCAGCCGTCAATATCCGGGCACTCGATAATCTGTCGCCAACCGGTTTGCACGCTCAGCGCATGCGGGCTGAACTCTATCGAGTCCAACCCCCTCTTGTCATCCCAGTACGACCCCGGCCAGCCGGTCACCTGCAAGTACCCCCCGAAGCAGTACACGGGCACCCGCCGGCTGCAGGCCTCCTTTATCGCCGCTGCGATCCGGTAGTGAATTTCCACGAAGCGGTCCACGCGACACTCCATGTAATCCTGCACCTGCCGCGAACCGGTGGGATCACGGAACCAGCCCAAGTCGGCATGCAGTTGCTGCTCGCGCGACGGAACCGCCGCCGTTTCAAAGCTTACCTCCGGGTCCTGCCAAGCCTCGCGCAGCGCGGCCACGTCGTCGTGGTATTTTTCCCGCAGCCACGCTCGCAAGCAGCGGTGCATGGTGGGGGAGAAGTCGCCCAGCGCGTTGGACATGCTGGCCCAGGTGAAGCCCTCGTGCCCGTAGGAGAAGAAGTAGGTCAGCACGTGCGCTGCCCACTCCGACTTCTCCTCTACGTAGCGCACGAAGGACTGGATGTGCCCGATCAGTTCTTCCAAGTAGCGGTCCGACCCGATGGAGACCTCGTGCATGGCGCCCTGGTCGTCCCACTCGCGCTCCTCGGGAAAGGCCTCCAGCCACGGCTTGGGCGCGTGGATGAGGAAGTTGACCATGATCCGTGCCTCAGGGTCGCCCTGGAGCACCGCGCGGAACTGGTCGTGCGCCGGCTCGCTCCAGAGGGCGCGGGTTGGGTCCCACTCGCCCGGCCCCTGCCACCCCGCGTCCATCGACACCTCATAGCCGTGGATGCCCCGCTGCGCGAAGGGCCGGCACAGTTCCGCCAGTCGCCGCACATAGTCCTCCCGGTCCTCGACCTTAGTCGGCCCGCGCCCCTCGACGCGGTCGGTAACGTGCCTGATGAAGTAAGAGGTATAGAAGTAAGGATCACCGTCCCACAGCAACACGGGCCGGCCCTGGCGCGTACCGACGGTGACATGGGGGAGAGGGGAAGGGGTAGACATGGAAAGACCTCCGGGGGAACTCGATGACTAACGATTGGTGATGGATGAAGGCGGGAGGAGGTACGGGCTCTGGAGGGCGCGCCGGGGTCCCCTCTCCCCGCTCATCAATCAGCAATCGTCATTCCTCAACTGGCAGCTACTCTTGTCCCTGCTCCTGGACCCTCTCCACCTTCCCGTCTTGTATCCACACCACCCGGTCGGAGGAGGTAATCATCCGGCGGTCGTGCGTGGCCGTGATGACGGTCACGCCCTCACGCTGCTGCAGCTCGCGGAGCAGTTCGATAATTTCGCGCCCGGTCTTAGTGTCGAGGTTGCCGGTCGGCTCATCCGCAAGGATAACGGTGGGGGTGTTGGCCAGGGCCCGGGCGACCGCTACCCGCTGCTGCTGGCCGCCGGACAGCTCGAAAGGCTTGTGGTGCAGGCGGTGCCCCAGACCGACCCGCTCCAGGATGTCGATCCCGCGCTGCTCCGCCTCCCGCTTGCTCGCCCCCTGGAAGACCATCGGCAGCGTCACGTTCTGCAGAGCGCTCATCACGCTGATGAGGTTGAAGGTTTGGAAAATGTAGCCAATCTTATTGCAGCGGAACCACGCCTGCTTGCTCTCCGACAGGTCAAAGATCGACTGCCCCTCGAAGAAGACTTTTCCGCGGGTTGGCTTGTCCAGTGCCCCCACCTGGTTGAAGAAGGTGGACTTGCCCGACCCCGAGGGACCCATGATGGAGAGAAACTCGCTGCGGTAGATGTCCAGAGTGACTTCCCACAGCGCCCAAACTTCCTCGCCGCCTATGACGTACCGCTTGCTGACACCCTCCGACCGGATTATAATGTCGTTGTTTGCGGACATGCCTTGGTCTCTTATAGGGCGGATAGCGCACTCCGAGGCGCAAAGCTACATACCCCGCCGCTTCGCACGTGGTGCGGGCTTCCCGGCCCACGCTCCGTTGGTTTCGCGACTGCCGCCGCGGCCACCTAAGCCCGCCCCGCGGCGCTGAGCCTCACTGCCCTTGCCCACCTGCTACTCTAGTCAAAGTCCCCGAGCGAGAAGTCAATCTCGCTGGGATGGGCCATCTTCACAATCCGCCCGTCCTCGATCCACAGGATGCGGTCGGACTTCCGGAGCATCTTCAGGTCGTGCGTGGCGGACACGATGGTGACGTTCAGCTCGCTCTTCAGCTGGGCCAGCAGGTCGATGATCTCCTGGCCTGTGTGCGAGTCCAGGTTGGCCGTCGGCTCGTCGGCCAGGATGATCTCCGGGCTGTTCGCCAGGGCTCGGGCGATAGCGCAGCGCTGCTGCTGCCCACCGGACAGCTCCCCCGGCTTGTGCAGCACCCGCTCTCCCAGGCCCACCAGCTCCAGCAGAGCAATGCCCTTGTCCCGCGCCTCCTCGGCATCCAGCCCGGCGAAGCTCATGGGCAGCGTCACATTCTCCAGGCAGGTCATCACCTGGATCAGGTGGTAGCTCTGGAAGATGTACCCCACTTTGCGGCAGCGCAGCCAGGCCAGCTCGTTGTAGTCCAGTTGCGCGATGTCTACCTGGTCGATGTAGACCTTGCCCGAGGTCGGCTTGCCCAATCCGCCGATCATGTTGAACAGGGTCGTCTTCCCCGACCCCGAGGGGCCCATAATGGATAGGTACTCACCCTTGTAGATGTCGACCGAGGCGCCTTGGAGCGCCTTCACCTCTTGCGTCCCGGTGTGGTAGATCTTCTGCACCTCTACCGCGCGGATGATGCAGGTAGCGTGAGTTTCTTCCGGCGCCTCGAACAGCGCTTCCAGTTTCTCGGCATCTACAGCCATGTTCGCCTCAATCCGTCTCCGCGTCGAGCGGCCTTCCAGCTTGCCCTCTCCCCCCGCCACGACTCCTATCCCCGCAGCAACGAGCTTCCCCTAAATATTTGTCCTCAGCGCCGTCCCAGGCACCATCCGCGCCGCGAAGCTGGCGGGATACAGCGCCGCGAAAACCGATAGGCCCACTCCTGCTACCAGGCACGGCACAAAGTACAGCAGGATGGTCCCGAAATTCAGCGACGACAAGACCAGTGGGAAGCCAAAGGTGATCCCGTATCCGGTGATGGCAAACAGCAGGCCAACGATGGCCCCCACGATCGCTCCCACCGCCCCGATCAGACTCGACTCGATCAGGAACAACTGCCGCACAAACGACGACAGCGCCCCCAGGCACTTCATCGTCCCGATCTCCTTGAAGCGCTCGGTGACCGACATGAGCAATGAGTTACTGATGCAGATGAAGGTGACGATCAGAGAGACGATGGTCATCCACAGGTTGCGGAAGGCCCCCTGCTTCTCCTCACGCTCGGCTTGGTCGATCTCATCCTGCTTCAGTTCCCGGGCGAGTGTAACCAGCGGCACGCCCGGCGCGATCTCCTCGAGGCTCAGGTTCTGGGTCGCCGCCACAATGCCCTGGTTGCTGGAGGCCAACAACGCCTGCCAGTCCAACTCCGGCGGCTTCTGCTGGCCGACGATGATGATCGCCGCCGCGTCCTTGCCCACTTGGTCGGGCTGCACGTCAGCCATGCCCTGCCCCAGGTCCAGCCGCGTCTCCTTCCCGGCGGAGCCGGCGGCCCAGTTGAACTGCTTGGCCCCCTGCTCCCTGAGCTTCAGCAGCATCCGCTGCTCGGTCTTGCCCAGCGGCCCGGTCTGGATAACGCCAATGGTGCGGTCCTTCGGCGGGCCCATCTCGGCGGTAAGGAAGCTGATCATGCGCTTGACTTCCGTGCGCAGGTCGGCCTCCTGGCTCACGCCCTGCTTGATGGCCTGCCCGCTCAGAATGGACATGAGGAAGGCAATCCCCAGCACCACGCCGGTAACGGTCACCAGTGACCGCCCAAAGCGGATGCGAATGCCCTGCACTACCACCTCAAAGGCGACATTGAAAGGCAGTCTAACTTGGTCCTTGATCGTGTCCATAGTTCGACAAGACGACTGATTCAGCTACCCAGGGGCCGGTCTCAAGACCGATATTCGGACAGACTGCTAGAATGGTAAACTACTCACCGAAGCCTTGATCAGATTCATCCCAATGGTCGCCATACTCACCAGCCCCACGCCCGTAAAGTATCCGGCCATCACTGTCGGCGCCATGCGCAGGAAGTTGGTGCTGCCATACTTGCGCTGGTAGTAGTACCGCCCCAGCACCGCACCCACGATCTCCAGCAGCACGAAGTGAGGCAGGATGCCGCTCCCCCGCACGAAGCCATAGATCATCAGGACGGGTAGGTTGAAGATGGTCAAGATCGCGAAGCCGACCACGACCGCCAGGAACCCCGCGCTAATGAACTGTGGATGGATCGCCCGCATGAACTGGCTATCCATGATGCTCTTGCTCGCCGGATCCTCCCCTGCGGGTACGAAGGTCGACGAGAACAGCAGCACGTTGTTCTTGGCCATCAGTTCCCAGTTGACCTGCGCTGCCGGGAACATCGCCGAGGGTATGGCCTCTGAGCGCCAGATGAAGGACCAGAACAGCAGGCTGAGGATAAACAGCGTGGGCAGCGCCACTGCCTCCGCCTTGATCAGTGACCAGAAACTCACGCCCACCAACTCGTTGACCCGGAAATGCTGCGCCATTCCCCCGTAGTTCTCCAGCGGAATCGGCGCCAGCCAGATATCCACGCCCTTGGCTCCCGACAGGATGAACGAGGCTTCTCGCACGAAGGGAATATCCACTTGCTGTCCAGCCAGCCCCAGCAGCCGCGCGTTCACGTACGAGATAAGCGGGTTGTATAGGAAGCTGAAGATGAATAGGAAGACGAGAGGAATCTGCGGCACCAAGCGGTGCGTCAGCAGGATAACCCCGATGGAGGCCACCGCGTAAATGGCCAGCGCATAGTAGAGCGAGTAATCGCCCCGCCCCTTCTTCGGCGTAGCCCACATGCTCCCTTCCGACGACGCTTCGGCTGCCCCCTGTGCCTGGCTCTCCTGCATCCGCTGCCGGATATCGCGGATCGTCGAGTAGATACTAATCGCCGCAACTCCTATACCCGTTCCAATCCCGAAACTCATCCAGAAGTCGATGCTGTTGGCGAAAGTTGCGTTGATCGTGTTCATCCCCGGTTGCCAGTGCGACAGCACGCCGAAGTGATGCATCACCGGGTTGGCCACGAAGGTCAGCAGCACCGCGGCGAAGGTTCCCACGACCACCCAGAAGGGAATGACGAAACCCATCAGGATGACGCCCAGATCGAGCGCGACCCCAGTCGGCGTGGCCGGCAGAAAGGTCTCGGTGAGCGTCGTGGTGTCAACGAAAGGCTGCGGGATCAGGAAGACCGGTTTGGCTAGGAACAGCGCAGTCAACGCCGGCACGCCCACTTGCAGAAACCCGAAGGCCAGGCCGATGGTCACGCCCAGCGAGAAGAGCCGCCAGCGGTCGCTGCCCCGTTTGGCCGTCGCACCCTTGCCCCAGGCGGCGAGGGAGGTCGCGACGCTGGTCTTCTTCTCCTCCTGGACCTCATCAGTCTCGGCCAACGCCATCGCGCCCTGCGCGCTAATCGGCGCCAGCGGGAAGGGCAGCCGCTCGATGTCTGAAGTCAGCCGAAACAGCAAGTACCCAAAGGTATATCGGCTGATCAGGCCCAGGACCATCACGAACAGGGCGATGCCGATGGGCACCATCCAGTCGGAATGCAGGAGATTGCGCTCGAGGATCGCCGGGCTGCTCGGCTGGGGCACAAACCAGCTGGGGAAGCCCTCGCTCATCCCCGCGTCGCGCGCCGCGTCACTGCTCACCAGGTACGCCCGGTAGATGAACTGCCCGAAGGGCCCACCGGGGAACATCGCAATGCCGGCGATCATGATATTCGCCGCGTACAGCAGGACTACGAGCTCCTGCTTCGACATCGTCTTGAGTGCGCGTCGGGCGATCTCGCTGAACAGGATCACCGTCACCCAGGTCGCCGCCGCACCCATGCTGCCGCCGGTCATCAGCCCCAGATAGATGGAGCCCGGCAGCATCACCAGCCCGCAGAAGACGATTCCTACGACGGTTGTCCAGTTGAACCCGTCCTTGAACTCGGTCGGGGTCTCCAGGAGCGTACGGTACCTTTCCAGGTCGGTATCCAGGGGGGCCTTAGCCATGCTCACCCTCCTTTGCGCCGAGGTCCGCCTGGAGCAGTTCCCGGGCCTCTACGAACATTGCCGCCCGCTCCGTCGGACCCACCGCCCGCCAGTACAGGAAGTGCCGCCGCACCAGCGTTACAAAGCCGTGGTTGGTGCGCTTCCAGTTCTCCAGCGACCCCGATAGCCGATTCATCTGCACGTTGGCGACATGTTCCTTGGTTTCCGGGTCCGTGGGCAGGCTGATGACGATGTGTTGCGACACCCCCAGATCAAAGGGCTTCAACCAAATGGTAACTGCCAGTTGCGGGATGTAACCGTCATCGGCCAGCGGATCGGTCCGGTCTGAGATTCCAAGAACCGGCGGCCCTGCGAAGAAGGCTCCGGAACTGCCCTCGCCGTGGTCCACCAGGTACTTGTGGAAGAAGGACAAAACCGCGATGCGGTCACGGTAATCGAAGGTGAAGGGCAGGTTGAAGCCCACCACGTCGCCCTCCGGCTCGGGCAGCTGCCACCCGGCGTCTTCCGCCGGCGCCGCGATCTGCATTGCTGACTTGGCCGGATAGTAGGTGGAGGCGAATACCGAGGCCGCAATCGCCAGCGACGCGTAGATCGTCGTCGCCGACGTAAAGGTCATATTCAGCCCGCCGGTATATCCGGTCAAGGTCAGAACCGTGCCCGTGCCCTGGCTGAGCAGGTACCCCAGCACCGATCCCACCACCGCGTACACGAACGCCTCGGCGAAAAACATGAAGAAGATGTACCGCGGCGCGATCCCCACCGCGTTGTACACAAAGATCTCATCCCGCCGCTCATAGACCGAGCCCTTCATGGTGTTGAGCACGGTCAGGGCCGCGATCACCAGCGGGATCAGCATGTCAATCGAGCCCAGCAGCGTGGACTGCCGCGTCCGCTTGCCCAGGAAGGCGTAGTTGTCCAGCCCGTAGTAGGTCGCCTTGCCGCTTTGCTCCAGGTACGAGTCGATCACCGACTTGGCCTGTTTGTACGGCGTCCCCTCGCGCAGCACCACGGCGATGGAGTTGATGATCCGGGACGACGTATCCACCGTCAGCGCCATCGGCCGAGCTGGCGCCAGGATGATCTTAGCCGCGTCGATCCGCGGGTCGGTGTCCTCGGCGATTACCGTTAGCACCCCGGTGCTGGGATCAGCCGACTTGTTAACGTTGGCGAAGGCGGTGATGTCGAAGGGCAGCAGCGTCTTGCCGTCCAGGTCGGTGAGCTCGTTGAGCGTCGCAGAATCAAAGATCCCCTGGATCAGGCACTTCTGCCCGTTGAGCGCGGCCGTGAGCCCGTCTTGCTCCACCATTTGCGGGTTAATCCCCAGCTTGTCGGCCATGGCGTCGGAGATGATCACCGGGATATCCCCGGTCTGGGCCTGTTGCTGGGCCTCGGTGAACCAGCAGTTCGGCGTCAGGAACTTCATGTGCTTTACCAGCGGCTCCTTGGCGCCGAAGAGCAGGAGGCTGTCGCCGTTCACCGAGCGCGATTGGTCCGGCCCCGTCTCGTAGATCAGCTCCAACGTGGGATTGTTGCGCTCATTGGCGGGCCATTCCTCCGTCCCCACGTACATCACCCGCTGCGTTATCGCGTACTTCTCGCCGTACTTGGTCTGCATGGCGAACAGCTCGGCGTCGCTCAGCGGGATGAACTTTTCGTTCTTCACCAGGAAGCCGATGTACTGTGCCTTGCCCACCGCCGTAGCCTGATCCACAATATCGCTGCGGATCGAGGTGAAGCAGATCATCACGAAGGTCAGCAGGATCAGCGTGGCGCAGGTGAAGCCGGTGCGTAGCTTGCGCCGGTGCATGTTGTTCAGACCCAGCATGAAGGCGGTGCCCACCACCCCCATGCGGTTGACCTCCGCCGCTGTCACCTGCCCCCGCGCCTGCTTGACCTGTTCCAGGTTCTGCTGGAACTTGCCCCAGAACAGCAGCGTGATCCCCGTCGAGAACAGGAAGATCAGGAAGCCCAGCAGGATCATCGTGGGCGACCGCAGCATCATGAAGGCCGGGTGCAGCATGCGCAGCAGACCGAAGACCACTAGGAAGATTATCAGGTTGGCGCCCAGTTGCTTGCGGATGTCGTTGAAGCCGAAGACCAGCTTCTCGAAGAAGAACACAAACGGCACCAGCAGTCCCAGGTACCACAGGATGCCCACGACCGCCTCGGAGATGGTCTGACGCAGCACCGGGTGGTTGAGCGTGGCATAGGTGGCCGAGTCGCGCGCCTGTAACACCGCGGCGTGCTCGGGCTCGTTCGGATCGGCAGCCGCCTCGGCCAGCTCCACCGACTTGGTCTGGAACTGCTTGGTCCGCTCGTCCGCCATGCCGTAGTTGTCCGCCAGCGCCAGCCGCCGTCCGTTGACGAAGATCATCGACTTGGCGATCTCCATCGGCACGCCCAGCACTCGCGGCGTATCCGCCGGTAGGTACCCCGCCCCCTGGATCTCCTTGCCCAAGCCCGCCACCGGCTGCTGAGCCAGCGCATCCTCCAGGGCCGTCCCCAGCATGAACGAGCGGATCACCTGCACCAACTCGTTCTGTACCGACCCCGCCTTCAGCGTCACGTAAAACCGCTCGTCGGGTTTGACGAAGGTCGTGCAGATACCGTCGTCCATGTTCAGATTGGTGCTGGGGAAGGCCGCCAGGCTCTTCTCGCTGATCAGCGTCGCCGCGCTGAAGGGCTTGAAGGTCTGTGGGTTGATCATATCCATGATCGACACCGGGGCGGCCCGGTATGCCACCAGGTTTATCGGCCTGTTCAGCGCATTGCCCGGAATCTCCATCGACTTGTAGATCGACTGGGCCGACAGCCCTTCGTCCTTCATGTAGGCGATGACCCCGTCCCGGCCATAGCCGGCGCAGTCCGGGGAAAGCAGCCAGGGGTTGGACTGCAGCGTTCCTGGGGAAGAACGATGATCGTAGCGCCCGTAGGGGTCGGTCAGGAAGATCCGCTGTGGGAACCAGCCTGGGTACCAGCCCAGCGGCGCCCCCCACTGCTTGGTGGCTATCAGCGCGTTCTTGAGCGGGTAGTTGGGGATGATCGACTCCCCAACGTTGGAGCAGTACACCCGGCCGTAGTAGTCCTGGATCCAGCGCGAGGTAGTTAGGCTAGTGAAGCGCCCGTTGCCTAGCGCTGCCGAGAGCGTCGCCTCCCCCAGCACCGCCAGCGAGTAGTGGATGCTCTCCAGGTCCCGTGAGGTGGGGTGTTCCACCGGGTCGGCCCACTCGGCGTACAGCCCCGTGCCGTTGACCACGCTATAGGCCGGGTAGGAGTATGCCGACCACAACGCCGCTGCCAGCGGGATCAGGCTGGTAGTCGTACTGACCTTCGAGCCCTGGTCCTTACCCACGAAATCCAGCGTGATCTGCTGGGCCACCCCCAGTCGCGCCACCGCGTCGGTCAGCAGGTTCTTGAGGGCCTGCGCCTGCTCCCCGTGCTTGGTGTCCTGGCCCATCGAGAAACTGATCGTCTCCGGCAGCTTCCGGTCCCCGGAGGTGACTAGTTGCGGGCAGATCACCAGCACCCCGCTATACTGCCGGAAGAGATCGTGCAGGGCCAGCGATTGCTCCAGCCGTCTCTGCTGCGCCTGGTGGAAGGCCAGCAGCTCTTCAAATCGCGCCTGCAGCAGGTCTTGTATCCGGTAGTCCCGCACGAAGTCGGCCTTGGTGGCTAGCAGTTTCCCCAAGTTGTACCCCGCCGACGAGAAGGCCGCGTCGTACTTCTCCTTCACGACCTGGTACGCCGCATAGGAGGGGAGAGACAGGTCCTTGCCGCCCTCACGCTCGAAGACCAGCTTGGCCTGCAGCAGGTCCTCCGACAACTCAAAGACCAGCGTGTTGAGGACGTACTTGGACTGCTCTTCCAGGAAGGCTCGCGTCGCCGGGGGTAGCCCGGCCTTCTTCTGCGCCGTCGCGTTGGGATCGGAGGCAAAGTCCGGGTCCTTGAAGCAGTCCTGCACCTCCTGCACCTGCTTGAGTCGCGTCTCGTTTTCCTTCTGTAGGACCACGATCTCCGGGCGCCGCGAGGCCGGGTTGATCGCGGTCCCGGTTGCCCACAGCAGCTCGTTGAGCGCGTCCTGCGCTACCACCCCCGCCCCCAGGTTGACGAAGATCACATCGCGCCGCAGTGCGGACTGGTAGCCGCGGAAGGCCTTCGCCATGTTCAGCGTCGTCGCCGTCGAGAGCGCATTGGCGAACCCCGGCGCGCTATCCGGTAGCAGGCTAGCGGCATCGTAAGTGGAGCAGACCACCACCACTTCCTTGGCCTCCTGCTTCGCCGGCAGGTGGGCCACGATGGTCCGGCTGGCCACCCGTGCGTACTCGGTCTTGACCCGCAGCGTGATCTGCTGCCCCACATACCCCAAGATATCCGGCGTCGCCACCAACCGCACGTAGTTCACGGGGTTGGTGGAGGTCATCGTGGCCGTGCTGGACCAGACGATCTTGTCCATCCCGTCCGGATGGGTGATGATCAGCGCCGAGATGCCCAGTTGTGCGTACTTGATCCAGTCGTACCCGAAGCCCTCCGGCGCCTTGTCCGCGTTGTTGAGCAGCCCGATGACACCCAGGAAGCTGGGCCGGGTGCGCAGCACCTCATCGTTGAGCAGCACCAGCTCGCCGGTCAGGCCTTCCTCCGGCGTCACCATCGGCTGCATCTGGTTGGGCATGAAGGGGTATAGCTTGGCGGGGAGCCGCTCCCCGGTGGGGGAGAGGACTTCGGCGAGCGTCGTGCGTGGGGCGGGGGTGTCAATATCTTGCTCGAGGACTTCCAGCCCCGCCGCCTCGTACTGGGCCTTAATGAACTCCTCGGTCTTGTAGAACCCCGGCTGCCCCATGAAGCGTGAGCCGAAGTCCACGATGGTATCCATGGTCGCCCGCACCGCTGTCGGTGCCACCGCGCTCTGCATCGGTGCGGGATCGTACCCGCTGAAGGGCGCCACCTTTGACTCATAGGGCTTGGGCGCGAATACGTGCAGGAAGATACCGATGGCCACAAAGGTCACGACGATCAGCGCCACCGCCGTCACTATCTGCCCAATTATGCCCGAGCCGCGTTCTTTCATATCTCCCTATACGACGATACGCATTCCCAGCAGCACCGGGCTCTGCACCGGTGTCCCCTGCTGTTCTCTCTGGCGTTGTGCCTGTTGTCCCTAAGGCATTCCGCTATACAGTCGTTCCACTCCCTGGGTCTGCAGATGCCAGGCGTACATATCCCAGATCAGTACGCTGAGCACCGCCGCCAGGAAGAAGCCTGCGAAGAAGGGCAGTAACTTGTTCTTGACCGTCGCTGCGCCGCCCAGACGCAATACCACACTGCGAATGATCCACGCCACCAGCACGCTCCCCCATACTCCCTCTACGTAGTACGACGACCCCAGTATCAACCCGATCGGGTGGAACCAGAATCCTGCATATAGCTGCCGCAAGACGGCGACGATAACCGTGAGCAGCCCCCCAAAGGCATAGCCCCAGTTGGCGGGCGGCGCCGCCTTGGAGATCTGTATCCCCTCGCTCGCCCGCTGGAACTCACTGCTGGCTGCCGACAACTCCGACCGGTAGGACCCGAAGAACCAGTTCTGGTCAAAGGCCCACTGGTACTTGATGTTGTCCCCGCCTATCGCGTAGGCGTTGGAAAGGAACACCCAGCCGCCGATGAACAGCCCGCCCAGGATGCCAAGTATGCAGGTGTAAAGTACATGCCGCGGCACGATTCTGTAGCGCCTGCCGAATTCCATCAACTCCAGCTGCACACCAGGGATGAGGAAGAAAACCGTCACCGTGATGAACCCCGAGGCGATCAGGCACACCATTATCCCGCTGGCCCCGAAGACTGTCATCCCGCCCAGTAGCGTCAGCAATAGCATGGCGTTGTAGGGCGTGAAGTAGCCGAAGACAAACCCCGCCTCGGCCCGCAGCTTGGAGGCCACGAAACCGATGAGCACCAGGAAGGCGAAGTACAGCAGGATGACCCAGCGCGACACTCCCAGCCATGCCGCCCACCCCGCCGCCCCCAGGAAACATGCCAGCAGCAAGATGATGGCCACCCGGTAGGAGAAGGTTTCCACCTTGGCCGACTGCGCATTCTCCCGCCCGAAGGCCTGCTTGAACACCCGCCACAGGTACTTGCGCGTGAAGAACACCACCACGCCCGCGTAGGCGAGGTAGGCCCCGATGGCCTGCTCATAGCGGAAGGGATAGCCGGTGTAGGTCTTGAGGTTGGTGAACTCCCCGATCCAGAACAGCGACCGGTAGATGAAAAACCCCACCACCAGGCTGAGCAGGACGTTGAGCTCCATGAACATCGCCAGGCTCACGAACAGGGCTTTGACGGTGAAGGTGACCTCCCACATCTGCCCCCAGCGCGGGTCGGTGATGTATTGCTTGAGCCCGATCTCCGGGTTCATTGGCGGGATGTTGTTGTTGTAGAAGTGCCACCCTTTGACCATACACCAGGCCAAGGATATGCCGAACCCGATCCACAGGTAGGGATTCTTCCAGATGGCCGCGAAGGCCGCCCGGGGGCTCTCGTCCTCATGCCCAATCAGGGCGTAGGGGATTTGGAACAGGGGGAAGGGATAGCGCTCGTTCTCCGCCCACTGCTTGCGCATGATGACGTTGAGCGCCAGTGTCGCCAGCAGGATGAGGAAGATCAGCGTCGACCAGGCAATCGCCGGGGTCAGCCACGGCTTCAGGGGAATGTAGCCGGTGGTCAGGAACCACACCCCGGCCGGGCTGATCATGTTGTCCGGCTGCGGGACTAGCCCCGCCCGCTCCGCCTCCGGCAGCTTGTCATACTCGCTCTGCTTGATCAGCCGCCGCCCGGTGTAGATGTGCTCCATCGCCGCGACGCTAAACAGCTTGGGGTCGTACACCGCCAGTGAACCCGTTCCGCTCAGCCCCAACTCCATCTGCACCGAGTCCTTGGCCTCCGCCCCCACGACCGTCCCGTACGTCCCCACGCGCAGGAACCCCTTTTGGTGCAGGAAGGTAACCTTGGATTTCTCCTTGGAGTTGATGACCTCCGCGAACTTCTCTCCTCCATCATTATGCAATCTGCAGAAAAAGAAGGCATCCGGCGCCAGGTCGTCCGGCTTGGCGAGGAAACTGATCAGGTAAGGCTCTCCGGGAATCAGGTGCGGCTTGCCCTCGCGCTTGAGGGGAATGGTGAGGGTAACGGAGCTGACCTCGCCCTTGTTCTGGTTGGCCAGCACTGGCAGCGTCGCCTTGCGGCCGGTCTCGTACTCGACTTCCTGCCAGGTCGGCGGGTTGCCGGTGACCTTCAGGTCCTTCTCCTGGGCTTGATCCAGGCCTTTCGGTACCAGATTCGGCCCGTGTGGCCAGAGCTTGTCGTTGTAGGCGTCGATGAACTGGAAGGACTCTGACTTGGGCGGCGCGGCCAGTAGCCCCACCAGCCGGTGCCACATCCCCTGCGTCATCATCGGCCCGGCGATCAGCATCGCCACCAGCACGCACAGCACCTCCGGCTTGGTCAGCAGCCGGAAACGAGTCAGGGCGTAGATGATCCCGACGATCAGCGTCAGCCCGACGAAGACCACCATCGCCGGCACCGGCAGCGCGTGCTCGGCCATGGCGTTGGTGGCGCCCAGTATGACCTCGGCGATCTGCAGATACATCCCCGCCACCAGCAAGCAAAGCACGCTGGTCGCTACCGAACGCAGGGTAATGCCGGGCAGGTAAGTTGTGCGATTGTCGTCAGGCATGTACCGTCTGCTAACCTGGAGGGGGCCGTAGAGGTGATCCGTGCGCAGTAGCGGGACGGGACCTGTCCGGCCCGTCCCCCCCATTGGGACACACCCACGCGCCCTCACACAACCAGTTATTTGCAGGGAGAGCTTGCGGACGATCCTTACGGGGCTGGCACTACAGCGCAGTCCTAGAATCGGCAGCGGTCGGTCTCTTCTCCGTGCCCTGCCCAGATACCTTCTTGTGGTTGATAAAATATTGACAGGGCCTTCTCGGCCGCCTATGGTATGCGCTCGGCCCGGGCTCGGCGGCAGGGAGGAATCCCCCCGTGCCCCGCGAAGATACCACGAACAACAACGCCGGGCTGCCGCCGGTTCCCCCTTAGCGAGACGATACTCATGAAACCCTTGCGCATCGGCCTGGTTGGCGCGGGCTTTGCCGCCGATTACCATGTGGAGTGCTTGCGCCGCGTCTACGGCGTGCCGCTGGAGATCGTCGGCCTTACCTCCTTGCGCGCTGAGAGCCGCGAGGCCTTCGCCGCCGCCCGGGGCCTGCGGGCCTACGACTCGGTGGAGGCCTTGCTGCAGGATGTAGACGTCCTCGACATCCTCTCCCCACCCTCTGTCCACCAGGAGCAGATACTCCAGGCCGCCGCGGCCGGCAAGCATTTCATCATCGAGAAGCCGCTGACGGGCTACTTCGGCCCCTCGGAACCCCCGCTCCCGGCAGGAGCGGGGGCCGGGAGTCAGGCCTCCCCCTGGCGCGGGGACCTCGCCCCCAAGTCTCCCATGCTCGCCGCCGTCATGGACTCCCTCGCCGCCCTTTCCGCCGCCGTCTCCTCCGCCGGCGTGATCTGCGGCTACGCCGAGAACTTCGTCTACGCCCCGGCGGTGCAAAAGGAGCGTGAGATTCTGGAGAAGACCCGCGCCCAGGTCTTGCGCATGTATGGGGAGGAGTCGCATAATGGTTCGGCTTCGCCGGTCTACGGCATCTGGCGCTTCGCCGGAGGCGGGTCGCTGATCGGCAAGGGCTGCCACCCACTGGGGGCGCTCTTGTACCTCAAGCGCGTCGAGGGCCTCACCCGCTTGGGCCGCCCGCTGCGCCCGGTAAGTGTCTCCGCCCGCACGCATGAAATAACCCGCCTGCCCGACTACGACGACCAGGGCTTCCTCCGCACCGACTACCACGACATCGAGGACTACGGCCAGATGCACGTGGTCTTTGAGGACGGCACGGTGGCGGACGTGATCACCTGCGAGCTGGTCCTGGGCGGCATATACGACTACGTGGAGGTCTTTGCCAACAACCATCGTGCCCGTTGCCGGCTTAACCCCAACGACCTGATGGACACCTTCAACCCGTGCGGGGAGAATTTTGCGGACATCTACACTGTCGAGAAGATCAGCACCAAAGAGGGTTGGTCCCCGGTCGCCCCCGACGAGCATTTCACCATGGGCTACCAGGCCGAGCTGCAGGACTTCCTGGAGTGCATAGCCGGCCGGAGGCAGCCCCAGAGCGATCTCGCTCTCGCCCTAGACACCACCGCCACCATCTACGCTGCCTACGTCTCGGCGGAGGAAGGCGGAAAAGAGCAGGAGATCCCGAGACTCCTAGAGGACTGAGGGACCCTCAGTTCCTGCGCGGCCCCTGCCCTCAACCGAACCCAAGGAGATCCATACTCATGCCCGATCGCATCAAGTTTGTCGTCACCGACTACATCGAACCCGACCTCGACTGGGAAGTCGAGCAAATGCAGCAGCGCGGCGTGGACTTTGAGTACCACCAGCTTAAGTCCGCCCCCGTGGAGGAACTGGCCGCCCAGACCAAAGATGCCGATATCGTCCTAGTCAACATGGCCCCCATCAACCGCGACCTCATCTCCCGCTGGGAGAAGGTCAAGCTGGTCATCCGCCACGGCATCGGCTACGACAACGTGGACGTGGACGCCCTCACCGAAGCGGGGATCATGTTCGGCTACCAGCCCGACTACTGCGTGGAGGAGGTCGCCGAGCACGCCATCGCCCTGCTGTTCGCCAGCGCCCGCAAGCTCTTCCCCGGCCGCAAGTGCCTGGAGCAGTCCAGCGCCACCGGCCAGTGGGACTTCTCCGAGGTCATGCCCCTGTACCGCCTGGCTGGCAAGACCATCGGCCTAATCGGCTGCGGCCGCGTGGGCAGCCGCGTCTACCAGAAGCTGCAATCCTTCGGTTTCAATTGGCTGATCTGCGACCCCTACCTTTCCGAGCGCCGGCGCGAGGCTCTGGGGATCGAGTTGACTGACCACGAGACCGTCTTCCGGGGCAGCGACTTCATCACTTGCCACACACCCCTCAATGACGAGACGCGCCACCTGGTCAACGCCACCACTCTGGCGATGATGAAGCCCACCGCCTACCTTATCAACAGCTCCCGCGGCCCCATCGTAGACCACGAGGCCCTGGCCGCGGCCCTGCGCACCAAGCAGATTGCCGGCGCGGCGATAGACGTCTACGACGTGGAGCCCCCGCCCACCACCTACCCGCTCTTCCCCCTGGAGAACGCACTGCTGAGCCCGCACCTGGCCTGGGCCAGCGAGGAGGCCAACCAGGCCATTCGCAAGAACATCGTCGAGGACGTAGACCGCTTCGTGCGCGGGGAAGGGCCGCGGTGTTGGGTGAACAAACCCGCGTAGGGACGTCTTCTTGTAGGGCGCGGGCTCGTACCGCGCCGCGCCTGGGCGTAAGGAACGCCTGTCCGGGCTGCCGCTGACCTGAGAAAACCATCCGCCCTTTCGTGGTTGCCCGGTATATTCATGGTCTGCCGGGCGCGGTACGAGCCCGCGCCCTACAGGCCGCATCAGACCCGTCAGGAGTTGACCCATCCATGCCTCCCATAACTCACGTATCCTCCCCCCTCCCCGGCCCGCAGGGCGCTGCCCTGCTAGCCGAGTGGCACCAATACGAGGCCAACTGCGTTGGCTACCAGGCCCCCGTCGTCTGGGACCATGCCTCGGGCTGCGTCGTCACCGACGTCGATGGCAACGTCTTCCTCGACTGGACCTCCGGCGTCCTGGTTGCCAACGTCGGCCACTGCCACCCGCATCTCGTGGAGGCCGTCCGCACCCAGGCCGGGCGCTTGCTCAACAACTACGAGAGCCCCACGGCCGAGCGCATCCGCGCGGCGAAGATGATGGTCGAGACTACCCCGCCCAACCTCGACCGCACCTTCTTCCTCTCCACCGGGAGCGAGGCCGTGGAGGGGGCGATGCGCATCGCCAAACGCTACACCGGCAACTACGAGATCATCTCCTTCACCGGCGGGTTCCACGGCCGCACCTACGCCGCCGCCGGCGCCGGTGGCCTGGCCGGGCCCAAGAAGCAGTATGGCCCCATCATGCCCGGCGTCATCAAGACCCTCTACCCCTACTGCTACCGCTGCCCGCTGGGGATGAGTTGCGAGAGCTGTAGCATGGAATGCTTTGACCTGATGGAGTCGCTGGTGCAAGCCTCCTCCACCGGCAGCCTGGCCGGCCTGATCATCGAGCCCTACCAGGGCGCCGCCGGCTTCATCTTCCCGCCCGTCGGCTACCTCAAGCGCCTGGAGAACTGGGTCCGCGAGCAGGGGATCATCTTCATCCTCGACGAGGTGCAATCGTCCTACGGCCGCACCGGCAAGATGTACGCCGCCGAATGGGAAGACCTTCGTCCGCAGCTCATGGCCATCGGCAAGGGCATCGGCAGCGGCATCCCCGTCTCGGCGCTGATGGCTGAGGCGGAGGTCATCGGCGCGCTTGGCCCCGGGGAGATGTCCAGCACCTTCGGCGGCAACCCGGTCTCCTCGGCCGCGGTCATCGCCGTCCTGGAGATACTCCAGCAGGAGAACCTGGTGGAGAACGCTGCCCGCATGGGCGACCTGATGAAGTCCCGCCTGCTGGAGATACAGGAGAAGTGCCCCTACCTTGGAGACGTGCGCGGTCAGGGCCTGGTCATGGGCTTGGAGCTGGTTCATGACAAGAACACCAAGGAGCCTGCCCCTGACCTGGTCCGCCGGGTGATAGATGAAGCGGCCCAGCACGGCCTCCTGGTCGGTTCGGTAGGCATCTTCGGCAACGTAGTCCGCGTAGCCCCGCCCCTGGTGATCACCGAAGCCGAGGCCCACGAGTCACTGGATATCATGGAAGACGTACTGATGCACCTGTAGGGCCGGCCCCCCCGCCCGCCGCGTTTACGCCATCCCGAAAGGACCCACCTCATGCCCAACCTCACCTCCGCCCTCACCACCCTCCTCCCGGCCGCGCAGGACTTCCTCTGCGACCTCATCCGCTTCCCGTCGACTCCCGGCCAGGAGCAGGAGGTCCTCGCCTTCCTCGCCGAGCGCTTCGCCCAGGTCGCCCCGGAGGTGGAGCGCGTACCGATTCCCGCCGACCTCCCCTCCGATCCCGACTACTGTGACCCCATACCCGACCTGACCTACGATGGCCATTTCAACGTGCGCGTCCGCGTCCCCGGCCGGGGCGGCAAGTCCCTCCTCTTCAACACCCACGCCGACGTAGTCCCCGCCTCCGAGGGCCAGGAACGCCCCTTCGACCCGCGCGTGGCGGACGGCGTCGTCTACGGCCGCGGGGCCTGCGACGCCAAAGGCCAGATCGCCACGCTCTGGCTGCTGCTGGCGGCATTGCAGGAAGCCGGCGTCACCCCGCCCGGCGACCTGATGGCGCACCTGGTGGTGGAGGAGGAAGTCGGCGGTAACGGGTCCCTGACGATGATCCGTCGGGGTGAGCAGGCCGACGGCTGCCTCGTGATGGAGCCGACGGCGGGGAAGATACTCTCGTCCGTGCGAGGCGCGGTGTGGTTCCGCGTCACCTGCCGAGGCCGCGCTGGGCACAGCGGCCAGGCCGGGGCCACCGTCAGCGCGCTCAAGATGGCGGCCCGGGTCATGGAGATCCTGGAGGGCTACCACGACCGGCTGCTGGCCGGTTCGCGAGGCTTGCAGTTCTTCGACCAGTTCGAGAACCCCATGCCTATCACTTTCGGCCGCTGCCGGGCCGGCGACTGGCCCGCCACTGTTCCCAGCCAGGCCGTGCTGGAGGGCGTCCTGGGCCTGCTGCCCAACAAGACCTGGAAGCAAGTGGCCGAGGAGATGAGGCAAGCGATCCTGGACGAGGGCGACGACTACCTGCGCGACAACTTCGATCTGTACTTCATGTACCGCCACGATGCGCACGTGCTGGACCCGGCCCATCCCCTGGTGACCACCCTCCAGCAGGCCTGCGCCGCCGCGGCCCTGGAGACGGAAGTCACGGCCATGACCGCCTCCTGCGACTCGTGGTTCTACAACAACCAGCTAGCCATACCCACGGCTGTCTTCGGCCCCGGCACCCTCCGCTTCGCCCACTCCAACCAGGAGCAGATCGCGATGGAGGAGATCAGGCAAGGGGCGGAGGTACTAGGGAGGTTCATCGAGGCGTGGGGCCAAGCCCCCTCCGGGTAGCGCAGGCGTCCCAGCCTGCGTCCCTCCGGGTGGCACCGGTGTCTCGCCGGTGCGGGGTGCAGGCGCTATGCCCTCCTAGGGGCGGGCCTGCCCTCCATGAGGAAGCCCTTCCGCGCCTGCTACCGGGCGCCGGTTTCCAGGCCAGCGTCGAACGCGGCCTGCAGTCTCCCCCTACTTGATATCCTCATCCACCCTCGCCGGCTTCTCGCTGCGGAAGAACGGCGTGTTGTCCAGGGAGATGAACTTGGTCTTCCAGGCCGAGAAGTGCGTCCGACGCCCCTTCAGATACGTCACCACTGCCGCCTCGCCCTCGAAGACTATCGAGCCCACGTTTGCCCGCTTGCCGCCGGAGTTGAGGATCACCAGCCGCTCTGTATCGCCCTCCTTCACCCGTAGGGCCGTCGTCTCCGGCTTGTCGCTGAGGACGGTGATACTCTCCGCCAGCGGGCCGGCGTCAGCGATAGGCGCGTGCGGCATAAGCACGGTGGTGAAGGCCTGCGGCTGGCCCGCCGACCAGGTGCCGGTGCGCCAGTACCAGGCCCGCAGCCGCAGGTTGATATCGCTGTTGAGCGGCACGTAGCAGTCGTAGCCGCTGCGGTCCTGGTGCAGCTTCTCAATCTGCAGCGTCGCCTCTCCCTGTGGCACGAACCAGATGAGCAAGTCGCGCGCGGCGGTGGTGATTGGCGCCAGCTTGTACAGGCTCCCGTCCGGCATCTTCTGCAGGCTTCCGAACCAGCCGTTGAGTACCTTGGGCATCCAGACGTTGACCCAGTTGGTCCCCGCCTGGCCCAGTTCCCCGAAGGTCCAGTTCGGCCCCAGCATCGCCGGAACCTCAATCGTGGGCGTGATGACGTCCCGCACCACCGTGAACTGCCGCAGCCCCGGCTTGTCGTGCAGGAACACCACCGAGCGGTCCTCCCGCACCGGCCAGTTCTTGTAGCCGATGGCCTTCTCCAGGTTCCAGTTGCCCTTCCACTCCTGCACCGTTTTCCACAACTCCGGCGTGGCCGGCTGGCCGGGGTACTCCTGCACATGCACCCGCGCGTAGGAGGCGTCTGAGGTCGTGCCCTTGACCGGGACGGTCACCTCCTCCGTACAGTACAGGCCGCCGGGGCCGCTGCTGGGCCACGGACTCTCGGGGGTCGCCGGGTTGCGCAGCGCCATCAGGTTGTGCGCCTCCATGTAGTTGTCCAGCCTTAGTGTCGCGTAGTTGAGGTAATAGGCCAGGTCCCCGCCGTAGCCCAGAATAGCGCTGGAGTCGGTATGCCCGTGCCCGCTCTGCTGATTGGCCTGCACCAGCAGGTAGCTATCCAGGCTCCCGCTTCCGCCCCGGAACATCAGCTTGGAGGGAATGACCTGGTCCTTCTGCACAAACCAGCTCCCCCCCCCGCTGCGGACGGTGGACGGCGTCAGATCGTGCCAGTGTCGAGTGGTCTCCACCACGCCCGCGGAGGGTGGGACCTCCTTGATGGTGTCGTCGGCAAACAGGTAGGCCAGGGCGGAGTACATCACCGGCGCGTAGCCCATGCCGATGCACACCGGCTTGATCCGCTCCTTGCCGTTCCAGAAGGCCCGGTGCGCGAGCCACTTGTACCGCCCGTCCTGCAGGTACTTCGCGCTCATCTCCGAGATCATCTGCGCGATGAAATAGCGACCGATATTCCCGCCGTCGCCGTAGGCCGGCCAGGAGCCGTCGTTACCTACCTGCTCGGCGTAGTCGCGCCACATCGTCGCTCGCTTGGGGTCCTCCCACCACTTCTCCCCGCGCAGCAGCGCCCAGGCGTGCAGCACGATCATATTGCCGGTCGTGTAGTTCGGGTCGTCCTCCTCGCTATCCCACATCTCGTCCCAGAAGGCCCAAATGTCGTCGGCGTACGCCTTCAGCTCCTTCGCGCGGGGGATGTCGGGGTTGTACTTGACGGCCAGGTCATACCAAAAGGCGGCGTCAATCGCCATGTTGTACGCCCCCCGGAAGGGTGCCAGCGGCCAGACGTTGGCCCGCTCGCCGAAGGACTTGCCCAGGGCTTGCGTCATCTCGTCAAACTCCGGGGTGCCCTGGACCTCCAGCAGCGGGATCATCACGTAGGCCAGGTCGTAGCGCCAGTACGACGACAAGTTGCCGTCCGCCCCCGGCGCGGCCTTGAGGTTCTTCACTTCCTCGTCGGTGGCGAGGCAGTACTTCTTGACGCAGGTCACCGCGTACTCCAGCCACTTATGGTCGCCGGTCTGCTTGTACTTGGCAATGAATATCGGGACGGCCTCGTAGCCGTTCCCGTTGGGCTTGTCGGGGTCCTTGGTGTAGGTGTCCAGGTAATACGACATGCCGGGGAAGGTCTCGGCTAGCTGGATGTACTCGTCCTTGGTTATCTGGGAGGGGTTCCCCTCCGGCCGGCGGGACATAGCCCCAGTTGCCCGCCACTCGCTCCTGCGTATCGGTAGCCAGCAGCGGCTTGAGCGCCTCCATCTGCATGGGATCACTCTGGGGCGTGATCTTGACGACCGTAGCCCAGTCGACAGAGTACGGGTCCTGCGCGAACAATGGCACAACGAGGCAGAGAGCGAGAGCCAGCGAGGCGATCAAACGCATGAGGTTGCTCCCCTCGAGACAAGAGTGTGGCGCGCAAAAAGACGACAGCGCCCGGCCCCACGCGCACATCAAACACAAATCAGAGACTCGCGTCAAGGGGGCGGACCCTCCCCGCTTGCCCTGACCGCTCCGCCTCCACCACACCCACTCTCCACCAGCAGCCACACCTCTCTCCCGTCAATTGAACCTCCGCGTCCCGCCGGAGTCAACCTAGGCAACTGCATCACCCTAAGGAGCCCGGCTATGTCAGTGAAACTGCAGGAGACCGACGGCGGCAAAGTCCTGGAGGTCCAGGTCACGGATCGCCTCACCGGCGAGGACTACGACCACTTCGTGCCGGAACTCGAACGCCTCATCCAACAGCACGGCAAGGTCCGGGTGCTCTTCGAGATGGTGGACTTCCACGGCTGGAGCGCCGGGGCAGGACAAAATGCCACAGAGAACCACTTGACAAAGCCTTCGCTATATGCTAAAAACATATAGAAAAGGAGCTGGTCTGTTTGCCACGCGGTCAGTGCCGTAGACATGGAGCCCAATACGGACCTTGCTCGTGCGGATTGGGGAGAGTGTCGCGCCTGGTGGAGCCTGTCATCCTCAGCCTGCTGGCCCGGCACGAGGCCCGGTATGGTTACGAGATCATCGAGGAGGCCAATCGGCGGGCCCTCACCGATTCGGAGATCGACGCCGCCGTGGTCTATCGTACACTGCGGACCCTCGAGCAGGTGGGCTGCGTGGTATCGCAATGGCAGCGCGGTGCGGGAGGTCCAGACCGGCGTATGTACGAGATCACTGAAGTCGGCGAGCAGCATCTCCAGGACTGGTTGATCGTGCTGGACCGTCACGCGAAGGCCATGCAGGACTTCGTGACGTCTAACCGGACTACGTGAACTTCTCTTGCCAGGCTCGGGCCTGGCGCTAGTGGGAGCCGGCATATGTTAATGACATACATCTTGCGCACTCGGAGGGAAAGCTTGCTATGAAAGTCGCAGTGGCCTGTGACGGAACCCAACTCTCGCCACATTTCGGGCGGTGTCAGAGATACCTCATCGCCGACCTCAAGAGCCCGGACATTACCTTGGTAGAATGGCTGGAGAGTCCGGGACATGAGCCAGGGGTGCTTCCCGAACTCATGCGGCAGAAGGGCGTGGAGCTGGTGGTGGCTGGGGGCGCCGGACCGCGGGCGCAGGGGCTATTCGCCGCCGCCGGGATCGAGTTCATCCCGGGCGTGACCGGCAACGCCCTCGAAGCGCTGCAGGCCCTGGCTTGCGGCATGCTCGAAGCCGGTGACAGCTCCTGCTTGCACGGCCAGGAGGCCTGAAATCACCATGGAGTGTGCGCTGCGTATAGTCGTGTTGAAAGAGAACACCGCGGCTCGACCGCAGGTACAAGCGGGCCACGGCCTGGCTTTGCTGGTGGCGTACGGGCAAACGCGCGTGCTCTTTGACACGGGGCCGGATGACACGGTCGTGGCCAATGCCCGTGCGCTGGAGGTGCCGCTCGGCTCTCTGGCCGCCATCGTGCTCAGCCACGGCCACTACGACCATACCGGGGGTCTGCCGGCGGTATTGGCGGAGGCAGGGCCCACCCGCGTGGTTGCCCATCCCGGAGTATTCGACCAGACCTACGCGCAGAACGGTCGGGAAGGCATGCGCTACATCGGCCTGCCGCTGAGCCGCGACGAATACGAGGCGCGGGGCGCGCGCTTCGAGCTTTCCGAGTCGCCGCTCCAGATTGGGGAGGGCCTGGTCACCACGGGTGAGGTACCCCAGGAGTCGTCGGCGGCTCCGACAGACTCAAGGTTGCTGCGCCGGGGGCCGACCAGTGTCTTGCCTGACAGCTTTCGAGACGACCTCTCTCTGCTGGCGCTCCTGCAAGCTTGCAGCGCGGTGATCACCGGGTGTGGCCATGCCGGGCTGCTGAACATACTGCGCCAGGCGGAGACCGTGGCCCCGGGGCGGCCGCCACGAGTCGTCATCGGCGGCCTGCATCTGCTGGCCACCCCCGACGAGGAGGTCGCCAATCTGGCCGCCGAGGTGTACGCGCGAGGAGTGCGAACGCTGATGCCGGGCCACTGCACGGGGGAGCGCGCTACTAAGGTGTTGCAGGCGAGGTTCCCTGGTGAGGTCATACCCATAAGCACAGGGATGCAGATTCGTATCGACGGAGATGCAAATCACGAGATTTTGGGCCCTTGAGGGTCCCACAAAACGACAAGACGTAAGCGAAAGGAGAGGAACAAAATGCGACGACGCAACATGTATTACGCCACCGGTCTGCCGGGGTGGATGCGGTTTGGATACAGCCCGGGCTGGGTGGGACGCAGCCCCAGTGGACTAGGGCCGAGTGCCGAGTACTTGATGACAGGCCAGTGGTCCAACCCGGCGATGGCTGCGGCCTGGTAAGGCATGCCGACGGCCCCGACGGGCGAGCCGGGGTCCCAGCAGGAGCTAGCCTTCTTGCAAGCACAGGCCAACCTGCTGGAGCAGCAACTGCAAGCCCTACGGGAGCAGATCGCCGGCCTGGACGAGCAGTGAACAGCCACGGCAAGGCGTCCTGTTGGTACCGGACACCCTGCCCAAAGGAGCGAGGTACATGATAGTAGCCGTAGCCGCAAGCGGGACGGATCTGGAAGCGCAGAGCGAACCCCGGTTCGGGCGCTGTGCGTATTTCGCGCTGGTAGATACCGAGACGATGGAATCGAGGGCGATGGAGAACACGGCGGCGCTGCAAGGCTCCGGCGCGGGCATCGCCGCGGTTCAACTAATCGCCAACGCCGGAGCGGAGGCGGTCATTGCCGGAAACGTGGGGCCGAACGCCTTCCAGACACTGGCGGCGGGCGGAATCAAGGCATACGGTCATCAGGGCGGCACCGTACGCCAAGTGGTTGAGGCGCTAGGGGCAGGGACCTTAGCGGAGATCGGCGGCGCTAACGTGCCCTCCCAGTTCGGCATGGGTGGCGACGCTCCGGGGCCCACGGGCTCGGTACCGTCCGGCGCTCCTGCAGATGCATAGAAGCTCAAGGCGCAGACGGAGGCCCTGGAGGCCCAACTGCAAGCCCTACGGGAGCAGATCGCTGGCCTGGACGAGCAGTGAACAGCCACGGCAAGGCGTCCTGTTGGTACCGGACGCCTTGCCCAAAGGAGTGAGGTAGATGATAGTAGCCGTAGCCGCAAGCGGGACGGACCTGGAAGCGCAGAGCGAACCCCGGTTCGGGCGCTGTGGGTACTTCGTGCTGGTGGACACCGAGACGATGGAATCGAGGGCGATGGAGAACACGGCGGCGCTGCAAGGCTCCGGCGCGGGCATCGCCGCGGTTCAGCTAATCGCCAACGCCGGAGCGGAGGCGGTCATTGCCGGAAACCTGGGGCCGAACGCCTTCCAGACACTGGCGGCGGGCGGAATCAAGGCATACGGTCATCAGGGCGGCACCGTACGCGAAGTGGTTGAGGCGCTAGGGGCAGGGACCTTAGCGGAGATCGGCGGCGCTAACGTAGCCTCCCATTCCGGCATAGCCGGTGGAGGCATGGCCGGTGGCGGTATGGGTGGCGGTATGGGTGGCGGTATGGGTGGCGGCATGGGTGGCGGCATGGGTGGCGGCCGGGGTATGGGTGGCGGCCGGGGTATGGGTGGTGGTGTGGGCATGGGCGGCAACGCCCCGGGGCCTACGGGCTCGGTACCGTCCGGCGCTCCTCCAGATGCACAAGAGCTCAAGGCGCAGACGGAGGCCCTGGAGGCCCAACTGCAGGACTTGCGGCGGCAGCTCGACAAGTTGGAGAGCCGTCCGGAATCGGGGGACTGACTCATGGGCTCAAGCGACCGGCAAGGCCTGACCATCACTGTCGCCGCGGGCAAAGGCGGCACGGGCAAGACGTTGCTGACAACCAGCCTGGCCCTGGCGGCCCAGGAGGCCTGGCCTGGCTGCGTGCAACTGCTCGACATGGATGTGGAGGAGCCCAACGCACACCTGCTCCTGCGCCCAGTGATTGAGGAGGAGCAGCCGGTAGAGATCCCCGTCCCTCAGGTGGACCTGGAGGCGTGCGTGCGCTGCGGCCGGTGCGCGGATGTCTGCCAAATGAGCGCCATCGCGGTGGTCCGCCAAGCCGTGCTGACCTTCCCTCAGTTGTGCTCGGGTTGCGGGGCTTGCACCTATGTCTGCCCGCGAGGCGCCATCACCGAGCATCCTCGGCCCGTGGGAATGGTCCGCCGCGGACATACGCCGGAGGGGATCGAGTTTGGCGCGGGCGAGCTGGAAGTCGGAACCCAGAGCGCGACGCCGGTGACCCGGGCAGTTAAGCGTCTGGTGCGCGAGAGATCGGTGTCCCTGCTAGACGCGCCGCCGGGCACCGCGTGCCCCATGCAGGAGACCGTGGCCGACAGCGACTACTGCATCCTGATCACGGAACCGACGCCCTTCGGACTCAGCGACCTGCGCCTGGCGGTCGAGACCTGCCGTGGTTTGAGTGTGCCTTGTGGTGTCGTGATCAACCGGCATGGCTCGGGGTTCCTGGGTGTCGAGCAGTTCTGCGAGCAGGAAGAGCTGCCCGTCCTGATGACGATTCCTCAGGATCGCGCCATTGCTGAGGCTTACGCGGTGGGTCAGACGCTGGTCGCGGTGCAGCCGGAGTGGAAGGTGAGGCTCCTGGAGCTTTTGCAGACGGTGACCGCCAGTTGCGAGGCGGCTGCTGATGGAGCGAAGGAGCAGCCGATGCGGGGGGCCACTGCGCCCCAAGCACCACAGGTGAAGGAGATGGTACGTATGCGCCAAGGAACAAGCGGATCTGACAGGGGACAGACAACCGGGGGAGGCGCCGGCGGCGGGGGTGGCCGCGGTCGGATGGGGGGCTTAGGCCTGGGATTGGGGGGCAACTGCGTTTGCCCGGCTTGCGGCCGTAAAGAGCCGCACCAGCGCGGTGTGCCCTGCAATGCCATGAAGTGTCCGCAGTGTGGTCAGCTTATGGCCCGGGAAACGTAGCCACGATTGGGTGGCAAGAAATAGAGAGGAGGCGACATCATGCCAGGATTCGATGGAACAGGACCTCGCGGAGAAGGACCGATGACCGGTGGCGCCCGCGGCTACTGCGCGTTGCCTACCGACCAGGTTCCGCAACAGCCACTCGGCGCGCGGTTTCTGGGAGGTTTAAGAACGTTCAATCCGCTGCAGGGAGTCGTGCGTGGTTTCGGCGCGTTCGGCGCCGGAGTCGGCGGTAGAGGCCGGGGTCGCGGTTGCGGTCGCGGTCGCGGACGTTGGTAGCGAGCAAAGCGGGGGTGGTGAGTCTGGCTCACCACCCCCGCTTGTTGAGAGGAAGAGCCTCGGCCTTGCTGGGGGGCGCAACTCATGCAGACGGAGCAGCCTCAGTACGTTTTTGGTCCGGTCCCGTCTCGCCGATTGGGACGATCCCTGGGTATTGACCTGGTTCCTTTCAAGACGTGCACCTACGACTGCATCTACTGCCAACTCGGGCGCACAACGCACAAGACCGTGGACCGTGCCGAATACGTCCCGCTGGACGCCGTGGTGGCGGAGGTCAGCCGTAAGCTCAAGGAGGGGCCGGCCCCGGACTATGTGACTCTGTCCGGGTCAGGTGAGCCCACCCTCCACTCGCGACTGGCGGAGGTGATCTCGGCGATCAAAAGGGTCACCACGACACCGGTCGCGGTTTTGACCAATGGATCGCTATTCTGGCAGGCGGAGGTCAGAGAGGCGTTGAACGAGGCGGACCTGGTAGTGCCCTCGCTGGACGCGGGGAGCCCCGCGCTCTTCCAGCGAGTAAACCGGCCTCACCCCGAAGTCACCTTTGAAAGGATGGTCGCCGGCCTGCAGGAGTTCCGGCGCGAGTTCGCTAAGCAGATCTGGCTGGAGGTATTCCTCCTGGAGGGGTTGACGGCGATACCGACAGAGCTGGTGAGAATCGCGGAGATAGCTGCCACTATCTCGCCCGACCGCCTGCAGCTCAACTCCGTGGCGCGTCCCCCTGCGGAGGACTATGCGCGCGGGGTCTCGCTGCAGACGCTGCGCGGCTATGCCGGAGCCTTTGGCGAGAGGGCTGAGGTGATCATGGACTATGAACCTGCCACTCAGGGGGAGCAAAGCCACGCCGACGAGGAGGAAGTGACGGCCTTGCTGCGCCGCCGCCCGTGCCGGGTGGAGGACCTCGCCCAAGGCCTGGGTCTGCATCGCAACGAGGTACTCAAGTACCTGGGGCACTTGCTGCGAGCCGGAGAGGTGACTGGAGCCGTAGCCCATGGGTATACCTATTACCGCGCCCGGAGCGCCAACGACGGGCCGAACGAAGGGGAGTCCAGGTAATATGAAACAGCTGGTTATAGTTAGCGGCAAGGGCGGTACGGGCAAGACCACGGTTCTGGCTTCGTTTGCCGTCTTGGCTCGGGATAAGGTCCTGGCGGACTGTGACGTGGACGCCGCCAATCTCTATCTCCTGTTGCATCCGCAGGAGGAGACCCAGAAGGAGTTTCTGGGGGCTAAGATTGTGGTGCGTGACCTCGGACGCTGCACGCGGTGCGGTGAGTGCGAGCGGCGGTGCCGCTTCGACGCGATTACCGTTGAAGCGGTCAGGGAGGCGAACTGCGAGGGCTGCGGGTTCTGCGTGCTGACGTGTCCCAGCAAGGCGCTGCGTCTCGAGACAGTGGCGAATGGGGTGTTGTTCACGGGGCTGACCAGCTACGGCCCCATGGCCCATGCGCGTCTGAAACCCGCGGCCGAGAACAGCGGCCGCCTGGTGACCCACGTGCGTCAGGCGGCCGAGAACATCGCGCTGCGCGAGGGGCACAAGCTGATCCTGCTTGACGGACCGCCCGGCATAGGTTGCACGGCCACCGGTTCCCTGGTGGACACGGACTTAGCGGTGGTGGTGACAGAACCGAGTCTCTCGGGGATTCATGACCTGGTGCGGGTGGTGGAGCTGGCCCAGCAGCTCCAGGTGCCGATGGCGGTGATCATCAACAAGGCGGACATCAACCGGGAGAACTCTCTCACTATCGAGGACTACTGCGAGCGCCAGGGCATCCCGGTCCTGGCCAGCTTGCCTTTCGACGAAGTCGTCGTAGCCGCCAATGCGGCCCAGATTCCGCTGGTGGAGTATGACGACGGTCCGGTGACGCAGGGCATCCGCCAAGCGTGGGAGCAACTTGAGGTTATGCTGGGATAAGTCGGGCAGCCCGCGAGGGATGCCAGTAGAGTGAGGGATACAAGCAATGTCGAAAGACTTGAATCCGACGTACCAACCCAAACAGGACCAAGCAGCAACTAAAAGGGCCAATGACTACGAGGCTCAGGAGCAGCGGTTGCGGGAGAAGGTGGCCGCCATCTCGCATCAGATCCTGGTCCTGAGCGGCAAGGGGGGTGTCGGCAAAAGCACGGTCGCGGCTAGTCTGGCTTGGGGCTTAGCCGCGCGCGATCTCCGCACGGGCTTACTGGATGCTGACCTCAACGGTCCGAGCATACCTCTAATGATGGGGGTAGACAAAGGTCTGGGGCAAGGCCTGGCTTCGAGTTCACCGGTGCGTGTGCTGGAGCAACTCCATGTCATGTCCATCGGCTTCCTACTTGAAGACCGAAATACACCGACCATCTGGCGCGGCCCCCTGCGGAGCGGAGTGGTTCGCCAGTTCATCGCGGACATCGACTGGGGAGAGCTTGACTATCTGGTCGTGGATCTCCCGCCGGGCACGGGAGATGAGCCCCTGACGGTGGCGCAAGCTTGCCCCCAGGCCGATGGAGGTCTGATCGTCACGACCCCTCAGGAGGCTAGCCTCGCTGACTGCCGCAAGGCCATCAACTTCCTGCGGGCGGTGGACTTGCCCGTGCTCGGAGTGATTGAGAACATGAGTGGGTTTGTCTGCCCTTATTGCGGGGAAGTCAGCGACGTTTTCGGCGCGGGCGGGGGCGAGAGCATGGCCCAGGAAATGGGCGTCCCCTTCCTGGGGAGGTTGCCTCTTGCGCCTGAGGTGGTCACCTTGTGCGACCATGGTCATTCGGTGCTCGGAGCCGGAGCACCCGCAGCGGTACGGGACGCCTTTGCCTCAATAGTGGAAGCACTCGTTAGCGCTAGCGCAGACGACAATACCATGCCATGACGCCGGTGCTCCCCGTAACGGAAGCAAGCCAGATTCCGCTGTCGCACTGAGGTCGCCGTCGCGGGCGCAGAACCCCGGCGGCGACTTGCAGACCGGTCCGCCAGCGCCAGCACCCCGCCGTTCATCACCTTACCACTAGCGACGCCAGCGTTGTGCCCCTTGTCTACTCTACGCTTTCTTTCGGGAGGGAAAAAAGATTTTGCCAGCCTACGGCCCCCCCCAATCGTTCCTGGTTTGTCCTGGGTCGGGGTTGGGGGGCGCAGACATTAGCGGGCGAGCACAGAAGGTTGTCTCAGGACCGTCGGCGAATGGCCCCGCTGCGTATCCGTCCTCAGGGGGTGCCCCATGTCTTCAAAGCTCCTCGGCTCTCTACTGGTCATTCTCCTGCTGTGGTTGGGTGCTCTTGCCGCCCTGCAGGCGGGAGAGCAGCAGATCGTGCTGCGCGACTACCTCGACCGGGAGTGGAGCAACCAGCTCCTAACGTATCCTTTCTCGGCTCCGGAGGGCGCCTGCCGCGCG
>JALGSV010000097.1 GCA_029821755.1 Candidatus Zipacnadum vermilionense | reverse complement strand
GACCACTTCGGGCTCGGTCTCCGGAGTGGGCCACGGTTGGGCTTCGTCGCCCTCGAGCACGTAGGTCTGCAGCGACTGATACCACTGAGAGCAGACGGTGTAGAAGTAGTTGTCGAGCTCGTCGCCGGTCAACACGCTGCCCATGTATTCGTTTCTGATCTGGGCGAGCACTGACCTGGCGCAGACCTCGGGCGCGAGTTTGGCGTAGAGTTCCGGGTAGCCGTCGCCATCATCATCGGTCAAGGGCAGCCAGGTGAGTTCAGGGCGGAACTCAACGCGCACCCAGAGCTGGTCGCGGTGCGGCCAGGCTAGCGCGATCTGCTGCAGCGGACGCGGGAGATCGTTGCCCCACTTCTCGCCACTGACCTGCGCCCCTGCCACCAGCATCGGTGCAGCCTGAGCGTAGTCCCACTCCGCGAGGTATTTCACCAGTGGTTCCCACGCGGCAGAGCGGGTCAGGTCATACTCCGTCAGAGGCGTTTCCGCGAGTGTGTCGCAGATCGTGCCGGCGTCCAGCGCGCCCTGGAAGTCCAGATCGGTGAGTGCAGGGTTGTGCACGGGGGCGGTGGGTGGTGGGTCGAGGGGATAGTGGAAGAGCGGGTTGCGCTCCCACGCGGCGACATCCAGCGACGCCCGGTCGGCGCGCTCGATGAGGCGGACCATCACGCGCGACGAGATGCGGTTGAGGGAGCCCTGCAGCGACCGGGCGAGGGACGCATCGTCAGCACCCGCAGGAGCCAACAGGCAGAGCCCGGCGATGAGAACCAGCAGTAATCGGTGGACAGCGGACATGCCGCGACTCCCTTCGTTGCAGTCGGGATTGGGTGGGCGCTGCCCCGCTTCCAGCTACCGTACACAGAACACGTCAGCGCGGATGGCGTTCCGCTCCGCCACGGAAAGTTAACCCCGCGCGGGTCGCTTCAGGCCTGCAGGCAGGTCGGCACCCGTCGGACACCGAAGAGCCTGTAGTCGTGCGGGAGTCGCGTGTTCGGAGGTGTATCTGCGCAATGTATCGTCTATTCGCCTGTGCGTGCGCTTTGACCTGTCTCCTGGGGTCAGGCGTCAGCGCTCAAGAGGTCCGAACTTTCACGGTCGAGATAGGCTCCTTCCCCTGGCACGATCGTGTTGACCAGTGGGCGCTCTCGATCGTGCCGGAGAAGTATGTGAGCGATGTACCAGTGCCCCAGCAAAGCTGCGATGATCGCACGCTGGTGCTGCCCGGCGCCGCTGAATCGGTCTACGCAGGCGTGTACGCCGACGAGTTGGATGAGTTCCTGGCGAAGTTCCCGGCGCTCGCCGACACCGGTGACCGCCTGCAGATTCGCAAGGGCGGCGCGACGCTCGACTATGCCATCGTGACCTACACCGATCCGCCACTGGAGACTTCCTTCAAGTTCTCCGCAGCAGGGGTCATGCTCCTGTCATGGGGCGGCGACATGCCCGCAGCTCCCGCCGACACACCGGCCCCAGCCGGACCGGCCGATGTCCCGAGCTATGTGCCCGCGGATCGGGCCTGCCCATGGGCAGACCGGCAGGGCAAGTGGGAGATTCGCGATCTGCCCGCGGAATTCGCTGATGGGCCGGCGGTACCGCTGCAAAGCTGCGATGATCGGACGCTGATCGTTCCCGAGGGTACTGAGGCGGTGACCATCGGTATTTTCGAGGATGATCTGCCGGGCTTCACGGAGCGCTTCCCGGGCCTGACCGACACAGGTCTGACGTTACGGATCACCGGTGCGGCGGGGACGGGTGGGCTGGTCTACAAGATCATCGTCATCCCCGACCCGCCCGCTGAGGGCGACTTCATGGAGTTCACGACAGGCGGCATCGTGCTGCTCAAGCTGGCGGGCACTGCCCCGGCTGCCACGCCTGTCGCCCCCCCGATTGCTGGGGCGACGGGGCTGGTCAGTGGTGACCAGGAGTTCGTCGCTCAGGAGTGGCCGGTCGGTTCGGGCGAACGTATGGTGAAGATGTGGGTCGAGGAACCGCCCGCGGGCATTGGCGCGAACACCGGCCTGATGCTTGTGCTGCATAACTGGGGCGGGGTCTACGATTCCTCGAGCTACAAGCAGTGGTGCCGGACCTTTGCTGAGCGCTTCAATGTCGTGGCGATGTCAGTCAACTACCTGCACAGCGGGGCCACCTGGAAGGACGAACTCCCCTACGACCACGGCTACCTGCAGGCGATGGACGCCATCGGGGCGCTCTATACCGTACATGAGCAACTCACTGAGGCCGGAGTGGCTTTCAACGAGCACCGCGTCTACGCGATGGGTGGCAGTGGCGGCGGCAACGTCACCGAGATGGCCATGAAGCTGGCGCCCCACACCTTCGCCTGCGGAGTGGATATCTGCGGCATGCCCGGCCTCATCGACGCCATCTCCTTCGGCACTGGCGAATGGGGCACGTCACTC
>JALGSV010000096.1 GCA_029821755.1 Candidatus Zipacnadum vermilionense | reverse complement strand
ATTCTTTCTGCTGGAAATCGGGGGGCACCATACCTGATTCCCCCTATTTTTCTCCGGACTCCGCTGTATTCTTCCGCGGCCGGGCGCGCCAAAGGGTTGATGGGGCCTCGGGGCGGCGGCGCGAGTTAAGTATGGTGTCCCCGGAATGCACGCCCGGAACTCACCCGGGATTCCGGTCACGGCACGGAGCGAGCGGGACCAGCCACGGGGCCGCCCTCTGGGAAATACGCTAGGTACGTTAGCGCTGACACGAGGTGGCTACGCCGCGCCTCATCCTTCTCCTCGAGCGCCGTTCGCGTCAGTAGAAGGCCGCTGTCCGTGCGCCCCTTCAGTTGGACGAGCACGCCGACACATGGGCCAATCTCAAGAGGGTCGTCGCTGACCCTCAGTTTGTCCAGCACTGGGGGGATGGACGGCTCACCAATAGCGACCAACGCGCCGACGGCCGGGAAGAGGTCGAGACTGTCTTCCCATCTCTGCGGAGCGATCTGCCAATCACCTTGATATACATCCCCGTTGTCGTCCTTCGCCCCGTTTGCACTCCCGGCCATGACCACGTAGTAGACTTTGGGGAGCCCGACGAGAGACACCAGCTCAGGGACTGCCTCTATCGCCCGAATCTTCCCCAGCAGTCGCATCGATAGCTCCACCGAATCGTAGTTGGCTCTTCCCAGTCGCCAGTCCCGCAACACGCCCCTCAGGATGTTGATCATCTCTGTCCGAGCCCTCAGGACCTCCTCGTATGCGCGGTGCCGCGTGTCTTCCTGATCGGAGGTTATCGCGGCTGCTGGCTGGGTGTCAGCAGCGCGGCAGCGGGGGCCCACCCCGTGTGTAACAGCAATCCCGACCGCTATGACCAGCGCGACCCGAAGCCTTGTGTTTCGCATGGCACGTCTCTCCTCGGTGGAACGCGAAGTACGCCTGTATGGCGTTCTAGGGCAGCAGATCCCAAGTAGTGAGTGTAGTTGCAGTCTGTTGGTCCGTGCTCCCGACGGACTTATTGTCGTCCGCAATGAAGTTCGGATCGTTCTCGGGTATCATCACCCAATTGGCAATAGGCTCGATGGTGAAATGACTCGTATTGTCTGGGTTAGTGGCCCAATCGTCGAAGATGGTCAGCGTATCCGCCGTGTTCCCGGTGACGTGTCGCACCTGGCCCGATCCGGTGCCGGCGCTGATTCTTACGCACGCGGGGCCCAGGGCAGGCCAGTTGGCGTTCGCCATCGTGAGCGAGTCGTCCCCCCCCGCAGTAGCCGTGCCGGTCCACGGGGCAGGAGTCGTCATCATATAGGAGATGCGGACATACCAATAGTAATAGCCTGAGCACCTCGCGCCGTTGCAGGTGGCGTACTCCTTGTAGTTGCCGCGAAGCCGGATCACAGCGGGAGGTGGATTCGTTGTTGTCCATGTCCAGAATCCCGGCGCATCCAGGTCGTAGATTAGGCCGTTCACCCTTCCGTTACTGTGCGGGTTATCGTCCCGAAGCTCGGGAAAGCTAGTGTCATCGGTCTCTGCGTACACCCCATCCCGTAGCGTGCTTCCGTCGGCGTGGTCTCCATAAGCCTCCCTGCGCAGCACGTGACGTTTCAGCATCAGCACCGCATTATCGAACTCAGCGGGCACAAAGTCACTGGGGTGGACCGTACCACAGAACTCCCATCCTCTGCCCATCACCGCAACCTGGCCGGCGGGCTGACTGCCGGTGTAGCTGGCTCCGGCAAGAGGGCCGAGTTGAGCGCCATAGGGCACGTGCCACTGTCGCCAGTAGTCTGAGTGCGTGGTGTCGTTGTCTAAGGCCGCGTTGCCTTCCGTGGCTAGCCCCTCCTTCTTGCCGTCCACGTCCACCCACAAGACCGTGAACTTCACCCAGTCTTGTTTCTCCGCTGCCCCGGGGCCGGCGACGCTGAGCTCCACGTCCCTCATGTTGGCGCTCGCCGTGACTCCCTGCACGTACAGGCTCTTGGGCAGGTTCGCGTAGGCGATGGTGTAGTGGTGGTTCCCGTCAAAGGTGAGCTTGTTGCCGTTCTCGGCGGCGTCATAGATCTCCACCTTGTCGCTCGCGCAGGTAAGCACCACGTCCCCGTCGACCGGCCGGGGGGTAGCCCAGTCTATCACAATCTGTTCGCGCGGGGCCTCGTTATCCTCGGCCCGGCGCACGACGAGGCCTCCAGGGTCCCTCTTCGTTTGCTCGTTGAGGTTGGGGATCGTGATTATCGGCTCCAGCATCACCGGGGGATCGGGAATCCCCTGCCGGGCCCATTTGGCCTGCCGGTCGCGATTGTTGGCCTGGGCGACCATGTCGGTCTCTAGGGCGTCCACCACCACTGTGTACGCGCCATAGGCGGCGTCCCCTTCGGGCAACTCGAAGCTGAACTCGCCGGTTTCGTTCTCGCCCTCGTCCAGGGGCACTTCCGCGTTCTCGTCGTTGTCGCTGTCGTAG
>JALGSV010000095.1 GCA_029821755.1 Candidatus Zipacnadum vermilionense | reverse complement strand
TCTTCCCCTCCAGGATCGCCACCACATCCGTACGAGCCTCCCACTCCGTACACGGCAACGGCGATGTACAAGCAGAGTCACTGGTACGTACAGAGTCACTGGTACGTACAGAGTCACTGGACAATCCTGTCCAGTCGCCCTGGACAGTCCTGTCCAGTCGCCCTGGACAGTTCTGTCCAGTCGCCCCCCCGACTGGACAATCCTGTCCAGTCGCCTCCGGGGCCGCCCGCTGCGGCCGCAGGTCGCTCATCACCTCGGTCGGCGCGTAGTAGGCCCGGGCCCCGCCGGGCACGCCGCCCCTGCCCACATGCCGCACCAGCACGCCCGCGTGGCACAGCCCGTTCAGCAGCCGCTGGATGTGCTTTTTGCTCCCGCCCCGCAGAATCGGGAGCTGCTGCGCGATCGCTGCATGGCTGAACCAGTAGAACGGGCGCCCATCCACGACGACGCTCTCCATGCTGGCAGAGGACAGGAAGTCGAGGAACCACTTGAGGATGGCCAGATGCTCCAGGTTCAGCCCCAGGCTCACCGCCCCGAGCTGGTCGAAGTCCATGATGCTGAATGTCACCCGCGCCGTGCTCACCCATCCCTCCCATCGTCCATGGCCGCAAACAAGCTCCCCTGCCGCCGTCCCGGCTCCCGGAGCACCTGCGCCGCGCCCTCCTGCAGCCTCTCCGGCCGCCCGGCCAGCACCGCCCGCATATCGCCCGTGACCATCTCAGTCGTCAAAGCCGCCCCCCCGCCTCGTCGCCCGCCCCTGGGAACCGGAGGATCTTCGCCCCGTGCTTCACGGCCACTCCTGCCAACCGCGTCTGCACATGGGCCGCCCGCTCACCCGCCCGATCCGCCCAACGGCTCGCCGCGTGGAGCTGCTCCACCGCCTTCTCATAGTCCCCCAGGCGCAGCGCAGCCTCCGCTTGCGCCAGCGTGGCCCGCGCCATATGAATCGCCCCCTTCGTATCCTGCTCAGTCATCATCGCCAGCCCTCGCCTTCCGTTCCCCTGAGTTGGGCCCGCCGGCACCTATCGGTGTCGGCCGGTGGCACCGGCGGGCCCCTATACACGTCAGTTGCCCTGCCTCACTTCATTGGATTCCTCCCTGTCCTGAGTTAATCGAAGGGCTTTCGCTTTAAGCCTGTCGGCCGTATCCCCGGCATCTGTGTGTATCTGTGGCTACGTTCCGTTGCCTTACGCGCCCGCTACCGCCTCCCAGCCGCCGCAGGGCGCCCTCTACGCCTCCGGAGCGGGTATCTGGGCCTCTTCGGCCGTCTGTGGCGCCTCTGTGGGCTCAGGGGCCGCCCGCCGACAGCAGCGCCACCGCCAGCAGCACCGCCACCACCGTCAACAGCAACGTCCAATACACCGCCTTACGCAACCTCATGGCCCGTCCTCCACCAAAAGCAATCCGCCCGATCCGTCCGATCGTTCATACCTCCACCTCGACAAAGTCCATTCGCCCGCCCACGCAGCAGCCCGTGCAGACCACGTGGACCGACACCAGCCGCCCGTTATGATCGACCACCACCCACTCGTCGCGCAGCTCGTGCAGATGCCCGAACACAATCTGCCACGCCCCGCGCTCGGCCGCGTAGCGCGCCGCCTTCGCCTTATAGCTGTCCCATTCGCCGCGCCGGCCGCCCATGCAGTGCTGGCGGAACCATCCGCCCCACACCTCGTCGATGTTCGGCCACCGCCGTTCGAGCAGCCCGATCGACCAGGCCACCGGCCGGCTCGCCAGCCGCACCGCCCACGGGTCGAACTGATGGCCATGCAGGAACACGGTCCATCCTTTCCCTGGCGTCCACCAGCCCGTGGATTCCCCCATGGTGGAGGGCGAGTTCTGATCGTGATTCCCGAGGATCTCCGTGCCGGCCAGTTCCCCGATCTCCTCGGCGGTGAACTGCAGCAGCTCATCCATATCGCCCAGGCGCAGTTTCGGCTCGGGCACCTTCGCCCAGGCCGCCCGCCAGCCCGGCGTCGCGTCCGTCGCCGGATGCCCCGCCGGCCCATTGTGCAGATCACTGCAAACGGTCAGTCTCATAGTGCGGTCTCCCCCCCATCCCTGTGGAGTTCCCCCAACACCACGCACACCTCCAGACACGCGCCGACCAGCCCGTGCGTGCGCAGCATCAGGAAGCGCCGGCCCTTCTTCTCATCGGCGTGGCCGGTGCTCAGCACCAGCCCCAACCTCTCCCCGTCGCGCGTCTCGCCGGCCACGGTCAGAATCGACGTCAGCGCCCGGTGTAGCGCGATCGCGTCCACGCCGATCACGTGCGCCCCGTCCTCGCGCATCCACTCCTCGGGCTCCTCGGGATAGTCGGCGTTCAGAACCTCGTCGGTCGCCCTGTCGTAGACCCCCGCCCGCCCGTGGCCGTGGCCCAGCCGCACGCGCATCGCCGTGACGGCGTTCGCCGCGTAGACGTCCTGGCCGCGATAGAACAGCCCCTCCAGGCCCCCGCGGTAACGCCCATCGTCCCCAGGCTT
>JALGSV010000094.1 GCA_029821755.1 Candidatus Zipacnadum vermilionense | reverse complement strand
TCTCTGCAGTTCGGCGAGGCCGTCTACGACAGCTCCCACGGGGGCGGTGTGGTGACGCTGGGGGACTAACACCCAACTGCGCAGTGTGGCACACCACGCCTCACAGTGGTGTGCCCTCTGCCTATTGGCTAGGCATGTTACTATATATGACTAATAGTAAGAATAGAACAACAATAACCAGTCTTTATTGACATTCTTTCAGAGGGGGGTAGCATTGCGCAGCATCTCAATCTGCACAGAGGGGGTACGAGGCATGCGGAAACCCAATGTTCGTGTCCTGTTGGTGACTGTGGTCGTGGCTATGGCCGGTGGAATCGCGTCGGCTCAACAGACGACGGTTCTTCCCTTCGACGAGGCGTTGTCCATCTACGTTGGCCACAGCGGAACATGGATGAACTACAACGCGGGAGAGGAGCAGGTAGCGGAGATCGAGGATGTGGTGGCGGCTTTCCAGGCCGGGGAGCAAGTGTCGGACGACCCCTGGATCTGGGGTGACCACCAGATAAACCTGCCGCAAGCACCGGAGGGATGGGACTTCTACGAACCTTCCGAAGAGGAACCAATGGCCCTGCATGTGATCGTGCGAGACACCCAGAACCGCCTGGGCGAAGTCGCGATCACGGACCGCCTCACGGGTGCGACGGTAGGAGTGCTCACCGCAGATGCCGCAGGAACTGAGATCGACGACTCAATCTCCGTCGCGCCTCTCACGGAGGCGTTCGATCTGCAGGTGACGCAGAAGGACGCAGGCGGCGTGCTTTTCCGCGCGGGCGCCAACCAGCGGAAGGTGAAGGAGGTGGTGGTCGTCGCATTGCCCTACGGATGGCAGCCGAACAGAGGGGTCGAACACGACTTCTGCTCTGCCGACTTGGGACCTCCCTGGGGTGATCCGAATTCGCCAGAAGGCAAGGTGGCCATCCCACAGAGCACTAACTTGGATGCCTGTGCCGGCCCCAAGGAGTTCATCAACGACCAGGCGGCCCCCACCGATGTGAGCCCTACGTACAACCTCTTGGATAAGAAGGTGGTGCGCGACACCACCAACCCGCTCGCGTTGACCCTCCCGAAAACGGCCGCAGATCAAGTGATAGCAGCGACCACCCTGGCAAGAGCACCCTATCAACACGGCACCAATGCCGTGCCGGACTTTACCGCGCCACCCTTCAGTTGGGGGACGGTCCACTGGCATGTCACGCCAATCGGCGAGATCACGGCCGTAGTGCTCGTCCCCTACTATGGAATCACGACGAAAAAGTGGGAAATCCAGACGGAAATCTCCGGGAAGATCGGGGCAGCCCGGCATGAGGGAGTAGGCTCCCCCAATCCAAGCTGGGAGGTCGCGGGCGCGGTCACGATAACGGACGAGGAGAAGAAGACGTGGCAGTGCGGCGACCCTGTGGCGGTCGGGGACATATTTGGCTTGAGGATCATCAAGAACGCGGACGCGTTTGCCAACCCGATCCGTGCAATCACCACCCCCGTGACGTTCCAGCTTCACGTCGACAAAGCGCCGCCCGACGGCGCGCCGGGGCTCGTCGAGGGAACCGGCCTCGCCGAAATCGACGAGGCCTGGACGACGCCACCGCCACCGCACCCCATGTTTGGCGATGTGGCGCTACTGTTCCCAGCCGAGTCCGAGGGCGTTGACGAGGGTATATGCACAGTGCCATTGGCCAAGGGCTGGAAGTGGAAGGCGAACGGACGCCCGAGGATGGCACCCTACAGCCAAGGCCAGGTGGACCCGTTCCAAGTGCCATCCGCGACAGCGAGGACCATCAACTGCGAACTGCAGATGCTGATGACGCTCAAGGTCAAGACCGTGGCGGACGGGCAGCCCGCCGAGGCACAGGTTGAGCTGTTCCGGAAGGGCGAGGGAGAGACGTGGGGCTACGTCGGCGGGGGTCAGACCATGGAGGAGAACGGCGAACAGGTCTGGACCACCGGCCCGCTGGAAGCGGGGGTTTACAAGGTGGAGGCCCGCGCCATGATGGGCATGGGCGACCCGACAGTTCATGAGTTCACCGTCTTCGTTGACGTGCTGCAGACCGAAACCGTGACGGTCGAAGTCGGAGGACCGCCGGGAATGCCGTAGGCGCCCCTGCCGTAGAAGGCCGTCGTGTTCGCCGCAACGAACCCTCCCTGATGTCACCTACAGGTACCCAGGGAGGGTTCTTTTATGCCCGCGAAGGACATTCCGTACTCGGACGAGGAGCTGTTCAGACAGGGACCTCAGAAGACGTATACGGGCCGGTCCCTTAAAGGCCAGGCTCTTGTGCACGATCTCGCGTGAGGTCATCGCCGCCTATTCCTCTTCGTCATCGTCGACAAGCTCCCGCGTCTCCACATCGCGCTCCGCCTCCAACTCGCGGTGTTCGCCGTCAATCTCCGCCGTCAGTTCCCCCAGTGCCTCCTCAGAGATGATCCCGCGCTGAAACGCGTCCAGCAGGGATCCCTTAGACGCGTGGTGCACCAGCCGCCTGGCTTCGTATACCTGCTCCGTTTCGAGGTGCTCAGTCTCATCCGCCAGC
>JALGSV010000093.1 GCA_029821755.1 Candidatus Zipacnadum vermilionense | reverse complement strand
GCAGCACCCGGAGACAGCGCCAGGGACGTCACGCAACAGCAGGCCGACTTCGATGAGCGGGAGGAGAAGCTCACCGTGACGGAAGACAGCCGTCTCGTGGTGAAGGTGCCAAGGCACAGCGTGGCCGTGATGCAGCAGGAACTCCTTCAACCCGGCGCTCGAACGGCTTGAAGAACAAGAATTCCCAGAGGAAAAGATTGCCGAATCACTTCGTTGTCGCGTTCGCAGCAGCCTTTCTGGTCAGCGGCGCGCCTGGCGCGTGTCCTGTCCGTCACGGGGATGACGGGGAAAGATAAGGCCTATCCCGAGTTCGCGGCGACGGTCCTGCGACTGGCCAGAGAAGGCAAATTGCCCTCCGCCTCGTCCTGGGAGGCTGATCGGGCGCTGGCGTCCCCCTTGGGCACGTTGGAGACCCAACAGGTCCTCGAAGCCGAACTGGTCGGCCCGGAGGGAAACCTGCGGCCCCAGGTCGCCAAGATCCTGGCCTGGGTGCATCGGCAGTCTGGGACGCTCGGCGTTTGGAAAGAGATGCTGGATGCGAAGGCGGGGGAGGCGCCTCCGCAGGATGCTGTGCAGGCAGGGGACGTGAAAGCCCGCTGGCTCCAGGCCCGGGCCTACGCCGAGACGGCCGGCGATAACGACATTCCCCCGCATCCCATCCGCGGCAAGCGGTGGCTCCAGCAGGCCCTCCAGACGGCAGAGTCGTCGGACCTGCGGCTCGAGGTCCTCCGGCTCCTGACGGCCGCCTACATCGACGCCGACCAGCACGACGAGGGCTTGGCATACCTGGCGACCGTAGCCAGCCAGTTCCCGGATGAGGAGGTAGCGGCCCTCCGCATCGCGATCCGCAAACAGAAGGCGGCGTGGATAGAGCGTTGGCTAGGTATTGTGCGTCGGGGGGCTGAGCAGAGCGAGGCGAAGGCCCTGGAGGCCTCGTCGGCAGGCAATGAAAAACTGCGCGCCGTGTATCAGCGTCACGCCGACTATTACCGCCAGTGGGAGCGGGAACTGCTTGGCATGAGCCAGTAGCGAGAGGGCCGAGAGGGGAGCCGGGAGTTTCGGGCCGGAAGGGACAAAGGGGGTCTCTATGCGACTGGTACGATACGGGGAGTTCGGGGGACACCCATAACCGTGCCCGTCAAGGCCCTGGTCACGCGGAACGTCCCGCCGGGAGGGGTCCTCGACTTTTCCCTGAATACCGTCTTTAGTTGTTTTTCTAACGGACTCGCGTGCCTTGCACACACCTCCGCAGGATGCTGCGCACATGCGCACCGTACCGGTGTTTCGCCTTTCCGGCCGTGCATGAAATTGGTCGCGCTCGTCAGCCCAATCACAATAGCGGCGCATCAAGGGACCTCACGGCCCCTCGTCGCCAGTCCCCGGGAGCGGGCCTGGACGAGCGAACAGTGCACGCGATGCGTTTCAAAGATCAGGCGGCCGCCTGCTCCCGCTGCCACCGGCGCAGCCGCACCCAACAGATGCCCGCCAACTTCCGTGCCACGGCGACGCGGGCGACATTCCGGCCCGCGCGTTTGCGGATCCGCTGATAGAAGGCCGCCAGCCGTGCGTCGCGTCGCACGAGTTTGATCGCCGCTTGCACCAGCACCCACCGCAACCACCGCGACCCTTGCTTCGAGATGCCGCCGCGGTGCTCGTGGCTGCCCGACTGATGCACCCGCGCCGTCAGGCCCGCGTACGCGCCGACCTGGCGGGCATTGCGGAACCGCTCCGGCTCGCCGATCTCCGCCACCACCAGCAGGGCCGAGTACCGCCCGATGCCGTGCAGGACCTCCAGCGCCTCGGCCTGGGGGAACTCCGAGGCCACGGCTTCCAGGTGCGCATCAAGCGCCGCGATCTCCCGGCCGTAATGCTCGAGCCGACGCACCAGTTCGTCCCGCACGAGGTTCCCCGAGAGGCCCAGGTCCAGCGCCGCCAACCACCGTCGGCCACGCGGGCCGAAGAGCGTCTTCAGGGGCGGATGCACGTTCGCCCGCGCCAGAAGGGCGTGCACCTGATTCTTCGCCAGCGTCGCCCCGCACGACAGCCGCGCCCGGCTGCGCGTCAGGTCCCGCAGCCGCTGGTACGGCGCCGGCGGCACGTAGGCCGTCGGGATCAGGTTCGCCCGAAGCAACTGCGCCAGGAGCCGCGCGTCCAACCGGTCCGTCTTCGCCCGCGCCGCCGTGATCGCCCGCAGCCGCAGCGGATGCGCCAAGATCACCTCCCCCAGCGGCAACACCAAGTCGTACAGCCATCGGTAACTGGCTGACGCCTCCACCACCGCCCGGAACGGACGCCACCGCTCGACGGCCGCCTGGATCGCGTCGGTGTCGCGGCAGGCGATCCGACGCACACGCCCCACCGGCCCTTGCTCGTCTTCCACCGCCATCACCAGGTCTTGCTTGTGCAGGTCCATGCCGATGTAATACATGTTCGTGCTCCTTGCCCACAGGGCGTTAGAGGGTTCGTACGACAACCCCATTCTAACCCCTGTGGCAAGGGGCCGCATCCCGCGTGCGGCCTCAGGGCACGGTTATAATATCACAATACTATGCCTTGCTCCGGTTCGGGGGTTCGTAAGTGATTGCGCCATCTCAAGTTGGGCGAATGCATGGCCGATAT
>JALGSV010000060.1 GCA_029821755.1 Candidatus Zipacnadum vermilionense | reverse complement strand
GGAGAGGTGGGGACGGAAGAGACGAGTCCGAAGGCGGGGACGGTCCGACAAGGTCCAAGGGGTCGCACCGGCCTATTGTGCTGGAGGTACGGTTGTACTACCATTGACACCAAGGCGGGGAAGGTGAGCGGGCCGAGCGTTGCTTAAGGTGGTGAAATCGTGAACTGTCCCAAGTGCGGTTATGCGATGACGGATCTGGACGTGGAGTGCCCGCGGTGCAAGCGGATGCCTGAGCAACAGGCGACGCCCCGGCCCGCGCCGGCGGCGACGCCGCCGGTGCCGCCCGTGCCATTGCAGCCGAAGGCTAAGGACAAGGCGGCGCCGGTGGTGTTGGGGACTCCCTCGCGTTCGAGCGCGCTGACCTGGGTGCTGGTGGGCGTAGGGGTGGCGATTGTGGCCCTGCTGGCGGTGCTGCTGTGGACGCAACTGCGCAAGCCGGTGAGCAGCGGACAACTGGCCGAGAAGCCGCTGGAGACCCAGGCCCCGGCGCAGACCCAGGGCGAGGGGCTGGCGGCAGGGGGACAGACCACCCAACAGCCGGCGACCACTGGCGCGGGCGGGGTGGCCCAGGGCCAGGACACGAACGTGGCGCCGGCGGGCAGCGAGGCAGGGAACCTGGCCCAGGCGCAGAGCCAGAACGTGCCCCCAGCTACTAGCAACGCCGAGGGTCTCGCCCAGGGCCAACAGCAGAATGTGCCCGGGGCCACGACCGACGCGGGGGGGCTGGCCGAGGGAGAGGAAGAGAGCTTCGACCCCCGGACCGTCTGCTCCTGGAGACAAGTCTACGTGACTTCCGGCAGCGGGATGAAGATAACGCCGGCGCTGACGCTCCATCGTCCCTGGCGGATCAGGTATTACACCGGTCAGATGCAGACCTCCGACATGCCCTGGTTCATCTTCGCCATCTCGGTCCCCACTCTCGGGGTGGACGTGGTCCGCGTCTACGAGTCCGCGCCGAACACCCAGGGTGTCATGCCGATGGGTAAGAAAGGTACTTTTCCCCTAACGGTCGCCGGGACGAACACCGTCAACTGGCAGATCGCTGTCGACCAGGGAGAGTTCTGCAAGCGATGAGAGGGCGGCAACGATGAACAGTAATGACGACCACCCGCAAGAGCCGCCGGAGGAGGGGGTCCTCGATATCGACCTCGAACTGGAGCCGGAGGACCTGCCGCCGGTGCCCAGTCCGCTGGCGGGTGGGGCGGATATGCTGGTGATTGACGCCGAGCACCTGGCGGAGGTGCCCCTGCCGCCGGCCAAGGGCGCGACGGGCGGTGGTAAGGCCGGGGCGGGGGACGGCCTGCCCCCGGCAAGGCCGGTGGGGGAGGCACCGAGAATTCGATCGATGGGGCCCCCGGACGTGAGGGCCATTATTAGTTTGCTCCTGGCCGGGGCTATTGGCGGCTTCATCGGCTGGGCGCTGGCGGAGCCCTTCATCAGCGACCGACCCGCGGGCTCGACCCCGGAAACGCAACTGCTCATCAAGCTGCTGGCCACCAATGGGCTGCTGTTTGCGGTGTGGGGCGGGCTGATCGGGACGGCGCTGGGGGCGGTGGAGGGGATCAACTCGCGGTCCTTGGAGAAGGCTTGCTGGGGGGCGCTGCTGGGGCTGGGCATCGGCGGCGCGGGCGGGTTCCTGGGAGGGGTGTTCGGGGAGGCGCTGTACGCCGGCCTGCAGGGGGGCGAGAACAAGCTGGACGCCTCGGCGCAAGTGCTGGTGCGGGGGGTGGGCTGGGCTCTGGTCGGCATCTTCGTGGGGCTGGGGCAGGGGGCCTGGACCAAGGCCAAGCCCAAGATGATTAACGGGATGATCGGGGGCTTCATCGGGGGGCTGGCCGGGGGGCTGATGTTCGACCCGTTGCACGCGATCGTGGCCTTCATCATGCGCCTGCCCGGCGGGACGGTGGGTGGGGAGATCAGCCGGATGGTGAGCGTGACGGTACTGGGGGCGGCCTGCGGGGCGGCCATTGGGCTGGTGGAGCAGATGCGGCGCGAGGCGTGGCTGCGGATTGTGGACGGGCCGCTGCGCGGCAAGCAGTTCATCATCTACCGCTCGCCGACCGTCATCGGCTCCAGCCCCAAGTGCGACATCACCCTGGCGATGGACAAAGGCGTGGCGCCGCAGCATCTGAGCATCTCCCAGTTGGGTGCCCGGTACGTGCTGGCCGACCTGGGCAGCCCCACCGGGACGCAGGTCAACGGACAGCTCGCCGCCACCCGGACACTGCGCAGCGGCGACCGGATTGCCGTGGGCCAGACCACGATGCAGTACGCGGAGAGGGCGGTCCGCGGGGAAGGTTGAGGCGAGATTCGGGAAGGCTGGGCCCCGGCCCCGTCCGACGCGCTATTCTCCCCGCCTGGGCGTCGCGGTTTGTCCTGCCCGCGCGACCCGGGCGCCGCGCCCCGCAGGCGTATAGCCCCTGATCACACCCCCCCCGACACGACGAACGACCTTTCTGTGCTGCCGAAACCTCGGCCACGTAATCGCCGCGGCAGGCGATTCGGTTTGACAGACGCCCCGCCTGTCGGCCACAATAGGTTATCGGGCCCAGCCGCCCGGAAATAGCCGGAGGTGAGCAGTAATGGCACAAGTCTTGGGGATCGCCCGCGACTGGCTGGCCGTATTCACGGTAGCAGACTTGCTGGGGCTCGGCGTTACCGCCCTGGTGATGCTGATCCTCGTCTTGGCGGTCCGGCGGGTTATCCCGGCTCTCCTGAGCAGGCTGAGCCACCGCCTGGGATGGGAGTATGAGGACACCGTCTGGCCTCGGCTGGTCGTGCCGCTGTGGATGCTGGTGGCGCTGCTGGGAGTGTGGGCTTTGCTGGTGCAGATGCCGGTGCCGGACGCGGCGGCTGTCCGCTACCACCGCCTAGTGGCGGTAGGCATCTCGGTGCTCCTCACCATCCTGGTAGTGATGGGCCTGATTCGCCTGACGAACGCGCTGGCGGAGCACTACCGCGGGCGATTGCGCGAGGCCCAGGATCCCCGAGCCACCTATGTGGGCGCCATTCGGAAGATCACGGACATAGTGCTGATGGTGCTGGGCTTGATGCTAGTGCTGGGACAGTTGGGCTACCAGATTGGCCCCCTGATGGCCAGCCTGGGAGTAGCCGGTATTGCCGTGGCCCTGGCGACGAAGGACACGCTGGGCAATCTCTTCGCGGGGCTGTACCTGGCGCTGGACCAGCCGATCCGTCCCGGCGACTACATCAAACTGGACTCCGGCGTGGAGGGATTCGTCGAGGAGGTCGGCTGGCGTAACACCCGCATGCGGGTCTGGCAGAACAACATCGTCCTAGTCCCCAACGAGAAACTCGCCGACTCCATCATCACCAACTGGTACCTGCCCGACCGTGAGATGTCGGTGTATATCTGGTGTGGGGTGGGTTACGGGAGCGACCTGCGGCACGTGGAGAAGGTCTGCATCGAGGTGGGAGAGCAGGTGATGGCCGAGGTCGCCGGCTCGGCCCTGGATTGGACCCCGGTAGTGCGATACAAGGAGTTCGGCGACTCCAACATCACCTTCGTGCTCACGCTGCGGGTCTCCGACCCGACCATCTCCTACCTGCTCCAGCACGAGTGCGTCAAGGCTCTGCACGAGCGCTTCCGCCAGGAGGATATAGAAATCTCCTGGCCGGTAACCAAGGTTGTGTGGGAGCAGCCCCCGACGTTGCCGACTTGAGCTAGTGCCGACGAAGGGAAGTTGCGAAACGCCAGGGCCGTCCTCCGCGGGGAGGGCGGCCCTGTTGCTGATAGCGGGGCTATTGGAGGCCGAGAGCGGCGAGAGGGACCTTACCACTCCACGGTCGCTTGGAGCGAGTCGGTGCTGGAGCCGCCGAACAACGGGCCCACGGCGCCGTTGTTCCAGTCCTGGATGTGCGCGTAGTCGAGGTGCCAGTGGCGCCCGCCATAGCCCGCGCCATAGGTGAGGCTACCGTCGCTCTTGCCGGCGCGCAGGGCCAGGCCGGGGGTGGCCAGGTACTCGGCGCCCACGTGCCAGGCGTTGGTGGTGTTGAGGAAGGAGCCGCGCCGAATGCTGCCGCGGTGGAACTCACCCGCCGTGAGCAGGCGCGGGGTGACGTGGTAGGACATGCCGACGATCAGTAGGTCGTCATGGTAGACCGGGGAGCTGGGCACGCCACCGAGCATCAGGCCGTTGGCTTTGACGGTGTGCTGGGCGAAGCTGTACAGGAAGCCCAGGTAATCGCCGGGCTGGTACTCGTAGGCCGCCCCGAAGCGCCCGCCGAAGTCGGCCTTGGCCTCCAGGTCAATCAGCGCCGGGCCCACAGGCGGGGTAAGGCTGAAGTTCACCCTATGGAAGCCCAGGACGCTCATCCCGGCGGTGGACTTGGCGCCTACGCGCCGGCCGTAGTCCACCACCATGGCGCGCTCCGACATGTCTACTTTCACCGGCCCGAGGCCGGGGAGGATCATCTGTCCGTTGCTGCTGCTCAGGTCCAGCCAGCCAACCTGGAAACCGGAGTGGCCCAGGCGCAGGGGCTGGGCGTAGTGAAGGTGCAGGCTGTTGATACGGGGGCCGGCGTCGAAATCGGTGCGGTTCACCCGCACGTCCGCGTCCGCCACCTGGCGGCTGGCGGCAAAGGCCGGGTTAGCGAACTGGATATCGTCTACGCAGCCGACGAGGGCGCCCATGGCGAGCTGGCGGGTACTGGTGGGAGCCGCCGAGCCGAAACGGGCGGGGATGCCGAAGGCCTCGGGGCCGATCCCCTGGCACAAAGCGGCGGTACAGTCGAGGGCGAGAAGCAGGGATACGACGAGTGGGAGGGTGAACCACGGTCGCGGGTGATGCATGGCGGGTGCCTCCTGGTGTAGGTGCGGTACGCACGTCGGGCGTCCCGGGGTAGGCGCGAGGTGCCGAGGGAACCGAACCGCGAAACGTCACGAGCAAGCGCCTGCCGCTCTACCCAGGCCGCTGTCGGCCGACGAGTTTACGATTTCGTCGCGGGCGAGGAGGATACCTTCTTGGGGGTGCAGCGTCTGGCGGGAAGACTAACGGGGGGAAGGGCCGGCGAGGGGAAGAGTAGGGGGGAGGGCCGGCTGGCGCCCTCCCCCTGAACCAAGGGCCTCCGCGTTAGGAGACGCGGCGGAAGGTTACGGCAGTGGTGCCGTATTCGTCCGAGACGCTGAAGGTGAAGTTCCTGGGCGTCACGACATAAGGCCCGGTGCCGATGAAGGAGAAAGTCAATTGGCTGCCGTTGATCGACCAGGTGCCGAACTGGACGCCAACGATCACACCGTTCTTGAACTCCGTCATGGTCATCCCGCCGTCGGCGCGGATTCTGGCCACCATCTTGGTGGTGTCCGAATGCTCGTAGATATGCTCGACCAGGCTAGCCGGGACGCCGTCGACCCTGCAGCTCACGGCCCGCCAGGTCCCGTTCAGCCACGAGCGAAAGATAGTGATATCGCTATCGCCAGCATCGGGGGAGAGGTTCTTTGCGGTGACCGCGCCCTTTCTGACGGAGAACAGCAGCCACTGTACTTGACCGCCTATCACCAAACGCATCACCCCGCCCGGGGCCGTAGCCCAGCTTCCGCCCATCGTCGCTTTGACAGTGCCGTCATCGCCGTACTGAGTCATCGCCGCCAAACCCGACCCCTTCAGGTTGAGTATGACGTACGTCGCCCCGGGCACAAAGTTGAAGCGCTCGGCCAGCGAAGCCGGGGCACCGTTCTGCTGAGCGCCGTAGGCCTTCCACCAGCCTATCGCCTGGGGATCATGTTCCGTAGGGATGACGGCCTTGACGCAGGTAATGAGGTAGGTATGCCCGGCGCGCGTGAATTTAAGCAGCAGCTTCGGGCCGCCGATGGCGTAGATCAGCACCTCGGTTTCGCTATCGATAAGCAAGGTGAGTTGACTGCCCGCGGTACTCCAGGTGCCAGTGGTGATCGCATTCACGGTACCGTCCTGACGGTACTCACGCAAGGCGAAGGTCAGGTTGGCGTTGAATCGCCAGACGGCAAAAGTGGTGCCGGGCGAGTTGTCCATGACGGTGTTGAGGTTATCGGGCCGACCATCGGTGGTGGCGAAGACGGTGCGCCACTGTCCAACCGGTGAAGCGGTAGCTTGCGGGGCCACGCCGGCGCCCGATGTCACTAGGCTGCTGCCTCCGCCGCAGCCTGACACCAGAATCCCTACGATGACAAGGACGATGAAGACTAGTAGTACTCGACGGAAAGACATACTGCTCACTCCTTTTGAGGTCACAGGTACTCGCCTGGTCGGCCCCGCCGATGAAGCGGCGGGACGGGCAGTGCCGATGACGATACAACTATACACCAAGCCGTAGCATTGTCAATAGACTGTCACATCGCGAGCGGGCGCGGCGCAAGTCGGTGCCTAGGGCGGAATCGGTGGACGGTTTTGTTCGGCCGGGGCCTCTGGGGCTGGGCCACGAGGGCGGCGGTCCTCACGGCGACTGGCGAGCGGTCCGAGGCGCGCCAACTGCGCGTACCTCCCCATCTATCTTCAGGCCCTCCCCTGCATATTGCTTGCCCATCGCCCTGACAGCGTGGAGGGGGCAGCTATCCCAGGGGACTCCGGGTAGCAGTCTGGGTTTGCGGCCGGCTACGGACAGCTGCGCAGATCAATGGAACCCGTCTGTGCCGGCGAGTGTCTCAGACTACGACGGAGGTTGGGGTCCGGAGGGGACGGCAGTAGCCGGGCGAAGGCTCGTGCTACCTGCTGCCCCGCGGGGCAGCCTTGCGCGCAGGGGGAGAGATGTGACGGGAGTCAGCCTGCTCAGTTCACTAGGCCTGGGTGTGGCATTGCTGGGAGCACCGGCGGAAACGCCTCCGACGGGGCAGTTGGCCTTCGTCTCCTACCGCGACGGCGCGGCCGCCGTTTACGTGGTCAACGACGACGGCACGGGCCGGCGACGGCTGACCCGTGGTGCCGCTGACAACCTCGACCCCACCTGGTGCCCCGATGGTAAGAGTCTCGCCTTCACCAGCGAGCGGGACGGCAACCAGGAGATCTACCTGATGAACGCCGACGGCTCGGGGCAGAAGAACCTCACCCGTAACCCCGGCGCCGACTGCTACCCCTGGTGGTCCCCCGACGGCCAGCGGCTCGCCTTCGCCGGCGACCGCGACGGCAACACCGAGATCTACCTCTGCCAGAAGGACGGCACGGGGCTGGTCAACGTCAGCAACGACCCCTCCTGGGACAGCCTCCCCGTCTGGTCGCCGACCGGCGACCGGCTGGCCTTTCTCACCGACCGCGACCAGAACCAGGAGATCATGGTGTGTAAGCCGGACGGTTCGGAGGCGGTCAATATCACCCTCCACACGGCCTGGGACGGCGACCCGCGCTTCTCCCCGGACGGCAAGTCCGTTATCTTCCGCACCCATCGCGACGGCAACATCGGCCTGTATCTGCGCTTGCTGGCCGATCTGGACCTGATCAACGTGAACGGGAACAACGTGTGGAACGAGGAGGCCGACTGGCACCCCGACGGCACGAAGATTGCCTACGCCTTCTCGCCAGCGGACAACCGCGAGATCATCGTCCAGGACTTAGTCGCCAACACCAAGACGAACCTCACCAACAGCACCACCAATGAATGGGCGCCGCAGTGGTCGCCGGACGGCAGTAAGATTGCCTTCCTGTCGGATCGAGCGGGGGAGACGCGGCTGTATGTGATGCAGGCGGACGGGACGGGAGTGCGGGAGGTAAGCGGGGGCGCGGTGGCAGATCATCCGGGGGCGTGGAGGCCCACGGGGTAGGGGCCGCAGACCACGGCCACCAGCGGGAAGAGGAGATACCGTGCCTATGAGCAGGCGAATCAGGAAACGAGGTACAGGCTGGGTGGCGCTGCTGCCGGCGATAGCGCTGGTTTGGGGGGCCGCTTCGCTGGCCTGGGGACAGGGCGAGCAGGTGGAGAAAGACTTCGCCTTCGCCCAGGGGCTGTACAAGCAGGAGAACTATGCGCTGGCTGCGGACAAGTTCGTGGCCTTCGCGGCGGCTTATCCGAACCATGCGAACCTGTCGCTGGCGTTGTTCCGGGCGGGGGAGTGTCTGTTCCGGATCGGCAAGTATGCCGAGGCGGAGCCATACTTCGCGCGGCTGACCACACAACTGCCGGACGCCGCCGAGGCCGAGGCGGGATGGGTGTGGCTAGGGGATAGCTGCTTCCAGGCGCAGCGCTATGCCGAGGCGGCGGCGGCTTATGCCGGCTACCTGCAGAAGTACCCGCAGGGCGAGCAGACCGGGCGGGCGGGGTACTGGCTGGGGGAGAGCTACTACCACCTGGGCAAGTACCCGGAGGCCGCGGCCGCCTACCAGCAGGCGCTCACCCAGAAGCTCAGCGACCAGGAGGCGGCCTACGCGCGCTATGCGCTGGGCTGGACGTACCTGCAGCAGAACCAGCCCGAGCAGGCGGCCGGGTACCTGCAGCAGGTGGTGGACAAGTATGCGGCCAGTCCGGTCGCGGCGGAAAGCCAGTACCTGCTGGGCACGGCGCAGCGCTTGCGGAAGAACTACCCGGCCGCGGTGGCGGCCTTCGAGAAGGTGTCGGCCAAGCATCCCGAGGCCAAGTTCGCGGCGCTGGCGCAGGCCGGAATCGCCTGGTGCTACTTCGAGCAGCAGCAGTACGAGCCGGCGCTGGAGGCCTTCCAGAAGGTGACGAAGGCCTATCCCCAGAGCGAGGCGGCGCCCGAGGCGCGGTTGCGCAGCGCGGACTGCCTGTTCCACCTCAAGCGCTTCGCGCCGGCGGCGGCGCTCTATAAGCAAGGGGCCACGGACCCACAGGCCCAGTGGGCCGATGAGGCGCAGTATTGGTTGGCGGTGACCTACGAGCAGGTCCCCGACCGGGACCAGGCGATAGCGGCGCACACGCGGTTGGTCACGGAGTTCAAGCAGTCGCCGCGGGTGGGGGACAGCTACCGCCACCTGGGGCGGCTGCAACTGGCGGCGGGGCAGACGGACGCTGCCCTGGCGGCATACCAGGCGGCGGCGCAGGCAGCGGCTACGCCGGCGCTCAAGCAGCAGGCGCTGGCCGAGCTGGCCTGGGCCAAGTACCAGAACGACAAGTCCGAGGCCACTCTGACGGAGGTGGAGAACCAGGTCAAGCAGGCCCCCCAGGCGGCGTGGGCGGAGGAGTTGGCGTACCAAGTGGCGCTGGCGCATTTCACGGCGGAGCGCTACCCGCCGGCGCTGGGGATGCTGGAGCTGCTGACGGCCAATCAGCCGGAGGCCGCCCGGCGGAGCGAGGTGCTCTACCTGTCCGGAGCCTGCCAGGAGAAACTGGGTAAACTGCCGGAGGCGGAGGCGCTCTACCGGCAGGCCCTGCAGGGCGGGGCGAATCAGGACTACGTGGGGTTGGCCGCGGCGGCGCTGGTAAACCTCTACGCCAAGCAGGGCAACCTGGAGCAAGCCCGCAAGATGGCCACTGACCTGCAGAAGAGCGAGGCGAGCGCGGAAGCCAAGGCCTACGCACTTAACGCCCTGGGGGAGGCGCTCTACCAGGCCAAACAGTACCCGGAGGCGCTGGCGACGTACGGGAAGGTGCTGACCGGGAGGCCGAACACCGCCGCGGCGCCGTATGCGCTGCTGGGACAGGCCTGGGTAAAGCTGGCCCGGGGCGACGCCAAGGCGAGCGACACCTTCGCCAACGTGGCGCGCAAGTACCCGGAATCCCCCGCCGCCCAGCGGGTGCCGGAGGGGCTGCTGGCGGTGGCGGAGAAGCTCTTCGCTGACGGCAAGTATGCCGAGGCGCAAGCGGGATACCAGCGGCTGGTGGACGGCTTCCCGCAGAGCGACCTGGCGGATGAGGCCTGGTACAAACTCGGCTGGTCGCTGCTTAAGCAGGACAAGCCGGATGCGGCCCTGGCAGCGTTCACCAAGGTGGTGGGCTCGGCCGACTCCCCGGCGGTGGCGGCGGACGCGCGCTACCAGGCGGCGCGGCTGGAGGTGGCCAAGGGGGATTCCGCCCGGGCGCCCGATTTTCTGATCCCCCTGCGCGACAAGTACAAGGACACCGAAGTGGCTCCGGCCGGACTGGTGCTGCTCGGGCGGGTGGAGACCGGCCTGCAGCAGTACGACCAGGCGGTAGCCGATTTCCAGCTCGTTCTGACCCGCTACCCGCAGGACGCGGCGGTGGCCGAGGCCTGGCTGGGGATGGCGCAGGTGTACCGGCAGCAGAAGAAGTCGGAACAGGCGCGTGAGGCCCTGGGCAAGTCCCTGGCTACGGCTCAGGGAGCGGTGGGCGCTGAGGCGCAGTTCGAGCTGGCCGTGCTCTTCCGCGACCAGGGCGACAAGCAGCAGGCGGCCGAGGAGTTCCTGAAGGTCGCCATTCTGTACGGCGATGAGGCGTGGTCGGCGCGGGCGCAGTACGAGGCCGGGCAATGCTACGAGGCACTGCCGGATAAGAACGCGTCGAGGGGCTGCTACAAGGTGATCGTGCGCGACTACCCGGAGCAGCAGCCGTGGGCCGACCAGGCGCAGGCGAGGCTGAAAGCGCTGGAGGAGTAGGGGTCTCCGCGTGGGGCGGCGTTTCTATCCCGCCCGGTCGGAGCTGTCTTGTCGGAGAGCGCGGGCTAGAACGCCCGCGCTACGCGGACCGTAGATAATTGGGAGGGGATTCATGGAGCATCCCGGAACCGCCGTTATGCTATACACGTACTTCAGGGAGGGCGGGGTAGCGATGTACCCGCTCTTGCTGGCCTCGATCTTGTCGGTGGCGATAGCGATTGAGCGGTTTGTGCTCCTGTACCGGGCGGGGCGGGCGGACCGGGCGCTAGCGCCAGCGCTGGAGGAGAGTCTGGGGCGGGGCGAGGTGCAGGAGGCGGCGGCGCGGTGCGCGCAGGGAGAGGGGCCGCTCGCGCGGGTGCTGCGAGTAGGGTTGGCCGCGGATGGGGTGGACACAGGCCAGCGGCAGAAGGCGGTGGAGCGGGCCCTGACTCGCGAAACTGAGAACTTGGAGCGGTACCTGCCCGTGATGGCTACTATCGGGAGCGTCTCGCCCTTCGTCGGCCTGTTTGGGACGGTGCTGGGGATTATGCGCGCCTTCCGCGACATCGGCCTGGCGGGGTCGGCGGGGGGCGCGGTGGTGTCAGCTGGAATCGCCGAGGCGCTGGTGGCGACAGCGACAGGTCTGATTGTGGCAGTGGTGGCGGTGATTGCCTACAACCATCTGATGGCTTGGGCACAAACGTTGCTCACCAATACGCAGGTCAACGTCGAGGAATTACTTTCCAAGGTGGACGAATAGCGGAGGCACCAGCATGGCGACAATGAAGCGCGACAAGAAGGTTTTCGCCGAGATCAACATTGTGCCCCTGACGGACGTCTGCCTGGTGCTGTTGATCATCTTCATGGTGTCGGCCACAATCCTGACGCAGAACACCGGCCTGAACGTGGACCTGCCCAAGGCGGCCTCCGCGCAGGACTTGCCGGCGCGGAACGTGGAACTGATGGTGACCAGTGATGGGACGCTTTACGTGGACGGGCAGGCGGTGCACCAGCCGCAGCTCGCCGAGGCGCTACAGACCAAGCTGCAGCAGACCTCGCTCAATACGGTGGTAGTGAAAGCGGATGCGGCGGTGGCCTACCGGCATGTGGCTGATGCGGTGGACGCCGCCTGCAGCCTGGGGGCGGAGATAACGCTGGCGGCGGATCAGAAGCCGCCGGGGACCTAGCCAGACACCGGACATGATACATAACAGTCTCAATTGGGCACTACTGGTTTCGCTGACGGCGCATCTGGTCGCCCTGGCCGTGATACCGGTGGGCGGGTATGTGGCGGAGGCGAGGCGGTCGTCGCCGCCGCGGATAGTGGCGAAGCACGTGAAATTTGTGCGTCTGCCCCCGCCACCACCCCCGCGGCCGAAGGTGCTCCCCAAGCCGCCCCGTCGTGTCATTCGGCGGGTAGTGCGGCGTCCTCGGCCGCGGCGAGTGGTGCGCCGGGTGGAGGCGTCCGTTTCGAAGCCTGCGGAGACTCCCGAGCCCCCGACCGAGATAGCCTCGCGGCCCTCGGTGGAACTCAAACGCCCCGAGCCGGAGTTGGCACCCGAGCCAGAGTTGGCGCCCGAGCCGGAGATGGCGCCCGAGCCGGCCGCGCCGCCACCGGAGAAGTCTGGGCCGGAGATGGCGGCAGTGTCGCCCACCCCGGAGTCGGCCGCCGCGGCCTCCGCGCCGGGTCCGGGTGAGACCGGGCCTGCGCCGGTGACCACTCCCGAGGAGCCCAGCGCGACGCCGGAGCCGCGTCTGGCAGCCCTCCCCCCGACGATGACATCCCTCGAAACTCCCGGTCCCGGTGCGTCGGCGCTGCCCAGTCTGCCGGGGAAGAGCACGGTCCTGCCGGTGGGAGCGGGGAGCCTGGGGTCCGGGACGGGGAGTCCGGCGGCGACGCCAGGGGCGACACCAGCGGCGGGTGAAGGTGGCGGCGCTGCGGGAGCGCCAGTCGGCGTGGGCGGGGCGGGGCTAGCGGGGATGCCGCAGTTGGCCGCGCTGCCGGGTGGCGGAGGCGGGATGGGGCCGGCGGAGTTAACCCCTGGCGGCGGTCCGGGAGCTGGACTGGGCGGCCTGGGGCTGGCCCGGACGGATCCCGGCGCGATGCTGGGCCTGAGCCCCCTGCCAGGTGGTGGCGGCGCTCCGGCCGGAGGCGGAAGTGGCGGAGGGAGTATGACGCCCGGTGGCGGCGGAGGAGGACCAGTGACGGTGGGCGGCGGCGGGGCAGGCGACTTGGGCGGAGGCGCGCTGCTGGTGGCCGCGGGACTCGGGGGAGGCCTGGGACTGGGCGGTCTGGGTGAGGGGCCGGGCTCCGGAGGCGGCATGGGCGGTGTGGTGGGAGGTCGGGGCGCCTCTTCCGTGCTGGTGGCGGCTGGGTTGCCGGGGGGCGGAGGGAGCGGCGGCGGCACCGGAGGCGGCAGTGGCAGCGGCGAGGGACCCGGAACCGGCTACGGCGGCCCCGTGGCGATCGGGACGGGCACCGGCAGCGGCGCTGGGTCCGGCTGGGGCGCGTCAGGGCTAGTGGGGAGCGGCGGCGGCTGGGGAGGCGGCACGGGGTACGGTGGAGGGCCGGGAGGCGGTGGTAGTGGGGGTACAGGTACCGGCACCGGTCGCGGGGCGATGGCTCTGGCGGCGCTGCCCGGTCCTGGAACCGGTGGCGGAGGCCCCGGCGGAGGCAGTGGAGGCGGCACCGGAGGCGGCAGCGGTGGAGGCACCGGGGGCGGCAGTGGAGGCGGCGGAGGAAGAGGAACCGGAACCGGTTACGGCGGCCCCGTGGCGATTGGGACGGGCACCGGCGGCGGGGGCGGGTCAGGCGGGGGCGCGCCGGGACCGGTGGGCACCGGCAGCGGCTGGGGAGGCGGCATAGGGTACGGGGAAGGGCCGGGAA
>JALGSV010000092.1 GCA_029821755.1 Candidatus Zipacnadum vermilionense | reverse complement strand
CTTTTAACTTTACCGCCGGGAAGTCCCCTACTCAACGCCTCTTGGGGTAAATTCCTTCACATGCTGTCCTACAAGGCTGCGAGAGCTGGTAGGACGGTCGTGAGGGTGAACCCAGGGGGACTTCGCAAGAATACAAGCATGGGGCTTTGGATAGGGATTACAACGCAACCCTCAACATCCTGGAGAGAGGGCAGGTAGGGCTGGGGCGGCCCGAACCAACGCCTGTGGAGATGGAACCCCTACTCGGCGTTCCGGCTTCGGCCGTGGTCGCCGGGCAAGTTCCGTCGTTGAATCAGGAAGCCCACGCGCTTTAGCCGTGGGTAGTTGACCCCCACGCAGAGGCGGGGCGCCACAGACAGCCATCACGGATCCACGACGTACCGCCAGTGCCTGGTGTCCGTAGCCGGATCCACAGCGTACCGCCAGTACCGCCGGCCCATGATTCTTCCTCCATGGCTAGGTTGTGCCCGCCCGTTTAAATGCTCCGTCAAAGGTACCCGTGCTGCCTGAGCTTCCAGAGCAGGACGACCAAAGCCGGCGGAACCGGCAGGGCGCCGAGGGCCCACAGGGGCAGCAGCCTGAGCACGTAGAACACCTCGCACACCGCGTAGAAGCCATGGAGCGGGGCGAAGAACCAGAGCACCAGGTCGGTTTCCCAGTCGGCCGTGAAGTGGGAGATCAGCGCGTAGAGCAGCGCGACGCCCCCGCCCCCGGCGACGCCTATCAGGGCTATGTGGAGCGGGTCTGTCGGGAACGGCTCGACTACAACGAAGCCCGAGATCCACGACGGGAAACAGGCCCTCGCGCCGTAGCCGAGGGCCTCCGCGATCCTGCAGTGCCAGAACTCGTGCGCGGCCACCCCAACCAGGTAGTAGATCACCAGGGTGACGAGCACGTCGGCGAGCGTGTGGAGCTTCTGCTTCATTTCGCTGGTTGTGGACCTCATCTGCTCCCACGTAAAGTTTTACGGCGATTTTGCCTATAAAGTTTCCAGCGAGATCCCCTCGTCGGTCCTCCCGCACACGTCGCACTTCAGCCTGTCCACGACTTTGGCCTCCATGTCGGCTCACCCGGCTCCGCGTACTTGAAGTTTTCCGTGTGTGTCACCCCCTCCCACTTCATTTTGGAACTATTAGACAATAGCCCACTGTGGATCCCATGTTACTTTATAGGCCGTATCTTCTCCCGTGAAGTCCACCCAGCCCGGTTTGTATATCGTCCTGTACTCTCCTGCTTTAACATCAGTCTTTTGGCTCCATACACATACCTCGTTTAGCGGGCCCCCCCCGCTAAACTCGACGCACAATCTGACCGCCTCGTTTACCAATACGGGGGTATCGAAGGTCACTTCCTCGTAACTCTTTTCAGTGCTCAAAGCTGAAGCGTCCCCCCACACCTTCGACGCTATGATTGAGTCGTCACTGACCCTCCTTATCGTAAAAGTAACATCGCCGGTTGGGGAGCCGTACTTGTGAAGCCAGAAACCCAGTTTGCTAACGTATTTGTTAGAAAGAACCTTGTATTGTCCCATTCTGGTATTGCCTCCACCATACAAACTGGAATACTGGTTAGACTCAGGTTGCTCGTCCGACCCACCTGACGATTTGCAGACTTTGAGCGCCTCAGCTGTCGTGTCGTACCACAGCTGCCCTACCGCCGGATCGGTCGGCGCGGTCGCCGCTGCCGGCACGAACTTGGCGCTCGGCAAAACCGGTATCGCAGCGAGTGGAAGGGGTGAGGTTATCTCATCCGCTCCCCCGCTGGCGTGCGAGGCGGCGTGGAGCTGGGGGTGGTGCTGGTCCGGGGTCACGCCGGTCAGCGAGTCGTGCGACCTCTCCGCGAGGTTTGAGAGTCTGAGAAGGCTCTCCAGGTCGTCCGCCCCGCCGGCCTGGTGCCTCGCCCTGTGCGCCGAGAGGTTGACGCCCGTGCCCAGTATGTTGATGTCGCGGATCTCGTCGGCCCCGCCCGGCTCGTGCTCCGACGCGTGGGTCTCTATCTCCCAGCGGACCCAGTTCGCGCCGTCGTAGATGTAGAACTCCTTAAGGTCCGTGCGGTAGAAGCAGTCCCCAGCGGACGGTGCGGGCGGGAAGGACGTGCCCGATGCGATGGAGGCCGCCGCCGCTGGTCTAGCTGGTCCGACTCCCTGCGGAGGGTAGCTCATTCCCGTCGCCTCCCTTGGTTTGTACCTGCCATGCGATCACGGCCCCATCGTCTTGATCACGTAGGCGTCGAGCAGCAGCACCGTGGTCGCGCCTCCGAACTGGAAGTTCACGATGTCCCCCCTCTGCACCGGGACATCGAAGAGGTAGAGGGAGTTCGCGGCCAGCGCGGCCCCCCCGTTGTACGCCGACGTGACAGTGACCCCGCCGCGGGTAAGGACGAGGCTGAAAACCACGCCCGTGTTCTCGCTGACCAGCACCCTCAGGATGCCGGTCTCAACCTCGGAGATGACGAGGTCGGTCGCGAACACGTTCGTCGCGCCCGCGACCGCGGTGTTGGGCGCGACCGAGCCTACCAGCCGGGCGGAGAACTCAATCGGCGGCGATCCCGACATGCGACAGCCCCCTAGATCCTGCTAACGTACGGCCCGTGGGCCACGACCCACGCGCGCATCTCCTCCTCGCTCATTTTGTACCACGCGTCCATCG
>JALGSV010000091.1 GCA_029821755.1 Candidatus Zipacnadum vermilionense | reverse complement strand
CGGTCGCCCCCCGCACGGGGGCGTGGATTGAAACGACGCGACAATAACAGCATAGCACAACGCGCAGGGTCGCCCCCCCCACGGGGGCGTGGATTGAAACGCGTCGCGCACATGGAGGGCGGTGGCGCGGCGCCGCACGGGGAGGGGACGGTCGAGCAGCCAGCGAAATGCTGTCTGCATCCACATCTCCGGCCTGCCGACTGTGCCAGACGCCTCAGATACCGGGCTGACACGTGGACCGACTCTGAGGAGTAGTATACCCGCGAGTTCAGGTGCCTCGGGTTCCCGAGAAGGCCAGGCCCGCACCGGCTCAATATCGCACACAAGGAGGAAGACATGCTGAGGATACTCGTCCCGGTGATCCTGTTGGGTTGGGCAAGCGTCGTCGTTGCGGAGGTGAAGCCCGGTGAGAACCTCCTGATCAACGGCGCGTTTGAGACCGAACAACTTGGCTTCCCCATGTTCTGGCAAAAGGGCGGGGACCACACCAGCTTCAGCCCGACCGGGGGGCCGGAAGACACCGGCGCAGTCGTCTTCAGCAACCCGGAGGGGCTGGAGGGCGTCAGGTCCACCTGCCGCCAGCACGACCAGAAGATCGTCGCCGGCGAGACCTACAAGATGAGTGTGTACGTCAAGACCCAAGGCTTCAAGAGCAGGCATTGCGGTGTCATCGTCCACAACAACGGCTGGTACAAGGAGAACGGAATCAAGTCGTTCCCGGAAAGCACCGACGGCTGGCAGTACCTGGAGCAGACCTTCAAGCTACACGAGAGTAAGAACGGCGTCTACGGGGTGGCCATTTTCGCCATCGACTACGTCGGCGAGATTCAGTTCGCCCAGGTCAAGCTGGAAGCCATCAGCGACGCCGCGCTGGCCGGGAGTTCGATTTCGCCGGTCCTCTTCGAGCAGCAGCGTCCCCGGCTTGTGGCCTGGGAACCATTGCTGAACAAGATCCCTTTGGCCGATCCCAAAATGACTTTCCACTTCTTCGGCAAGACGGAGCGCCCCCACGCCGAGTATGACTGCGTCTACACCATCGATGGCGCGACGGTCCGCACCTATCCCCTCACGCGGGAACTCAACAGCGTGGACCTGTCGGGGTTCGCCGCAGGCGACCACAACCTTGACGTCGCCATCGTCGATCGCGCCACGCAGGAGAAGATTATGCATGTGGCGCGCGCCATCACGTTAACGGATATCCCCGAGGTGGACGTCTCGGCCCACCGGCGGCTGAACAACCTGGTGGTTGAGGTGCTGGCCCAGCCGTTGCGGGCCACCGCCGAGCCGCAGAGCTTCGCGTTCAGCACCGCTCGCGACGGCTGGGTCTTCATCAAAGTCGAGACCGAGGAGGAGGACCCCGAGCTGAGCGTCGTCCTCGGGACGGACGACACTACCATAACTGCCGCCACAGATCGCCGCGAAGCGTTCCGAGAACTGCCCCGCGGCAAACATGATCTCGTGGTCAGCGGCACGGTCTCAGGCGGGAGGATCGTGGTGCGGTCTATCAGCGAGATATTCAACTACCCGGCTTGCGCCAGCAGCCAAGTCCCGCAGAACGGGAAGTATGACTGGGACTTCCACGTCAGACACGTCTTCCCCGCCGTGACCACGCTAAACGGCGGCAATGTCCCCGAAGAGCGCCGCCCGGAACTGCGCCAGATGGGGCTCAAGTGGCTGGCCAACGTCGGCACGACCAACCCCGAAGACGCCGCTGACCTCGTCGCGCGAATGTCCGGGAGCCCCGGCATGACCGCGCCTTACTACGACGGGTTCACCGCCGACGAGCAGTTCTTCAGCCGCCCCAGCCTGGCAGACTACACCGAGGCCCTGCGGCTGCTGGACAACCCCGAGAACCGGCTGATCTACACGTGGATTGTCGGAAAGCCCGGATTGCCCGGCATGCACAACGACTTCATCAGCGCGGCGCTGAACGCGTCACGAGGACGGGGCCGCCTCATCTTCGAGGCCTACTGCCACAGCCGGCCCAGCGAGGAAGACGCCGTCAGCTACCTCAATGATCGCGTCGTCGACACGATGGAACGGTTCAAGGAGTACTTCCCGAACGTCGCCGCGGGGTCAGGGATGCTCTTCGGCAACTTCAACCAGATCCCCATCATCTCCCTGGACGTGAATCCGGAGGTGGACTACAAGTACTACCTCGACATGCAGCTCAACCTCGTCGCCACCCATCCCGCATTCCGGGATCTCGGCGTGACCGGGTATTGGGGGAGCTACTACGACGACGAAGAACTCTACCGCTGGTCGTTCGAGCTGCTGCGCCACTACTGCGTCGAGGGCAATACGGATATGCTGTCGGAGAACTACGGTTACACCTACTCGCCCGGGCACCTCAAGAACTGCGATTTCATCGACGGTCTCGAGCATTGGGTAGCGGACCCGCCAGACGCCCTCCGGGCCGACAGCTTCTCCGGCTACGGAAAGGGCAGTCAGCGGCGCTGGGGCGCCTCGGGCGGAACGGGCGACACCTTCTGTGTCTTCACTCGCGGCGAAGGGCGTGCGAACCAGTTCGTCACCGCCGACTACAACGATATGGTCGCGGGCAGGGTCGACCCCAGACAGTTTGGGCTGGATGCTGTCCTCGACGCCGGTGCGGAGGTCATGCCGGAGAAGTCCTATGTCTATGTCGACAGCCGCACCTCCGGCCGGAAGAAGGATGACGGGCTGGCGCGGGTCAACCTCCACCACATTCGGTTCCGTGCCGTTGCCCCGTCGATCACGGTCACGTTCACCGACGCCGAAGCCGAGCCGGGATCGGAGATCGCGCTCAACTACATCATGCTCAAACCGTATTTTGAGGAGTAGCCTATCCCGGCGGAATCCAGTCACGCTGCGACTCCCTCTGGGATGACTCCCGGTCATCCCGAGGGAGTGCTGACCTGCCCACGAACGCCACGAGTGCTTGTATGGTGCTCCGACTGATTTGCTCCTGCCCGGGCATTGGTGCCGCCCACAGCAGGAGCCTTTGGCTGAGAAGCAGGAGGAACTGGGCAAGCACACGAAGAATTAGTGCCGTGAGGTCTCTTCATGCGACTGGATGTGTGTCTGTAACTACGCGACTGT
>JALGSV010000059.1 GCA_029821755.1 Candidatus Zipacnadum vermilionense | reverse complement strand
TACCCGGTCAGCTTCTCCTTCATCATGGGGTAGACGCCATGCGCGGCTGCCTTGCTGCGCTCGCGCACCCACTTGCTGGGCCCCGTCACGCCCCGCACCGTGCCCTGGCGGTCCGGGTAGTAGAAGGCGAAGCCAGAAGACCCGCCGCTGTCACAGTGCAGCCGCACGGCCAGGGCTACCCCGGCCTCGTTAGCGATCTCTGCTCGGCGACGGTTGGTCACGGTCTGCCCCTCGCTGCTCTTGGTCATCACCACCGTAGCCCCCGCGTCCTGGAGCAGTTTCTCCAGCCTCTGCCCCACCACCCAGTTGATCTTGTACTCCTTCGCGCCACTATATCCAGTGGCTCCGTTGCCATTCTCGGAGGGATGACCCGGGTCGATGCAGATACTGACACCATCTAGCGACCCGGCCCAGCCGGCCCCAGACGCCAGCGCCGCCATCAGCGTCACCAAAATCAACCCTACCAGCAATTTTCTCATACCGTTCTCCTCTCGCGACGTGCCACTTGCGACTCCCGAGGCTCCCCCTACGGTCTCGTCGCCGCTTGGCCGTAGCGGGTCTTCTGCCAGTCGCGGATGAACTCCGCGTTGGTTCTCTCAACCTTGCTCAGCCGGCTTTCGCTGAAGCTGTGGTCGGGCGAGTACCACCCCTGGTTGAGGAAGTAGGCGCGGATGCTGGAGTTGTTGAAGGGACGGCCGTGGCGGGCGTAAATCTCGTTGCGGGCTAGGGTGAGTTGCCAGTTGCTCAGTCCCTGCACTTCTCCGCCATGCAGGTAGTGGCTGCTCGATCCGGACAGGATGTACGACCCGCCGCCCGTGCGCCGCGGCGGCCGAGGGGCGGTGGGCGTGGCAGGAGTGGCAGGCGCGGAGATCCCCAGGCTCTCGACCAGATAGACGGTGTCGCCCGACTCCATCACCGTCCCCGGCGAGGGGCTCTGGGCGATGATCGTCCCTGCGCCGTAGCGGTCGCTATAGCGGGAGGGGTTGAAGGCCGGCTGGAATCCCCCGGTAGCCTCCAGGCTACGCAGGGCATCCGCCTTGGACAACCCCACCATATTGGGCACCGTTACCCGAGCCGGGCGGGAAGGCGGGGAAGCCGGTAGCGCCGGCGTCGTGGCGGCCGAGGGTGGTATTCCTCCCGGAGTCGCAGGCGTCTGGGCGGCGCTGGGTGGTACTCCCTCCGGAATCGCAGGCGTCTGGCCGGTGCTGGGTGGCAGGCTGGCGGTCGTTGTGGCCGTACCCGGCGGCGGGGCCGTCTGTGCCCTCAACATGAGCCACCCGATCCCCACCGCCCCACCGGCCACCAAGAGCCCTAGGAACACAACCACGAGCACGATCACGGCTGTGTTCGACGACCGTGCGGGCGGGGGCTGAACGTAGGCATTCCCCGGCGGGGGAGCTTGTCCGGGCGGGGGCGCCTGAGTCTGCGGCGCGGCCTGCGCCGGAGACGGCGCCGGCTGAGCGATTGCCTGCCCGCACGACGCGCAGAACTTAGCGCCTGGCGCCAGTTGGGCCTTGCAGCGGGGACAGTAGTACACGGCATTTCCGGCCATCTTACCCACCTCCCGGGATTACGCCCTGCGCCTCCCCACCTGCCGCTTATTTCTTCCCCGCCCGTCTGTCTCTCTCCTGCTTGCGGTACTGCAGCGCAACTCTGGTAACGTGCAGCGCCAGCATCAGGGCCTCGCGGTAGCTCGCGCCGTAGCGGGCTAGCAGTTCCTCGCAACCGCGCATGATCTCCGGCAACGGCTCCGGCAGGGGGTCCGCCCCCAACCGCCGCAGCAGCTGCCCCACCAACTCCGCTCCTTCCTCCGGGCGGTCCTGTACGAAAGCCTGCTCCGCCTCGGCCATCAGTTGGCTCAGCTCCCCCGCGTCCCCCTGCTGCCGCTTGAGAAGCCGGCGCCAACCGGAGGCCGCCTGTGCCGCCGCGGCTCCCAGGCCTCCCTGCATCCCGCGCCACAGGCGGATGAAGTGCCGCTCCCCCCCGACCAGCCGCGCCAAGGCCAGGGTCAGCTCCTCCGCCGAGTCGCTGGGCTCCGCCATCAACTCAAGGATATCCCCGGCCGCCTCCCGATGCCTCAGGTTACCCAATGCCGCGGCGTACGCGGTGCGCAGGGGGGATTGCGACATGGTCCGCAACTGCTCCAGCAGCAGGGGCGCCGCTTCCTCATCGCGCAGTGTCCCCAGTGCCCGCGCCGCCGCCGCACGCACCATGGGAAAGTCCCCGCTCAGCGCCTGCCGCAGCGGTTCCAGCGCCCGCTGGTCCCCCAGGCGCCCCAGCGCCCAAGCGGCGGCTACTCCCAGGTCCGGCTGGCGCCCCCGCAGCACCTTCACCAGCGCCGCCGTCGCCCGCTCATCAGGCGTCATGTGCGCCAGGGCCACGATCGCCTCGTGCCGCACGTTGAAGCTCGGGTCGTGCAGCGCCGCAATCAGCTCCTCCACATACAACGGGCTCTTCACGCGTCCCATCAGCTCCGTCGTAGACAGCCGGGTCTTCTCCTCCAGCGCCAGGCTGTGCCGGACCAGGGCCTCCGCCGCCAGCAGCGGATTACCGTGCAGGAACATGCCGGTGAACTGCCGCACGCCCAGTTCTCCGCTGGCCTGCACCCGCCCCGTCCAGATGACGGCGACGATCACCAGGACGATGTTGGCCGCGAAGAGGGGGCTGTACTGATCCACCACGAAGGGGCCCAGCGTCCCGGAGAGGTTCTTGAGCAGGTCTAGCGTCCAGCCGCCCAGCAGCGGCGCGGCGCCACCGACGATACCCATCCAGGCGTAGTTGACGGCCGTGTACTGCGTCTTGCGCTCCGGCGGGACAATGCGGACGAACAGCAGGCGGTTGGTCCCCAGCCACCAACCCATCCACACGGAGCTGCCCAGTGCAAAGAGCACCGCAGCCACCGACACGCTCAGGGGACTATGGCGCGGGATCATGAACCAAAACAGGGGCGTCAGCGCCGCCAGCGGCAGGGCGGTCAGCACCACCGGCTTGCCGCCGTACCGGTCCGCTGCCCAGCCCCAGAGGTAGCTGGTGGCCACTGTCCCCGCCAGCCCGGCGATCTGCAGCCAGACGATTACCTCGCGGGACAGCCCCACCTGCTGCTCCATGTAAAGCGGCAGGAAGCCGCCCGGCGCCATGGCCAGAGTGAAGGCGGAAACGGAGCCGAGGTAGTTAAGGAAGTTGCGGTTGCGCAGCGCCTCCCACATGCCGGCGGCCCGGGTGGACTCCGGAGCGTCCCGCAGGGGCGCGCCCCCGGGCAGCTTCGCCACACACCAGATGCCGGCCAGCCCCATCACGACGCCCGCACCGATCAGCAGCATGAAAGGCTGGAGCTCCTCGCCGCGCGCCACCACCAAGCCGGCCAAGGCGATGCTCACGGCTCCCACTACGCTGCAGATAGTGGTGTCGAGCGCGATGTACTTGGAACGGACCGAGGGGGGGATGGTCTCCTGGGACCAGGGGTAGCCAGCGGTTTCGCCTACCGCCCGGCAGAAGGCGAAGGTCGCCAGCACCCCCGCCACCAGGTGGAAGGCGCCGGTCGATCCCCAGCCATCGTAGACATACGGAAGGAACAGCAGGAGCAGGATGACGAAGTAGCGCAGGGTCCAGAAGGTGATAAAGGTGCGTTTGAACCCGAAGCGGGCCACCCAGGGAGCGGTGAGCAGGGAAGTGACGCCGAAGAAGGGGAATAGCGAGAGCAGTAGCCCGATCTGGGACTTGGGCAGCTCCAGCAGCCCGAGCATGAGGATAAAGGGACTGCCGAAGACGGTCCAAAAACCAAAAATCGTGGTTAGCGCGTCAGCGGCTATCCCCCACGGCAAGCGTCGTATCTTCTCGGCGTCGGTCATGCTTGCCTCGGCCAGCCCTGGGGACACCGCCGAGGTGACGGCGTCCCCGTAGTTCACTGGCGCCGCGCCGTCACCTCTACCCTAGGTCCTCCAGCGGCTTGCGGTTCCCAAACTCCCGTACTGCCGCGTCCGGCGTGGGGGCGCACCAGCGCACGGCATTGGTGATCACGCGAATCACGTTCTCGTCGTAGTAGGTCCGATAGGTCTCGTGCCCCGGGCGGAAGTAGAAGATGCGCCCGTGGCCGCGGTTGAAGCAGCAGCCACTGCGGAAGACCTCGCCCCCGGCGAACCAGGAGATCAGCACCGTCTCATCCGGCGCGGGAATGTCGAAGAACTCCCCGTACATCTCCTCCTGAGGCAGCTCGAAGTACTCCCCCAGCCCGGCGGCGATGGGGTGATTGGGGGCGACTACCCACAGCCGCTCCTTCTCATCAGCCTCGCGCCACTTCAGGTTGCACTCCGTCCCCATCAATCGCATGAAGGGCTTGGACATGTGCCCCGAGTGCAGGGGGATCAGCCCCATGCCGTTCAGGACGCGCTTCTGCACGCGGTCCACGATCTCGTCTTTGACCTCGTGGTGGGCCATGTGTCCCCACCAAATCAGCACGTCGGTCTTGGCCAGGACCGCCTCGGTGAGCCCGTGCTCCGGCTCGTCCAGCGTAGCGGTGCGGGCGGTCATATCCTCCTGCGCCCTGAGCGCCTTGGCGATGACGGTGTGCATCCCCTTGGGGTAGACCTTCTTCACAGCCTCATACGTCTTCTCATGGCGGAACTCGTTCCATACGGTAACGCGGATCTTACGCACTGGGAGACCTCCTCAACGTAGTGACGTCTTGACTTCGGCGGTGTGTTCGACGGGCGGGGCGGGATTCCTTCTTCGAGCGAGAACGAAACAGGCCGGATTCGCCGCGGTCGCCTGCGACCACAGCTTATCCGGCCTCCCTCCCCTGGGGGATCCGTGCTCGCGCTCCTCTACCCGAACTCCTCCCACCTCACATCATCCAGGTACACCATCCCCGACTCGCCCCGGATCCACATCCCCAGTCCTGTGCTGAGAATCCCCGGCGGCCAGGTCTGCGCGGCGCCGGAGCCGGGCGGGCCAATGGTGGTCTCCAGGGCTTGCCAGTCGGACATAGGCCCCTTGCAAAACAGCCCCCACTGCCAGTGCTGCCCCTGCGCGTCGGCCAAGTTCACGTTCGGGCCTTTCTCGCCAAAACCATATCCGGCCATGTCCACCGTCTTGGCGGTCGGCACGAAAACCTTCAGATTGATGCGATAGGTCTTCTCCGCATCCACGAACACCGGCTTGGCCAGGCCGAAGACCGTGCAGTCCGGACTGCGCGCGTCCAGGGCCAGGCAGCGCTGGCCCTCGTGCTTACTGGCCGGGCCGGCCGGGTTGCCCTCGAAGATAGCCGTCAGCGGCCGGCGGGCGTTCTCGATGAAGAGGTCCTCTCCACCTCTCTCGAAGTCCCCCTGCGGCACCAGGTTGGCCTCCACCAACGGGGGCGTCTTGTCGGAGGTCACTGTCTGCCCGCCCGCCGTCAGCCTCCCGCCCGAACCCAGCGCCAGGAAGGTATTTCCACCGCGCTGTTGGACCATTCCCGCCGTGCCGCTGAAGGAGAGATCGCCCTCCTGGTACGTGAACGGCTCGGCGCTGAGGAAGACCCAGTCGGTACCGGCGGGAGTCTCCACCTTCACTCCCTTGCCGTCGGCAATCGGCGTCACCGTCGGTGACGGCTCATTCTTCAGGCGGGGATAGATGACCACAAGATAGCGGCGGCCCTTGTCCTGCTGGGCGATGATGCCTAGTTGGGTTGATTCCATCGGCCCCCAGCGCTTGTCGGGGGACATCCCGCTGGCCGACCGCCGCGTCTTCGCCTCCGTGGTGACGGCCAGACCGGGAGGGTCGGCGAAGATGACGTCGGTGTCCACGTCCTCCTTCCCCACTACCAGCGCTCGACCGGGCTCCGGCTGCACCTCCGACGCGGTGCACCACAGCCGCCAGGTCCCCGGAGAGGGAATGGCCAGGCTGTCGCCGACCACGAAGTAGTTGGGGGCCATCGGGTCTGCATCCTTGACGAAGGCAATCTGCCGCCGCCAGCCGTTGGCGAGGGCGTTGACATAGTCCAGTTGCGGACCGGGGGTAAACTCCTGTACCTGCATCCCCTCGCCACCCGTACCCACCGGTGTCTCGAGCATGTTGTGGTCATCCACCGGCGCGCGGCCATAGTAGCCGAAGTCGGCGGCGATGATCCGACCTTTGCCCCAGACCACGATGCTCCCCGAATCGAAGTCGTAGTGCTGGTGGTTGCTCCCGGCGATCAGGTGCAGGTATGTCTCCCTGTCGCTGGGGTAAGCGTTGCGCAGGACCACACCGGTGCGCGGGAACCATTCGCTCCCGTAGGCCGGGGCTTTCGCTGGGAGGTTCGGGTCGCTGAGCAGCTCGCGGTAGCCGTCCAGCGCCGCGTAGGCCCCACCGATGCCGGGCTGGCCGTAAGACCACTGCTGCTGCCACATCCACTGCATGTGGGCGGAGAACTCCGGGTCCTGGTCTTTCCACAGGTAGGCGGCCAGGCCGAACTCGCCGGTGGGCTCAAAGAGGTAGGTGTTGCCCAGCGGCGGTAGGTGGCGGAAGCCGTTGAGACGCGCGTCCGGCGGAGTGGATATCTTGGCAAACCACTCCATGACCTTCTTCATGCGCGGCAAGTACAGGTAGTCTGCCACTCCCGCGTTGCGCGCCTTGAGGAAGCCGCCGAGGATCGGGTCGTAGGAGACCATCGCGTAGTGGGGAGCCTCCCACCAGCCCCCACCCTCGTCCGACCAGTTCTCCAACTCGGACTTGAGTTCCGTCAGCCCCTGCTCGGCCCACTTGCGGCCCAGCGGATGGGAGGTAAGCAAGCATCCCACCGCGGCCTGCGCCCCGGCTACGGAAGTGGTCATGTTGGGGTTGGCGCAGAAGCCGCGCTCCGGGTCCCAGAAGTCGGTGCGAACCAAGGTGTAGCCGAGGAAGGCCGCCTGGGCCAGGAGGCGGTCGCGGGTCTCCGGCGGGCACTCTCGTACGCTGAGCGCGAAGTCGGCGAGGTGCACCGCATGCATCGCTGACCCGGCGTGTCCGGGGCCCTGGTTGAAGAACATATAGCCCGGCTTGGTGAAGTTGTCCACCGTGGCTTGCATCCACTTGGTCGCCTCGGAGACGATGCGCCGGCCCAGTTCCGCGTCCTCGGTGACCAGGTAGGCGCTAAGCTGGGGCAGCAGATTGTACGGCAACCACTCCTGCTGGAGGTAGCCGGGGAGGGCCTCGCGTGCCGGCGCCGGGTCGCCCACCCGCTGGCGTAGTTCCTTGGCTTGCGCGGCGGTCAACATCACATGGGGGAAGTCGGCGGCGGCCTGGAACTGGAGGGTGTAGTCCTTGACCATATCGAGGGGAAACAGGCCCTGCTTGATCAACACGCGCTGTGGGAGGGGGGGTTCGGTGGGCAACTCGAAGTTTACGTCCTTCATCACGGCGTCACGGTCCAGAGTCGCCAGGAGCCACTTGCGTCTTCCAGTGCGCAGCGGGAAGTTGGCGTGCAGCCCACCCTCATCCTTGATGAGGGTGACGCGACTGGGCTGGCGCTGGTCGGTGGGGATCGCCGGGTCCACCCACAAGTCGGCAGCGTAAGCCGCCAGCTCCAACATGTCCGGCCCCTGCGCGTTGTAGCAGGCCATCCACGGCCCCTGATGCGGACGTTCCCACCAGTGCAACCAGGGCTCGAGGACGAAGACCTCGCCGGGGGCGATCGGGTCGGCGAGCAGCTTGTTGAGGTTCCCCTTTCCCTGCCGGCAGAAGAGTCTGTCCGGGGCCCAGCCCCGGTCCAGGTACAAGCCGAAGGCGGCCCCGGGCACGGCACACTTGCTGTCCTCCTCGACCGTGACGACCGGGGCACCGGCGTCGAGACGGAACTTTATCTGCCAGGTGGAGCCGTCGACCCAGGTGGTGGTGCAGGTTACCTCGGCGAAAACCGGGCCCCGGGCGGTGACGGCGGCCTCATACTTGGCCGGCGGCTGGTCGCCTAGCAGCCGCGAGCCACCTACCCACGGGCCGGAGGCGAGGCGGAAGCCCATGAGCGGCCCGCTACCGCCCACCGCGGTCTTGTCGAGAAGCACGCCGGTGCGCAAGTTACTGAGGCGAATCTCACCCTCGGTCTCCTCCACCTTCAGGTCCGTGGGCGTGGGGTTGTCCCGCCCCGCGAGGCGGTAGACGCGGGTCTCGAAGGGGTCCAGGTCAGCCAGGAAGGCCAGGCGCGGCTCCTTCCCGGGCACCAGTTGGGAGGCCACGGCCTTCCCGTCGGGGTCGACGAGGCGGCCGCCGGCCTTCACCTCGGTCACCTGGTCCGCGGTCAAAGGGAAGGTCACGCACTCCTGTCGCCACTCGCGCCCTAGCCACTCCTGCAGGCGGAAGTCGGCGGCGCGGACGGGGGTCAGGGCGGCTCCGTGGAGCAGGGCGGTGAGGAGGATGAAGTGGGTGCGGGTCATGTCGCCTCCCATGGGGACCGCTGATTGGCCGTTGCAGGGCGGCGGGGCGGCATCTCCCTACTTGCGGTTCGCGATTTGCGGCTTCTCCTACGCAATCGCGGCCAGGAATTGCCGGGCCATTCCGGCAACATCCTCGTTGGAGGGTATCCCCGCCCAGGGCATGCCGGGGGGGACAACGTTCACCACTACCACGCTGGCCCCGTTGAAGACGGCGCTGGAGGCGCCCTTGAGGTCCACGCCCCCCGCCGCGGCGATGGCCACGTCGAACTTGCTCAGGATGCGGTTCACGTGCTGGTACTGAATCGTCTTGCCCCGCGTGCCCTCCTCGTCGCGGCCCAAGTGCAGGACAACGCCGCCGGGGGGCTGGCGCAGCTTGCGCAGGACGTCCAGGGGGTCGTCTAGGCCGAGCAGGTCGACGAAGGAGTCCAGGCCGTAGTAGGCGCAGGTCTGGATGAAGAGGTTGAGGGTCTCGGGGGGGGACGAGCCGAGTACCGTCGCCATACTGGCTCCGGATCCGGCGGCCAGGGCCACCTCCCCTACGGCGCCATCGGAGGTCTTCAGGTCCGCCAGTACATTGTAGGGCCACAGGGCTCGCAGTCCCCGCACGCCCGCCATCCCCTCGCGCTTGATGAAGGGCGTACCCGCTTCCAGGATGAGCCGCGGGTCCTTAGGCAACGTAGGGACCAACCTGGCGGCCGTGGCCAGGTCGTCATTGAAGGCGAGTTGGAGGTAGCGGGTACGGTCGTCCAGCATGGCTGTTCAGGCGCACAGACTTTCCAGCCGGGGCAGAGCACAGCGGAGCATGGACAGGTTAGAAAGCCTGTCCGCCCGCTACACTCCTCCCGCCAGCTTCTTCACTGACTCGACCAACTCCGAGGGGAGGAAGAGCACGATCTTCTCGGAGGGATCGGCGGCGATGTCGCGGATGGTCTGCAGGGTGCGCAGGTGCAGGGCGCCGGGCTGTTGGTTGAGGTTGCCGGCAGCCTTCATCAGGTTCTCGGAGGCCTTCAGCTCACCGTCGGAGGCGATGATTATCGCGCGACGCTCGCGCTCGGCCTCGGCCTGCTTGGCCATGACACGCTTCATCTCCGCCGGCAGCTCGATGTCCTGGATCTTGATGGACTCAACGACCACGCCCCAGTCGCCGGTCTCCTGGGCGACGATGGTGCTGATGGTGCTGGCGATGGACTCGCGCTCGGAGAGCACGAAGTCCAGCTCGTGGTTGCCCACCACATCCCGCAGCGCCGCCTGGGTGTACTGACGGACGGCGAAGACGTAGTCCTCGATCTTGATGATCACATCATCGGGCTTGATCACGCGGAAGTAAACCACATTGTTGATGAGCAAGGAGATGTTGTCCTTGGTGATGACTTCCTGGCGGGGCACGTCGGCGGTTTTGATGCGCATGTCCACCTTGCGCATGGTCTGGATGATGGGCCAGATCCAGCGCAGGCCCGGCTCACGAATGGCGGAGTAGCGCCCCAGGGTGAACACCACGCCGCGCTCGTACTGGTAAAGCAGGCGCAAGCCGATGAGAATGTAGATGCCCACAACGATGAACGGCCAGATAGGCATGGGAGTACCTCCAGGTTCGGGGTATATTGGCAGGTAGGAGGGAGATTCGCCGTCGGAGCCGGGGGACCTACCGCGGCCCCCGCTTTTCCTCGCCCTGTGAGTCCGAGGTCCGCGCCCTGCGGTCTGAAATCTTCCGTCTCCCCTCCCCTGCCCAAACTCCGCCCCCCTCCAGACCGTAGGGATTTGCCGGTGGGCGCCGTTGTTCCAGTAGTACCGGGGCGCAGGCGGCCTATTCCAGGCCGGCCAGTATCTTCTCCAGCACCTCCCGCCACTGCCGCGAGGCGCACCAGTTCTGCGCGCCGACGGGGGTGGCGAGGACGCAGATTGCCTGGCCCTGCCCGAACTGGCCCTCCACCATCAGTGGTGTTGCGCCCGCCTGGAGCAGGACCTTCGCCCCCGGCTTGACGACGGCGCGGTGGACGTAGTTGTCTCGCGTGAACTCATACGAGGCAATCCCGGTTAGCGATCCGGCACCCAGGGCCGGCCCCGGGGTAGCACAAGGCTGGAGGTCGAAGGGACCGGGGCTGACCACCGGGAGTACCTTCTCCAGGAGGCTGTCCTGGTAGCCGCCGCTGCCGTAGGCCAGCGGGCCGCCCAGGACCAGCAGCGTGCCGCCGTGCGTGACGTAGTCCGAGAGCATCTCCATGGCAGTGTCACCCAGGGAGACGGCGCTAAGGTCGCCCAGGACTACCAGGTCGCAGGCCATGAGCTTGTCGTAGTCGTAGGGGAAATAGTCCAGGGTGGCGCCGAAAACGCCGTTGTACATAAAGCCCTCGGTTACGGTAGCCGTGGGGAGGATCTTGCGCAGGGCCGCCTCCAGGCGCCACTGGGGAGAGAGCAGTCCCTTGAGGAAGAGGACCTGCGGCGTGGGGGCGTGTATGCGCTGAATCTTATCAGGCTTGAGCAGGTGGCGAATCTTGGGGGCGGAGGGGATGGAGTAGAAGGGCGAGCCGTCGGTCGGGTTGGTGTTGGAGGTCATGGTGCCCCCATGCCACAACTCGGGAGCAGCGGTAAAGTCGCCCGCGGCGGTGTGGCCGGACAGGGCCAGGCGCACCACGGCCGGCTCGCGCTTCACGGTGTCGTAGGACAGCACGGCCTGTAAAGACTGCGGGTCGGTGGTGAGGTCGTCCAGCTTCTGCGTGGGGGCGGTCGCCTTCTGGCTGGATAGGAAGGTTTCCAGGCTAGCGGCGACCTCCAAGGAGGTGATCGGGGCCTCCACCGCCTCGTAGGTCTGGGCTACTGCTAGGCGGCCGGCGGCTTTGTCCTCCGACAGTTGCACGCTGAGCAGCAGTTCGGGTGAGGCGTAGCTGAGGGAGTCGAGACCGGTGGTGGGGATCATGGTCACGTCGGTTTCCCAGCTCTTGCCGGGCGGAATGGCGACGGCCTCGTACTGCCACTCCATGGTGTTGGCCGAGCAGCAGTTGTAGAGGAACCACAGGTCGTTCCAGTCCATCAGGAAGACCAGGCCCTCCTTGGTCTTCTGGTCGAAAGCGCCCATCCAGCCCGCCTGGGGGTTGCGGACGAACCCCGCATCGGGCGGGTTCGTGTCGTCGGAGGAGGCTACGCTGATCCCGCGCTTAGAGGGTCGGAAGTAGAGGTCTCCCTGGGCATCGCCGCCTAACCAGGCGACGTTCTGCTGCCAGTAGCCGACGCTGCGCCCGTCGTCATTGGTGTTGGTCAGCTTCACGTGAGCCTGGACCACCTTGCTGCCCTCGCGCAAGGTGATGGTCTTGTCCACCTGGATGCCGGCCACCTGGGGGACGCCCTGGTCGGTGGCCAGGTAAGAGAAGGTCACCGCTACTTCTTCCGGGCCCGGCGAGACGATCTCGTAGGAGTACTTGCCCGCCCACATCTGGCCCGGCCAGTACTCCTGCCAGAAGTGGTCAGCGAAGAGGCCCTGGTATTCCTTCTGGAGCACAATCTCCTTGTTGCCCCAGGGAGCGAACTGGAAGCTCTCGCCCTTGGCGCCGCTCTGGGGGTTGATCTCCAGGCGGATCAGAGCGTTCTTGAGGACGACATGGTCGCCGTCGGCGCCTGGGACGATCTCCACGGAGGCGGCGAGGGCTCCGGAAACGGCGGAGGCGGCGAGCAGCATGGCTAGCGCGGAGGCGAGTCGCTTCATTTGGGTTCACCTGTGAAGGAGGGTCGGCGGTTAATGTAAGGAGGTAGTTCTTCGCCAGGGCGTGATTCTCCTTCCGGGTAGCGCGGACCTACCTGGCCGGCGCCGCCGTTCTGACTTGACTCACTCCTGTTCGCGCGGTATACTTCAGTCTCGAAGCGGACTAACCAGCCGCCGCCTGGTTGGCTGGACAAAGGGTGGAAACCGTATGAGGGCCAGACGCGCAGTTATCATCGCCTCCATCGTTGTCGCCACGGCGTTCCTGGCTTTGTTTGTGCTGATGTCCACTATCTGGGCGCAACCGGGCCCTCCGGGGGGACCTCCCGGCGGTCCGGCTGGGATGCCCGGCGGTCCGGGAGGGATGCCCGGGGCGCCCGGCAGCCCGCCCGGGATGGCCGGGCCGGGCGGTGGCGGCGCCGGGCTCGCCTGGTCGGAGACCGCGGCTGACCCTCTGTTGACGATGAGTTACCCTGAGTTCCTCGCCCGGCGCAGTCTCCGCCCCAGCCCCGTTCCCAAGGGCCTGTTGACCGACGACAAGGGCGATCCCAAGAAGCGCACTGACGCCGAGTGGGCCCAGCTCGATTCCCTGTACACCATCGACCGCGCGGCCAGTCAGGGCCCGGTCCCGCCGGGACGGGTGGGCGATCCCCTGCGACGGCAAACTATGCAGCAGATGGCCGTCATCCGCAAGGAAGTGGCCTGCGCCCTGCGGGCCGTCTATGCGGCGAACGATGGCTTCACCTTCAAGGTCGGCTACCCGCAGTATGATCCAGGCTCCGTGACCGGGGGGCCCCTGACCGTGCAGGTGGGAGTACTGATGCAGGTCAAGCCCTCCCTGCAAAAGAGCTACGGCGCCACCGTCTATAAGCTGCTCAAGCCGTACGACAACTACGGCACGGAGCGGGTACCCTTCACCTTCGTCACCTACCAGGGCGGCTACTTCCACCCCAATACCTTCACCCTACACCCACGCACCCGAGAGATGTGGGAGATGGCGTGGACTACCCCGGCGGTGGTCCTGCTGCTCAAGGACGCACGGGGCGGCCGGGTGGTCGGCGACGTGATGAACGCCGGGTTGAGCGGCAACGCCCCGGCGCTTATCGCCTATCCGCCGGAGGTGCGCCGAACACCGCACTATGGGTACCTGATGCCCAACGCTGATCGGACCTTCAACGGCAGGAGCCGCCTGGGGCTGGACTACGCCAAAGGCTGGTACTACAACTTCTCGTTCACTTTGAGCATGGAGGACCTGCAGAAACTGGATCGGGCTGAGGCCTTACTCGTCATGCCGGAGTGGAGGAAACTAGCGGACGCCGTGCAGAAGGCACAGACGGTGGGAGAGATCGAGCCGCTGCTGCGGACCGCCCTGACCACCTGGTCGCAGGAGAAGGCGGAAGCGATGTTCGGCCGCGGGTCGGCGTTGGCGAGTAAGCTGCAGGGGAGTACCACGCCGGGCGCAGGTGCGGCCGCCGCCGGACCGGGCGCCATGCCCATGCCGGGCGGCGCCATGCCCATGCCGGGCGGGCCACCGGGGGCGGGAGCGCCGGGTGGGCCACCGGGCGCG
>JALGSV010000090.1 GCA_029821755.1 Candidatus Zipacnadum vermilionense | reverse complement strand
CGGGGTCGGCCGGCGGAATGGGGTCGGCCATGCCGTCCCAGACCACCGTATTGGGCCCCAACTCGAACCCGCCCTCCTGCACGATGGTCTTGACCAGCCCGCCTGCGGCGTTGTAGATCTTCACGGTCACGTCCCAGTCGGGGTCGTCGTAGTCGAGATGGGAAATGTCGAAGATGGCGTCGGTGTCGCAGTTCTCCTCGTCGTCCGGGTCCCACTTGAGCACCTTGTCGCTCCCGGTGACCACGGTGTTGTTGGGAGTCCAGGTCTCGGGGTCGGTCTCTAGAGTTACCTCGTGCGGAGGATAGGGAATGAACTCCAGTCGCCGGTAGGTGGCCTTCCAGTCCATCCCCACGTTCTTATCCCGCTGGCTCTCCCAGAGACACATATACTCGATGTATTCCCAGGTCTCGCCCACCTGCGAGGGGTTGATCGCCCCCCAGTCCTGGCCGGGCCGGTGCGTCAGCAGTTCGGTGGCGCGTCCGCGCCACGTATCGTGGAATCGGCAGTGTTGACAAACAGGCCGATGGTGCGAGGAATCTGCTGGTCGCCCGGACGGTTGCTATGGAAGGTAACCATATATACTGTTTCTTGGGGATACCTGCGCCGGGATACCTGGGGAGGAGGCCCAACACTGGCGACGGCCAAGCCTCGGACTTGCTCCTGAGACAGCCCCCATAGCTGCATGGCCGCCCCGATCGCCAGGTCCACCGCAAGCTGGCGCACATGATCGTTCGCGGCCTCCGCGGGGAGCGCGAAGCCCTCCAGGTGCACCGGGCGCGCCTTAATGACGGGGTCGCCTTTGTCGTTGCCGACGCTGAAAATTCCGGAGCACCAGGTGGTCACCAGAACATGCGTGCCCAAGGCGGTACGCGCTTCCCACCAATGCGGCAGTCCATGAAAGTCCGGGTTGGTGATGTTCTCTCGGGGGACTCCGAGGCGGGTCGCGATCATCTGCCTTTCGGCTTCGACCACGGCGGGATCGGGAGATTCTGGCGGAGCCGCCCGCTTCGTGCAGCCGACCAGGCCCACGATGCCCAGCGCCACACCGACGGCAAGAATCACGATTCTCTTCACTACGGCGCACCTCCGACCGGCGCGGCGAGCTCCTGCCCGGTGATGGCGTCCACGATCTTCATGTCGACGCCGGTCACGTTGCCGGTACGCTCGTCAACGAAACGGACCTTCACGAACCAGACCGGTCCTGACTCCGGCGCGTGCCTCCAACTCAGCATCGCGGTCGCCTGTTCCGCCTCGCATCTGAAGCCGTCGCGCATTCGCCGGCTGGCCAGGGCCACGCCGATTTCTTGCGCGCGTTGGCACGTGATCCGGAGGGCCGAGGGGGGAACCTCGCGGGCCGCTTTCGCGTAGTCGTAAGAGATGACGCCGGCGCCGCCGGCAGCTACGATCAGCGAGACGTAGGTTCCGGTATTCAGGTCCGACACCGTCTTATCCCAGCACAGTAGATACGGACCAATTCCCGTCTTCATAGCTCGGCTCAGGCGCCAGGCGCCAACATCCAGGCCGGCCCGGTTCAGCAGGGACAAGGCGGCTGCTTTGGCTCCTTCGAGGCCAACGTCCCTGTTCGCCTCCTGACCGCGGGAATACCAGAACACGCGAGTTATCTCCAGCGGCGGCCCAGCCAGCACCCTGGCGGTCAGACGCTCCGGCTTCCCTGCCGCGTTGACGTACCGGGCCTCCAGCTTGTATGCGCCATCACCAAGCGCCATCTTATCAACGGCAAGTGCGCCGGGGGCGACCTCGCAAAGCCGTTCGATAGCGGCCTGGACAGCGGTCAGGGAAGCAGCGTCCTCCCCGCGCTCGTCTGGGTCTCCGAGTGCGAACACGGCCACCATCGCTAACCCCAGCGTAACCAGACAGACAAACCCTACCGCAAGACGACGTCTTGCCATATCATCCCTCCTTAACTCTCACTGCCGGCTACTCCCCAAACCGCGCCGGCGTCAACATGAATTGGTTGTTGGTGGAGTTGAACGACTCCATCCCCCCGGTGTTGTCTCCGCCGAAATCGGCGCACACTTGGGCTAGCGCCTGTACGGCAGCAACGCCTATGGGCTGACTCTCCTGCATGGTCGCACGCCAGAACACGGCCGTGAAGACACGTCCCTGGCTCGCGTAGATGTTGAACCCGAAGCCGGCCGCGCAGTTTACCCCCGCGTTTCGCGCTGCGTCAATCAGACCGCCCGAGGGGAACCACGGCCCATTTTGATCGATCCTCCCTGCGGTATTGCATCCCTCGAAGAAGATGAACAGTACGTGGTGCAGGTCGCCCATGTGTGCGATCCCGTAGACGTCGTTGTCCGGGTCGTCCGGCCATGGGTTGCCCCCTAGATACGTGGCCCCGAACAGGAAATGGCTGACCCCTACAGAGTTGCCTTGAATGGCCTGGTCCCACGGGTTCCCGTGGGCGTGGATATGTGCTACCGCGGCTGTGTGGATCAGGTGGTTCCGCAGGTCCACCACCACCTGCGACCCCATGACAGGGCTGTACGCTACTCCATTCGATCCGACCGTGGACTGATATTGCTGAATCAGATCCCAGTCACTCGTCGGGCTGATCTCAGCGCCCTGCACGTTGTACGCTTCAGGCCAGGCCGCGGCTGTCGCCAGCCCCTGCAGCGCCCACTTGGCCTGCTGGTCGCGATTGTTTGCTTGTGCCACGACATCGGTTTCCAGCGCGTCCACGACGACCGTATAGCCCCCAACCGCGTCGTTGCCG
>JALGSV010000089.1 GCA_029821755.1 Candidatus Zipacnadum vermilionense | reverse complement strand
CCACTCGCCACAGGACTACATGGAGGACCACCAGAACACCAGTCGGCTCATGGTCTCCGCGTGTTTCTGCCGGGGGATGCGCAACTGGCTCAGCCGACCCGCGCTGCCGCCGACCTTCCAGGATTGCTACCTCTACCACGCGCAGCCGTTCGGGAACCTCGACCCGCTGCGCAACTTCATCCACCCGTCGCTGGTGGTGGACGTCACCGCGAAAATGGAAGTCAAAGACGCGATGCTGCGCTGCCACGCGTCGCAGAAGAACTGGCTCGACGTGTCGCAGGGCAAAGACGCGTACATCATCTCCGGGCGGGAGTTCAACGCCGAAGTCGGGGACCTGTGCTACCCGCATGTGGAGTACGGCGAGGGCTTCCGGCAACACCTGCACGTGGGGCTCTCAGGCCAGGACGGCGACCCGCTGAGCGACGCGACGCGCTGGGGGAGCTGGTACGGGTGGGAGTAGAAGCGGGGTAGCCGTTGCCGTTGCTCAGCCGTACGGAGAGGCCGGACCATGTCCGGCCTGTGCCGTAGCCGTCCGTCGTCATGGAAAGGCGGGACCATGCGCAAGTCTGACGAGGAGCACGTGCAGGACATTCGCAACAGGCTGACCCCCACCCCCATTCTGGTGGACGAACCCATCGGGGGCGTACACAATCAGACGAAGAAGGACCTCGCGGGCTTGGGCTTCGGCGAGTACGCCGACGTGCTGGCGGGGGTTATCCTCGGTTCGGCGAGTCCGTTCACCATGGGCGTGTTCGGCGACTGGGGCACCGGCAAAACCACGCTCATGCAGATGATCCGCGAGCGGTTGATGGCGTACATCCCTCGCGAGAACCCCAAGGACGGCGGTTACCCCACGATCATCCCCGTCTGGTTTGACGCATGGCGCTACGAGCGGGAGACGGACCTCATCGGGCCGCTGCTGGGGGCGATGCTTGACGCTGCCCAGGACCACGCCGCACATCCGAACGGGGAGCGTCTGGTGGAGGCGCTTGGGACCGCGTTCCGGACTCTGGTCAGCAGCGTGTCGGTCAAGCTCCCGGTCATGGAGATCAGCGGCAAGGAGTTCGTCGAGCAATACGATCGCTTCGTGGATCGGCTGGCGCTGCCGGGTTCCACGGAGTACCGCACAGCCTATCGCATCCTGCAGGAGACCATCGAGGAATTCGCCGCTCCCGCCAACAAGGCCAAGCCGAACAACAAGTTCGTGATCTTCGTGGATGACCTGGACCGGTGTTTACCCGAGGCGGCGTTGCAGGTGCTGGAGTGTACCAAGGTCTTCCTCGGCTTCAAAGGCATGGTCTGGGTGCTGGGCCTCAAGCGCGAGATTGTCGAGAACTGCATCATGGAACGCTACCGGAGCAAGGACAAGGGCGGAGAGGATCGTTTCCCGTACGGCGCAGACCTTGGCAAGCAGTATCTGCAGAAGATCATCCAAGTGCCCTTCACCATCCCGAAGGGCACAGCCGACGAGATGGCGCAGGTCCCGGACCATCTCGGCTCTGGGGAGCAACTGCCCGCTGAGTTGAGTGGGGATTTCCTGCCAATCGTGCCCGACACAAGGCTGCCCGACGACCGACGCCCTCTCTATTCGCGCTTGCCGCATGCCCGAGATGTCCCCGAGTTCGTGCAGAGCTATCACGTGGCTACCCACTACCTTGAGCGGAAGCCGCGCGAACTCAAGCGCCTGCTGAACGCCTACATCGTCAGTTCTCAGATCACGCGGAAGGGCTTCGGCGAGGACGCCGACGAGAAGCATCAGCCGATGCTCACACTGGCACTGCTCATCCTGCGGTTCCTGGACCAGGGCCTCTATGAGCGTCTGACCGCGGAACCGATCACCGCTCGGCTCGTCCTCTTCTGGCGGGTCGCGCGGACGTTGGGCCTTGAGGTGCCCAAGGACATGGACCTCGTGGCGCGCTGGGCCACGCCTGAGGACGTTGTCTACCGGACGGAGCCCGATGGAGACGCCGAGTCACCGGAGCAGAGTCGCCGACCTCAGAAGCGCGAGGCCGTGCAGCCGCAGCCGCTCAAAGAGGTGAACGGTGAGAAGATCGCCGAGTTCCTGCTTGTCACGCGCCTGCTGGAGGCCGACCCCGCGGACATCGAGTCCCACGCCCGCGCGACCAGCGCCACCGTCGCGCCGGAGGAGGCACCAGCGGAACCGGCAGAGGAGGGGCTCGTAGATCGCGCCCTCCGCGTCATCCGCTCTGGCGAGCGTGAGGGGCGGGCGGAGGCAGCACAGACGCTCGGCGAGTGGTTTCACTCGCTGTCTCCGCCGGACCGCGCAGTCGTGCGCGACCTCGCCAACGATGGTGCCCCTGAGGTCCGCGCTGGGCTGGCTGAAGGGCTCGGCCGGATCCATTTCTTCCTCAAAACCGAGGGTCGGGTTGTCGTTGAGCACCTCGCGAATGACGAGGCACAGGTCCGCGCTGCGCTGGCGCGGGGGCTTGGCAGGAACTTCCACCGCCTGGAGGACGAGGGCCGGGGTATTCTGTACGGCTTCGCGGAGGCCCGGGAGCACGAAGTCCGCGCTGCAGTGGCCCAAGGCCTGGGCGTGTGGTACCAGAAGCTCGACGCCGAGGGCCGGGGGATCGTGGACCGCCTCGCCAAGGATGTGCCCGAGGTCCGCTTCTGGGTGGCTTGGGGACTGGGCTTCAACTTCGGGAACCTCGACGCCGAGGGCCGGGGTATCGTGGACCGCCTCGCCGAGGATGTGCCCGAGGTGCGCAAAGGACTCATCCGGGGTCTCAACGCCAGCTTCGTCCGTGGCGAGGAGGGGGACCGGCTCCTGGAGGAGTTGGAGAGGCGGCAGGCGGAAGAGGGCGAGGAGGCGTGACGGCGGGGATTGGGGAACGGCGAGGGCAACGACCTGGCCCTGCGGGCCAGTGGGTCGGGTAGGAACCCGGGGCCACGTGCCGTGGCCTATGGAGAAGCGTTGCTTCATCCGACCCCTCCGGTACGGCAACAACAGGGCGACGGCGACGGCAACGGCGGACGACGAACGACAACCAGGGGGACAGACAGCCTTTTCCGCTTAACGGCCCGCGCTCGCGCGCGGCGGAAAAGGTGTCAGTCCCCGTACGGCAACGACAGGGCAACGGCGACGGCCGGCGCGGCACAGGTCCGCGCCCTACAAACGACCACGGCGACGGCACAGGCCGACGC
>JALGSV010000058.1 GCA_029821755.1 Candidatus Zipacnadum vermilionense | reverse complement strand
CCACGGAGGAAAGCAAATGCGCAGACACCGAGTGTACGACATGAGGCAGTGTGGTGGTGCCGTAGTGGTGGTCTTGCTGGCCGCGGCCCTCGTGGCCGGCTGCGGCGGGGGGTCCGAACTGACGGCCCCCGGCCCGGAGCCGGCGGTGCAGTCGTCTCCCTTCTACTTTGTCGCCGACATCGCGACCGGAGAGGTCACAGCGCTTCCGCCCGGCGAGACCCCGCCCGGCGTGGTCAGTCCCCAGCTCGTCGGCACCAACACGGGGCTCGGCTCGGCGCTGCAAGTGACCAGCTCCAACCTGTCCAGTTACGGGGGCAATCCCGGTTGGCGCACGGTAAACTTGAAGGTCACCAACAACATGCCGGGCCTGGTGGGCCGCACACCAAGCGGCGAGGTCACCGGCCTGGACCTGATGTTCACCTGGCTGGTCTTCAAGAAGGCGGGTGGGGTGGTCGTGGAGGGCGGTTCGCTGCTCAACCCGGACGGATACAACCCCAACGGGCAGTTGCCGATGATTCACTACAACCGCACTCTCCCCTCCGGCGTAACTGCCAAGCGGGAAGTGGTCTTCCAGGTTCCTTTCACCGCGACTCAGATCGTCTGGGGCGTGCATGTGCGCACCGACAGCGCCCTGCCCGGCAGCTTCCCCCGCTTGCTAACCCATGCTCGGGTCACCACCATCGCCGGCATCGGCGTGTCCGGCTTCGCCGACGGCGCGGCCCATCAGGCTCAGTTCTACGGCCCGTACGGACTGTGCGTGGACCGGGATGGAGCGATCCTGGTGGCCGACCGGTTGAACGACGCCGTGCGGGAAATCACCCCCTCCGGCCAAGTGCGGACCGTGCCCCTCAAGGGGGTGACCGTTGACGGGCCCACTGACGTGGCCATCGACGAGATCCACTCCACGTCCAGCAAGCAGCTCGTCTATGTCACGGCCATCGGCTCCGACAAGATCTTCCGGATCGTGCGCTACCCCTCCAACAACAGCACCGTCAGCGTGACGTTGGTGGCCGGGGGTGGAGCCAGTGACACGGGCACCACCGGGGCCTCGCTGGCCATCAACAGCCCCTACGGGCTGTCATGTGACCAGACCGGGGCCTTCTGGCTGGCCGATACCGCCAAGAACCGGCTGTACCAGATTCGACCGCTGCCCAGCGCAGACCCCTTCACGGCCACGGCCTCCCAGTACCGGGTACTGAAGAACCTGACCACCATTGGCGACCCCGACGACTGCTCGGTCGATGACCACGGCAACGTGTTCGTCGCCAACGGGGACACCAACAAGATAACCAGACTGGACGCCGATGGCACGCTTACCGACATCGCCGCGGGGGTCACACTATCCCATGGCGCCTGCGTGGTGAACCGGCCGGGCACCATCTGCTACTTCAAGAGTTCGGCCACTGATCGAGTCTACCAGCTTCGCCTGACTGGCGCCAATCCCAAGCTGGCCGGCTCGTGGACCGCAGAAAAGATGACCGACGGAGGCTCCGGTTACCAGGACGGCTCCGGCCTGGTGGCTGAGTTCCATTTCCTTGATTCCGGCATGGCCCTGGACGCTTCCGGGAGCCTGTACCTCGCGGACTACTCCAACCAGCGCATCCGCCGCATCGACCGGATCGCGGGCGAGTAGCAACGCAGCGCCTCTCTGACGGCTGAGTAAGGGCGGGCATTTCGCGAGCACACCACTCGCGAGAGGCCCGCCCGTCTTGTTTGCCCTCCCGTAAGAGGCATGCTCGCAAGGCTACGGGGCAACGGAAGCCCCCTGCAAGCCACGAGAAGCGGAAGTACCACCCCTCGCAGCGCACCCAGCCCACCGACAACCTCGCCCGAGCTTGCGCGGTGGTGGGACGCTCCGGAGTGATCCTGGCCTTCATTCATTGGCATGCTGTTTCGACCGACCAAGCGTCTCTGCCGACCTCCCCAGTCTCCTCAACGTCTTTCCCACCAACAAACCCTGCCAAAAACACCGGCCTTCCGGCAGGAGCGTTGCTGCCAAGCCCGAATAATAGAATGAGTGAAGGGCCTTGGCAGGTCCACCTGGCAAGAGGATTGTCTACTCATGGCCTCCACAGGACACCAGGAAGCTGCGCCGCGCCGGCGTTCCGGCCGATTCTTCGGCTGGCTGGCGCTGGGCGCGGGCCTGGCCCTGGTGCTGACCTTCCTGTGTCAGCCGGACGGGCCGCTCTACTCGCTCGAGGCCCGCACTCTCGACCTGCGCTTCCGCTACCGCAACCCTCTCGACGTACCGCCTGACGTGGTGGTGGTCGCCATCGACGAGCAGTCCATCCGCGAGCTGGGGCGCTGGCCCTGGGACCGCCTCCAGCACGCGCGGCTGCTCGACCGGATCGCCGCCGACCGCCCGGTGGCGATTGGCCTGGACCTGATCTTCTCCGAAAAGCAGGGCGATGGCAGTGACGACACGGCCCTGGCCGAGGCGATCAGGCGGGCCGGTAACGTCGTGCTGGCGGCGCACGTGGGCGATGAGCATACGCCCCCGGCGCAGAAGACGCAGGCGGAGCGCCTGGCGATTGAGCCGCAGATCGTGACTGCTCAGCAGGTGCTCAATCCGCCACTCCCGGCTATCATCCCGCCCCTGCCGGAATTCGCGCAGGCCGCGGCGGGGGCGGGGGTGCTCTACGCCAGATCGGATGCTGACCAGATTGTCCGGCGCACCTCCTTCCTGGTCGCCGTGGGCGGACAGGGCGGCAGGTTCTACCCCACCTTCCCCCTGGTCATGGCCGCGCGGACCCAGCGCTGGGACTACGGGGCCATGCAGTTCAACCTGGCCCGGGAGGCGGCGCTCTCCCCAGCCGACAGGATCACCCTGGATCGGGGCGGCCGTGCTCAGATCAACTTCCTGGGCCCTGCCCAAACCATCACTTACCTACCTTATGTGAAGGTCCTGCGGGGCACCTTCGCGCCGGGCACCTTCACCGGCAAGACGGTGCTGGTGGGGATGACCGCGCCGGGACTGGGAGATGTCTACCCCACGCCCCTGGGGGAGATGCCGGGAGTGGAGATTCACGCCCAGACTCTTCAGAACCTGGTGCGCAACCTGTTTCTGGAGACGGCGGCTTTGCCCACCGCGCTAGCGCTAGCGTTGCTGCTGGGACTGATCGGCGCGGCGGCGGCGGGCTGGCTGCGACCGGTGGTGGGCCTGGCCTCGGTGCTGCTTATAGCAGTCATCTACAACACCGGCGGGATGTACCAGTTCGAGCACCTGGGGATGGTCTGGCCGGTGTTGGCGCCTACCGGGGCGATGCTCTTGACCTTCGGCGCGGTTGCCGTCTTCCGCCTGTCCACCGAAGAGGCGGGCCGCCGCCGGCTGCGGGAGGAGTTCGGCCGCTACGCCCCGCCGCAGGTGGTGGCGCGGCTAGATGCTGGGGAGATGAAGGAGCGCTTGGCCGGGGCCCTGCGGGACGTCACCGCGCTCTTTGCCGATGTCCGTGGCTTCACCGCCTGGTCGGCCGAGGCGCACCCGCGAGACGTGGTCTCCGTGCTCAACACCTATTACGAGTCCATGACCGAGTTGGCCTTCGATCTGGAGGGCACCGTGGACAACATCGTGGGCGACGAGATCTTCGTCACCTTCAATGTCCTGGACGAACAACTGGACCACCCCCAGCGGGCCGCGCATCTGGCGCTGAATATGATGAAGGCCCTGGAAGGCCTCAACGAGCGCTGGCTGACGCAGGGCACGCTGCAGGAGCCCCTGCGGATCGGGGTGGGCATCAACAGTGGCGAGGCGCTGGTGGGGAATCTGGGCTCGAGCGTCCGCACCCAGTACACTTGCCTGGGCCAGACCATCAACCTGGCCTCGCGGCTCCAGTCGCTGAACAAGGAACTAGGGACCGACATCCTGACGACCAAGGAAGTCGCCGAGCGGCTGGCAGGGATGTTTACCACGCGCGACCACGGCGAGCAGAGCATCCGGGGACACCCGGTGCCGGTGGAGGTCGTGGAGATAGTGGGGAGAACGCGGGACGAGGGCTAGTCCGCGTGAGGCGGACAGTCACTCCGCGTGGCGCGGGCCTTCCAGCCCGCCCCGGGGCGCCTCCTCACAGGGGCGCCCGGACCGGAAGGCCCGCGCCACGCGGAGAAAAAGTCGGTGTACCGAGGTGAGTAGTCATGCGCAAGATCGTGTGCGGTCGGTGTAGGCATGAGCACAAGGTGGGAGCCCGGACTTGCGAGGTCTGCGGCGTCGCCTTGTCGACGGTAGCCACTCGCAAGGCCATGGGCGCCAACCCGTTGGCCTGGCTGCAGGGGACGGCCGTCGGGCAGATGGCGCCTTTCTTCCTGCTGGCGCTGTTGCTGGTAGGGGTGTGGGCGACCCGTCCCTCGGCGGCCAGTGTGCAGCAACTGCTGATCTTTTTCGGGTTGGTGGGTATGGTCTCCCTGGGGGCGACCTTCCCCCTGCTCAAAGGGCACTACGACTTCTGCGCCGGGCCGCTGGCAGCGCTAACCGCCTGCCTCGCCGCGCTGTTGTCGCCCTATGGAGCGCTGACGGCGGTGCTGGGGGCCCTGGCGATCGGTGGTTTGGTGGGGCTGCTCAACGGCTGGCTGTCGGCCTGGACGCGCCTCGGCTCGGCCATGGTCACGGTCATCACCGGCGTCATAGCGCTGCACATCACCCTCTTCGTGACCTCGCGCACGGAGCTGACGGTGTCCGATCCCCTGCTTACCGCCTTGGGCGACACCAACGTCATCGGGGTACCGGTAGTGCTGGTGCTGTTCGTGCTGGCGCTGATTGCGGCCAAGGTGTTGCTGCGCCAGCCCACCTTCTGGCCGGTGGGCGGAGCGCCCTCGGCCGCGGAGGCCACGGCGCGGGGCGCGGCGGAGAATGTGCTGCTGGCCTTCCTCATCAGCGGCCTCATGGCGGGTCTGGCCGGGGTGCTGATCGCCAGTTCCGGCTTCGCCGCCCTGGGCGCGTCCGGCTCGATGATCTGGCTGCTCACCCCACTGGCGGCCGCCCTCATCGGCGGCGCCTCGGTGGCGGCCGGTTCAGGGAACCTGCGCACGGCCGCCGTAGGCGCGGGAGTGGTAGCCACCACCAACTGGCTGGCGGCCCGTTTGGGCATGCCCACCTCCGGCCCGGTGGCGGAGGTACCCTACCTGCTAGTCGGGCTGCTGGCGGACCGCTGGCAGAACATGACCTGGTACATGATCGCCCAGGTCCGACGCGGCAATCTCCTGGCGTTGCCCGCAGATATGCGCCTGCCCATGGTACTGCGCCTCTGGCGGCGGACCTCTTGGCCGGTACGGATTGCCACCCTGGCGTCGATCCTGGTCATGGCCGGCGGCCTGTACCTGTACGTCTCCCTGTACGCGGTCACCCGGGTGCCGGAGGGGACCGCGAGTGTGCTGGATATCCGCGGCGTGGCACAGGTAACCCGGGCGGGCTCGTACGCGGCGGTCCCTCTGGCCGAGGGCGACAGCTTGCGGTCCAACGACCGCCTCACCGTCGGCCGCGCCTCGGAGGCCCTGCTCCGGCTGGCCGACGGTAGCCAGGTCCGCGTTTACGCCAACAGTGAGATCTTCCTCACCGAGCTGAGCGGCACCACCGCGGACGGCACCACGACCCACCTCTCGGTCAGCACGGGCAGCATCTTCGCTAAGGTCCGCAAGCTGATCAATCGACGGTCCTCCTTCACGGTACACTCGCCCGTGCTAACCCTGGGCGTGCGGGGCACTACCTTCGAGTTGGGCGTGGATCAGCGCCAGGCCCGGGTCGCGGTGGGGGAGGGCGCCGTGGAGGTCAAGCGGCAGTTCAACGCCATCGATACGCAGACGGGCGAGACGCGCACGATGGAGGATACCCAGAAGATCGAGCGGCACCAGGCGCTGCAGACGGAGCGCGGTCGGGCCAGGTCCAGGGTGGAGTTCCTGGACCCGGCAGAGATCGACCGGCTCAAGTTGGCCAAGTGGTCCATCGAGCAGGACAACAGGGCCATGTACACTCAGGCTATCAAGTCCAACAGTGTACAGGGCCTGATCTTCGGGATCATCATCCTGTACTTGGCCTTCCTAATCTACCTGAGGCCCGAGCCGCCCGGTTACCTGCCGGAGGTCCTGGCGAAACGAGCCAAGGAGTTCGAGGCAGTCCACAAGGCGACGCCGCACGACTCCTCGCGTTCAGCCGTGCTGGCCCAAATGTTCCTGCGGGCAGGCGATACGGAGAAGGCGGACGAGCAGCTCCGGGCCATCCTGGAGCACGACCCCAAGGGCGAGTATGGCCAATGGGCCTCACGCACGCGGGCACAACTTGGCCCCAAGGGCTTGCAGGGACCGCGGACCAGGTAAGCCGAAGGCCCCCTCCGCAGCAGGCCCGCCAGCAAGCGTCGGCGGGCCTGCTGCACTCGGCCTCATGCGCGATTCCTTAGCAGCGAGCGCGCTCTGGATGAACCCGGCTGCCCCTTCCTTTCTGGCACCCCAACCCGTCCCACCCCCTACGCACCCCGTCCCGGCTCTGGTCCCCACAAGGAATACCCCTCTCCGACGGCGAATACTGTTCTAGCGAGGGGCACAGCCAAGACATGGCCGTGCAGCCCTATCGGCTGAAACCTTCGTCCCCGAAGGAGGCAAAGGCAATGCGTTCGGCTCATTTCCTTGTAGTTCTAGCTTTGCTGGTGTTGGCCCAGAGCGGGTTGCTAGCGATCACCGTGGTGGTTAACGACCAGGTCCTGCCCCGCACGCCGCCAGCGGTACAGGTCAACAACCGAGTGCTTCTCCCCATGCGCGTGGTGTTTGAGGCGCTGGGCGCGAAGGTGACCTGGGAGACGGCGACCCAGACAGCCGTGGGCGTACGCGAGGGCGTCACCGTGCGTCTAACCATTAACGACGTCCGCGCGAGAATCGACGCCCGCACTGTCATCCTTGACGTGCCGCCGATGCTCATCAACGGTTCCACCTACGTCCCGGTGCGCTTTCCGGCCGAGGCCTTTGGCGCCGCTGTGCGTTGGGACGGCGTCACCCAGACGGTGTTCATCGCTCTCGACTCCACCCCCCCGCCTCCGCCGCCGCCTCCTCCTCCGCCGCCCCAACCTAGCACCGTAGTCGGCTTCCTCTCGGCACTCGACGCGGGCCGGCTGGTCCTGACGGTGGGCAACGAATTGCAGCCGCTCACTCCAGCGGCCGACGTTGTCATCGTACGCAACGGCAAGCAGGTGCTGCTGACGGCGCTACAGGTCGGCGACCACATCGAGGTGCAGTACGACGCCGCAGGTAACCCGACGCTGATCAAGGCCACTTACGAGACTCTGGCAGGTAAGATCGTCGCGAAGTCGCCCAACCAACTCCTGCTCGATAGCCACCCGGACCCGTTGATCGTGGACCCCACCGTGGTGGTGATCCGCGCCGGCAGTGATGCCGCGTTCACCTACGCCGACCTGAAGAACGGTGACCAGGTAACCGTCCGGCTCTCGCCGGGTACCACCCGGGTCTACGGAATTGTCGCGCAGACCACGGCTGCGCCTCCGCCCCCACCAACTGGTCCAGCCATCACGGCCTTCACTAATGACGGCAACCGTCCCTTGCACGCCGGCGACGTCCTCGGCGTAACCATGCAGGGCACACCCGGCGGCACCGCCTCGTTTGCGTTCCTGGGTTCAGACGACGAGGTCCCCCTCCCGGAGGCGCAGCCCGGACGCTACAGCGCCAACTACACCATACCCGCCGGCCTGACTGCGGTGGGCGTTCCCCTAATCGGTAACCTGCGGGCGGACGAGGGCGCCGCCGTGCCGGTCGAGTCGGCGGACGCCGTTACCATCGAGTCGGTCGCGCCGGAGGTCACTATTCAGGGCCCGGCCGCGGACGCCCAGATCCCCAACCAGCTGCCGGACCTCTCCGTGGTGTTCACCGACGAGAACGGCTCCGGGATCGCCTGGAACCGCTGCACCGTGTCCCTACGCGGCCCCGGTGGGCCACTGGCCGCAGGGGCCACCCGGATCGGGCGCATGCTACAGCTGAGCTTCGCTCCGCTGCCCACGGGGCCGATCACCGTGGCCGCCGATGGCTGGGACCGCGCCGGCAACCACACTCATCGCGAACTGCAATTCGTCGTTCTCACTACACCACCGCCGCCCGTACGGCTGCTGGTAACCCACAACGGGATGGGGAGGGTACTGCTACCGGGGAACGAATTCGTAGTCACGGCCGTAGGTCCGGCGGGCGGCGTGGGTACTTTCAGACTCGGTGCCTGGCGCAAGGGTCTCAAGCTGACCGAGAGTCAGGCCCTGCCGGGGACCTACCGCGGGACCTTCGTGGTGCCCGACAACGCCCAGGACCGGCAATTGTCGATCGTGGCGGCAGTAGTCGCCCCGGGTGGACGCCTCTGGACGGGCACTGCGGCCGACCCGGCCCGCATTAGTGGGCAGCACGACCTGCTTCCCCTGATAAAGACGCCCGCCGCGGGCGCCCACGTGGCCGAGCAAACGCGCATCGAGGGGTTCACCGAGCCGTACGCCGAGGTCATTTGCACCCTCACCTGGCGCGCGGTGCTTGCCGAGGGCGCGCAGGTGGGCCGGATTGTCCAGTTGCGGCTCTACGCCAACCAAACAGGACGCTTCGTCAGCGACCCGGTACAGCTATTCGGGCCGGACGGAGTGGAAGTCGAGTACACGCTCACGGCCGTGGCCGACCAGGGCGGCCAGCGCTCGCCGGAGGTAACGGTCAAGTTCCTCCGCTAGCCCCTGAGCCCAACAACACAGCGGGGCAGCGTACCTTCCCAGATCGCTGCCCCGCTGTCGTCCGTCGGCAGTTCAGCCGTCGTTCCGCTCTTGTTGTGCTACCGCCTCCAGTAGTTCCCTCCGCACCGCCCGGAAGCGGGCCACGTCGCGCTCGTACTCCACCAGCGAGGGCAGCACCAGCCGCGCCAGGCGCTGGGCCTCGTCGGGGTGCGTCTGCGCCAGAATCTGCAGCAACTCATAGTCCTGCACGCCCTCCAGAACCATCTCATGCCGGAGGGAGTCCAGCGGCCGACCGCCGGGGCCGGGGTAGACGAGATGCGTATCGCCCGCGGGGAGTTGGTTCTGACCGATCACGGTGGTGGTCTCTGTATCGCACCACGGGGTCCGTGGTGTGCGCCAGCCGCCCCAGTAGTTGAAGCCCCAGTGCAGGTAGCCCGTCAGTCCCCCCCGGTAGTTGAACCAGTGCAACACCCGCGCGGCAATCAGCGGCTGGTTGAGGAAGCGGTTGGGGTAGGCGCCGTTGGGGGCCAGACAGGTGTAGTGCCAGACCTCCTCTCCCGCGGCCTGCCGCGACCGGAAGAAGGCCGCCTCCTTCTCAGCCTCGTGGGCCTGCGGGCACCAGATGTCGACTGTCCCCACTAGCGACTCATCGCCCATGGTGGCGTCCAGGCGCTTCAGCTCCGGCGCGAAGCGCCGCACCAGCTCCGCCAGGGCGCGGTAGGAGTCGGCATTGGCCGGCACCGGCTCATCGGCCTGGTGCTGGAAGTAGCGGTCCAGCCAGCCCTTCTCCCGCAGGTGCGCGACCAGCGCCGGGAGTAGCTCCCTCAGGAAGGCCTCTGCCCGCGGGTCCTCTACCGGTACCGCCTTGAGGCTCTCCTCAGCCCCGTCCGCCCCGCGGACGACAAAGGCGTTCAGCCCAAATCCGCTGTCCCAGTCGGCGGTGCGCCCGGCCAGATGCCCGCCCTCGATGTAGCCGATGGCGCCCGCCGCGCTGAAGGTCTCCACCCACCGGTCGAAGCGGGAGAAGTCGACCTGCAACCGCTCCGCCGCGTCACGAGACAGTAGGAGCAGCTCGGTCAGCGAAGAGATGATCACGTTGGCTCGGTGCTCCGCCAGATTCTTCCCCCACAGCCCCAGCAATTCCCAGTGCTCCTCGCTCCACGGCTCCCGGCCACCCGCCTCCGCCAGGGCGCCGGAGGTGAACCATTGGGTCACCTTCAGCGTACGCTTGGCCGGAAGGATCGCCGGCGACACCTCGACGACTAGCGGCAGCCGTGCGCTGTGCTCACCGGCGCTAATCACCACCGCTCCCTCGTACCGCCCCGGCGCGGCCTCCTCCGGCACGCGCAGCGTGATCCACAAGGGAATGGTCGTCCCGCCGGGGTAAAGCGCATTGTTGCCACCGGCCCAACTTGGTCCGCGGAAGAGCGCCTCGACCGCCTCGGCGTCCAGGAGCGGATCCGGGATGAACGCCGGCCCCGGCCGCAGTCGCTGCCCCGGGTCCAGCGCCAGCGCGGGCCGCCGCACCGGCACGAACTCCACGCGCCGCCAGGTGGCCTCCAACTCCGCGCCCTCGGTGGACACCGGCGGCTCCAGCGCGATCTCCAACCCCGGCGCGTCCTGGTCCAACCGGAAGGCGCATTGGGCCGACTCCACCGCCCCGCGCGCTGCCAGCACCTCCATCGCCCCGCCCCGCGCGGCAGGCGGCGGATCGTCAGGGAACACCTTGATAAGCGAATCAACCGGCCACAGCGTGATCATAGGAAAGGCCTCCCGCAGGGCGTGATGGGGTGCAGCAGGGGGATGATTCGCGGACGAGGGAAGAAGTCCTGCCGAGAGAGGTGCGCACGGTGAGCGAGTGGACCGGCCAGCCTGCTAACGGCTGAAGCAGTTGATGCCGTCCAGCTGTGAGAGGCGTCTGTCGCCAGTGACGAGCGTGGGGCCACGCGAGCGGGGTCGCCTAGGGAAGGGGCAGGTCCTGCGGCGCGCGACAGACAGGCCCCTTACTCCTGCACAACCCCCGGATGGTTCACCCGCAGGTCCGCCTCGCCCAACCGCCGCAGATCATCCAGCGCCCCGGCCAGCAGTGGCAGCTTCTCCGGCGGCAGAGAGTCGGCGTATAGGTTCGGGGCGTCGGCGGGGACCAGGTCCTTTACGGCCACGGCTAGGTCCCCCAGCAGGTACAGATGCGCGTTGCCCGTCACCTGCGGCCGCAGCAGTACGTGGTAGAAGCAGCACCCGGCGAGGACCACGTCCAGGGGTCGCTCTCCCTCTAACTTCACCCCGCCCGACTTGGGCGCGTTGAACTGGTCCGGGCCGAGGACCACCTGCCCCGCGTAGCCCCTGGTCTCCAGGACGTTGGTGGCCAGCTCGTCCCGCAGGTGCAGCTTCGCGCCCTGAATGGTGATCCGCCCCGGCGGGTCGTCCGGCCCGCCCTCAAACAGGAAGATGTTGCCCGAGCTTTCGCTGTAGTAGTCGCTCATCACCAGGCTGTGGTTATCCCGCACCAGCACATTGTACGGTCCGCCGGAGAAGCGGCTCAGGATGCCGGTCAGTCCTCCGCGCGCCCTATCCTTCCCCTCCACGATCAGCGCCCCGTAGTACGATAGCGGCACCAGAATCGTGGCCCGCGCGCAATCGGTGAAGCGCAGCAGCCCCGCCGCGCAAGGGATACGTACCGTCGCCTGCTCATCCAATCCCTGCAGGCAGATCCCGCCCCCGTACGGCTCGGCGTTGGGCCGGCTGACGAAAAGGCCGTCATAGGTGACCTGCGAGGGCTTCCCCGTCCCGGTCTGCAGGACGTCGATGCCGCTCTTCTTCTGCAGGTCCAGATGCTCGATGGTCAGACGGTCCGGGTCCTCCACCGCGATGGTCACCCCGTCTTCCGCCCCCTGCCAGTGCAACCGCGTCGAAAGCATCCCCGCGCCGCCAAAATAGTACCCGCCGCCGGACAGCTTCAGCGTCTGCTTCACCGCATACTCGCCCGCCGGCACGTAGGCAACAGCCCCCTTCCCCGCTGCCCGCGCCGCGTCAATCGCTGCCTGGATCGCCGCTGCGTCGTCCGTGGCGTTGTCGGCCTTCGCCCCGAAGTCCCGCTTGGCGTCAAAGACCTGGCCGGGGATCGCCACCTGGTCGGTCAGGAACTGCTGCGTCGGCGCCAGCACCACGCCCTTCCGCTCCCCGGCGGGTATCTCATACAGCCGTACGTTGGCCCACTCCTGCGTCTCGACGTTGAACAGCGGGATATCGCCCGCCACGGTGTTCTGCGAGTGCAGCAGCTTCTGCTCCCTTGACTGCACGTTGATCGCGCACTTGGCCCCCGCCGGCGGGTCGGAGAAGTTGCAGTCAAAGACCAGCGCCGGCGCGCCGGAGAAGCTCAGCGCTCCCGCCGGATCCTTCCAGCCCGCCACCGCGCACCCTTCCACTACCATGGTCGCCACGGCATTCGCCTGCCGCAGGAACTGGTTGGAGCCCAGCGAGGTGCAGCGCCGCACCGTGCAGCCGTGCTCCGGCTGCGAGAGCATGTCCACCACCGTGCTGCCCTCGAAGTGGCAATTGCGCGCGTAGAAGTTGCCGTGGCGGCACTCGATCCCCGTCCCGCAGTCCCGGAACTCACACCCGTCGAAGGTCTCGTCGTAGTCGTTGAACTGCACGAAGGAGACGCCCGTCCCGCACTTCTCAAACAGGCAGTTCTCGAAGGAGGTCTCCGCCATCGCGAACTTGTCCTGTGGGTCGGCGTAGACCCCGTACTTGGTGAAGTTGCGAAAGGCCATGTGCTGCTTGCGGTGGACCGTCTCGAAGGTGTAGTTGGAGTAGTGATGCGCCCCGACGGCCGCCTTCCCCGCCCCGTCCAGCTCCAGCCCTACCCAGCGCGAGTAGCCCATTCCCTCCTCGCGGAGGAAGGTCCCGCCCTCGTTGCCGTCCCACACCAACCGCGTGTCGCGCCCGTGCCCCACCACCAGCACCCCGTACAGCGCCGACTTCTTGTCCGGGCTGTCGACGATCAGAGTCTTCGTCACCCGGTAGGTTCCCGGCGGGAAGTAGATAGTGACCCCGCGCTTGATCTGGTCAAACGCCTCCTGAATCGCCCCCGTATCATCTGCCACGCCATCCCCCGCCGCGCCCTGCGCTTTCACGCTGATCCAGTCCGAGCGCGGCTCCCAGTGGAGCGCCGGGAGGCGGGGCACCGGGGTGGAGGCGGCGAACACCACCGTCCCCAGGGTCAGGCAAGCGATCAACGCGAGGGGACATGACATGTGACTCATGTGGGGCACATCATACCTCGGGTCCGGCGCCCAGCCGTATCGCGGAGGCTACCTCGGGGCCGCCGCCGGATGGTTCAGCCTCATATCCACCTCTCCCAGCCTTCGCCAGTCGTCCAGCGCCGGCACCAGTTTGCTGAGCGTGTCCTCGGCCATCTGATCCGCCGCATCGTATTCCCCCGCCTCCGGCGGTATCCGCTGGCAGCCTATAATGAACAGGTCCAGGCCAGGGCTCTGCTCCACCACCAGCCCGGTGTTGTAGAACGGTGAGCCCATCAGGAACATCTCCAGCGGCCGGTCGCCCTGCGCCTGCAGTTGGCCCCTGACCGGCTCGATGTAGAACTGTGTCGCCCCCAGGAAGAACTGGCCTCTGTAGTTGTCGAGGGAGATTGGTATGTTCGCCGCCCCCTCCTCGAGCGCCGAGAAGTGGAACTTGGGCGCCGAGAAGGTCACCCGCCCCGGCGGATCATCCGGCCCCCCCTGCAAGCTTATCCCGTGGTCGGCCTGCTCGATGTAGAAGTCGCTCGCCACGAAGCTGTGGTTGTCCTTGACGATTAGCGGGTAGGTAGTGATCGTCCCCAGCCGGGTCAGTATACCGAAGAACCCCTCCCGCTCCTTGCCCTTGCCCTCCACCACCACCGACCCCTCGTAGGTCGTGTTGGCCAGCACCGTCGCCTGCGCCGAGTCCACCAGGTGCAGGTTCCCCTGTACATGCCCGATGTGCACGGTTACGTCCGGCCCCAGCCCCTGCAGCCACAGCCCCTTGCGTAAGGGCTGCTTCTGGTACATGCCGAAGACCGACAGGTTGTCGTAGGTAACCATCGCGGGCTTGCCCGTGCTGGTCTGCAGCAGGTCAATCCCGTTGTCCATCTGCCCCGCGTCATGATTGCCGATGCCCAGATTCTGGACGGTCACCCGCATGGGATCCTCCACCGCCACTAT
>JALGSV010000057.1 GCA_029821755.1 Candidatus Zipacnadum vermilionense | reverse complement strand
GTTGCGGACAACACGATCACCACACCGGTAGCGATTATCCAAGGGTACATCTGCAACGGCGGCGATCTCAAGTCCGGTCAGCATACCTCCCGGTACCTCAAGGGGACCGACTTTGACGCGGCCAATGCCTACCAGGAGTTCCCTCTGGAGGTGCTGATGGGTGAGCAAGGCTTCGGCGTCTGGGAAGTGAGCACGATGGGCCTCACCCGCGTGTCCTTCGATGGTGTCTCGGTCAAACAGGTCAGCAGCTTCGACATGGCTCAACTGCTGGAGCAGATTAGCCCGCCCCAGAAGCCGGCCGGGCTGGCGGTCAGCGGCGGGGCTTTCCTGGTTCATGAAACTCGTGGCCTGTATATGGAGCTGTGGGGCGTGCGCCCCGCCCTCGACTTGCTGCCCGAGCCCCTGCGCAACGGCGCCGAGTGGACTCAGTCCTACCTGAACGTCCACCCCCAGCGCACGGAGCTGTCGGGCTATCCGGTCAAGTGGGAGGACCTCTACGCCTGCCGGGCGGTGGTGTTGAATAATGTGCCGGCCAAAGCGGTGACCATAGTCGGTACGCTGATGCTGAAGGACTACGTGCAGGACGGCGGCTGCCTAGTGCTCATGGGAGATACCCACAGCCTCGCTGCCGGCGCCTGGGATACCTCTGCCCTGGGGCCGCTGCTGCCGGTGATGCTGGCGGAGGATGATCGCGTCCATCCAGCGGCGCCGCTGGTGCTGGGTCCGCAGGTGGAGTGGCTGCGTGGGATCGGCCTGGACTGGGCGGCCCAGCCCTACACGGTGTACTACCACCAGGCGACCGTCAAGCCGGGGGGCCAGGTGCTGGTGGCGGCGGGAGAGGTGCCGCTGGTGGTGGCAGGGCAGGCGGGTAAGGGCCGCGTGGTGGTGCTGCTCAACGCAGTGCTGGGCGAGAAGAACCCGCAGGTTGCGGGGGTACCCTTCTGGGAATGGCCGGACTGGCCCCGGCTGATGGCGGCCCTGCTAGCGGACAGCCAAGAGGGATGAGGGGAAAGACGATGGCGACGCGGGCGGCACTGCCGGTCAATACCCTCGCCGACGGATGAGCGCAGGTTACGGTCCCGCGCTTCTGGGGCTGGCGTAACGTTGTCTTCGACTGCGGAGGAAAGTGAGACGATCATGCACATACTTCGAATGATGCCCCTAGTGCTCGGGTGTCTTCTGCTCGCCCCGGTGCTGCGCGCCGAGGAGCCTAAGACGGCGGCCAGCATCTACAACCAGGCCACCGACGACTTCCTGATGTCCCCGAACCGGGCCAAGGATGGGGAGAAGAGCCGCCTGCTGGCCGACCCCCAGGCCCGCACGGGCTTCGCCCTGGTGGCCGATCCTGCCGACAAGCCGGGGGCGGGGTATATGTGGTACGGCTACACCTACGCGCAAGGCCCCGGCCAGATCCGGGGCATCTTCCGCCTCAAGGTCGTCGACAACACCAGCCCCCAGGTTGTCGCCGGCATCCGCGGCTTTATCAACAACAGCGATCTGAAAGAGCGCCCGGGGGACTCACGGGAACTCAAAGGCACCGACTTCGCCGCACCCAACACCTACCAGGAGTTCGAGGTAAACTTCCCCAAGGGCGAGCAAGGCTTCGGCGACTGGGGCGTGACCACCGCCGGTGTCACCCGCGTGTCCTTCGACGGCCTCTCGGTGCAGCAAGTCAGCAGCTTCGACACGGCCCAGCTGCTGGAACTGATCGACCGCCCGGTCAAACCCGAGGGGCTGGAGGTTAGCACCGGCCCCTTCCTCGTCCACGAGACCCACGGCCTGTATATGGAGTTGTGGGGCGTGCGCCCGGCCGTGGGCCTGCTGCCCGAGCCTTTGAGCAACGGCGCCGAGTGGACTCAGTCCTACCTGAACGTCCACCCCCAGCGCACGGCACTCGCCGGTTACCCCCTCAAGTGGGAGGATCTCTATGCCTGCCGGGCGGTAGTGCTCAACAATGTGCCGGCCCAAGCTGTGACCATAGTCGGTACGCTGATGTTGCGGGACTACGTGCAGGACGGCGGCTGCCTCGTGCTCATGGGAGATACCCACGGCCTCGCCGCGGGCGGCTGGGAGGCCTCGGCTCTAGCGCCGCTGTTGCCGGTGACCCCGGTGGCGGCTGACCTCACCCACTCCGACGCCCCGCTCTTGCTCCGCCCGCAGACCGAGGCTCTCCGCGGGCTGGGGCTGGACTGGGCGGCTCAGCCCTACACGGTGTACTACCACCAGGCGGTAGTCAAGCCGGGGGCCCAGGTGCTGGTCGCCGCAGGCGAGGTGCCGCTGGTGGTGGCCGGACAGGTGGGTAAGGGTCGGGTGGTGGTGCTGCTGAACGCGGTGCTGGGCGAGAAAGCCCCGCAAGCGGCGGGCGTGCCCTTCTGGGAGTGGCCGGACTGGCCCCGGTTGATGGCGGCCCTGCTGGCGGACACCCAGCAGCGCTAAAGGGAGAGACAGTGACGACCCAGTGGATCTGCACAACAGTTCTGGGGCTAGGACGACCTCGTCTTCGACTGCGGGGGGACGTGAACGCTAGGCGTCGCCTGGCTTTAGTGCTGATCCTGGCGGGGAGCCTGCTGACCGTTCGGACGGGAGCCGAGGAGCCCAAGACCGCGGCCAGCATCTACAATCAACTCGCTGACGATATCCTGATGTCGCCCCAGACCCGCGACGGGGCGAGGAGCCGTCTGCGCCCGGACCCCCAGGCGCGGACCGGCTACGCGCTGGTGGCGGACCCCGCCGACAAGCCGAGCGAGACCTTCAGCGACTGCAATATCTGGTACGCCTATACCTATAAGCAGGGGCCGGGGAAGATTCGGGGGACTTTCCGGCTGAAGGTGGCGGACAACACGGTGGACCAACCCGTGGTGAATATCCGCGCCGCGATCAACAACAGCGATCTGAGAGAGCGCCCGGCGGCCTCACGGGAACTCAAGGGCACCGACTTCGCCGCGCCCAACGTCTACCAGGACTTCTCGCTGGACTTGCTCAAGGGCGAGCAGGGCTTCGCCGAGTGGGGCACCGCCCTGCTGAGCAATGCAACCACGGTTTCCTTCGATGGTCTCTCGGTGGCACAGATCACCACCTTTGACATGGCCCAATTGCTGGAGCAGATCAGCCCACCCCAGAAGCCCGCCGGGGTGGTGCTCGCCCGCGAGCCTTTCCTGGTTCACGAGACCCACGGCTTGTACATGGAGCTGTGGGGCGTGCGTCCGGCCGTCGGCCTGCTGCCCGAGCCCCTGCGAACCGACGCCACGTGGACCCAGTCCTACCTGAACGTCCACCCCCAGCGCACGGCGCTGTCCGGCTACCCGACCAAATGGGAGGACCTCTATGCCTGCCGGGCGGTAGTGCTCAACAACGTACCCGCCAAAGCCGTGACCATCGTGGGCGCCCTGATGCTCAAGGACTATGTACAGGACGGCGGCTGCGTGGTGCTGATGGGGGACACGCACAGCTTCGCGGCGGGCGGCTGGGATAAGTCAGTGCTGGCGCCGTTGCTGCCGGTGACGCTGGCAGCCGACGGCCGGGTGCATCCGCCGGCGCCGCTGGTGCTAAGCCCGCAGGCGGAGGGGCTGCGCAAGCTGGGGCTGGACTGGGCGGCTCAGCCCTACACGCTGTACTACCACCAGGCGACAGTCAAGCCGGAGGCCCAGGTGCTGGTCGCGGCGGGCGAGGTGCCGCTGGTGGTGGCAGGGCCGGCGGGCCAGGGCCGGGTGGTGGTGCTGCTCAACGCCGTGCTGGGCGAGAAGACCCCGCAGGCGGCGGGGGTGCCCTTCTGGGAGTGGCCGGACTGGCCCCGGCTGATGGCGGCCCTGCTAGCGGACAGCCAAGAGGGATGAGGGGAAAGACGATGGGCACGACAACGACTACCCGAGCAAGGGGGGCCCGCATGGCGACGCAGTGGATCTGCACGACCGCAGCGGAACCATGGAAGACTTGTGTGCCGGCAGCCGAGCTTGGCCCCTGCGGGCTGGCTGATACCGGGCAGCGCGACCAGACCTGGCGTGGGTTCGGCGGCTGCTTCAACGAACTGGGATGGATAGCGCTTCAGGCCCTCACGCCCAGCGCCCGCACGCGGGTTCTGCGGAGCTTGTTCGCCCCGCGGCAGGACAGTTGCCGGTTCCGCAGTTGCCGCGTTCCCCTCGGCGCCAATGACTATGCCGAGACCTGGTACAGCCACAACGAGACCGACGGCGACTTTGCCATGAAGCAGTTCTCCATCGAGCGCGACCGGAAGTATCTCCTTCCCTACCTCCGCGCGGCTCTCGCTATCCAGCCCGACCTCACGCTCTTTGCCTCCCCCTGGAGTCCGCCCAGTTGGATGAAATCCCCGAAGTCCTACAACTACGGAACGCTGGTGTGGACCGACCAGCATCGCGCGGCCTATGCTCTCTACCTCCTACGCTTCGTCCAGGCCTACCGCGCCGAGGGACTGCCGGTAACAGCGATTCACGTGCAGAACGAACCCAACTCGGACCAGAAGTTCCCCTCCTGTCTCTGGACGGGCCCGCAGATGCGTGACTTCATCCGCGACAATCTTGGTCCCCGGTTCCAGCGCGCCAAAGTGGATTGCGAGATCTGGGCAGGAACCATCGAGCGCGGGGACTACAACGCCTGGGGCAACACGATCTTCAGTGACGAACGGTGTCGGCGCTTTGTCACCGGCATGTCCTTCCAGTGGGCCGGCAAGGATCAGGTGCAGCGCATGCGCATGAGCTGGCCGGAGGTCCCACTGATTCAGAGCGAGAGCGAGTGCGGCGCGGGTGACAATTCCTGGTCCGATGCCATGCACACTTTCGACCTGCTGTGGCACTACCTCAGCAACGGCGTGGAAGCCTACACCTACTGGAACATGATTCTCCCGCCCGGTGGCATGAGTACCTGGGGCTGGAAACAGAACGCGATGGTCACGGTCGATCCCCAGACCCGACGCGTCACCTACACCCCCGAGTTCTATGTGATGAAACACCTCAGTCGGTTCGTCAAGGCCGGCGCCCGCCGCATCTGCCTGAGCGGCCCCTGGACCGGCAACAGCCTCGCCTTCGAGAATCCCAACGGCACGGTGGTCGTCGCGGTGCAGAACCCACATGCCGCCGGGCGCGATTTTGCCTTTACCGGAGCCACCGGGACCGTGGGGGGATGTCTGCCCCCCTCGTCCCTCAACACCTTCGTGATGTCCGCCTAACGACAACTATAACGTGAGTCCGTGGGCTTGAGGGAGTATTCGCCTCCACCTGCTTGTATCGCGGTAATTCTGAGACGTTCAGGAAGGGTCTGGGACATCCATATGAAACATCCCCAACGAGGCACGTTCCTTGCGGTAGCTGTCAGCTTGTTCTGTGCGGTGGCCCTGGCCGGAGGCACGGCGGCCGCGGTAACGGTGGCCCTGGAGAACGGCAAGTACGTGCTGGAGAACGACTACCTGCAATTGCGGGTGGACCCGGCCCAGGGCGGCGTGGTCGATCACTACCTGGTCAAGGCCACCGGCACGCAGTTGGTGGGCGAGGGCTGCTTCATGCTGGGCGACCACTTCTGGCAGCAGCTTTGGCCGGGGGAGTTCCTCAACGTTCCCTACGAGGCCCGGGTGGCCGCGGAGAGCCCGGAGTCGGTTACGCTCGAGGTCTCTCGCGTCTCGCGTGGCGAGGGCACCAGCGGCGCCTCCCAGAAAGACATCCGCATGATCCGGCGCATGACGCTCACCTCCGGCAGCCCCCTGCTGCACGTAGAGGTCGCTATGGAGAACGTGGGGCAGGTGGGCAAGCAGGCCGGGTACTGGAGCCAGAGCCTGCTCTATCCGGGCGGAAGCAAGGATGATGGTCAGGTGCTCTTCCGTCCCGGCGTGCGCGGCGTGAGCATGTCCCTCTACGACCCAGAGAGTCAGCTCTACTCTTTCACCGCCGAAGAACCGCCGCAAGGTTTCGTCCGCGACCCCCAGCAGGGCTGGATGGCGACGCTGGGTGAGCGGTCGCACCTGGGCGTGGCCTTCGTGATGCGCTACGACGAGCTGATGTTCCTCTACAACTGCACCAGCTCCTACACCAACGAGTGGCAATACCAGACGGTCGGCCTCCCGGTGGGCAAGACGTGGACGACGGACTTTGTGGTCTACCCCCTGGCTGACTTGCCCCGGGTGGACTATGCCTCCCGGACGCTGGTCGCCGCGGTGGAGCCCGAGGACGTCGGGGGCGACTTGAAGCTGACGCTGCACTTGGCGACCGTCGACTCTCCGCTGGCACAGGTAACCGTTACGCCGGAGATGATCCTGGTGCGCCAGGACCGCAAGACGCTCCCCCTGCCCGCGCAGGAGCTGGCCCAGGTCGGTCTGCAGCCGGCGCTACTGAGCTTCGCCACGCCCCATGATCCCGCCGAACCGGTGGTGCTGCGGTTCCGGGTGCAGGGAGAAGCCGCCACTGGTCCGGTAGACGAGACCTTTGAGATATGGTACGGCGCGCAGTATGGTACCAACCGGCAGGTGGATCTGTCACCGCTCTACGCGCTGGCCACGCCGGAGCGCCACGTGACCTTCCTTAAGCCGGACCGCATAGAGAAGGTCCGCAACGCGGTCCCGCAAGTGCTGCTGTGCAAGGGCGTCTACGCCAACGCCTACCTCCCGCCGCGCTTGTTCAACGACCTGGGGGCCGAGGTGACCAGCTCTTACTTCACCCCCGCTGGGACCTGGCCAGCCCAGTTGAGCTACTTCCCGGTCTCCTACGAGGACCTCATGGCGCTGGACGTGATCGCGGTCCTCAACGTGGACACCGCGGCCCTCGGCGCCGGAGGACAGGAGATGCTGAAGGACTTCGTCAACCACGGTGGCACGTTGGTGTACGGGGGAGACCTGTGGGCCTACAGTCGCGCCAACCTGTCCGGCAGTCCCCTGGCCGACTTGCTCCCGGTCACCTTCGCCACCGGCCCGGAGGGCCAGGGGAAGGTGGAAGCACTGGGCGCGGCACCGGTGCAGGTCGTGGCAGAGGGCCAACCGGCCTCCCCGCTGGCCCCAGCGGCAGTGATGGAGTACGCGACGGAACGCTTCACCCTCAAGCCGGGCGCCCGGACAGTGCTGGCTTGCGGCGAGAGGCCGGTCGTGGTCGTCTGGGAGGTGGGCGAGGGCCGCGTGATCGCCCTCACAGGCACGGCCCTGGGCGAGCCGCCGCCGGGCAGCCGCCTGTTCACCCGAACTCGGCAGTGGCGGGAGCTGCTGGCTGACCTGCTCCAGGTCGAGCCAACCGCTCCCTAACCACCCTATCTGGTTCCCCGAGGCCCCTCGGCTCTGAGCGTTCCGGCGCTACCGCCTTGGGGCCTGGTTCTGCGCTGTCCCCCGGACGCCGGACGGGGGGCGGGCTCGCCTTACGGCCCCGTGACCTGGACGCCTTCGCTGGCCGTAACCTTGCCGTCGGCGATGGTCGCGGTGAACTCGCCTTGGCCGCTGATCTGCTGACCCGCCACTCGGTAGCGTCCTTGGCCCTCGGCATTGGTCACGACGATCTTGCCGTCCTTGTAGAAGCGCACCGAGCCAGCCATCCCCTCGAACTCCACGCGATCATCCCGGTACGCGAAAGACGACGAGTTGGCGAAGACGTAGTCGGTGGAGACTGGCGTGTCCACGCGCACCGCCCCGTCGGCCAGCGCCGCATAGGTGGCGGCGGGATCGCCCTGCTTGAGCCGCGGGTACAGTACGACCATGTAGCCCTGTCCAACCGGCTGGCGGAAGCGCAGGAAGAGCTGCGTTTCCTGTAGCTTGCCGTCGGGGAAGAAGTCGGGGTCGAAGCCCACCATGCGACCGTAAGGCCAGGCGGCGTGACCGTACTTGCCGGTCTCCGGGTCGGCTCCGGCTGGAGAGGGCGCGAAGACGTCCATGTCCACCTCGCACTGCCCGTCGAAATGGTAGACATCGCCATCGCGGGTCATGCTGTTGGCCAGGAACCACAAGCTGAGGTCCGTGGGTCGACTGGGGGCGCCCCCGAAGGAGTCACGCAGGACGAAGTAGTTCGGCCCTTTCGGGTCGGCATCCTTGAGAAAGAGAATCTGCCGGTGCCAGACGGTCAGGGGGATACGCTGCCACTCGGGCAGTTGCGGCCAGCTCTCGCTCTCCTCCGGCGCCCAAGACATGCCGCCCTCGTCCAACACCGGGTACTCCGTCTTGAGAGGCCGTACGCTGTCAATGTCGCGCGAGGCGTGGGCGTACTCCATGGCCGGGGCGAAGGCAGTCGCGTTCACGCGGGTGGCGTTACGCTCCGTCTCCTCGGACATGTGGTCGATGGACACGCGGTTGCGCAGCCAGGGGCGGATCAACATGGGATGATAGCCGTTGCCGAAGTGCAGGTTGATCGGCTGGCCCTTAGCGTACAGCGTGTAACACAGCTGCTCGCTTTCCCACTCGTAGTGCCCCTCGCAGTTGCCGGCCATCAGGAACAGCATCGTCTCGTACGGTGTGCCGAAGCCATGCCGGAAGTACACGCCGTAGTCGGGGTAAGCCACGCTGCGCAGCTCGGGGGCCTGGTCGGCAACGATATTGACCTGTTTGTCCTCGGGCAGTGATTGGTTGGCCAGCCACTGCAGTTGTCCCGCCAGCTCCGGATCCTTCTGCCGGTAGTAGTTGACCATGATCTCGGCGAAGCTAGGCGGCACCGACATGTAGGAGGACCCGTTGCCAAACTCCAGTATCTGGCGGTGGCCCTCAAAACGGGGATCGGGCGGGAGAGACCAGTCCAGGATGAAGCGCATACAGGCCTTGAACCGGGGAGTGTCCAGCGCGTCGCCTACGCCGGCCTCCATCAGCGTCTGGTTCACTTGCGCGATCTCCTGGAGCGTGACCCCCAGAGTGTAATGCGGGTCCTCGTAAGGGGCCCCGGACTCGCGGGTGTAGCGCTCCAAGTAGTCTTTGGTGAAAGCTAGCGTCCACGCGCCCCACTGCTGGTACGCGGGGTGGTCCTTCACCAGCAGGGCCGCCTTCACCCGCATGTTCATCGCCATGATGGACATGTTGGGATTGCCCAGGTGTGGCCCGGAGCCCCAGGGGAACTCATCTAGCGAATTGAGCACATAGGCCTGGTAGGCGCACAGATGGCGCAGCTCGGCTCGGTCCGCGGCCGTAAGCGCCTGGGGGTCGTCGATGAGGGGAGCGACTGTCGGATAGCGGCTGTGAGTGAGCGTACGGAACGTCCACATCGAGTAGCTGCCGAAGTTGCCGTATGCGCGGTAGGCCTTGACCCAGGTGCGCATCGCGGCCAGGGCGTCCTGCGCTTCCTCGCTGGTCTCCGCCGCCCAGTCTGCCTTGGCCAGAGGGTCCGGCCAGTCCAGCGTCCAGTCCTTGACCTCGTCGAGGGGCGCGGCCGAGAGCTTGGCGCTCTGCCGGAGTAGCGACTCCAGCGGCGCCTGGGTTTCGTCCTCCGCCGCCGTAAGCATGATGCCGTAGTTCCGCCGCGAAGTGGTCTCCGGGACGAAGAGGGTCTTGCCGGTATAGTTGGGGCTTTGGTATCCGAAGCCCTCCGAGGGCCAGCCCTGCCGGTATACTTGCAGCGGCAGCGCAGCGACCAGCTCGCCCTGGGGGTTCGTCCGGAAGCGCAGAGCCAGGGGGTTCTTCCAGTCAGTGGTCTCCACCGAGACGAAGCCGATCGCATCCTGGCCCGGCTCAACAAAGCGGATACTCACACCCGCTCGCGGGCTCCAGGTCGGCCAGGCCGTCAGGTAGTAGTCGGTGCGGTCGGTGGCATACGACAAGCTGTAGCCGTTCACGGCAATCCCCGTGCCCCGGTCCAGGCCCGACTCCTGCAGGAGAGGCTGCATGTACTGGTTGGCCAGGTTGTGGAACTCCTCCGCGTCGGTGCGGCCGGTGTAGAAGGCCTGGGTGGGCTTGAACTGCTCGCCGTTGAGGGTGAGGGTGTAGAAGCGATCCGCCTGGTCCCATGCCCGGTTGTCAAAGCCCGTGTCGAATTGCTCTTGGATGAGGACCATCGGGCAGCCCCGCAGGACGCGGGCGGTGAAGATCCAGTAGCCAGTGTCGAAGGCGTAGGTGACTCTGACTTCCGCGAACAGCGGTCCGGCTGCGGTGACCTCCGATCGGTAGGACTTGACCTTGAAGGGTACAGCGAACCGGCTGGCGCCGGTGCTGCGCCCAGAGGGTAGCAGGAGTCCCTGCACCGGCCCCGGCACGTCGGCGGCCGGGACGGGCCAGTCGTATTCCTGCGCGCCGGCCGGCAAGCGCAGGCCGATCGGGTTGGGCGCCTTGGTCGTGAGGGTGAGAGTGTCGCCTTCTGTCTTCACGGCGACGCCGCTGTCCGCAGCGGCCCGCTTGCCGGGGAGGAGGATATAGGAGGTTGCGCCGTTGGCCGGGACATTGGCCAGGAACCAGACCTGGCACGACTGGATGGAGCCATCCGGATGGCGCTCGACCTCGCTCACCTGACTTAGGACGGGCTGATTGTCCCTCTCCACCGCGACGGTCGCTTGCCCCGTGAAGGCCCCGGGGGCGAAGCTCAGCGTGTAGTGCACCAACTCGTCGCGCCAGTCCGCACCCGCATAGTCCCGAATTGTGACCGTCTTCGGTGCCGCCAAGACCGTCACCGCACAGCCGAGAACAAGCAGAGCCGCAGGTAGAATTCGCATCGCCGACCTCCCAAGATATGTGAGTATGACACCACTGTACGTCTTCCGGAAAGCTTGGATACAGCGGTCCCTGCGCAAGAGTGCAACCGCTCACCTGGGCGGCCCTCGCTGCCCTGCGCAGGTTGCGCTTCGGCAGAGCCCTACTTCCCCGAGCGGGGGCCGGACAGATTGTAACACAGGGCCGCTCCGGCCCCAAGGCCTTGCTGAGAACCTGCCTCAAACAGGGCGCCTTTGCTGCCTTGACAAGCAAGTCCGCACACAATACCCTCAGGTTGGTCGCGGCTCAACTGGCTCGCAGTCCGGTGTAGGCTCGGCGCCGCCGCGGGCGCCGTGATGAATAGAGGGTCAACTCGCTCGAAACCCTTTGAACGCAGAGACGTTGTCCCCGGAACACTACTGATCTCCCTCGACGATCGCGGGAGGGTATCGAGCCCGGACCTCGAGCTTCTCGATGGTTCAGGCAAAAGGAGAAGTGAGATGACTACACGCGCCTTGGTGATGCTCGGTGTATTGGCTGTCGCTCTCACCGGAGTCTCGTGCGGAGCTGCCCCCCTTACCTTCCCCGAGGCCCCGGCTCTCGCCGCGGCCTTCGCCCCGCAGACCCCCGCGACCTGGGAGCTAACCCCGGACGGCTACGGCGGGACAGCGGACGGCTCCTGGACCTACGCCCTGTCTGCGCAGGACCCCGGCGCGGACTGCGACGTTACGGCCACCGTCAAGCTGGTGCAGCCCGCGGACAGGCGGGATGGCCTGGAGTTGGGCTCCTTCGCGTATTTCCACAACCTGAGGGACCTGGGCGGTTACGAGGCTGCCCTGCTCGTGCGCTACCAGAGCCCGGAGCAGCATTACCGCATTCAGGTCTCTTCCCTGTGGCAGGAACTGGTGGTCTGGAAGCCCAGCGGGGGCGTGGTGCAGGTCGTCCCCTACGACTTCAAGCCGGGCGAGACTTACCGGCTGCGCGTCCTGTGCTCCGGCCCGCAGCTAACGGTGGGCGTCAACGGCCAGCGGCTGCTCACCTGGCAAGACACCTGCAACCCGGTGCTCAACGGCAAGCTGGGGCTGGCCCGCAAGGAGGGCGAATCGTACTTCACCGAGGTGAAAGCCGAGACGGTGCCCGCCAGCGAGATTCATTCCTCGCCCCACCGAGCCGACTTCCGCGAGCAGACCTGGCACGCCCTGCGCTTCTTCTTCGACGGCAACGAGCCGATCTGCATACTGCGGGAGAAGAATATCTGGGACCTGATGAAGTTCCGACCCGGCTACCGGCCGCTCCTGTACACCTTCAACTTCATCAGCGACTGGAATCGCTTCTACATGAGCGAGATTGCCGACTACCAACTGGTGGAGTCGGGCGACCGGCTGGTGATTGACACCAAGGGCCTCGACCCCAAGAGCAAGTCGGCCGTCACCCAGGACGAGCGCATGGTGATTACCTATGACCCGGTGCAGAATCTGTACCTGTACGACTCGATCTGCACCACCCACCTGCCCGCCGAGGAGGCGGCCCAGGTGTCGCCGAGTTGGGACCACGGTGACGCGGTCTTCCTGGGCGGGGTCGGCTCCTCCGTGACGCACGATCCGGACTACGAGAAGCCCACCTACGACTGGGCCGTATTCCAGGCGCCGGACCAGGGCTTCTACAAGGTGCCCCTCAACCATAACGGCCATTACCTCGCCATCGAGGCCAACAACGGCGGCCCGCTCCTGCCGGGCGGTGTCGGTTGGTTCCCGGTTAACGACCCGGTGCTCAGCCCGGTCATCCGCGTGCCGGAGTTGTCGCCGAATATCGAGAGCCTCAGCGCCGGCCATTGCTGGTGGGCCTATGACATGCACACCATGTTCACCCCGAAGCAGGTCGACGGCAAGATACCCCCGGGCGATTATGTGACCCGCGTGCAGTATGCGGGCATGGAGGCCGTTGAGGCCCAGGCGCACCTGGCGCAGGCCACCCTGTATAAGCCGCGCGACGCCGACGTCGAGGTGCCGCTCTACACCGCCGGCACCGGGAAGGGGCTGGTGGAGCCCTTCGACACGGTCCAGCCGCTGGCGACCCCCACCGGGGCGTACCGCATCTGGGCGGGCGTCATCGATGAACAGGTCGGACACGACGACCATTCCTCCCTGCGGCTGGAGGGGCCCAGCGAGGCCTACGCGTTGACCGGCCCCTCCTACTTCACCGGTACCTACGGCAAGAAAGCGCGCATCACCGCCTGGGTCAAGACCCAGGACGTACAGGGCGAGGGACCGACCCTCGGCCTACAGCGCATGGACAACAACACCTACGAGTTCCACACCACCGGCCTCACGGGCACTCATGACTGGACCCAGGTCTCCTACGTCACCGACTTCCCGGGCGACAGCTTCGGGGTGCACATATTCTGGCGCAACAGCGGCCCGGGCACAGTCTGGTTCGACGATTTCAGCGTAACGACGCTGCCGGACGACGCCCCCCTCGACCCGCCGGCGCGCGACTACCCGATTGACCCTGCCGACCAGGACGTCGTGCTCAAGTGGGCCGACCAGGGCAGCGCCAACACGGTCACGGACCTGTCCGGCTACGGCCACCACGGCAAGCTGTTTGGGGACATCACCTGGGTCGAGGAGGACGGTCGCCGCGTACTGGATCTCGGCGGCAAGGGCAGCTACATCTGGCCGCTGGAGTCACCGAGCCTCACCCTGGGGCCGGACACCACCATGGTCTTTGACCTCAAGCCTGACGCCGGCGGCGACCTGGTCTGGTGGGGTTTCGCCTTCGAACATGTACTCGCTTCTGCCGGCCCCCAGATCCCGCTGGCCTATCGCGCCGCCGACGACAAGACCGTGCAGACCCCGCCGCTGCTGACCGCCGGCGCCTGGCAGAAGCTGGCCATCGTGGTGACCGAGGGGAAGCTCACCTATTACCTGGATGGCAAGTCGGCCGGCGAGGTGGCAGCCCATACCTTCCCCGGCAATCCGGCCAGCTACCTAGGCGTCACCTGGCACCGCCACCTGTCCTTCTTCGGCGGCGGCCCCGGCGACATGAGCCTGATCCCGGAAAGCGCCGCGTACAATGTGAAGGGCAAGGTGCGCGGCGTGACGGTCTACCGGCGGGCGCTAACGGCAGAAGAGATCGGGGCGCTCTAGGGCTTGATCAAGCAAGGAAAGGATGCTTCAGTCATGAGGTCAGCACAGACAGCATCTTGGTTGGTTGTCACGCTGCTGCTTCTCAGCGGGGCCGCCCTGCAGGCGGGAGAGCAGCAGATCGTGCTGCGCGACTACCTCGACCGGGAGTGGAGCAACCAGCTCCTAACGTATCCTTTCTCGGCTCCGGAGGGCGCCTGCCGCGCG
>JALGSV010000088.1 GCA_029821755.1 Candidatus Zipacnadum vermilionense | reverse complement strand
CTTCACCTCGTTCCAGCTCTGGTGCCGGGGAGTCCCGCTGGTCTTCGACACATCGGGGTTCGGCTACCGCATCGAGGAGATCGATCCGACCGACCGCGCGTTCTACTACAGCCCATTCGGGCACAGCCTGCTGACCGTGGACGACCTCACGCCGGAGCCGATGGAGGTCATGGGCGACGTGCGCCGCTGGTGGGGCAAGAGCCTGGGCGAGGCGGCCATCGAGGAGGCGCAACTGCGGGGGCTGGCCGGACGCGTGGTCTGCGTCCACCGCGCATATCCCGGCATGATCGTCAGGCGCGTCTACGAGTTCGACCTCGGCGAGCGGCGGGTCGAAATCGCCGATGAGGTCACGCTCGACGCCGCGGACTCGGGTGCCCACACGTATCGGCAGGCGTTCCATCTCGGCTTCGGGCTGCGGGCCAGCGTCAGGGAACGTGTCGCTCGGGTCGAGGCGGACGGGTTGCGGGCTGACTTCGTCTTCGAGGCGTCGGTGCCCTTCGAGGTCCGCGACAGCCACAGTGTGCTGGCGCAGCGGGGCGCGACGGTGTTCGGTTTCGGCGAGCCTCGCATCCTTACGTCGGAGGCCACCACCACCGACCGCGTGTGTCGCTTCACCTGCCGCATCGAGTGGGAGTGACGCGGGGGGCCCAATGCCGTGCCGTTCGGAGGGGCTGCGTTCCTTCGCAGCCCACCGGCCCGAAGGGCCGGACGTCGTTGCCGTGGTCGTGGTCGTACGGAGGGCAGAGTCCGAGGTGCGTGGCGAAGCCACGCGCCGAGAGCATCTGCCGGTGGTGGCGTGAGGTGGCGCTGTTGCTGCTCAGCACCGCGAAGCAGTACGGGCGTGCGGCAGGACTCCGCCGATCCACATCGAATCCTCTACTGGGAACTGGCATGGCATGAGCTGGAGCCGGGTCGCCTCGCATGCCAACATCAACAGGCCGGGGAGAGGAATCAAGTATGTTGTCCCCCGAATTGCGAATTGCGCAAGCTGGGTGAGTAGAGGCGCGGGGGTATTGGGCATTGGCGATTCCCACGGCGATGACGATGCCGCGAAACTGGACCAGGTCACGCCTATGCCGTGATGCCCACATTCATTCCTGCGGAATACTGACAGGGGGTATACCCGATGGCACTTGGTGGAGCGAGCTTCAGGGCCTTCTCGGACGGCGAGCTGCAAGACTACTTGAGAGGCCAACAGGACAGACTGGGTAAACAGGTGGCCCAGGAGGATGAGAACTACATCCTCAACGTCAACGAAACAAAATATGTTGATCACCTGATCAGCAAATACAGCGTTGATCCCCTGGAGGTCGACTTCGAGGGTGCTCGGATCAAGAAGTCGCGAACGGAACTGCCTGCAGGTCGCCTCCAAGCGGCCCCTCAGGGCTCTTCGGCGAGCGGGACGTATGAGCAGTCATCCGTCGTATACCACCTGCCATTCACGGGTGATCGCCAGTTGCTGTGCTTGGAGACCTCAGCAGGTCCTATACGAAGCGTCGAGGTGACGGTCATTGATGACTGCCTGTGCTTTGAGGTGCTGATCCGAGGCGAGGACTCGGCCGGGCTGGAGGCTGAAGCCAACGGGAAGATAGCCCTGCTCGGCAAGTGGCTGACCCACAGCCGGTCAGAGGTGGAGGCACACAACCGGCAGTTGCCTGAGTTCGCCCGGCGGACCTTCAGCCAGCGGAAGAACAAGATACTGGCTGAGAACGAGATGATCGCCGCTCTGGAATTGCCACTGATAGAGCGGGATGACCTCCCGAGAACCTTTGCTGTGTCGCCGCTCGAAGACACACATGAGATTCCCATCCCGAAGCCTGCTGTCACCGAGCAGGGGTACCGCACCGAGCCGACCTTGGACGCAGCAAGCCATGCCAGAGTGTTGGAGGTCGTCCGGGACACTCTCAAGGTCATGGAACAACACCCTTCGCTCTGTAAGGGGAAGGACGAGGAAGCCCTGAGGGATTTGGTGCTCTTCCAGCTGACCCCGAGGTTCAAGTGGTCTGCAACCGCGGAGACCTTCAATCGGGGTGGGAAGACCGACATCCTTCTGAGATACGAGAACTCGAACCTGTTCGTTGCCGAGTGCAAGATATGGGATGGCCCCAGCAAGTATTTGGCGGGCATTGACCAACTGCTTGGCTATCTCACCTGGCGGGACTCCAAGGCGGCGTTGATCGTGTTCGTCAGGAACAAGGAGATCACGCCGGTGCTGGAGGCCGTGAAGGACGCCACACCCACCCACGCGAACTGGTTGGGCACCGCTGATTGCCCGGACGAAGGCGTGTTCCACTACCGTGTCTACATCAATGGTGACCGCAACCGCGAAGTCAAGCTCGCGGTGTTCGTATGCCACATCCCGCCGGACGCGTGAGGTGGGTTCTCGTGGTCGGACGCCAGCAGAGCCAGGAATTCGGGGGGGGACACCATACTCAACTCCCCCGAACTAGCGAACTAACAGCCGCCCCGAGCTACCTGTTCAGCGCCGCGAAGGCGCGGAGCTTCCAGAACGCGTCCGATGAGTTGCGCAACAAGTCCGACAACTCCCCCTCCGCCTCCCAATCGCCCGCGCGCGCCCGCGGTTCAAGCTCCGCCACCTGCGCCAACATCTCGTCCACCTGCGGCTTGAGTACCGCGCCGTCCTCCGCCGCGTCGGCCAGCAACCCCGTGGCCTCCGCCGTCAGCGCCGCCACGTCCAGGCGCTGCACCGGCATCGGGCGGAAGTCCATCGCCAGCAACTCCGCCAGGTCCGCGTCGGCGTTCTCAGCCAGATATTGTTCCGCCTGCGCGTTGGTCAGACCGTTGAAGTCATACAACCCCAGA
>JALGSV010000028.1 GCA_029821755.1 Candidatus Zipacnadum vermilionense | reverse complement strand
GCCAGCCGCAGATCGCCATGGTGCAGCACCACATCCTCTCGCCGCCCGAGCGCGATCTCCCAGGCCCAGCTCTGCCCCGCCGCCTCTACCGGCTCGCCCAGAGCCACCGCCTCCCAGGCGGCTCCTGACATCTCTCCGGCCACGTACCCGATCCCCTCCACTGTCCCGCCCCGGAGGGCCTGCCCCTCGATACCCAGTCCCGACTCGGCGTCAAGCAGCAGACCGCCGTAGCGTCGCGCCATGGGCCAAGCATTGATTATCACGGCCGCCCCCGGCATGGCGACCGGCTGCAGGCCCAGCGACAACAGCGCCCCCTCCTCGACCTCCTTCAGCGCCTTCTCTTCCTGCTCCTGCCGCGCGTCAAGGGTCTCGCCGAGGCACTCCGGCTGGCGCGGGCCCTGGTAGTCGGGCATCGAGTTCCGATAGAAGTCCCCGGTAGCCCCACCAGGGCAGAGCAGCGCGTCATGCGACTCCCGGCCCAACGCAGTCTCCCAGGCCGGGGCCAGGGCCGGCCCCGCGTCGACTCCCGCCGCCGCGGCCAACGCCTCCAACCCCAGCAGCCGCTGGGCATAAGCGTAATGCCGCTCCAAGCCGCTGAGCCAGTCCACCGAAGTCGGCCCCCAGTAGGGCTGCTCCCAGTAGTACTCGTCCATGGGGAAAGACTGCTCGGGAAGCGCCTCCCCCGTCCGCGCCCCCATGACCTCCCCCACCGTGGCGTACTGCACGAAGACCGGAGCATACCGGTGCGCGCGGATCATCTCGAAGCGCAGGTGGATGTAGCCCTGGTCCTGCATCAGCACGACTACGAGCTCCGACAGGCCCTCTTCGCGACCCTTGACGAAAGCGAGGGGCAGCTCGATATAGGTACTGCTGCCGCGCCGGATGGTATTCAGGTGATGGTGGCCGATCACCGGCAGGGCTCGCCCGTCCGCCCCCTGCCAGTGCAGGAACACCCCCTCCCCCTCCGGGCACCAGCCCCGATTCTGGGTGGCGTGCAGGGCTGTCTTGTACCCCAGGTCCCGCAGAATCCCGGGAAAGGCCGGCGTGAAGGAGAACTCCTGGCAGACGTAGCTGTCGACGGTCAGCCCCAGTTCGCGTAGCGCCGCCTGGCCTACCTCGAACTCCCGGTAGGCCGCCTCGATGCCGGTGTACTGCTGCAGTGGGCAGCTGAAAGAACCGTTGACCAACTCCAGCTTTCCCTCGGCAATCAGCCGACGGCACAGCTCTCCGTAGCGCGGGTAACGGCGGATCAGCTCCTTGAGGCTCACTACGCTGGTCTCCAGACTGAGCTTGTAGTTGCCGCCGTCCAGGAAGGGCAGGAATTGGTGGAGGAACTCCTGCATGTAGTGCGGCCACTCGGCCTCGAACATACTGCCCTCGGGGAAGACGATCCCGCAGTGAGGCGTGTCGACCATGTAGATCTTCAAGGGGAAGCGCCGCTCCCGCTCGGCCGCCATCTGCCGGAAGGCCTCGCCCAGCTTCTCTCGCGCCAGTTGCGACTCGCCCTCGACATAAGCCCGCGCCGCCCCCAGCACCGTCGCCTCGATCTGTGGCAGAGCCTCGCACTCCTCCTGCGCCTCCCGCAGCAAGTGCTTGAATATCTCCAACATGGCTCCGAAGGAGTGGAAGTCGCGCCGTAGCGACTCCGGCTCCGCCGAGCAGACGGGGACCAAGCCCGGGTCCTCACCCAGCACCGCATAGAGCGCCCTCACGAGTGCGGTGGCCGCGGCGGCCTTGACCACCTCCGGTCGGCGATACTGCAGCGTATAGATCATGCGGAAGAAGTCGCAGCAGCACACGCCCCGCCCGCGCTCGGCCACGAACAGCGGGCGGTCGCCGACCTCGCCCACGGCGGTCTGGTCACGCCCCGCCTCCAGGGCCCAGTAGAACTCCCATTCCGGGAGGTAGTACTCGTCATGCCCCACCAGCGACAGCCGCTCGCACATCGACTGGCAGCGTCCGGCGTGTGCGAACCCGCCCAGTAACTCCTCCGGCGGGTCCAGCCACAGGCCGGGGAGGAGCTCCTCAGAGGCCAGTTCCTCCGCCACCTGCCGCCCACCGACGACGAGCAAGTCATGCCCGCCCGCCCGGGCCTGCTCCACGCCCACCAGCGCCGGGGTCTCCCCCAGCCGCGCTAGCAGGTACGGGTCCCACATCAGCGAGTACCCCTCCAGCCACTCGTAGAGGTACTCGAAGCACCTCCCGCTCTCGCGGTCCTCCGCCCAATGGGGCATATCGAGCATGACGACGGCTAGTTTCATGGATGCACCTCGATCGGCGGTACGACGGGCGTCTCGCCCGTCGAGGCGGCACGGGCGAGCGAGACGTTCTTCCTACCCCACCTCATACCTCAATCGCAATCTCACGCTCTCCCCCTGCTTGCACCACTTCTCTTTGCCCAACGGTTCCAGCGTAAACCACTCGGCTCCCACATCGGTGAGCACGCGATCCACGTCACCGCGCTGCCAGCTCAGGGCGAGGAAGTGCTTGTTCAGGGGCGACTCCACCCGCAAGGAGTTGGCTTGGGGGACGAAGTGCAGTGTGCCGTCGTGGTCCAGAAGCGAGCGGGGCTGTCCGTCTTTCCCCTCGATTAGCCGCAGGACAGGCACAGAGGTCCCGGGCAGGGAGTGCCCGGCATTCGGCTGAATCGCCAGATAGCCGGGGAGGAAGCGATTAGTAGCCGTGCTGTCAATCTGCACCACGCGCTTGCCCCGCTTGAGGGTAACCACGCGCTGGAGCTCCGCCACCTCGTTGCGGCCGGTCAACTGCACCGCAACCTCCTCCGGTCCCTTGCTGAGAACCTTGGTCTTGAAGGGCCGCCCCCAGAGGGAGGACGGCTGCAGGCGGGCATTGTAGTAGACACACTCCCGCCAGCCACCCAGATACCCCGCGCCCCAGGGCGAGCCGAGGGCCGGGTCGCCGGGGGTGGGGTGCTCGGTGGAGGCCCAGCGCTCATACCCGCTGCTGAGCGGCGCCCAGGGCTCCTCGCCCAGGACGGCCCACTCCAGCAGCGTCCCGCCGAACTCCGGCAGGATAGCGACAGCGGTGAGCCCGTTGGTCAGCACCAGGAGCTGATGGCCATACTGGGTCTCGGTCTTGATCAGGCGGCAAGTCCGGTCGGCGGGGTCCACGAGGCTCGGCGTCAGCAGCACCGGCTCGGGCCGTGTGTGCTTCGGCGCGCGCCGCACCTTGCGCAAGCTTCGAGCGTAGCCCTGCAGGTACTTCTGCAGATCGGTGTTCTTGGTCGCCTCCACCGCCTCCAGCACGAAGCTGTCGCGCTCAATCCGCTGGCGCCGGCTGGCGCTTTCCTTGGCTAGGAGCGCCTTCTCCTCCGGCGAGCGCGGACCGGCCTCGGCCTCGGTGATGATGCGCATCCGGTAATCCTCGTTGGAGGCGGACAGCCACGCCTTCCCCACGCGGGCCGCTTTGACGCCGAGCACGTCGCGGCTAAAATCGCCCAGCACGCGGTCGTACGACAGGTCTGCGTCCTGCGTCCAGCGCGCCGTGGCGTAGATTCCCAGCAGCGCCATCTTCCAGGTGCACTCCTCCCAGACGGTTGTCATCGTCCCCAGGCAGACACCCGGATCCTCTACCTGCCCCCTCCAGGAGGCCCCCGGCCCGGTGGCGTTGGCCGCGGCCGCTTTCGCCTGCCCCAGGATGCTCGCCAGCGCCCGACCGTAGGTGGGACCGTTCGGCGCCGTCTTCATGACGCCGGGGCAGCCCAGCACGTCGTAGCCTCGGCTGCAGAAGTACGGGATTGCCGGGTAGCTCGGCTGCCAGTCGTAGAACCAGTAGGCGATCACCGTCTCCTTGGGGAGGTAGTCCAGCGCATCCGCGTGGTGCAGCAGGAGGTCGTGCCAGATGATTGGCCGCTTGCCCCGGTCGATGACCATTTGGCAGATCTTCTGCATCGCCGTGCCGAAGAGATGGCCGATACTCTTCTTCCGCGCCACCTCTCGCGCCTCGTCGGTCAGGTGATGCAGACGCATCTCGTCGCCATTGACGAAGACGTAGGGACTGGCGAAGTGCGGCAGCACCTCGTCGAGGAGGTCGCTGAACAGATCGTAGACCTCCGGCTGGAGCACGTCGAACTCCAGGGACTTGCCGGGGAAGGCCAGGTGGGCGTACGCGGGCTTCTCTAGAATGTGGACTGAGTGCCCCAGCGTCGTGAGTGACGGGATGAAGCCCACACCACGGTCGGCGGCGTACTGTGCCAGCTCTCCCATCTCCGCCGGAGCGTAGGAGTGCGGGTTGGACAGCTTCGGGTGCTTGCTGTAGCGCCAGAGGTCCTCCATGTAAAGGACCAATTCATTGAGGCCCAGCTCCGCGCAGAGCCGAACGATACGGCGAAGCGTGGCGTAGGATTCATAGTTCCCGCGGGCCATGTCATAGTGCAGGCCGCGGAAAGGTTGGGGACTCGACTTGGGCATTGTCTGTCTCCTATTCTCTTCCCCTCTCCTGCAAGGAGAGGAGGCAGAGGGTGAGGCTCTGCGCCCCTATGTGAGGCGGAAGGTCCTCACCTCAAACGGGCTCGCCTCAAACTCGAACGATCGTCCTCCCACCTGTACCGGCTCCTCGCCCTCCTCCACCATATTGCACTCCACGACCTCACTATAGGGCAGCCGATGGGTCACCGTCACCCTCCCTCGCCCGCCGTTCGGCTCATAGAGGCGCATGATGACGCCGTTACCGTCTTCCGCCGGCTTGAGGGTTTCCAGCAGGGCCGGCCCGTCGACCGTCAGGTACGACACGGCCTCCCCACCGCCCGGCCTGACCAGCAGCGGCACGTTCAGCGCGTAGGCCTCCCGTGCTGTGTCGCCCTCGCGCCAGTCTCCCTGGTGTGGGAGGAGCGAGTAGGTGAACTCGTGCTCGCCGAGGTCGGCGTTGGGGTCCGGGTATTGCGTCCCCCGCAGCAGCGTCAGGCGCAAGAGGCTCCCCCGGCAGTCGTAGCCGTACTTGCAGTCGTTGAGCAGGCTCACGCCGTAGCCCGCCTCGGACAGGTCCGCCCAGCGCTGGGCGCAGACCTCGTACTTCTCCTGGTCCCAGGAGGTGTTGCGGTGGGTGGGGCGCTCGAGGGCGCCGAACTGGACCTCGTACGTCGCGTGGTACGCCCGCACTGCCAGGGGGAAGGCGGCCTTGAGCACTGTCTGGCGCTCGCGCCAGTCCACCTGGGTGAGGAAGTCGATGCGCGGCAGCCCGTGGTAGAGACAGATGTCCTGCACCAGTACGGTCTCCCGGTGCCGGCGGGTCACCCGCGCCCGCGCCCGGACGGGACCGGACTCGACGACCTCTACCGTCGTCTCGCCCTCCCAGGCGTACTCGCGCTTCTCGTAGGTATCGTGCAGGTTCCAGGCGGCCTCGTACACCGGACCGTCCTGGAAGAGTTGGAGCCGGTTCCCACGCTGTCCCGCCTCCAGCACCTCCCGGTCGCAGCGCTTGTCGTAGAGGCACCCCATCGAGCCGTCCTCGGCCAATTCCAGCCGGTAGAACTCGTTCTCCAGGACGTTCCCCTTCGCCCGCACCGCCGTCACCGGGGGCTTGCCAGGCTCCAGCGTCACGGTCCCGGCTCCTACTGAGGGTATGGGAGCGACGACTACGGCCTCATCCCCCGCTACCTGAGCCGGGAGCCTCTCCTCTCCGCACACAGCCACCACCGGTCCAGTGAAGCCTCCGCCGGGTATGCTCACGAGATCACGGCGCTTCCAGGACAGGGAATTGTGTACGCGCCAGTCGGCGCCACCCGCCGAGAGCGCATCCAGCGCCGCCTCCCGCCCGGCCGCGGCGGCCTGCAGCACCTGCGCATGGTCCCGTTCCGTCTCCTCATAGACCTCGCCGATGGAGCTGCCGGAGAGGATGTCGTGGAACTGGTGCAAGAGGACCGTGCGCCACAGCTTTCCTGTCGTCTCCCGCAAGCCCTCGCTGCCGGCGAGCGTGCCCCAGATCTCCAGCTCCCGCAGGCCCAGCTCACACTTCCGGTTTCCCCGCTTGGTCAGCGCCTGCGAGGTGTACGTGCCCCGGTGGGTCTCCAGGTACAACTCCCCCACCCATACCGGCAACTCGCCGGCCTGTTCATGGGCTTGGGCGAAGAACTCCTCCGCCGTGCCCTGACGGCAGGCGGGGAGACCGGGGTAGTGCTCCGCCCGGCGCAGGTACTCCAGCATCTCCTCCGTCGCCCCTCCTCCTCCGTCGCCGTAGCCGAAGGGGAAAAGCTGTTCCTCATAGCCCGCCTTCTGCTGGTTGGCCTCCCAGGAACGGACCAATTGCTGCGGATTGGGTGTCCCGCTGTAGCCCCCGCCGCCCAACTTCGGGATGTGCGCCATGACCCGGCTGCCATCCACCCCCTCCCACCAGAACAGGTGGTGAGGAAACTCATCCCGCGACTGCCAGTGTAGTTTCCAAGTCCAGAACGACTGCAGGCCGCAACCTCGCAGGATTTGCGGCATCCCGGCGTTGTAGCCGAAAACATCCGGCAGCCAGCAGAGCGTCGGCCGCGTGCCGAACTCCTCCCGGAAGAACTGCAGGCCATACAGCATCTGTCGGATGAGCGCCTCGCCGGAGGAGACGTTGGCGTCCGCCTCCACCCACATCGCACCGGTGGTCTCCCAGTTGCCCGCGGCGACCCAGCGCTGGATCTCCTCGTACAGCGTGGGGTAATGGCGCTTCGTGTACCAGTAGAGCTGCGGTTGGGGACAGGAGAAGCGGTACTCGGGGCAGCGCTCCATCATCCGGCAAGCGGTGGCGAAGGTGCGGCTGCACTTCCGGATGGTCTCGCGGATCGGCCAGAGCCAGGCCGTGTCGATATGTGAATGCCCGGTCATCAGCAGCCGCCCGCCCTCGGGGTCCGGCGCGATCTCGGCGGTCCTCTCGGCCAGCAGACGGCGCGACTCGGCGATCTGGGGCAGAATAACCCCCCGCACCGCGGTGAGGTCCGGGATCAGCATGGCCTCCTCCAGCGCCTGCCCCAGCCGTGCTCGTCGGCGCTCGTCGGGGAGGGCCTCGTAGGCCTCCAGGGCAAAGCGGAAGTCGTAAACTGCTGCCTGCACCTCCGCGTCCACCAGTTGCAGCGACCCGCCGCGGAAGGAGCCCGCGGTACCTGCCAGTTCAGGGTGGGAGAAGGTCCCCGGGGAGCTGAGGAACTCCAGGAGCAGGTCGGGCTCGCCCGGCGGCGGAGCGGGACAACTCCGGTGCCCCCAGACATTCAGCCCGGCCCAGGGGTGCCCGTCTACGGAAACCATCCCCTCCATATCGGCAAACTCGAAGCTCAGGTCCGCCCGGCCGGTCCACTCCTCGGGCACCGTCAGCCGGGCGCGGAAGAACACAGTCTGCAGCGCCGCCCACCAGGAGACCTCCTCCACGGGATGCCAGTCCTCCAGCCACTCATAGTCATCCGGCCCCCGGTGACGGCAAGCCCGCGCCTCCCAGGGACCGAGTGGGAGGCTCTCGGCGATGGCGAGCCCCTGGAGTATCTCGATCTTCTTGACTACTATGCGATGGTCCATGACGGTTCCCTTCAGCCGCCGTTCAGCACATCTCCTCCAGCCATTCCCCCACCTTCCGCACCAATTCGAAGTCCGCATCGGGCGGGACCTGGTCGGCGCTGGCCAGGATGAACTTGGCGCTGGGCCAGTGGCACGCCAGAATCTTCTCCACCTGCTGCCGCATCTGGTCCTCGGTGAAGGGCGGGGAGAACATGGCGCCAGGAATCCCGCCCCAGAGGATCACCTCCGGCCCGGCCAGCTCCCGCAGGTCCTCCACCGCCACATCGCCGGTGGGCTTCGGCGTGATTGACTCGATAAAGTCCATCCCTACCTCCACCAGCAGCGGCAAGATTCCCCGCATGGTCCCGTCCAGGTGCACGCCCACGATCTTCCCGGCTCCGTGCAACTGCGCCAGCCGCCGCACGTAGTAGTCGTATTGGTAGCGCTTGAAGAAGGGGGTGATGACCTCGCCGCTGAGATTGTCGGCGAACTCCACCCAGGGCGCGTCGCAGGCCACCAGCGCCTCGAAAGCTCCATCGGCGGCCCTCTCCATGCCCCGGATCGTCTTCTCGACCGCCTCGCGCGCGTCGGCGAGTAGGTACGTCAGGTGGACTACGCCCGTCCACTCCGCCAGCATCTGCGAGATCGGCGAGCGCGGCGGGAAGACGCTGGGATGCCCCTGGTCGCCGGCCAGACGTTTCTGCTCCTCGAAATCGCTAAAGTCGGGCGTGATCCGGGTGGCCTCGGCCAGGTACCGCAGCACCCGCAGATCGTCGGGCGACTGTACCGCCCAGCGCATCGGGGCGGCGGCGCAGGTTTGCTCGGAGAAGAACGTCTGGCCCCAGATCTCCCCCACCGGCGTCCGCCAGCGGGTGGTAGTCAGGTGCCCAGCCGTTTCACGCACGACCTGCACGTTCTCCTGCTCGGTCACGTACACCGTCGCGTAGCCTAGGTAGTACCCGACATGGTAGTCCCGGTGCAGATCGACGAACCCCGCCGCTCCCTCATACTTGGCCGGCAGTCGCCCCCAGTGCTGTTGCGCGGCGTACCAGTAGGTCAGGTCGGCGCACCAGGGCATCACGTCGGGCTGTTGCCCGTGCAGGACCGCCAGGATGCGTTCGCGGAGAGTCATTGGACTTCCCCCTCGCCTACAGCTCCCAGGGCAGCTTCTCCGGCAGGCCGAAGTACGGCGCCAGTTGGCGGTAGGAAAGCAGGTGACCCAACGGCCCCGGATGCGTGGCGTCCGACATCAGCATCCACAGCTTGTTGGGATTGGACACCGGCGGCCCGTGGTGCTCGGTGTCGGCCGCAAGCCAGGCCAAATAGTGGTCCACCACGGGCACACCTAACTCCTCGGCCAGCGCCACCACCTTCTGTGCTACCTCCCCGGTGCTCATCCCCGGCCATTCCTTGTTGATCTCCATGGGGAGCTTGACCCCAGGCATGTTGGGTATCACCACCGGGTTGCTGATGCGCAGGAGCACGTCGGCCCGGCCGGTGGCGCGAATCTTCTTGACAATCTGCCGCAGGGCCTCCATGTCGCCATCCCAGTAGCAGATGATGACCAGGTCCGGGGCGAAGCGCAGCACGTCCCGGTCCAGCCGGGCCAGACCACCAGCGGCTCCCTCGCCGCAGCAGACAGCGTTAATCATGATCGCGTTGTTGGCGCCATACTTGTCCAGCAGGGCGCACTACAGCAGGCCCACGAAGTTGAGCGCGCCCCGGGTGTGGAAGGTCTGCTCCGTGTTGGAGTCAGCTAGGGCCACGACGGTCACCTGCTGCCCGGCGTCAAGTTTGGCCAGAAACCTCTCCAAGCCCGGCTGGCGGGCCACAGTCCCCTCAGCGTATGCAGACATGGTCAACATTACCCCCGTGAAAAGAGCCAGAATAGCTGCCCGGACCGTGCGATTTGGGCGCGACATACGGCCACCTCCGGTTGCGTCAGCGTCATCCCGCGCGGGTGCGCACTTCGGCACCGGGAAGGCAGGGACCTTCCCGCGGCCGGCTCCCGCGTGGCGCGGGCCTTCCGATCCGCGCTCTCACCAGCGTACCGAACTGCTGCTCACCTCCTCTCTTGCCGACACCACCTCCGCTTGCTATACTGACCTCCGACCCATCCCCTGCGCCGTCCCCGCCGGTGGCGGCGTTTTCGCTATGGAGCGCTACCCAACTGTGCCTACCTTGGTCAAGCCCTTTCGGGGCTGGCGATACAACCCGGAGCAGGTCGGCAATCTGGCCGATGTGCTAGCCCCGCCCTACGATGTCATCAACTTAGCCCAGCAGGCTGAGTTCTGCTTGCGCAGCCCCTACAACATTGTCCACTTAGACCTGGGCGAGCCCGCCGGGCCCGGCCTCGGTGACCCCGAGCGCTACGGGCAGGCCGCGGAGGTCCTGCGGCAGTGGCAGGCGCAGAGCGTCCTGCTCCGCGACGAGGCCCCCGCCTTCTACCTCTATGAGGAGCAGTACACCGACCCCCTAGGCGAGACCAAGCTGCAGCGGGGTATCATCGGCGCGGTCGAGCTGCACCCCTATGAGGACCGCGTCATTCTGCCGCATGAGGGCACACTCAAGGGACCGAAGCTGGACCGCCTGGCCCTGATGGAGGCCTGCGAGGCGGCCTTCAGCCAGATCTTCGCCCTGTACAGCGACCCTGACCTGACCGCCGAGGGGATTACCGACGAGGTAGTGCAGGAGACTCCGTATTTCGAAGTCACCGACGGGCAGGACGTCCGGCACCGGATGTGGGTCATCTCCGATCCCCACCGGGTGGCGGCGCTGGAGGCAGCCTTCCAGGGAAAGCAGATCGTCATCGCCGATGGCCACCACCGCTACGAGACGGCCCTCGCCTACCGCGAGGAGTACCGGACCGCGCATGGCGTGAACCCGGAGGCCCCAGCCGAACGCGTGACCATGTTCCTCGCCAACACCGAGACCAGCGGTCTGACCATTTTGGCCGCACATCGCATGTTGGAGAAACTTTCACCTGGTACCTGGGATCGGCTCGCCACCTGCCCCGCCCGGCCTTTTGCGGTGGCGAACGTAGTCCTCCCCACCGGCAGCGACGCCGAGGTCGCCCAGACCGTGGTAGAGATGTTGGCCCGCTGGCAGCAGAGCGCCCTGGCCTACCTCGTCTACGGCCGCGAACGCAGCGCCTATCTCCTGCTGATGCCCAAGGATGCTCCCCTACCCCCCGACTATGGCGAGGGCCACAGTGAGGCCTGGAAGCGTCTGGGGGTAGCGGCACTGCACAACCTGCTTATCCCGAAGGTGCTGGGCCTAACCGGCTCCTATGCGGAGAGTGGGGAGAACATCAGCTTCACGCGTTACCCGGAGGAGGCCGTAGCCCTGGTAGAGGCGGGCAAGCAGGAAATGGCTCTACTGCTGAACCCCACCACCGCCCAGGAAGTCATGGCCATAGCCGCCACCGGCGACCGCATGGCCCAGAAGGGGACGTATTTCTACCCCAAGCTGCTGGCGGGGATAGTGCTGTACGATTTGGCGACGGCCTAGGGAGATCCCGGGTAGCGCAGGCTTACTAGCCTGCGTTCCGCGAGCTAACTGCCTGGCTCCGCAGCCACCGCCATAGCCGGCACAAGCTCGTAAGCTTGTGCCACCCGAAGGAGACCTCCCTCATGATCTATCGTCCCATGGGCCGCTCCGGACTCGACATCTCTGCGCTCAGCATGGGCTGCGGACACCTTCCCGACGATCCCGATCTGTGCGACGAGTTGCTCCACGCCGCCGTCGCCGCGGGAATCAACTACTTCGAGACCGCGACCATCTACTGCAACGGCGAATGCCAGCCGCGCACCGGTCGGGGGCTGGAGCCGGTGCGGGACAAGATCATGGTCTCGGCCAAGCACGGCCTGCTCGTGGAGGGCGAGGCGGACAGCCAACCGGCTACTACCGGCGACGACTACCGGCGGGAAATCCTGGAGAATCAGCTCCCCGCCCTACGCACCGACCACGTCGAGTGGCTGCAGGTGGGCTGGTTCCAGGCGCACAAGCTCGACGCCCTGCGCGCCAAGGGTGGGGTCCTGGACGCTATCCGACAACTCCAGGACGAGAAGATCGTCGGCCACGTGGGCTTCACCACCCACGACACCCCGGAGAACGTGGTCACCTGTATAGAGTCCGGCGTTTTTGAGTCCTGCACACTCCAGTACAACCTGCTTAACCGCTCCTACGAGCCGGCGCTCGACGCCGCGGGTGAGCACGGCGTGGCGATCGTGGTCATGGGCCCCCTGCACGGGGGGATGTTGGCCCTACCGGCTCCGGCCTTGCGCGAGCTCGTGCCCAATCCGGATGTTACCACCAGCCGCGCCGGACTACAGTTCGTGCTTTCGCACCCCGCCGTCTCCACCGCCTGCAGCGGTATGGGCAGCGTGGCGCAGCTCCAGGAGAATCTGACCAGCATTCTCGCCGAGCCCACCGACGCCGACCGTGCCGAGATGGACGCCGTATTCGGTCGCTTCAAGGAAGTGGCCGACAGCCTTTGTACCGGCTGCAACTACTGCGCTCCCTGCCCGCAGGGCGTGAACATCAGCCAGAACCTGCGCATCCGCAACTATCTGGCGGTCTATGGCGCCATTGACGCCGCGGCTCAGGCCTACGCGGCCATCGAGCCGGCCGCTCGCGCCGCCTGCTGCACCGACTGCGGCGAGTGCGAGGAGAAGTGCCCGAACGATCTGCCGGTCAGGAAGCTGCTCCAGGAGATCGCGGGTGCCTGTGAGGGGGTGCGGTAAGGGGGGGATGCGATACCGGTCTGGAGACCGGTGTCTGCGGGACCTACCCGAACCAGATGCTCCACCGGCGGAAGATACCGCCCAGCGTTGCTGAGAGGGACCCCCAAACCGCCCCCGCCGTGATGAAGTGGCCTAGCGCGAACCCCAGGAATGCCGGCATGCTCTTCAGGTAGGCCCTGCCGCCGCCGTAGTGCAGGATGGCCGTTTTGATGAGCCATACGATCAGGAACGGCCCCCAGACCAGGCTACCGTAGGAGCAGGCTACCGCATACCCAATCGGGTTGAGCGGGAAGCCCATGAAGCGCCAACGGATGAGGCTGAGAAGGCCCGCCAAGCCCGCGCCGAAGGCCGCCGCGCCGATGTTGCGCGGGTTGGGCGGCTGCGGGCTGGACACCCCGTTGATCACGCTCATGTACGCCGCCTTGGACTCCCGGTCGCCCCATATTCCGCCCTCCTGCAGGCCGATAGCGCCCTTCGCGTAGTACGGCTGCAGGTGGAAGACGAAGGCGATGATCGTCCCCGCGGCCAGCGCCAGCAGCAGGGCGATGGTCATCTGCCGCCAGTTCGCTCCGCTCTTGCGACCCAGAGCGAGGCCCTCGATGGAGTTGGCCCCTTGCCCCAGGAAGAAGCCCCTCGACAGAAAAATAAACACGGTAAAGATCGTCGGCGACAGCAGCGTGGGTGAGGAGCCGATAATCGGCGCCGTGCCCAGGAAGTCAAAGATCACCCCCTGCGGCTTCATGAAGGGGAAAGCCCAGACCAAGGGCACCCCCGTCTCCGCCCGGGCCCGCGCATAGACAATCCCCACAAGTAGGATGGACACTAGGTACACCACCGCCAGCCAGGCGTCCATTCCTGCCGCGACCCAGAACATCACCACCCCCGCGGCCCCCAGCCCCAGCGCCAACAGTCCCCACCGGTGCGGCGAATCCTTGTGCCCCCGACCGAACCACCCCTGCCAGGCCATCCGCAGCACCGCCCGGTCCTTCCAGAGCAGGATCAGCCCCAGCATGAAGTACACGCCAATCCCCTGCTCCCTCACGAAGGGGATCCCCTGCACCCGCAAGCCCAGCGTCGAGAGCCAGATGGCCTCCATCTGATGCAGCACCCAGGAGAACCAGATGGAGAACGACACCTCGGTGGAGACCAGATATCCCAGCCCGATCAGCTCGGGCCGGAGGTGTATGCTGAAGGGCACCACCGCCGCCCAGGGGTATTCGAAGGTACTCTGGCCGATGGTAAAGTACATCGTGCCCGTCTTGCCGCCACCCCAAACGGCGTCGCTGGCCTTGTACAGGTTCAGCAGCGCCGCTGCGGCAAAGCCGATCCACATCGCCTTGTTCCTGAAGAACGACCCCGACTGGCCGCGGCCCATCATCTCCAACGGCAACTGCACCAAGGGGAAGGCCAGACGCTCGTGGTCAATCCAGCGGTCAGCCATAAGCATCATGGCCCCGATCAGCGCCCCCCCCAGCAGCGTGAAGAACCCCGCCCAGGCCAGGATGGGCAGCCACCACACATTCCACGGCACGTTCCCGCTAGGGGCGCCCTCGTAGAGGGCTCTGTAGTACAGGGGATTGCTCGGCGCTAGCCAAGCGGGGATGTTCGAGACAATCTGCTCCATGGGAAACTCGCCGCTCGAGTAGTAGTGCCCTGCACTGAGCAGCGAGATGAGGAAGCGCACGATAGCGCAACCGAACATGGTGGTAGCTACGGTCGTGAAGACGTAGATAATGGCGATTTCGCCGCTGCTGAGAGCCCGCAGGCGGGGGATGCGCCGGAGCAGGGGGTTGAGCAACACCAGCAACAGCAGGACGACCACGGCGGGGATGGGGGGAACGGCCTCGGTTACCTGGCAGGCGAGGATGATGATCTCCGACTGGCGAATCCAGTACGCCGACAGCCACGTCAGCACCAGCGCAATAACCAGCGCCAGCAGGAAGCGAACGTAGATCTTCTCCGGCTGCGAGCGGCCCCGCGGGCCGGGCTGCGACTTTGCCTCAACAGTCGCCAAGATTCTGCCTCCCAGCTGCACAGCAGCAGACATGCGCCAAGGCCGGCGCCCCCCACGGACGCCGCCTGGTGGGTCGTTCGCCGACCACCCGTCAGGTTCCTCCCTGCGGGCCGCTGTTGTCTCACCCCACGCCCCCCTGGGACGTGGACGAAGGGCGCGTCGAAGCAGGTCTCCCTACTCCACAGGCCCCAGCACCACCCGGTCCACCGAGAGTCCGTTGGCCTCGTCGGTCTTTCCGCCCGGATACGCTGGGCCAGTGAATCTTCCCGATATCCACACCTCCCACTGCTGGTCCGGGATCTCCGGGTCGAACTCCCGCCGCCAGCGCAGGCCCAGCGCCACCTCCGGGCTCACGGACACCTCCGGCGCGGTCGAGTGGAGTCATGGGTGTTCCCAGGGCTGGCCGACAGTCGTTCAGTGGCCGTTCAGCAATCTCTTCAGTACCTTCCCCGCCGCGTTCCGGGGCAGCTCCTCCCGGAACTCCACCACCTGCGGGCGCTTGTAGCCGGGGAGGATTTCGGCGCAATGCCGCTTGATCTCGATCTCGGTGAGTTCCGCGCCGGGCTGGCGGACGACGACGGCCTTCACCAACTCCCCCAGCGCCGCCCGGGCTCCCGTCGCCGGGACCCCGATCACCGCGCATTCCCGCACGCCCGAATGCCGCAGCAGCACCGCCTCCACCTCCAGCGCATACACGTTCTGCCCGGCGACGATTATCATCTCCTTCTTCCGTCCCTGCACGTAGAAGTAGCCCTGCTCATCGCGTCGCGCCAGGTCCCCGGTGTGGAACCAGCCGTCTCGGACGGACTCCTCCAGCCGCCCCGGCTGCCGCCAGTAGCCGGGGATGACACAATCCCGCCGCAACAGCAGCTCCCCTACCTCCCCTGACGGGACGTCCTGCCCGTTCTCGTCTGCGATCCGCGCGTAGACCTCCGGCAGCAGCTTGCCAATGGAGTCCGCCCGCGCCGCCGCGTCGGCGCTGGGGAGGACGTGGGTGATGGAGATGGTCTCCGTCAGCCCGAAGAAGTTGTGCAGCGCCACATGCGGGAAGCGCTCCCGCAGCAGGGCAATCGTCCCCGCCGGCATCGGCGACCCGGAGTAGGCGATTAACCGGAGCGACGACAGGTCCGCTCGCCGCACCGCCGGGTCGTGCATGAACAGGTTGAACAGCGTCGGTACGCCAATGAAGGTGCTGCACCGCCACCGGTCCACCAGCGCGCACAGCTCCGCCGGCTGCGCCACCGGCGCCATTACCACCGCGCTCGCCAGGTACGCGCAGCTCGGCAACAGGCTGTACGCCGTCGTCGGCGCAAAGCAGGGGATGACCAGCAGGTGCACATCCTCGTGCCGGAAGGAATGCGCCAGGATTGCGCAGTGCACGTTGAAGACCAAGTCCACGTGGCGCATCATCGCGCCCTTGGGCAGGCCGGTGGTGCCGGAGGTATACAGGATGATCGCCGAGTCCTCCGGGTCAATCTCCAACGCCGCGGGCACGTCCGCACCCGCATATTCGTCGACGCATTGCGGCGAATCCCCCTCCTCCCCCACCGCCAGCACTCTCATCGTCACCCCGGAGGCCTTCAGCGGCGGCAGTACCTTCTCCCGCAGGCTGTCATGCAGGAACACCACGACCGGCTCGGAATCCGCGAACACGAACGCCAGTTCCTCCACCCCCAGCCGGTAGTTCACCGGCACCACCACCGCCCCCAGCCGCAGGACCGCCCAATAAGCCAGCAGAAACGCCGCGCAGTTGGGTATGGCCAACGCCACCCGGTCGCCCCGTGCCACTCCCGCCTCCTCCCGCAGGTATCCCGCCAGCCGCGCCACCGCCGCGTCCGCCTCGGCGAAGCTCCACTCCCGCTCGCGATGCACACAGCACAGCGAGGCCGGCTGCTGGAGGACGGCATTGTCCCAGAACGCTGCGATGTGAGGTAAGCGCATGAGAGTCTCTCCTGTAGGGGCGGACCTCCGCGTGGGGCGGGCTTCCAGCCCGCCAAGGGAGCGGCGGCATGTCTGTGGGAGGGCGGGCTGGAAGCCCGCCCCACGCGGAGGTCCCAGCCCCCCTACTTTATCGTGCCCGCCGTCAGGCCTTTCACCACATGGCGCTGGAAGGCGAAATACAGCGCTAGCACCGGCACCATCGCCATCACGACCCCCGCCATCACCACCGCCCAGTCGGTGGAATGCTCCCCGCGGAAGGTCAGCAAGCCCACAGTCAGGGTCATGTGCGCCTTCTGGCGGAGGAAGACCATCGCCATGGGCAGCTCGTTCCATACCCAGGAGGCCTGGAAAATCGCCACCGTCGCCAGGGCCGGACGCGCCACCGGCATGAGAATCGACCAGAGCAACCGCAGGTGCCCCGCACCGTCCATCCGCGCCGCCTCGATCAGCTCCGCCGGCAGGCCCTGGAAGTACGCCCGCAGCAGCAGTACCGACAGCGGCAGGCAGAAGGCCACATAGGGCCCCAGCACTGCCCAGTATTCCCGCAAATGTAGGGCCTGGTTGATCTGGTAAAGCGGCAACAGTGCCGCATGCACGGGCACCAGCAGGCCTCCCAGGATCAGACCCAGTAGGAGAGCCTCCCCGCGCAGCCGCAGCCGCCCCAGCGCATACGCCGCGGGCAGGCTCAGGGCCAGCATCAGCAGCACCGCCACCGTAGTCAGGCCGACGCTGTTAAGGAAGTACAGCCCTATCCCCCCGTGCAGCGCCGCCGCGAAGTTGCCCCACGCCCACTCCTGCGGCAGCGCCCACGGCGACAGCAGGAGCTCATTCTGCGGCTTGACCGAACTGACCAGCGACCATACAATCGGCAGGAAGAAAGCCACGCCCACCAGCGCCAGCAGCCCATCCCTCAGCCCCTCCCCCGCCTTACGCGGTAGGCAGTCCCATACCTTCCCCAGCCCGGCGCACAGGGGCCACAGCACCAACAACCCCGCCGCGCACCCGCCTAGGGCCAGCAGCGTCTCCCCCGCCCACTTGGCCGGCCCCAGCAGCAGCGCCCCGCCCACCAATCCCACCACTGCCAGCGCCACACCCCAGGCCAGCCAGCTCCGGAAGCTCACCGGCCGCCCCTCCGTCCCGCCCTGCGCCGAAACCCGCTGGTAGGCCACGGTCAGCCCCAGCGTCACCACCAACATCACCACCGCCAGCGCTGCGGCATACCCCATCCGGTCATTCGTGAAGGCCGAGCGATACATGTACGTCGCCAGCACATCCGACGAATACCCCGGCCCGCCCCCGCTCATGACCTGCACTAGGTCGAAGATCTTCACCGACCCCGCCGTGATCAACAGCGCATCCACCAGCAGCAGTCGCCTTAGGGAGGGCAGCGTGATGTGCACGAACACCCCCCACCGGCCTGCGCCATCCAGCCGGGCCGCCTCGTACAGCTCCTCAGGGATCGCCTGCAGGCCCGCCAGCAGGATCATCATGTGGAAGCCGACGAACCGCCAGCAGGACACGGCGATGATGGCGAAGATCGCCGGCGTCTCCTCCCCCAGCCAGCCGATGGCCCAACCGGAGTGGCCTACCGCCTTCAGCAGCGCGTTCAGCGCCCCCAGGTTGGGGTCGTAGATGAGCTGCCACACCAGACCCACGGCGACGATAGGTAGCACGAAGGGTGAGAAGAACACCGTTCGGAGCAGCTTGTGCCGCCGCGCCGCCGACCCCAGCGCCACCGCCAACAGCAGCGCCAGCGGCAACTGTATCGCCAACGACAGCAGGACAAAGTAAGCGTTATTCCGTAGCGCCGCGTAGAAGTTGGGGTCGGCCAGCAGGTCCGCGTAATTCCCCAGCCCCCGCCAGACCTTCACCGGGTTGACCGGGCTCCACGAATAAGCGCTCAGCACGACGGTGTAGACCAGGGGGTAAGCCACATAGAAAACAAACACCGCGAGGGCGGGGAGAACGAGGAGGTACCCGATTAGGGAGGATCGCTTTTTCATTCAACGTAGGGACAGCTTTCGTGGGCGGTCGTCCGCGACGGCGCACGCGACATTCGCCCGTTCGGCAGTCAGTCGGCAGCCAACGGCGGCTCGTCTCCATCCCTATGGGATCGCCGCGCCGCCCATTCCGCCCACAACACCGGACATATCAGCCCCGCTAGCCCTGCGCCGAAGGCGCCCAGATAGGTCAATGGGAAGATGAGAAAGGCGTCCATCTCGCCCCTGGTCAGAGGGAACCACACCGGGAAGAAGGCCAGCGCGATTCCCAGCGCCAGCCAGAAGCCTGCGAATCCTCCCAGCGCCATCGCCGCCAGGGCTTTAGCCCCGGCCACCCACGTCCACGTCCACCTGGTGCGCCCGAACCCGAGGAGTCGTACAAGGGCGGCCGCGGCCGCCCCGGGGGCCAGCGCCCAGAGCAGAAGGAAGAGCCCAACAACGGCGCTTGACCCAGATCCCTCAAGTGCCAAGTCTGGCCCCACTCCCGACACTACCCAACCTGCCAAACCGACGGCACACAAAGCGGCCGGAACCATTCCGCCGACGGCCGCCCCGCTCAGCAGGACCCCTGCCCAGCCGATTGCTCCGCGCTCCCTCGACATCGGCTGTACCTCTCGGCCGTCCCTTCGACGCGGCACGAGCCCGCGCCCTAAAAGCCCTCCTACCGCCCCATCTCCGCCTTCACCGCCGCCTGCCGTGTGCGCACCTTCTCCATCACCTGCTCCGGCGTCATCGTCCCTCCGAGCAGGCCCTGCACGCCGTTCATGTACTCCTCGGCCACCGTCGCCTCCATCATCGTGTCCATCCAGGGCGTGATCTGCTTGGCTTCCTCCACAATCTTCGCGTACTTGGCCAGCTTCGGCCCGGCGATCTCCTCCTCCACCGCGTCCTGCACCTCCACCATCTCCTGACAGGAGGTCACGAACTTGCGCGCTTGCTCTCTGGTGGTCATGAACTGCAGGAACTTGACCGCCGCGTCCTTCACCTGGCTACTCTCACTAACTACAAACCCGTCTGGTGAGCCCGCCAGCGCCGCCTGATCTCCCTTGCCCCCGGCCACCGAGGGGAAGTTGAAGAAGTCCCACTGGTCCCAGAAGCTCTCCGGCGCCTCCCCGCCCTTGCTGAAGCGCGCGAAGTCCCAGGTCCCAGTGTAGAACATCGCGGTCTTCCCTGAGTAGAACAGCGTGCGCGCGGTCTCCCGGAGGGTCCCATTGGGGCTGTCGTTGAAGAACCCCTGCTTAGCGAAGTCCGAGAACATCTGTAGGGCTGTGACGAAGCTGGGGTCCGAGTAGTCCCCCGGACCGGTTGGGTCGTACTGCTGCTCCGAGGCTTCCTTGCCGATGAGCCGCTGCGTCAGCACGAAGGGCAAATGGTGCGCCGGCCACTTCTGAGCGTTGCCCAGCGCGATAGGCGTGACCCCCGCCGCTTTGATCTGCTTACACAGAGCGATCAGCTCCTCCCAGGTCTTGGGAGTCTGCCAGCCGCGCTTCTCGAACATCGGCTTGTTGTAGAAGAAGAAGGTGCACTGCAGCAGGTACGGCACTCCGCGGACCTTGCCGTCGAAGGTGAACCGGTCCAGCGAGGCCGGGATCAGGCGTTCCCGCCAAGCCTCGCCGTCGGCGTCCACGTACGGCGTCAGGTCCGCCACCCTCCCCCCTCGCACGAAGTTGTGCAGCATCTTCTCGCCCGACCACACGAAGTAGATGTCCGGGGCGTCCCCGCCGCCCAGCACTACCTTGATGGAGGTCTTGTACGCATCGGGCTCGAAGGCGCTGACCTTCACGGTCGTTCCCGGATTGGCCGCCTCAAAGTCCTTGACGATCTCGGCCAGCGCCGCCTGCCGGGGGTCGGCGTTCCAAATCGTCCACATGTTCACGGTCACCGGCCCCGCCGCGGCGGGCGGCGTGGGGCCGGTGCCTGGCCCCCCCCCTTGCGGAGGCTTGGGACATCCCGCGAGCACCACAAGGAGGAAGACCAGGACGGCGAGTAGAACAAGGGCGGAGCGAGTCATGTGCATCACCATACTATCGCGAAGGCCGGGCTTCCCGCCCGGCTCCGCCGGAATTGCCTGACAATTCCGCACGACCAACACACATACCTGCCGCGGGCTCGCGTCTCGCGTTCCAGTCTTAAGTCTGAGATTCGGAGTCATCCCCCATGGAAACCATCGCCATCTACTTCCCTTCCTGGCATCCTAACGACCACTACCAGGCCTGGTACGGCCAGGGCTTCTCCGAATGGGAGCTGGTGAAGAGCTCCCAGCCGCTCTTCCCCGGCCATCACCAGCCCAAGGTCCCCACCTGGGGATACTTCGACGAGCGCGATCCCGCCTGGGCCGCCCGGCAGATTGATCTCGCCGCCGACCACGGCGTGAGTGTCTTTCTCTTCGACTGGTACTGGTACTGCGGGACCCGCCTGATGGAGGAGGCCCTGGAGAAGGGCTTCCTGCAGGCCCCCAACCGCGAGCGGATGAAGTTCGCCCTGATGTGGGCGAACCACTCCTGGGGCACCTGGCCGGCGGTGACCGGCATCCCCGGCATGTGCGCCGCCCGCGGCGTCAACCAGGGCCAGTCGCTCTGGCTGCCCCAGCGCCACTACCTGGAGGACCTGGACCGCGTCGTGGACTATTGCTGCGAGCACTACTTCCACGAGCCCAACTACTGGCGTCTCTACGACAGACCCGTCTACGTCATCTACAACGTCAACGAGCTGGCTGACCAGTTGGGGGGCGACGCTGCCGCCCGCGCTGCCCTGGAGCGCATGGACGCCCGCGCCCAGACCCACGGCCTGCCCGGCCTGTATTTCGTGGCCAACATCGGCTGCTGCGACGACAACCTCTACTGCTGCGGCTACGACCGACCGCCGCGCGCCCGGGAGATGGGCTTCAACAGCGTCTTTGCCTACAACATCTGCCGCACCCCGGCTTACTCCACGCTGCCGGACGAGATGCCAATCGTGCCCTACGAGGACGTGATCAAGTCCCACCAGCACTGCTGGCAACAGATTGAGCGCTGGGGCGTCCCGCATCATCCGGTAGTCACGGTTGGTTGTGACGTGACTCCGCGCTGGCACCGGGGCCTGAGCCTGCCCATGGATTTCCGGACGCTATCCTATGAACCGATCATCGTCGGCAACACGCCGGAAAAGTTCGGCGAGATCTGCCGCCTGGCCCTCCAGCAAGCCGCACAGAACCCCGAGCCCCGGGCCATCTTCATCAACGCCTGGAACGAGTGGACAGAGGGCATGTATCTGCTGCCGGAGGAGAAGTACGGCACGGGGTACCTGGAGGCCCTGAGAGACGCCCTCGCAGAGCTATAGTGCGGCCCTCTCTCAGAACCGTCTCCGCTACCGGCCGACTCTGAGGTCTGGGTCTGAGGTCTGAAGCCCAATGTCCACCTCCCCCATCCACTGGTTCCGTGACGCCTCCTTTGGCATGTTCATCCACTGGGGCCTCTACTCCCTGCTGGGCCGCGACACCATGTGCCAGCATGAAGAGGCCCTCCCCCTAGCCGACTACCAGGCCCTGGCCGACCGGTTCTGCCCCGCCTCCGACTGCGCGGCCCAGTGGGCGCATCTCGCCAAGCGCGCCGGGGCGAAGTACGTCGTGTTTGTCACCAAACACCACGACGGTTTCTGCCTGTTCGACTCAGCACTGACCGACTACACCTCCGCCCGGCACGGTGCCCGGCGTGACTACGTCAGGGAGGTCACCGACGCGGTCCGCGCCGAAGGGCTGCGCGTGGGGCTGTACTACTCGCTTCCGGATTTCCACTTCCCTCCTTACCTGCAAGTGGCCCGGCGCGGGGACCTCTCCGGCCAGGCCGCGATGCAGGAGTACATGAAGGGGCATGTCCGGGAACTGCTGTCCAACTACGGGAAGATCGACCTGCTCTGGTACGACGGTCCTGCCTGGGCGGCGGCGTTCCAGGGAGACGTACTACCCCCGGAGCTGATCGATGCCACCGGCCTCAACGCCCTGGCGCGAAGCCTGCAGCCCGAGATCCTCATCAACGACCGCTCCGGCCTGCCGGAGGACTTCTACACCGCCGAGAACGCCCTGACCCCCCCACCACCCGGCCGCGACTGGGAGTTGTGCATCTGCATTAACGACTTGTGGGGTTACAACCCGCACGACCACAACTACAAGACCCACAACCAACTCCTCTTCCTGCTGGCCAATTGCGCCGTCTACGGCGGCAATCTCCTGCTCAATATCGGCCCCCGCGGCGACGGGAGCGTGCCCGAGCCGCAGGTCGAGCGCCTGGAGCAGCTCGGCGACTGGCTGGCGGTCCATGGTGAGTCGGTCTACGGCGTCGAGCGCCTGCCGGAGGTCAACTTTCACGCCGGCCGAATGACGCGGAAGGGAAGCACGCTTTACTTCCACGCCTTCTACTGGCCCGGTGAGCGCCTGCGAGTACCGTTCCTCACTACGGAGACGCTCCGGGCTGAACCGGGCCGCTGCCGGGCAGCCGCCCGGTGCGTGACCACCGGACAGCCCGCGCAGGCCCGCTGGGACGGCGACGTCCTAGAGATCACCGGCTTGCCCTCCGAGCCGCCGGACCAAGCAGACACGGTGGTGGCGGTGGAAATCTTGTAGGGAGCACCGACGGCGCGGTACGAGCCCGCGCCCTACATGGGAGCTGCCAATGAATACCGATACCCAAATCCTCCGCGAACTCGGCCGCGTATATGCCGAGGCCGCTGCCCTGCCCCTTCACGACGAGAAGGCCGACCTCTGGCGCCGCCTGAATCGGCTGGAGCCCGTCCGTCCGCTGGTGTTGATCAATGAGATCCCCTGGCATGAGATGAACGTGGACGACGAGTTGACCCTCCGCTGCCAGGACCCCGCCTGCCGCGGACTGGAGAACCATCTGCGCTGCACGTTGTACCAGTGGCGACACTTCCCCGGCGACATGGTGCTCGATCCGGTGCTCTATTCCTCCTATGTGTTCTCGGATACCGGCTACGGTATCGAGCAGCATACCCGCTCCTCGGGGATGGAGATGGGCGCGGTGGATTACATCCCCACTATCACCGCCCTGGCCGATCTGGAGAAGATTCGCACGCCGGAGATCACCCCCGATTGGGGCGCCACCGAGCGCAACTATCTGTGGATGGCGGAGACCTTCGACGGCATCCTCCCCGTGGAGAAACGCGGGGTGATGCACGAGTGGTGCGCGGCGTGGGACAACCTGGTGCGTTGGTACGGCATCCAGGAGTTATACACGGACATGACCGACAACCCTGAGTTGGTCCGCGAGTCGGCGCGGCGTTACATGGAGGCTACCAACGCCCGGCTGGACCAGTTGGAGACCTACGGTCTGCTCTCAACCTCGAACAACAACTTCCGCGTCGGCTCCGGGGGCCTGGGAATCACCGACCAGCTTCCGCAGCCTGACTGCGACGCGGCTCACGTCCGCCCGCTGGACCAGTGGGGCACCGCTACCGGACAGATCTTCTCGGAAGTCTCCCCGGCCATGCATGAGGAGTTCTGCCTGCAATTCGAGCGCCCCTACCTGGAGCGCTTCGGTCTTTCCTGTTACGGCTGCTGCGAGCCACTGCACTACAAAGTGGGTATACTGCGCTCGGTGAGGAACCTGCGCCGTATCTCCATGAGTCCCTTCATCGACCTGGAGGCGGCCGTAGAGGCCGTAGGCGCCGACTATATTTTCTCCAGCAAGCCCAACCCCGCGTACCTGGCCGGAGAGGCCTTCCATCCCGACCACGTCCACGCCCATCTGCGGGAAATCCTGGAACGCACCCGCGGCTGCCGGGTGGAGTTGATCCTCAAGGATATCCACACCCTTCGCGGCAAGCCGCAGCGCCTTTGGGAATGGGAGGGCATTGCGATGCAGATGGTGGAGGAGTACGCCTGACCCCGGGGCCCTCGCCTCTTGCCTACTGTCGTCCGCAAGTGCTACTATTGTGGGCAGACGCGTCTTTGCCACTCCAGTTGGAGGTGCCCGGCTATGCGCAAACCGCTTCTCGTAACTGCCCTGCTCTCCCTGGCCCTGCTCCTGTTCGCGGGAGCCGCCCAGGCCAGTCTGTCCGCCTACCTTGTCCAGCGCATCAAGGATTCCGTCGTGCTCATTGACGTGGATTTGACCACTACCGACGGGGACGCCTCCGGCGGCCGCGGCAGCGGCTTCCTCATCTCCGCCGACGGCCAGATCGTCACTAACTACCACGTTGTCTCCATGGATATGGAGAGGGAGGACGGAGGCACCTCCCCCGCCGATAACCGCGACATCACCGTCTTCTTCCACTCGGGCACCGACCAGGAGAAGAGCTACACGGCTGAGGTGCTCCGGGAGAACCCCTACCTTGATCTGGCCGTGATCAAGGTGGAGCTGGCCACGCCGGTCTTCCTAGCGCTGGCCGACTCCGAGGCCGTGGCCGAGACCACTGACATCTACGCCTGCGGTCACCCGCTGGGCCTGCGCGAGATCTCCATCCGCTCCGGCAGCGTCACGGCCAAGCGCACCTGGGAAAACCACAAGTACCTGGAGCACGACGCCATGGCCGAAGGCGGCAATTCGGGCGGGCCGGTGGTGGACGCCGACGGGCGGGTCTTGGGCATTCATTCCCTGACCCTGACGGCCTCCAACTCCATGACCAAGTTCGCCATCCCCTCCAACGTTCTGCGCGACTGGCTCAAGAGCGATCCGCGCGAAGACCCCAAGCCCGAGATCCCCGGCAAGAGGATCATGGATCTCCTCGATGCCGCCAAGCTCAACTACGAGGAGAAAGAGGGCGCCCTCTTCGAACTGCCCTATGACAACGACATCACGGTCACGGTCCACGAGTACGAGGATTTCCTGCGCGCCTACGTGCCCCTGGGCGAGCTGCCCGGGGAGGACGATAGCGAGCGAGGGGAGAACGCTCTACAGGCCCTGCGCTTCAACTACACCGACCCCGTCGGCCGGCTCAGCGCCTATGAGAACGAGGACGGCTGGCTAGAGCTATATTGGGAGGCCCAGATTCCCTTCTCGGCCGTCAGCCCCGCCTATCTCAAGACCCTGGCCCTGGCCGGCGCCAACCAGGCCGCGCGCTGGGACAAGATCATGGCCGGCGAGGACCCCGAGGACCCCGACGACCTCTATCCCGGTGGCGACGAACTGGAGCTTGTAGCCAAGCTCCAGCAGACGCTGCAAGCTTCCGGCCTGCAGTTCGAACAGAAGGGCGATGACGAGGACGCCTTCTTCACGCTACCCTACAAGGACGACGTCTCCGTCAACATCTCCATCATCCAGGGGATGATCTGGACACACTGCTGGGTCGGGGGCATGCCCGGCGACGACGACCCGGGCAAGGGGACCGCGGCCATCGAGCTGCTCCAGCGCAACTGGGATGATCCCTTCGGCCGCCTGAGTCTGGACACCGACGGCGACATACTCTGGGAGAACCAGGTTCCGCACACCTTCATCACCCCCGACTACCTGGCCATCCTCGCCAATAGCTGCGACGGCGAGGCAGTCAGCTATAAGAAGGTGTACGGCGACGTGCCTATGAACGGATAGGAGCGACCGGAGGGGGAAGGTGGGAACTACTGCCCCCCGCCGCAGCGTTCTAACTAGCAACTTGACGAAGCAGATCGGGGCAGTCTGGCGTGGTCGCCCCGTGCTGGATTGTCGGTAAGTACGCGTGGGCGGCTGCTGTGCTTTCGTTGTCTACACCCGTCGTTTCCCACTTTCCACCCGCCCCCCCCAAGGAGGTGCCTGGTCCTATCGCTACTCATCGTGAAACTCGCAAATACTCTGCCGCGGCGGCCAAGCTGTGGGAGGTAGTCGGAGACGCCGGCGCGGCGGTGGACCTGACGGTCGACGAGGTCGACAAGGCTGCCGGGCTGCGCCGGGCTACGCAACCGCGGAGCGGTGGCGAGACGGGCGCGCCGCGCGGGTGGGAGGTGCGCCTCCGGCCCCTGACCGATGGCAGCGAGGGCGCCTCGGTCCAGGTGGTCATCCAGGACCTACTCGCGCTGGATGGCGGCACCAAACTACCTGCAGCGGTCCAGGAGTTCTTCGACCGCCTGGAAGAGCTTATGCGCCAGCGCGGTCTGGACACGGCGCCGCCGATTCCCGCGGCCACGCCGCAGCGTAGTCTCAACCCGATGGTGTGGGTCGGGGCCGCCTTCGTGGTGCTGGCGATTCTAGCCGGGCTGAGCTTCGCTGGCGTCTTTCGGCCCCACCTGACCCCGGAGGAGAAGGCCTCCCTCCCATCTCCCCGCCTCTCGAGTTCGAAGGGGCAGGCCTCGAATGCGCCCTCCATCAATCCACCCACCGAGGAGAAATCCATGACCGACATTGCCAACGCCACGGGCTCCGTGGTGAAGATGCAGACCAGCCAGGGCGACCTCGTCCTGGAGCTTTTTGACAAGGACGCCCCCATCACTGCGGGCAGCTTCCTGTTGCTGGTGAAGTCCGGCTACTACGACGGCGTCACCTTCCACCGGGTCGAACCCAACTTCGTGATTCAGGGCGGTGACCCCACCGGCACCGGCAACGGCGGCCCCGGCTTCACCATCCCCGACGAACTCAAGCCCAGCCTCAAGCACACCCGGGGCACGCTCTCCATGGCCAAGACGGCTCTCCCCGACACCGGAGGCAGCCAGTTCTTCATCGTCACCGGCCCGGCCAGCCACCTGGACATGAAGCATTCCGTCTTCGGGAAGGTCCTGAAGGGGATGGACGTCGTCGACAAGATCCAGGTCGGCGACAAGATGGAGAAGGTGACGGTGGAGAAGGAATCCCCGGATGCCCCCGTGGCGGAGGAAGCCGCCAAGAAGGCGCGAGTACCGGGAAACGGGTAGAACAACGGCGTCTTACACACGTACCCCCTCTTCTTCATAGGAGAGGGGGCTTTTCTTTGCGCGGGGGCAGGCGGAGGCCTGCCTACTCTTATTCGACGCCCTGCAAGGGCGCCCGGTCCGGCCGGTACCGCCTAACCATGTACAACAGGAAACCGGCCGTGACGAAGAAGGATAGGACGTCCGCCACCGGTTGGGCGACGTAAGCCCCCGTGATCCCGAAGCGGTGGGATAAGAAGTAGAGGCCCGGCGTGAGGAAGATGAGCTGGCGGGTGAGGGCCAGCACCAGCGCGTGCGTGCCGTGGCCCATGCCCTGCATCGCCGAGACGAACATGATCTGCGGCCCTACCAGCCACATCGTTACGATCGTGATACGGATGGCCCGGATCGCGAGATGCTCCAACTCCGAGTCGCCCGTGAATAGGCGGGTGATCTGCGGCGCCCCCAGCCAGAGCGCCGCCCCCAGGACCAGGCCCGCGACGCCGGTTCCCACCGCTGCTATCCTTATCCCCCGCCACATGCGATCGTACTTCCGCGCCCCGTAGTTGAAGCCCACGATGGGCAGAAGCCCTTGCGAGGTGCCGAAAATGGGCATCATGACCACCATCAGCAGACGGAAGTTGATGCCGTAGGCGGCAATGGCGACGGTGCCAAAGCTGCCGAGCACGCCGTTGTAGAGTGATATCATCACGCTGCCCACTACCTGCATGGCGAAGGCCGGCGCGCCGACCTGGGCGATGTCCTTGAGGACACCCAGGTTGGGGTTCAGGTGCCGCAGGCGCACCCGGAAGCCGCTGTGCCGGCTCCACAAGTAGACCATGGCGACCAGGCTGGCCAGGAACTGCGAGAGGGCGGTGGCCAAGCCCAGCCCGGTCACCCCCAGGCGAGGCAGGCCCCACGGTCCGAGGATCAACAGTGGCGCCAGCATCGCGTTGAGCACCGCGGAGATCACGATGGTAATGGTGGGGAAGACCGTGTTGCCCGCCCCGCGGTACAGGCCGCTGGTGGACATGAGGAAGAGCACAAAGGGCACGCCCAGCGCCACCGCGTGCAGGTAGTCCCGAGCGAGGCCCTCCAGCGCCGGGGTAGCCCCGAACAGCCTGACCACCGGCAGGGAGAAGAATACGGCTGTCGCGCCGAGCGCTGGACCCACGACACCGGCGAAGAGAACCGTCTGCCCCGCGGTGCGGTTGCTCGTTTCCCCGCGTCCCTCACCGAAGCGACGCGCCACCAGCGAGGACACCCCCACCCCGGTGCTGACCCCCAGCGCCCCTACGATCATCTGCCAAGGAAAGACCACCGTCAGGGCCGCGACAGCCTCCGTGCCCAGCCGACCGGCCCAGAAGGTGTCAATGATGTTATACAACGCCATCACCAGCATTCCGGCGATGGCAGGCACACTTAACTTAAGCAAAAGCGAACCCAGAGGCGCGACCCCCAGGTCCGCGATGCGTTTCTGCATCTCAGTGATTCTCCACTGTCTCGCGATACGCGGCACCACAAGCGTCCTCGCCCGTGGCGGCAGCACGAGAACACATCGTAGTGTAGGCGAGGGCCGGGGAATAGTCAAACGGCCGCGGCCCGTGGGAATTGCTTGACGCCGTGGGGGGCATTGCCTAAAATCACCCCGTTTCACCCCCTAACTCCAGAGAGGTTTCCTTCCATGTCTTCAGCCGTGATCATCAACCATGCCCCCTGCGACGAGGCGCCGGCGCGCCAGGCGCTGGTCGTGCTTAGCGATTTTCTTCTTCATTACAGCCGCCGACCGGCACAGTCCGTGGTTGGGTCCGTGCCGCCGTATCAGCTCTTGCTCGGGGAGGCGGAGCCCCTGCCCGAGACCGAGTTGGCGCAGGTGAAGGACGACGGGTACCTGCTCTTCCCCACCGGGACCGGGATGGTGATTGCCGCCCGCAACGCCAAGGGCCTGCTCAACGCCGTATGCGGCTATCTGGCCTGGCACGGGGTGCTGTGGCCCAAGCCCGGTGCGGAGGTCCTCCCGTCGCCTGGGCCGCTGCGCTTCCCCCAGGCCCCGATTCTCCGTAACCCGGCCTTCGCCCGCCGCGGCATCTTCCATTCCCAGCCCCCGGCGGAGTTCCCCGCCTGGTGCCAGTGGTACGCGCGACTGCAGTTCAACGAGGTATCCATCCACGGCGGCCCGGAGGAGTGGAAGGTGTACCAGGCCGAGGCCGAGCGCTGGGGGATGACTTTGCAACTGGGCGGCCACGGCCTATCCCAGTTCCTTCCCCGCGACGACTTCTCCGCCTATCCCGATTACTTCCGTGCGCTGCAGCCGCCGGATTTCGACAAGACGCGGCTCAACGACAGCAATCTTTGCGCCAGCAGCCCCGCGGCGTTGGACAAGGTGCGCAAGGGAGCCAGGCGCTTTGCCCAGGCCTCACCGGGCGCGCGCGCGTATCATCTCTGGGCCGATGACCTGCCCGCGGGAGGCTGGTGCTACTGCGCCCGCTGCATGGGCATGCCGCCGCAGGACCAAGCCCTCCTCGCCAACAACGCGGTAGCGGAGGGCGTATGCTCCATAGATATCCACGCCAAGACCGCGCACCTGCTGTACCACGACACGCTGGAGCCGCCCCGCCTTGTCAAGCCCCATCCGGCGCTACTCCCCCTCTGGGCCCCCCGGGAGCGCTGCTACGCCCATGCCCTCGACGACCCCTCTTGTGCTCGCAACCGCTGGCACCGCGAGCGCCTGGAGAAGACGCTCGACTACTTCGGGCGCCCCGAGTGGGAGACCTTCGAGTACTACAGCGACTACATCCTCTTCCGGGCCATGATGCCCCTGATCCCGGAGGTCGTGGCGGCGGACCTGAAGTACTACAAATCCCAAGGGCTGGACTGCGCCCAGCACCTGTTGGTAGCCACAGTGGTAGGTATCCTCGGCAACCTGCACGTCTTCGCCGCTCAGTGCTGGGACCTCGAAGCGGACCCCTGGGAGCCGCTGAAGCGCCTGGCCCAGGGCGTGCCCGGCCTGCTCAAGGCCTGGCGGCTCCAGGCGCGCGCCTCGTACCGCTGGCTGGATATCTCGGACTGGCCACTGGACCGCTACTTTGATTACCGCTTCCTCCTCGAGCGCCCGGTGAAGGAGTCGCGCGCCTACCGCAAGGGCTGCGCGCGGGCGGCGGAGCAACTCACGAAGGCCGTCGCGGTCCTACCGGAGAAGTTACCGCCATGGGCCGACCGAGAGCGCCTGGCCTTGGAGACCAGCGCGGGTATCTGCCGCCAGATGGAGGCGCAGATGGAGATGCTCGAGGAGCTGGGCCGCTGCGCCGGCGGCGAGGATCGCGCCGCGCAGGCGAACGCAGCGTACAGAGAAGCCGTCCGCCGCGCAGGGCCGGTCGGTAAGGCCTTCCGCAAGGCGAAGATGCACGGGGCCTACTTCTTCGGGCTGGAGAGGCTGCTGGAGGAGATGTGGAAGGAGAAGGCCGAGTCGGCGAGGGGATGCCGCTCTGGGAAGCCGTGCCACTAGCGCGTTGAAAGGTAATCCAACCATGCCTAAGCTACGCCTCGGTTTCGTCGGAGTCGGTGGTATGGGCCAGTGCGCGCACCTGAAGAACTACGCCCTGCTTCCCGACTGCGAGGTGGTGGCGTTAGCGGAATTGCGCCCCGAGCTGGCCGCACGCGTAGCGGCCAAGTACGGCGTCCCGCGCGTCTACGCCGACCACCGGGCGATGCTGGCCGCGGAGGAACTCGACGGCCTCGTCGCCCCCCAGCCCTTTACCCGGCACGCAATTCTCCTCCCGGAGCTACTGCCGGCTGGGGTGCCGATCTTCATCGAGAAGCCGCTCGCCTCAACCGTGCAGGGCGGCACCGAGCTGCTAGCGGCAATTGAGGCCTCCGCAACCTGGGTCATGGTCGGCTATCACAAGCGCAGCGATCCGGCCATCGCCTGGGCCCGGGCGGAGATCGAGCGGCTGCAGCAGACCGGGGAACTGGGGAAGCTGCGGTACGTGCGGCTGCTGATGCCGCCGGGGGACTGGGTGGCCGGCGGCTTCGCCGACCTGCTCACCAGCGACGAGCCCCTGCCGCCCCTGGAGCACGAGCCGGCGGCGACCGACCTGGATGAGGCCGCGTTCAATCAGTACGTGGGCTTCGTCAACTACTACATCCACCAGGTCAACCTGCTGCGCTACCTGTTGGGTGAGCCTTACGAGGTCACCTACGCCGACCGGACCGGGGTGCTGTTCGTGGCCGAGAGTGCCAGTGGGGTGACCAGCACGATCGAGATGGCGCCCTACCAGACCAGCATCGACTGGCAGGAGTCGGCGCTGGTGTGCTTCGAGCGGGGGTGGATCAACGTGGACCTCCCGGCGCCACTGGCGAGCAACCGCCCGGGCCGGGTGACGGTCCACCGCGATCCCGGCGAGGGCGCTGAGCCTACTCGGGAGCAGCCGCAACTCCCCTGGATCCACGCCATGAAAGCACAAACCATGAACTTCCTGGCAGCCATCCGAGGCGAGAAGCCCCCTCCCTGCCAGGCAGCCGAAGCCCTGGAGGATCTCAGAATCGCGCGGGAGTACCTGAGGCTGTGGAAGGGAGTATAGACCCCTCCAGACGCGCGCTGGAATCCCTCCGCTCTCGTCAGCGCCCAATCACCTCACCAGGAGGAACCCCATGCTACGAGTAGTCCTCGCCGCTCTCCTGTTCTCCCTCTGTGCAACCCTCACCTTCGGCGCCGATCTGGCCGAGGTCGACATGCTGGGCGTTGTCTCGCACAACGACGTTGTCTACCAGTTCCCGGCGCGCGAGGGGTGGGAGGGGCTGCCCCTCGGCAACGGCACCCTCGGCGCCCAGGCCTGGCAGCCCGACGGGATGCTCTTCCAGCTCAACACGCCTCTCTCGGGAGTGTACGGCGGGGCGATCTGCCGAGTGCGCCTGCGCTCGGCGGTGCCGGTCCTCTCGGGAATGCAGGACTACCGGCAGCGGCTGTCGCTGTACAATGCGACCTTACACACGGAGATAACTACCGAGACCGGCAAGGTCCGCACCGACTGCTTCATCCCCGCGAATGCCGACGCCTTGGTGCTCACCTGCCAGGACACCCGCACGGGGGACCGCGACGCCATGGTGGAACTGGAGACCTGGCGCCCTGGCGCGGCGCACACGGCCGTCGACGGCGTGGTGGTCATGACTGACTCGCTCAAGGTACAGGGTGAGCCGGACTACCACTTCGCCGTGGCCCTCTCCGCTGAGGGGGGCAACTCCACTGCCGAGGCTGACCCGCAGGTCAGAACCTCGCGACTGCGCCTCACCGGGGACAAGTACACGGTGTGGCTGGCCTTTGCGGCCTCCCGCGACCCGGAGATAGACGTGGCGGCGCAAGCCCGCCAGCGGCTGGCGGCGCTGCAGGCCAGGGGGCTGGAGGCCGTGCGCCGGACGCATGCCGCCTGGTGGGCCGACTTCTGGAGTAAGTCCTTCGTCCGGCTGACCTCCGACGACGGCGTGGCCGATTACGTCGCTAACCTGTGGTACATGCACATCTACGCCATGGGCGCGGGCTCTCGCGGCGAGGTGCCGCCCAAGTTCAACGGCGGCTTGTGGACCGACAGCCGCGATGAGCGAGAGTGGGGCTCGGCCTACTGGCACTGGAACACCCAGGAGACGTACTGGCCGCTCTATGCGGCGAACCACTTGGCGCTGCTCAAGCCATACTACGACATGTATTCCCAGATGCTCCCGACGGTAGAGAAGTGGACCCAGGACTTCTACGGGCTCGACAACGCCGCCCAGTACCAGGAGACCATCCCCTTCAACGGGGCGATGGGCCTGTTCGCGCGGGTGGACGGCATCCACCCGCGCCTGCCGGTACCCAAGGACGTTAATGCCACCAACCAGATCTATTCTTCCTCCGCCGAGATCGCGATGCAGTACTGGTGGAACTACCTCTACACCGGCGACCAGACTTTCCTGCGGGAGCGCGCCTACCCACTCATGAAGGCGGCGGGCAACTTCTTCCTGGCTTACCTGGAGAAAGATGCGAACGGCGTCTACAACATGTACCCCTCCAGCGGCCATGAGACCTTCCACAACAAGCTCAATGCCACCACCGACCTGGCGGCGATACGCTACCTCTTCCCCACCCTGATTCGCGCCAGTGAGATCTTGGGCCTGGACGCTGACCTGCGCCCGGTCTGGCAGGAGCATCTGGACCACCTCGCCCCCTACGGGCTCAACCCCACCACCGAGGCGATCACGCCCTACTACATGCAACCGAATGAGAAGCTGGATCGGCAGAATGCCGAGAACCCCGAGCTGTTCCCCCTCGGCGTCTTCCCACTGATAACTCTCGGTTCGCCCGACCTCCCGCTGGGGCTTCGCACCTTCTACAACCGCGTCAACGTCGACGTCTATGGCTGGACCACCGACAGCATCTGCGCCGCGCGCCTCGGCCTGGCTGACAGCCCGGAGGGCCAACACTCGCCGCAGCAACAGGGAATCGGCGACGTGCTGCGCCTGCACGCCGAGCTTTACCAGGACCACCCCAGCGGCCTGCAGGACTACTACGGCCGTGACCCGGCCATCCACCCCTACCTGGAGGGCAGCGGCACCCTTTCCACCGGTGTGGGCGAGATGCTGCTGCAGTCCTGGGAGGGGGTCCTGCGGGTCTGCCCGGCCCTCCCCAGCGCCTGGAGCGCCGACTTCAAGCTGCTAGCGATGGGCGGTTTCGAAATCACCGGTCACGCAGAGAAGGGGAAGGTGACGGCGCTGGAGCTGCTCAGTTTGCGCGGGAAGCCGCTCACGCTGGTGAACCCCTTCGGGGCGACGGCCACGGTCCAGTCCGACGGCAAGACCGTGCTGACCTCCGCCGATGCTCAGCTCAAGTTCCTCACCCAGGCCGGCAAGGCGTATCTCGTCCTACCAGCCGGCCCCGCGTGGAAGACCGTACAGGTCACCGCCACCCCCAACGACGCGCCTAAGCACCTCTCTCCTGACAGCAAACGCTGGATCGGCAAGCCCCCCGGCGCGGGCCAGGCCTGGCAGCCGCCCGTGGAACCCAACGCCCCGCAGCCTCCGGTCGTCCCCGCGAAGATCGACCGTCTCGCCAATCCCCCGGCGCGAATGACGCGCTTCGCCGCCGCCCCTCAGCTCGACGGCGAGTTGGACGAACCGGAGTGGAAAGCCGCTGGATCGCTGGGCCCCTTCTTCCTGCTGGCGAAAAAGACGCCGGCCACTCAGCAGACTGACGTCTACCTGGGGTACGACAACAACAACCTGTACGTGGGCATGATCTGCTGGGAATCACGCATGGCCGGCCAGATGACCGAGTTCAAGCCCACCCCTGAGAACCGCGACCGTAACCTCTTCCACGATGACGCAGTCGAGATCCTGATCGTTCCGCCGGGTCAGCCCCCCTGGCACTTCTGCGTCAACGCGCTAGGCGCCCGGTTCGACGCGCGCGGCGCCAGCGCCGCGGTTGACGACCGCAGCGCTAACCCGGAATGGTCGGTAGCCACCTCCCGGCACAGCAACCGCTGGATCGTGGAGGCGGCGCTGCCCTTCTCCTCCCTGGCCGCCGAGGGGCCTTTCGCCGAGCAGCAGTGGCGGATCAACTTCGGCCGCGATGAAAAGCCCTGCGGCGAAACCTCCACCTGGGCTCCGCTCTCCCAGTTCAACTTCTGGCTGACCGAAGAGTTTGGCCTGCTGACCTTCCCCGACCTGCCGCCCGCGCCCCTCCTGACTCCGGTTGACCCGGACCTGGTAGGACGCTGGGATTTCGCCCATGTCCGCAGTCAGTGGGTGCAGGATGCCTCCGGCCACCACCACGGTGGCTTCATGACCAACCCCATGGAGGTGGTGGACGGCAAGCTGAGCAAGGCGTTGGAGATGACCGGCGCGGGCTACGTGGATATTGCCCCCACGCCGAACCTGAACCTGACCGACGGCATGACGATCGCGCTGTGGGTCAAGCCGAAGAACCAGGGCTCCATGCGCCTCGTGGACAAGGGCCCCGCCGGCGGCAACGATGGCTACCTGTTGGACACCCACCCCGGGAATAGCCTTCGCCTGATCACCAGAATCGGCGGGCTAAGCCCCAAGGTCATTCTCCCGCAAGGGGAGTGGAGCCACGTAGCTGCCACCTACGACGGCCAAGCGCTGCGGATGTACTTAAACGGCAAGCTCGTGCAAGAGGCGCCCGCCGCAGGCAAGCTCAGCGCGACTGATCTCCCTCTGCGTATAGGGGCGGACAGCACCGGCTGGAGTCGGTTCGTGGGGCTGGTCGAGGACGTGCGGCTCTATCGGAGAGCGCTGAGCGAGGCGGAGCTGGCGGCGGTGACGGAGGGGAAGTAGGCTGCTTCCCGCGTGGGGCGGGCTTGCCAGCTCGCGCTGCCCCGTTCACTTCCCTACTTGACATTCCCCTGCACTTGCACCACCCTCTAGCCTGGTAGTAGTCAGTGATCCCGGTACGCCTAGCCGCCAAGTCGAGGAGAGTGTTAACCAAGATGATCCGCAGCAAGCAGTTATTCGTCTTCTTCGCCTGGGCGGCGTCGATGGTGCTGTGGGGCCACTGTGCCGGTGCCTGGGCCGCACCCGCGCTCACGGTGGACAGGACACACCGGGTTCATGAAGAAACCATAGGTAAGAGCGGCGGCGGCTTCACCATTCAGGTTGGTGGCAATACCGACCCCGTGATGCGCCGGCTCGAGATCGTGGGCCCCGCGGTCGACCCCAAGGTCGTCTGCGACCGCTGGATTGACCCCGAGACCCCGGCCACCGTCCTCAGTTACATCTTCAAGCCAGACATGAGCGACCGCGAGAAGGCCTACGCCATCTTCTGGTATTGCCAGGAGAACTTCTCCAGCAACGTTCCCTATATCTGGGACGAGGCCCGTTTCGCTTCCGCCCTCGGCTTCGGGCACTGCGGCCCACGCAACTTCGCGCAGCGGGTCCTCGCCAACGCCGCCGGGCTGCGCTGGCGTGCCATGAACCTAGCCAGCCACAACTGTTTCGAGTTCTGGTTCGACGGCCGCTGGAATATGCTCGACGTCCACGAGCGCGCCATCTACCCCGGCCCTACCGGTCTCTACCCCGCTAACGGTGCGGAGCTGGCGGCCTCCCCCGAGCTTATCCTGCGCAATACCGACGCCGACCTCGCCGAGATGAGCTCCGTGGAGTACCCGCCCGAGCGGGTGCGCAACTACCAGGATTATCTCCAGGGCATCTACGGGTCCTTCAAGGGCGCAGCCCCCGAGGTGACCGGCCAGCGCTTGCCCTGGGACGACAATAAGATCGCCTACAAGCTCCGGGCCGGCGAGCGAATCATCTTCTGGTGGGACCGTCCCCGGCATCTCGTCAAATGGTACGGCGAGCCACAGATCCAGGATATCGTCGAGCCCAGCGACTTCACTAACCCTCAGCTTATCTATGAGCCCGATCTGGCCTCTCCTGAGGCCAAAGACGGCATCACCTCCTCCCAGAACGTTCGCTGGGACGCTGGACCGCTCCCCCTACACATCGACCGCCCCGGCGAACCGGCCTCGGTGGTCTGGGAGGTTTCCAGCTACTACAACCTCATGACCGGGTGGATCGAGGGTGAGTTCTCTCGCGGCGGCGAGGCCGACGTTCTGCGCCTTAGCGTCAGCGTCGACGGAGGTAAGACCTGGAGCCCGGCCTGGGAGCATACCGAAACCGGCGTCGTCAAAGCCAATATCGACCTCGCCCAAGCGGTCTCCTTCGAGCAGGAGTGCTACGCCAAGGGGCTGCGCAGCTACCTGGCCCGCGTGGAGATGAGCGCGGCGCAGGCACCCGAGAAGGTCGGCCTCGCTAAGCTCAAGTTCGTGACCGAACTGCTGACCTACAACCGCGCCCTACCTGCCTTGCGCCTTGGCGCCAACCGGATCACAGTGACCGCCACCACCATGCCCCCGCCGCTCCATGTCATCTACGAGTACGACGAGGTCCATTCCTTCCAGGCTGATCGCTACGACCCCGTCGAGGGCCAACCGGTTATCCTCACGGCGACCGTCACCAACCATGGCGATACGCTCGCACGCGACATCCCGGTACAGTTCTACGACGGCGATCCCGCGGGCCTGGGCAAACCCCTCGGGCAACTGGTCTTCATCCCCAGCCTGGCTGCCGGCAAGTCCGCCGCCGCTACCCTCGTCTGGCCCTGCGTAGCCACCGGGGATCGCGGCCCCTGGGTCACCATCAACTCTACCCTCAGTCCCACGCCGGAGGACCCGTACCACTATGACTTCAGCAAGATCTACGCCCTGGTGGACCCGGACGGCCAGCGTCCCACCCCGGAGCAGACGGCCGACCTCCCTTATCTGCCCCTCTTCATCCGCGAGAGGCCGCGCTTGCTCCTCAGCGATGCCTTCCTCCTCTTCACCGACGAACCCAACCAGCCGGGCAAGGTCCGCCTGCGGGCGACAGTACGCAATGCCTGCCAGGGCCAGAGGTGGATCTACGTGCGGGGCACGACGGTGCAGAACCTGGTAGTGCGCTTCTTTGACGGCGACCCCGAGCAGCCCGGCACCCGGCAGATCGGCGCCGACCAGGTCATCCCCAAACTCGGCCCCATCGGCTTTGCTTCCGTGGATGTGGTCTGGGACACCGCAACCGCCGCCCCCGGCCAGCACATGATCTGGGTGGTAGTAGACCCCGACGGGAAGATAGCGGAGAAGGACCCCCGCTTCTCCAACCGAGCAGGCAAGGCGTGGGAGGTCGTGCGCTGATCGACTAGGCGAACTCCGGCACCTCCCGCAGTTCCCCGCCCTGAACCGCCGATTGATGTGCCACCAGCCCCGGTACCGACATCGCCAGCGCCCGGCGCGCGTCAATCGGCGGCGGGGTGTCCTGCAGGATGCTATCGGCGAAGGCCCGGATCATGGCATACTCCGCCGTCCCGTGCCCCAATTCCAATGCCCAGTGCGGCACGTTGGGGTGCTGGGTATCGAGCGGGATACGAATCATGTTGCGCAGGTGGCGCACGTCCTCGAAGAACGCGAGAGTGGTACCGAAGGGGTGGTCGCTGCCCCGGGTGGTCTCCAGCGTCCCCTTGGTGCCGTAGACCGAGTAGTAATGGAAGCTTGGCTCGCGCACGACGCCGAAGCCACACAGGATCTTGATAACGGCCCCGCGCTCCGTGTGGAACAGGCCTACCTCCATGTCAATGGTCCCGAACTCGGTGTCCAGGTTCGACCCGGTGTTCATGCCGACCGCGCGCACCACCCGATCGCCGCTCAGCGCCAATAGGGGCCCCAGGCTGTGGGTACAGTAGTGGATGGGAGGGATGAAGGCGCGCCAGGTGGGGCTGCCGTCAGGAATCCGCCGCAGCCCACCCAACGCGTGGATGTATTCCGCTTCGGCGTACATGATCTTCCCCAGCCGCCCCTGAGCGACGATCTCCCGCCAGGTCTCCAGGAAGGCCCAGTAGTTGCAGTTCTCGGCCAGCATGTACTTTCCCGGTCCCGCCAAGGCCGCCTCCGCTAGACGAGGACACTCCTCCAGGCTGTTGGCAGCGGGGACCTCGGAAAGCACATGACAGCCGCGCTCCAGGGCGGCGACGGACTGGGGAACATGAAACTCCGGCGGAGTGGCGACCACCACGACGTCCAGGCCCTCCTCGAGGAAGGCCTCGAAATCCGTGTGGACAGTGGGCACCTGGTAACGCTCGGCCAGTTCGGCGGCCCGGGATTCCTCCAAGTCGCAGATCGCCGCGACCTCAAACTCCGGCAGGCGGCTCATGACCGCCACGAAGCTGTGTCCGCGTCCTGCTCCAACGACGCCGGCTTTCAGCATGGAAAGACCTCCCTCGGGTAAGACTTCAGACTTTGGGCGCCCGACTCACATGTCGGCACCGAGACGCAGGCTAGCGCATGACGGCTTGACGACGCCCCCGGGCTCTACTTCCCGATATTGACCACTAGCAGCGTGTAGTACGTCAGTTCCGGGACCACCAGCCGCGCCGGGGAGCCTGTGGGGAGCTTGAGCGTCGCCCTCTCCCCCGCCATATCCGGCGACAGCGCCCAGGCGCCGGTGACCTTCTCCCCCGCCTTGAGGGTGAGGTCCAGCGTCACGTCCTTGCGGGTGGGCGGGGCCAGCGACTGCCGCCACATCAACTCCCCCTGCGGTTGCTGAACCAAGTGGATCAAAAGCTGCCGCCCCTCCGGCAAGGGCCGCTCGTACACGTACTCCCGCCACGCCACCTGCTGGGGAGCGTTGACCTTGAGGAAGTCCACCTGCTCGGGCTGGAACCACTTGGCGTTGTCTGGGTAGATGAACTCACAGAAGCGGGTGGCGAAGCGCAGGTACTGGATCTCGGGCTGCGACCACACACTCCCCGCCGGCGCGGGCCACCAGCCGTACAGGTGGTGGCGGTTGGCGAAGAACAGGGCGAAGGTTCCCTTGGTGGACTCCTCCCCACCGTAGGGCACCGGAATGTACACGTAGTTGGGCTTGTTCCCCAAGCCCAGTCCCTCCCGCCCCTGGTGCTGGGCGTCGAGCACCTGCTTAAGACCGACCCAGGTGCCGACGCCGGTCTGCCCGGTCACGGCATCGCCTCCTCCACCCAGCTCCGAAAGCGGAATCTCGATTGCGGCGTAGGTCTTGGGCCCCATGCCGGTTCCGGCGAGGAAGTCGTCCGGCCCCAGACAATTGCCCATGAACACGAAGTCAGGGTACTTGGCCCGCACCCCCGCCTTGATCTCGTTCAGCCACTTCTCCCCGGCGGTGTCGGCGTCCGCGGCCAGTTCCTTTCCCGCCAGCTCGCCCTTCCAGTTGCGCATGTAGTAAGCGGTGAAGGGCGTGTCCTCCACCTGGAAGAAGGTGACGTCGTCGAACATCATCGAGTCCCACCCGAACATGGCGATGGAGCCGAGGAACTGCTTGATAGCGAAGTCCCGCGACCACTGGAGGTACGGGTCGGTCCCCAGGCCGTGGAAGCCGTTGTAGGGCTGGCCGTTGGGGTGGTAGGCGACAATGGTGGGGTCTTTGGTGGCCAGCTCCAGGTCCCCGGGCTGGCTGTTGGGGAAGGGGTCCCAGTAGAAGTTGGTCTTCAGCCCCAGCGCGTGCATCTCCTGGTTGAACTTGATGAACCCGGTCTTGCTCTTCTCACGGTCCTGGTGCGACATGTACTTGTCCGTGGCCGGGACCATACTGCCGTTTGCCTCGTACCAGGAGTAGCAGTGCCCCACCGAGAGGTAACTGTCCCGCAGGAGCCGCGCCGACTGCGCCGCGTTCTCGTCGCTGGGGTACATGATCCCTAGCTGGAACACCTGCGCCCAGTCCCGTTTCACCACGCAGGCATCCCACACGCGATCCACCACGGTGCGCCCTTGTCGCAGACTCGCCTGTAGGCTCACTCCGCCTTCCTGCGTCCCCGGTGACCACGGGACGTTGACCGTCTGCTGGACAAAAGGCGGCAGTGTGAGCGTCTGGGACGCAGCTTCCTGGGACCCCTCTAGCCCCCGGAAGGCTTCCACCTCCAGCACCATCTCTTGAGCCGACGGCGACAGATTGCGCACCGTGGCCCGAATCGTGCCCTTCTCCCCGGGATCACACAGCAGCTTCCCGGCCTCCACCTTTACCAGCTGCACGGTTGGCATCGGCTCCCCGGCCACTCCCAGCGCCCGCCACGCCGGCACCAGCGCCGCTGCGTCCTGCGGCAGGTACAGGGCGAACACGCCCTGGTACTCTTGCTGCCGCTCGAAATGCAGGGGCCGCACCTGCACCGCCATGCGTGCCCCGTTCATGTACAACCGGTCGTTGTCCTCGCCCAGCGCAATCATCCCCAGCGACCGCCCCGAGGGGGCATGGTGCAGCACCTCATAGGTGGGGACGCGGCGGTAGATCTCCTCCAACGGCCCGCCGTCCGGCAGGAAGACGCACTGCGCCCGCTCTGCCGCCGACAGGACGGGCTCCGCCGAGAAGAGGGCAGCCCAGGCCGGTTGGGTCAGGACCAAGTCGTAGCTCACCACCAGAGCCGGGCCGTTCGCGGAGAGCACCTCGGTCAGCGTGCCGTAGTCGGTGCTCCACACCACCTTGACCGTCTCCCCTGCCGCCGTAACGGTCGCCTGCCCCTTGTCCTGCTCCAGGGGGGTGGAGGTCTCGCCCCCATAGACGGGCGGCAGCGGCGGGTACAGGAGCAGCCGCCCGAGGCCTGGTGCCTGCCACTGCACCGCCCCGGCCTCCAGCGTCGTGATACACCCGCTGGACTTGGCGATGGTGGCCTTGATCTGGCCGTTATCCAGCACCAAGGAGGGGCCGGTATCGGTGACGGCCGCCAGGGCAGCGCCCGCCGTCAACGCGATCAGCAACAGCGCGATGGTGAATGTACGCGTAGTCATCTATTGCTCACTCCCCAACCAGGAGATCAGCGACTGCAGGAAAGCCGGGTACTTGTCCCACTTCCAGAAGGGCATACCGCCGACCTTGTCCTCGTAGCCGAGAATGGTCCCGGTGAAGCAGAGGACCTTGCCGGGGCCCGCTCCGTTGGCCACCAGCAGCGGTTTGCCTCCGACGGTTAGCAGCACCTGCGCCCCAGGGACCGGGTCTACGTCGTGGGCCCACGCTACGCGCGGCTCCGCGCCGAGGTCTACCCCGTTGAGGGCCGCATGCGGGGCCGCCGGTTGCAGGGCCGCCTTGACCTCCACCAAATCCCATGCCCCCTTGGTCTTCACCGGCATCATGCCTCCCAGCGTCGTTCCCTCCCAGCGGCCTTTGCCGTAGGAGTAGTACCCGCCCAGCACCAGCATCCCCCCGCCTGCCTTGACGTAGTCGCGCAGCATCTCCTGCTCGGAGGGCGAGAAGGCCGCGGCATCGGGCGTCTCCAGGATGACCACCTGGTACTTGAGCAGGTCCTCCATCAGCGCGGGGAAGAAGGTGAGCTGCCCCGCCATCTTCCAGTCGATGTAGGAATGCTGCGAGACGGTCACCTCCGGCGGGCCGGGCAACCCCTGCAATATCTCCTGCAGCTTCCACCGCTGTACAATCGGCTTGACGAACTCGTTCTGGATCAGCAGCACCCGCAGCTTCCCGCTCCGGTCAATGGCCAGCTCCTCGGGCTGAAAGCGGATGACCAGCTTAGGCGGCGGCGTGGTCTGGTACTCCGGCGCCGCCACGCCGACGCGCACCGGGAGGTCGTACTGCGCCGTGAGCGCGTCGCTGGTCAGGTTGATGCGGAGAAGCCACAGACCATCGGTAAAGACCACCCCACCACCCGTATCGGTCGCCGGGGTCCAGGCCGGCAGGTCGAAGCTGGATCTCGGCCCCCAGCCCCCGCCGACGACCTGCGCCGTCTCCACCGGCACCGTCTTGCCGGTGGGGGTGTCGTAACGCATCGTCACCCGGATCAGTCTGCGGGCCTCCTCCAGCTTGCCTAAAGGACGAGTCGCGGCGGTGAAGGAGTTCGTGAAGAGCGTCGTGCCGCCCTCCAGTTTGTGCCTGGCCCCGGCTACCACGTCCGGTGAGACGAAGACCGGGTCCTGTATCTTGGTGAGCAGACACCACACGGTCGTCTGCCAGGTCTTCCCCGCCGGCACCGCCACCTTGCTCAGCATCCATTCGGTGGTTGCCCCCGGCTTGCACGGCCCGCAGTTGTACAGCGTGTCGAGGTTGTCGTAGTCCATGGTGAAGGCCACGGAACCCTTCCCGCTGGAAACCGCCGTCCAGCCCGCGACCGGGTCGTGGACGAACTCCGGCTGCACCGCATCGGGGGATAGCCGGGAGATCCCGGTCGAGGCGGGCCGCACGAAGGTGTCCTCCGCCGGGTTCCCCGACGCCGTCACGAAGTTCTGCATCCAGTACTGCACCGCCCGCCCCTCCTTCGTGGGGTTGGTGAAGGCCACATCACAGCGGATCGCCGGTGCGTCCGGGAAGAGGGAGACCGTTTTCTCCAGCCGCAGGCCGGACATCTGCGTCCCCTTCTCCGCGGTGGTGTAGGTGAACTTGATCGCCGCGCTCCCGTCCTGCAGGTCCACCTTCGCGGCGGTGTAGGGAACGTTCATGAGCTCCCCCGGGTAGGGCTGGGAGACGTCGTGGTCAGAGAACAGCCCCCCGCTCTTGGCCTGGTCCGGGATCAGCTCCTGGTTGTCGGACTTACGGAGCACACTGACCACCTGCGCCCCCCGGCGCGGGTCAATCGCCAGCCGCAGTGCCGGATTCTCCATCACGAACTCCGGCTTCCCGTCGCCGTTCACGTCCACCTCGGTAATCGCCGGCGGGGTCGGGAAGGCCGCGATGGGCGCGAAGGACACGTCATCCAGGTACATCAGCCCGCCCGGCGGAACGTGGAAGGCCAACTGGCCGGCCGTGACGCCCTCGGGGACAGTGTAGTACCATCGGTACTCACGCCAGTTGCTCGAAAGCTGCTGGGTGGGCGGGCCGTGCGAGCCTTTGAACCCGTTCTTGTCGTACTCGTAGACGGGCGCTGTAACCGTCCCCAAACCGCGGGCGAAGAAGCGGATGAAGTATGTGTCACCGGGCTCCAGCTGCCCGACCCCCTGGCTCACCGCGCCCTCGCGGGGCGCCTGCCCCCCCTCGCCAACCGTGCGGTCGAACGGCACCACCCTTATGCACAGCTTGCCGGAATGGGCGATGCGGGGATCTTCGATCGCCGTCACCCGCGCCGGGTAGCTCGGATTGAGCCACCAGTCGCCGGTAGTCGCGGCCAGCTGGAACTGGGAGGCAGCGGTCAGGTCCTCCATGCCACCGTTTTTCAAACGGTTCTGCGCGAGAACCGGCAGAGCGAGCAGGAGCATCATCAAGCACAGCAGGAGACGGCGAGTAGGCATATCGGCCCCCAGGGAAGCGAGAATAGAAACTACCGGGCGCACGCACGGCTAATGAAGGTTTCCCCGTGAGAGCCGGAAGGACCTGCGGGGGGCCGCGGGGAATCAGGGCGGGTGCCACCCCAACCCGGAGGGGCCGCGTCCCGCCGTCCAGGAGGTATCAGCATGCCCGCCAGAATCTGGGAGCAGTTAACTGTGGAGGAATTCCAGCAGGTACGCCAGGAGACCCAGACTGTACTCCTCCCTCTCGGTGTCTGCGAGCAACATGGCTTCCACATGCCCCTGTCGGTGGACATGCACAACGCCGAGCACATCTGCCGCCGCGGCTCGGAGGACACCGGTTGCCTGGTCGCCCCCCTGCTCAAGTACGCCTTCAGCGGTGGGGAACTACCCGGCACCATCAACATCTCCCCCCAGGTCCTCGGCCAGTTCCTCATGGAGATCATGCGCGAGCTCTGCCGCAACGGGATGATTAACCTCATCCTGGTGCCGGGACACGGAGGCACCGACAACCTCTACGCCATCGAGAGCGCCGCCGACCTCTTCCTGCGCCTCAACTCCCACTGGTCCGACCGGAATGTGGCCGTCTTCAAGTTCTGGGAATACAGCCCCGAGTGGATGGCCCTGGCGGAAGAGGGGGACTGGCACGCCGCCAACGTGGAGACCTCTCTGATGCTCCATTGGGCCCCGGAGGAGGTGCGCCGTGACCGCGTGACCGTGGACGAGCCGGAGTTCCTCGCCTTGATGCGCACCGACCAAGACGCCTACGAGGAGCGAGAGCAGCGCATTGACCACCCTGCCGTCGTCGCCCGTCGCTTCCAGAGCCCCCGTATGAAGGTCGGCGTGATGGGCTGGCCCGAGCGCGCCCTGGCCGAAACCGGCGCGAGGATCTCGGAGGAGTGCGTGGCGGGGCTGGTGGAGCTCATCAACAAGATGGAGACTCTGTAGGGGCGGATGTTGGCGGGCGTTCCCGCCCGCTAACATCCGCCCGCGCCTGCCGGAAACGTAACTGTTATCGCGGCTTATTGCAGCCGCAGGCAGAGATGCTTTTCAAACACGCTCTAAACTCACATCCCAAGAAGGAACCCTACATGCCCTACGAAGTATCAGCCTATGACCCCGAACAACTCGACCGCTGCATGGCCCACATCCCGGCGGGACCGGCGACCTTCGGCCTCACGCCGGAGGAAAAGGAAGCCGCCGCGCAGGCTGCCGGCGTGCATCCCGACATGCTCCATTTCCACGCCAACCGGCAGGAGGTGGACACCGGCGAGTTCTGGGTAGACCGCTATCCCGTCACCCGGGGCCAATTCTTCCGCTTCGCCAGGGAGACCGGCCACGAAATCCAGTACAACGGCTGGCTGGTGGGCTGGCGCGAGCTCACTGGCTGGCTGGATTGCACCGAGAGCAACCACGCGCTGCCCATGGTCGGTGTCAACTCTGAGGATGCCGCAGCCTATGCGGCGTGGGCAGGCAAGCGCCTGCCCACCGAGGTGGAGTGGGAGAAGGCCTGGCGGGGCAGCGACGGGCGTCTCTTCCCCTGGGGAAACGACTGGCAGGAGCACGCCGTCCGCCGCAATCCCGGCACCGCCTCGCTGGCGGTGGAGGCTCCGGTAGGCGTCGTACCGCCGGCAGGCCCCCACGATCTGCAGAGTTACGGCCAGGTGCTGGAGTGGGTGCAGACGATCTTCCCGCCCCGCAGCAAGCACGGCAGAGCCGGCCGCCGCCCCAGCAACTGCCTGCTGGCGGGCGGCAGCTTCCGGCACACCCAGGACTACTCCTTCCTCCCCAGCAACCGTGCCGCCTGGGTCCCCCAAACCCGCGCCTACAACTTCGGCTTCCGCTGCGTCTCCGACACGGCCCCGCTGGGCCTGGTAGACGACCCCGGGTACCGCGTGCTGCGCTGCGACCCGGTGCGCGAAGTCTCCGCCCGCCCCGACCTGTACCGCGTCGCCCCCATACGCCTCGTCCCCTACCCCTGGCCCACCCTGGCTATCCACGTCCCTTGGCTCCCGGAGAGCGTCTGGGCGCTGGACTGCCCCGAGGCCGACTGGGAGATCTTCGGCGGGGCCAACTCCTGGCCGCAGCAGAGCGAGGAGGACTGGCGGGTGCCGTGGGTGGTGGAGGGTGACGGACAGGTGGCCCGCTACGAACGGCATCGGGGCGGCAAGCGTGCGCTCTTCGAGGCCTGGGTGGACGGCGACACGGTGCATTACCGCTTCGCCGTAGAGGGCCTCGCCCCCGTGACGCCCGGCTCGTTCTGCTTCAAGACCTTCAGCCCCTTCTTCTCCAGCCAGGAGCGCATGTCCCAGGTCCGCCTGGAGGGCGACCGGATCACCCGTTGTTGCGATCTGCCGCTGAACCCGCACTCCTCGCAGCCCTTCTACTGGAATCTGGGCGAGGTCCCCGCCTCCGGCCGTGCAGCGTTCCTCTCGCCCGACGGCCAGGCCAGGCTGCTCTTCCCGGAGGGCCCTTACACCGCCAGCGGCAATAGTTGGGTGCCCTGCACTCATATATGCCGCGGCGGCTGGGGCCCCGGCGTCAAGCCAAAGGACATAGAGCGCGTAACCGAGGGCGGCGGGAGTTTCACCTTCCAGATAGAGGAGGGGCCGCGATGAACGGAGCGCACCGGCGCGCGGAGTGAATCCGGCCCGCCGGTTGCCTGCGGGACGGGCCGGATTAGCTTGGCGGTCGCTTCGCGACCGCAGCTCATCACGGCCTCTCCCACCTTGACACCAACCTCTTCACGCAACATAATACCGCGCCATGCCGACTACTCCCTACCAACCATCTCACGGCGTTCTCCGCCTTCGCGAGCGCACGTTCTGCCAGCCGCCGGAAATGCAGGACCATATCATCGCGCGGACGAAACACGACAAGGGCTGAAAGGCCGCCGGGAGGCCGGCCCACTCAACCTCAACAGGGAGGCTCAACCATGTCCGACGCCCCTAGCACCTCCGAAATGACCACTGCGGCTGAATGGTTCGCACGCACCTCTTCGTCTTCCTCGGTTGCTGACTCCGCCTTTCCTCTCTCCTTCGTCTACGAGGATCGCCCCTCCCGCGAGCTGCTCCCCGACTGGGAGGCGCAGGTCACGGAGGACCAGAGGGAGGACCGGCAAGTACGGACGATCCTCCTCCGCGATCCGGCCACCGCCCTGGAGTGCCGCTGCGAGATGACCCTCTTCGCCGACTTCCCAGCCGTCGAGTGGATCGCGTATCTCCGCAACGTGGGCCCGAATGACACCCCGATCATATCCGATATCCGAGCCCTGGAGGCCTCGTTCGCCCTGGACGAGCAGGACCTGTGCACGCTCCATTACGCCCGAGGCAGCATGCCCCGGGTGGACGACTACGAGCCGCTGCAGGTAACGTTGAATCCGGGCGAACACCGGCTCGCGTCACAAATGGGGCAGTCCTCCAATGGATTCCTGCCCTTCTTCAACCTGCAGATGGACGACCGGGGGGTTATCGCAGCGATTGGCTGGACCGGAGACTGGGAGGCGGTGTTCCGGCGGGAAGACGAGAAGCGAGGGGAAGTAAGCGTGCAGGCGGGCATGCAGCGCACCCATCTGCGGCTCCACCCCGGCGAGGAGATCCGCACGCCCCGGATGCTCCTATTGTTCTGGGAAGGCGAACGGCAGCACGGTCACAACCTGCTGCGGCGGTTTCTGCTGGCGCATCATGTGCCCCGACTGGAAGGCGAGCCGCTGCAAGGGCCGATCTGCTACCTCAACTGGGGCGAGAACCGGGCCGAGCAGCAGATCGCCAAAGCCCTCTGGTGGAAGGATAAAGGCCTGCCCTGCGACGTCTTCTGGGTGGACGCCGGCTGGTATGGTGACGCGCCCTACCAGGAGGACTCCACCGTCTTCAACAGCCAGTGGGCCCGTCAAGCCGGCAACTGGCAGCCTCATGCC
>JALGSV010000087.1 GCA_029821755.1 Candidatus Zipacnadum vermilionense | reverse complement strand
CAGGGACAAGGCGATCAAGTTGATGCGCCGCCTAGAGCTCGAACTTGGAGCTGACGTAGTCCAGGAGATCGAGAGCCCCCTGGCCGACGCCTGGGGAGCTTGCGAGTCGTGCTGCCCATTCGGCTGCGTGGCACGCTGCCCTGTTGCTCACCCGCTACTCCCGATGAGGAAAACATGACCCGAATCCAAGCCGAATCCTGGGCCCGCCGCCACCTGATCGCGCTGCTGCGCCGGGGCCACATAGCCGACGAGCGAGGCGCCCTCGTCCTGGGGGACCTGGTCGTCCTGCCTGACGGCAGCTACGACTGGCACGACCAGGCCTGGGAGCTGTCCGCCAGCGACAGGATCGCGTGGGACGCCCTCGGGCGCTGCTACGCCGAGTGGCGCAAGATCTTCGAGGCCGCCAGGGAGGCGGGCTCTGTTTCTGCCGAGGGGGAGGGCTGGCCGGGAACCTGCCCTCTCTGTGCGGGGGCTGGGCGTGCGTTTCGCCGCCCGCGATAGGGCCCCCGCCATTCATTCAATGATGCACTCCCAGCGGTCGGGAATACATCAAAGAATGAATGTTCTCTCGTGTTTGCACACCGCGGGAGCGCACCGTGCGCCTGAGTGCCTGCCCGGGGGCGAGGGCGCACGGTCCTGCGGATTGCAAAGACCAACACACACAAGGAGGAGTAGATGGGTGAGCACGAGCACGAGCACAAGCACAAGGGCAACATGGAAATCCACATGGCGACCGACGAGGTGAAGGTCGCGCTGATCAACGCCGAGGCGGAGGCCAAACGGCACGCGAACGCCTGCGCGGCTGCGAAGGAGCACCACGTGATCGACGCCACCGGGGTCATAGTCGCTGCCATGTCCCCCGACGACCAGGACGTCGCCGCGCTGATAGCGGCGGTCAAGTCCGCGCTGGAGGAGACCAGGTGAAACTGACCGAAACCGAACTGATGTGGATGCGAGACCTCGGCCTCACCGAGCAGCAGACCCGCGCAGTCCAGGAGTCCTTCGGGACTCGCTTCTCCGACAGCTGCACCCCCGAGGACGCGGCGCGCGCCCTGGCCGCCGAGGGCCACCCGGCCTGGGCTGACGACCGGCCCGACATGGACTTGGGGCCGCCGCAGGAGCTGGCGCCGCAGGAGCTGGCGCCGAAGGGGCTGGTGCGGGCCGCGGAGCAGGGCTGCCGGCCGAAGGAGCTGCCGGCCGTCGTCGAGGAGCCCCAGCAGGCGGAGCTGGCCGCGCCCGCCGAGCCGCGCAAGGCGCCCGAGGGCGCGGAGTGCCTCGACCAGTCGGACCTGGCGATCCCCTACCTGTCGTTGGCGCAGGACCAGACGACCGCCGAGGACTACGACGTGGAGGCCGGCTGCTGGTTCCTGGCGACGGACCCGGAGGACGCCGACGACGAGCGGGCCGTCGCGATCCTCGACGTCCGCAAGGGCCGCGACCTCATGCCGCCCTACCAGAAGCCCGACGAGGAGGAGGCCCTACGGAAGGCGATCTGCGACTACGACGACGGGCTGTCGGTCCCCGACGGGATCAAGGGCGCCTGGTGCCGCTCCGAGGATCGGGTTCGCCCGTCCGAGACGTCGCCGGTCAAGATCAGCCTGGACTGCGTAGGCTGCACCTTCGCCGGCTGGAAGGTGACCGGTGGAGTCCGCCTCCCCCCGCCCTGCGGCGAGGTCTACAACGTCCTGGTCGCCGACTGCAAGACTCAGATGCCGGCCTGGTATCGCGTCAAGAGCAGCGCCATCAAGCCGTTCAAGGGCCTGCTGACGCTCCTCAGCATGGCCAGCCGGCGGGCTAAGAACGCTCCGCTCGCCTCGTTCTTCGTCGTGTTGCGGTCGAAGATGGTGATCAAGAACAAGAACAAGTATTACAAGCCGGTCTTCTCGAAGCCCGAGCGGATCGAGGACCCGGACGAGGTGTCCCTCTACCTGGCGCTGCGGCGGGGGATCGTGGGGGCATGAGCATCGACGACAAGGCCTCCTGGTGGGCAGCAGCCAGCGAGCACTGGGACTGGCTCCTGGCGATCATTGCTCACCACATGGACGTCAACTCACCAGCCTACGACCCTCCAGGGAGAGCAGAGGGCAAGCTCACAGGCCGCACGATCCTCGAGGAGGTGCTCCATCTACGCGAGACGAAACAGGGCAAGGTCCTGTGCCGATACCTCAACGCAGCGTGGGGCCTGGCCTCGGAAGCCTACGCCTGGTCGGTCCCTGCGTGGGGCGTCCTCTGCGACCTGTGCTCGGAGGAGTGGGCGCTCTACGACTGCCAGGGGTGCGGCGCATGCGCGGAGTGCCAGCCATGACCCGCGCCGCCGGATCAACCCAGGCCCGCCGCTGCACCGCCCTGGACGTGATCGACTTCCTGCACTTTTTCGGCCACGGCTTCATCACCCGCGAGGAGTTCTCGCGGGTGATGAAGCGTGGAATTGACCCGGACTCGGCGGAGCAGTCCTGGTTTCGGAAACTGCGACGACTGCGGCGCTACGCGGTTCCGCATGCCATGGGCGTGGAGCGAGGGGCGCACGAGCGGGAGGTGTCTACCCTGCGCCTGCTGGACGGGGCAGAGGAGTGGGCGCTGTCTGTGCTGCCACCTGTCGTGATGTGCGAGGGGGTGGCGTGAGAACCAAAACAACAAGGAGAGCAAGATGACCAAGCCAAAACAGCGCAAGGGGCGCAAGCGGATGCCGATCAAGTTGGGGTCGCTCAACGTCGGCAAGACCAAGGCGGCGGTAGGGTTCGATCTGTCGAAAGACCTACTGGTGGACACGAATGAGCTCGACGCCCTCCTGGGGAGCCGGCGGACGTTCCGCTGGCCCCCGGGGGTGCTCCTGAGGATGGATCATGACCCGATGCGAAACTCTCTCGCCCGCTGAGGCCGTCGAGCTCCTCAAGGA
>JALGSV010000027.1 GCA_029821755.1 Candidatus Zipacnadum vermilionense | reverse complement strand
TGGCGCGGTATCCCCATATCTTCTCGGCCAGCACGGTGGGGCTGATGCGGGCCGGGGAGCGCTCCGGGCAACTGGGGCCCATGTCCCGGCTACTGGCCGACCAGTACCGGCAAGACCACCGGGTGTGGATCGGCCTCTTGCCCACGCGCCTCTACGGCTGGGTCATCCTCTTTTTTGCCATCATGGTACCGACGCTGCCCACCGTGCTACCCGCGGTAATGGAGTGGACGCTGTTGCACCCTGACGCTACGTCGTCCGAACAGTTGCAGCAGCTCTGGAACAACTACGAGCCGCTTCTTGTTCATAAGTTGTTGCCGCTGTTCGCCCTGATCGTCTTGCTGGACTGGGTGGCGCGCTGGGTGCTGCGCCAACCGTGGGCGGCGGGGCTACGACAGGACCTGCTGGGCCTGGTGCCGGGGGCGGCGGGCTTTTTGCGCGCGGCGTTGTTGACGCGGGTGCTGACCGTGATGGAGGCGATGGTGCGGTCGGGGGCGTCCTACGGCCAGGCGCTGCAGCTGGCGGCGCAGGCCGCGGGGCCGGGGAAGCTGGGGCGACAACTGGCGCGCGCCGCGGTCCGAGTGGAGGCGGGCGAGCCGCTGGGGACGGCCCTAGCGAGTGCCAAGAGCCTGCCCTTCACCGTGCGCAGCACCATGCTGACGGCAGAACAGGCGGGGGCCCACCAGCGCACGCTGGGGCGTCTGGCCGAAACGGAGCGGGAGAAGCTGGAGTCCGCGCCCAAGCGGGTGGCGATCACCGGCTACGTAGTCGGTATCGCTATCTTTGGCTTGATCACGGGCGTAGCGCTAGCTATTGGGTACAAGGCCTATCTGGACGCTGCCTTTGCCATCGGGGAGAAGTTGATGCCATGATCCGTTGCAGCGTGTGGGCAATCTGTCTGGCGCTGGCCGCGCCACTGGCCGCGGCGCCGCTGTGGCAGGAGGATTTCGCCACAGGACCCACGGGCTGGGCCGTGGTTGGCGATCCGGGGGCGGCACAGGTGGCAGCCGACGCCGGGAAGACCGGCGCCGGGCTGCGGCTGGGAGGCCCGGCTGAAGGCGCCCTCGTCTCCCCGGCCCAAGCGGGTACCACGCAGGACTGGCTGGTCCTGACGCTGCAGGTGCGGCATGTGTCGGGCGCGGGCGGACTGACGCTGGGTATGGTAAGCGGGGAGGGGGAGGTCACGGCGGCGCCGATTCCGGCCTGGCGTAGTGACCTGCCCACCGACGGCAAGTGGCATCGGGTGGAGCTGACCCTGGCCCCGCCGCCGGGGGACAAGTGGCGGCTGGTGCTGGGCACGGAGCCGGAGGGCGTCTGGACCGTCGACGACCTAGCGCTGGTCGCAGCGCCGGCCACTCGGACGCCGCAGGACCCCTGGCTCAAGGGACTGGACAAGGCGGAGGGTCTGGAGGCGCTGCCCGCCAACTGGTCGCCGGAGGGTACGCTGGACGCCCGGATGCGCAAGATCGGCGACACCATCGAGTTGACGCTGAACGTCGGCGGCCTGGCACTGAGTATCCCCTCCGAAGCGCAGGCCCTGCGCGGCGAGCGGCATCCGATCCTGATCTACGTGGACAATCGCGGCCAGGTGGATAAACAGTTGACGGTCGCGGCGCAGGCGGCCAGCCCCGGCGCCTACATGCCGACCTACACCGTACCGATCAAATCGGGCGGGACGACGGCGTTGCTGGCACGCTTCCAGGTGCTGCGCGTGGGAGACTGCTGGGTCAAGTTCACCTTCACGGTAGGCAAGGAGTCGGCCGCCGCGCCGCTGCGCGTGCACGTGAAGGACGGATATCCGGTGCTGGCCCAGGAGGCGCTGCCCCTTTCCGCCTCATCGGTCCCGGCCTATCTGCCCTTTGCCGGCATGCTCCTGGCGACGCCGCCGGCCCTGCCTGATCCGAGCCAGGCGCTGCGTCTTCCCCTGCCGGCTAGCGATCCGGTGGTCGCTCTGCAGGAGCAGCTCCAGGACCAGCGGCCGGCGCTGCTGCAACTGGCGGCCCCGCAGGAGGGCCCCGCCCCCACGCCAGAACAGGTGGTGGCGGCTTACCAGGGGCTCACGGAGAAGGTCTTGCCCAATCTGCCCTTCACTGCGCTGGTGTCGCCGCCCTGGTCGGTAACACCCGGTGAGCACGGCCTGCAACCCGACGCGGCGATGGAGGCGGCCTTCGACTCGGGGCTGGCGAACTGGGTCAAGAGCGTCTCCGTGGGGCTGCGCGAGTTGCCTACGTGCGGGGTGGTAGCTGAGCGGGTGGATGGGCGACAACGGCCGCTGGCCAACGCCTTCTGGCAGAGGTTCGGGCGGCGGTATGATTTCGCCCCGCTACGGCAGTTCCTGGTGGAGCAGGGCCCGGCCCATCCGCTCCTGCTGGACCTCTCGCAGTTGTCTGCTAGTGCTGCCCCACGTCTCGAGATGTTGCTGCTGGCGCGGCTCCTGCTGGAGCAGAGCTGGCAGGGCTCCACCGGGATACTGCTCGACTCCGGGGCGCGGGTGCTGCAAGCCGCCGAGGGTCAGTCGGCTGTGGTCTACGAGGGTGTGCAGCAACTGTGGCGAGAGCTGGCCGGCGCGGTGCCGATGGCGGTGCCCACGGCGGAGGACGGGCTGTGCGGGAATGCGCCCGACTCGCCGGTGCGCTGCTGGGCCTTCCTACGGAAGGCGGAGGGGATCCTCTTCCTAGCCAACAACACCTCGGCGCCGCAGGAGGTGCTGGCCGAGATCCGGGCCGAACCCTTCCAGATGCAGGTGCTGCGCCTGCGCGCGGAGGGACCGGCGGTGACGCGAGAGATTCAGAATGTCTTTCGTTTCACCGAGGAGGCCCAGACGCGGCATCAGCCGGCGGTCTACCTGCGGCTGGCGCCCGGGGAGATCGTGGGAGTATCGCTGCACATAGCCGGGGAAGATTGGACCTGGCTGCGGTCGGTGGGGAAGCTGGTGCCGCGCGAGCAGGCCCTCCCCGGCCCGCCCCCTGCCAGCGGCGGTCAGCTCTGGTACGAGCGCGGCCGGTCTTAGTACGGCAGGCACGACGACAGGGGAGACGGCGGCGGGCCTGCACGCGCCAAGGGCCTAGCCGGGCGCCGGCGAGTGCGCGGCCGCCTCTCGCAGCATCACGAGGGTGCGCTCCGTAGCGCGGTGGTCCTGGGGCCCGAGGTGGTATTGCAGGAACTCCGGCCTCTTGCGGACGAGTTCCTGGGTCCGAGGGCCGTCGCTGAGAGCATCCTGCAACGCTGGCTCGATCTCTTCGTAAGCGCTGACCCCGATCGCGCCGCCGTGCTCCGCCAGCGGAAAGCGCGGCCGATATGGCGGCAGGGCTATCGCCAGCGCCGGCTTGCCCGCCAGCGCGGCCTCGTAGACCACCGTCGAGTCGCGCGTTACCAGGACCTCCATCTCGCCTACTCCTCGGGCTCTTTCCCCCGCCGCCGGTAGCTGCACCGTTGCCGGGAGGTCTGCCGCCAACTTCTCGTACATGCCCAGGACTGTCTCCGCCGGGTGGGTCTGGATAAGCAGCCGCGCCCCCAGGGCCCGGCAGGCCTCGGCGACCCCTCGCAGCCACCAGCGCGGCTGGCTGGCCTTGACCTGTGCCTCATCAGTCTGCGTGGCGGCGAGCACGATCCGGCCCGCCGGGCCTCCACCGACCTCCCCTCCCCTCCGCACTTGCGACTCGCGACTCGCGACTCGCGATTCCCCGTCGTACAGGCAGTTCCCTGTTACCACCCAGCGGGAGTGCTCGTCAGTCAGGCCTTGGTTGACGTCCACAGTGTACTGTCCCCAGGCCAGGAGATAGTCCCAGGGGAGGGCGACGCCATTGCGGTGGACCGGTCCGCGGATGCCGTGCTGCGCGCAGACCGTGGCCGTTCCGCGCAACTGGGCGCCGAGCAGTAGCGGCGCGAGAAAGTCCGGCGAGAGGTGAAAGCCTACCACCAGACGTGGGCCGGTGGCGTCGAGAATCCCTGCCGCGGCGGCGCGGTAGGCCGCCATCGCCGGCAGGTCCCGGCCCAGCGCGACGGTGATCCGCGTCTGGACGAACGACTCCAGCCAGGCCGGAAGTTCCCCTCTCCGCACTTGCTCATGTATGCCGGCCACCGCCCGGCGGCGCAGCGAGTGGAAGCGCCTCCGGAGGTGCCGAGCGGCTTCCTGCCCGCCGTTCAGTTCCGGTCGCCCGTCGAGTATTCGCACCCCGACCTCGCGCAAGGCGCGGGTGGAGTTCTCGTAGTGGAAGTCTACGGTCAGACAGCGCAGGCCCTCCGCCTCCAGGCCGCGGGCAAGGTGGGCGATAAGCGGGGCGGTGGTGGCGGCCACGCCCAGGAACAGTACGTCGCAGGACTCGGGGGAACGCGCTCGGTCCTCCCATGGTGGGCACGAGGCGCACGGGTCCGAAGGGCGCGGTGCGCGCCGGGCCAGATAAGGTAGCAATCGATTGCGCCACCAGACCGAGGAGAGCACCGGTGCCCCCGGGGCCAGGCCCCCGACCTCGCGTACGACCTCCCGCGCCCCGCTGCCACCCAGCCACCAAGCCCCGTTGCGTCGCTCCACCAGCCGCGCTCGGGCGTCCGGCTGGCCGTCCCCGGCAGCCTGCGCCAGCTCCAGGTTCATCAGCGCCGGCGCCAGGCTGTGGCGGGCAAATTCGCACTGGAAGCATTCCCACAGGGAGGGCAGATCGGGAGCAGGGCGAGCGGCCAACTCCTCGGGCAGGGCGGAGGCGAGAGCCTGGGCGTAGCCCAGCGCCTCCCGGGCGATCCGGCTGGTCTCCCCGCGCAGGGCGGCCAGGACCGGATGGTCGCCTAACTCGACCGACCGCAGGTTGGCGACCAGCGGCACGCCGGGACGGCTCTCGACTCCCGGCCCGAGAAAGGTCACGGCGCTGGACTGGGGAGAATCCTTGGTCAATCGGTATCCTCTCTGGGCGTGCGGCTGGGAAGCGTCTTGGTGACGAACCTCCCGCGGCGGAGGGCCTGCTCGCCGAACTTGTCGCGCACGCGGTCGACAGCCTCGTCCACCGGTCGCTCGGTGCGCTCGGAGGCGAAGAGCGAGGGCTGGGAGACGGCGGTGAAGTTGCTGACCCCCACGCCGAGCAGCCGAATCTTGCGCCCCGCGGCCAATTGCGGCTCCAGCAGCGTCCGCGCCCGCTGGTAGATGGCTAGGTCCTCCCCCGCCGGGTCGCGCTCGGTGGTGCGGCGGGTGATGGTGCGGAAGTCCGAGAAGCGCACCTTGAGCGTCACCGTGGTCCCACCCAAACCCTTCTTCCGCAGGCGCGTGCCGACCTGCTCGCTCAACCGCAACAGCTGCGCTTCCAGGAACTCCCGGTCGGTGGTGTCATGGGCGAAGGTGGTCTCCGCGCTGACCTGCTTGCGCTCGACGCCCAGGGCCAGGGGGCTTTCGTCCTGGCCGTGGGCCAGTTCGTGCAGGCGCCGACCGTACTCACCGAACTGCTGCTCCAGGAGATCCTCGGGATACTCGGCCAGTTGTCCCACGGTCTTGAGACCCAGCCGGCGCAGGCGGGCCGCGGTCACTTCTCCCACTCCCCAGACCGCCTCGATCGGCAGGTCCCGGAGGAAGTCCTCCACCTGCTCGGGTGGCACTACCACCAGTCCGCCCGGCTTCTCCCGGTCGGAGGCCAGCTTAGCCAGGAAGCGGTTGGGGGCCACGCCGATGGAAGCCGACAGCCCCAACTCCTCGCGGATTCGCCGTTGGATCTGCCGGGCGATCTCCTCCGCCGGGCCGAAAAGACGCTCGCAACCGGCGACATCCACAAACGCCTCGTCCACCGAGACTTGCTCCACCAAGGGGCTATAGGATTCGAGGATGGCCATGATCTGGCGCGAGACCTCCGCGTAGCTCCGGCCACGGGGAGTGATGAAAACGCAGTGAGGGCAACGGCGCCGGGCCTCGGCCGAGGGCATGGCGGAGCGGATGCCATAGCGACGGGCCTCGTAGCTGGCTGCGGCCACTACCCCCCGGCCGGACGGGTCCCCGCCCACCACCACCGGTTGGCCGCGCAGCTCGGGACTATCCCGCTGCTCGACGGCAGCGAAGAACGCATCCATATCTACGTGAAGGATCCAGCGGCTCACAGGTACATTGTAGCGCGGCGGGGGGAAGAGGGGAAGTGCCAGTTGATAGTTGACAGTGTCAGTAGGGAGCCTGTGGCCTCCGTTTCCGCTCAGAGCCGTTCCCCACTGACACTGTCGACTGACACTCCCCCCCCCACGAACCACCGCCTTTCCCCGAACGTCGCCAAGAAGGGGTGCATGGTCGCCTAACCTACCTAGGAGTGTGATGGCTCGATGAGCACGGCCGAGCTGGTTGCCAGAACCGCGCGGTTGCGGGACCTGGTCGGACTACGCCATGATCCGCTGGCGTTCTTCTACACCAACCAGGCCCCGGAGGGATATCAGCCGCCGGCCGAAGGCCATGGGTGTCTGGTGGGCGTGCTCAGCCGAGCGCGCCAAGGGGAGACAGTATACTTCGACAAGGACACCGTCGGTTGCCCTGGTGGGGGGTACTACCTCGGCTTCTGTGAGGCGCGGCCGGGAATTGATGAGTTCGTCTCCACCGGCGTGCCGGGACGGGTGGAGGGCGAGCACTACAAGCAGTGCCCGGAGCTGGTGCGTGCCTTCCGGGAAGCCCATCCCCCGCGGCCGGCGCCGGCGCGATATGCCGTGTTCATGCCGATGGCCTCGCTCTCGCCGGAGCAGACTCCGCTGGTCATCATCTGCTTGGCCGCGCCCGACGAACTGGCCGGGCTGGTTGGCCTGGCCAACTACGCCCGCCCGGAGGACGCCGTCCTGCTCCCCTTTGGCTCCGGTTGTGGCGTCATGGTCGGCCGGCTGCTGGAGGAAGGGGACCAGCCGCGGCCGCGGGCCTTCCTGGGCGCGCTGGACCCCTCGGCCCGCCCCTGCGTCCCGGCGGACGAGCTCAGCTTCTCCGCGCCGCTGGCCCTGTGGCTGGAAATGCTGAGCAACGCGGAGGAGAGTTTCCTGCACACAAAGACGTGGGCCACCCTCCGCCGGCGCATCGCCAAGGCCGCCGAAGGAGGTCAGCCCGGAGAGTGCGCAGGCTAGGAAGGTAATCCGGAGACGGAGAGCGAATTGTCCCGTGTCGGTTATGGTAGAGGCTCTTTCCGCGCCGGCCTACCCCTAGGGCCGGGCGTCTTGCCTCGCCTCATTGGAGGTATGCTGGTGGATCCGGAAGTTTCCGATCCCATGGAGTGGTTCCAGGAGCATCTGGACGCGGCGGTCCGTGCCTGCTGCAGCAATCCCGAGCGCCGTATCGGCTACGGGAACCTTCGTCACGAGTACTCCCGGTGGCGCCGGGGCGAGGGGGCTACCAATGTCGCCATTATCTACGAGACCCCCGGGGGGTCCACGACGCAGCTCAATGTCACCTACGACCCCCAGACCAAGTCCTTCAGCTACCTTAGCGCTGACCTGGAGTGCAAGGTAGAGTCCTGCGACCCCGTCGAAGTGCTGCACGCGGTCGAGGAGCATGTGCGAACCATCCCCGGCAAGCGGGAGCGGCAACTGCAGGAGCAGATTGGCCTGTGGGTGGAGCAAGGCATGAGTCGCAGCGAGCTGTTTGCCCAGCTCAATAAACTGCTCCAGGCCGAGTTCCTCGGCGGCCGCATCACCACCGGTGAGCTCCAGCGCGGCATCCAGTACGCGATCAAACACTACACGCGCACGGAGAGTAATGGTGGCTAGTCGAGAGTCGACGGTCGAGGGGGGAGCGAGGGTGGATGACTGAGCGGTGCTTCCCCCCTCTGATCGCGCCTGGGCTTTCGTCCCCACGGGGCGACTAGGACCTTACACCAAGGACCACTCCGCCAGGAGGTACCCTCATGCCCCGCATCTATGGCCGTGACTACACGCGTGAAGAACTGCTGCCGAAGGTAGGGCGGATTGAGCAGGTGGGTGGGGTGCTGCCGCTCACGCTGTCCGAGGGGCGCGACGACAGGGTCCGCTGCTTCCAGATGCGGACGGGTACGGGGCTGTCGGTCACCGTCGCTGCGGACCGGGCGCTGGACATCGTCGCTGCCGACTGGCAGGGGCGCTCCCTGTGCTGGCAGTCACCAGCCGGGGCGGCCCATCCCTCGTATTACGAGCCGGCGGGCCTGGGCTGGCTCCGTACCTTCCCCGGCGGGCTGCTGGCTACTTGTGGGCTAACCTGGTACGGCGCCCCGCACGATGACCCTGAGGCGGGCGTGGAGGGTCACTCCGGACTGGGGATCCACGGCCGCATCGGCAATATCCCGGCCAAGCAGGTCTCCTACGGCGGGCGCTGGGAAGGGGACGACTACGTGATGTGGGTGGAGGGCGTAGTGGACGAATGGATTCTCTTCGGCCCGCACCTGGAGCTGCGCCGGAAGCTGTGGGCGCGGCTGGGGGAGAACAAGCTACACCTGCGCGATGTCGTGACCAACCGGGGCTACGTGCCCCAGGAGCACATGCTGCTCTACCACGTGAATCTTGGCTTCCCCCTGCTGGATGAGGGGGCTCGCTACCTCTTTCCGGCGCGCCAGGTCCTGCCCCGCACCCCCTTCGCCCTGCAGCACGCGCCCGACTGGAACCGCTTCGCCCCGCCACAGCCGGGTCTGGAGGAGATGGTCTACTACTACGAACTGGCGGCGGATGGGCAAGGGCAGACCTGCGTGGGACTGATCAACCGGGAGACCGACCCGGGCCAGCCGCTGGGGCTGGCGATGCGCTACAGCCTGGAGGCGCTGCCGGTGCTGGTGCACTGGCGGATGCCGGGCGCGGGTAACTACGTGACCGGGATCGAGCCGGGCACCAACTACGGCGACGGCCGCCCTCGCGAGCGGGCGGCGGGCCGGATGATCGTGCTGCAGCCCGGCGAGTCGCGCACCTATGACTTGGAGCTGGACCTGCTAACCACCGCTGGAGAACTGGAGGTCTTCGAGCGGGAGGTCAGCGCCCTCACGGGAGGCCGGCCGCCGGAGATTGCGACTGAGGCGATAGTGGAGTAGCCCCGCCACCTCCCACTCCCTCATGCATACCTTGCCCCCCACCGGGGTATACTACACAGAGGGGGAGGTTGCGGCCCTGATGTAGGGGTCTGCCCGAACGAGCCGCAGCCGGAGGAGACAAATGCTGCGGCTTATTGTGGGACTAATCTTCACCACGGCGCTGGGGACGGCCGGTTACATAACCGGACGCGAGTTCGGTAATAGCCAGATGGCGCAACTGCTCACGTTGGCGGGAGTGTTCCTGGCGGCGATGATACTCCTGGCAACTCGCACCCGGCCGCTATGATTCGGGCCCAGTTTCGCCTTGGCCCAACCACCGCCGGGCGACTATCTCCGCCGCGTAGGCGTCCAGCGGCTCGGGGGGGAGCATGAGTCCAAGCGGCACCAGCCGCCGCCAGCCTCGTGGCGGGTGGTACTCCCAGTACAAGCGCCGCGCCTCCTCGGTACTGCGGTGTTCCGCGACCAGGGACACGGTAGCCTCCGGCAGTGCCTCCCGGATCATGCCCTGCACTGGCCCCGCCCCCGTGCGATTCCCCAGCGCCACCTGACCAAGGGCAAAGCGCTGGCCCAGTTCGGCCAGCGCCTCCGTTAGCGCCCCCAGTTCCACCACCGCTCGATAGAGCGTCTGCCCCTCCCGGCTTACCGCCGCTAGCCCGCACTTGGCCGTGCCGGGGTCCACGCCGAGGATCGCCGCGGCCCTCACTGGGGCGTCTCCTCCGGCTGCTCCACCCGCAGCAGGACCAGGAAGGGGTTCTCACTGGCCACGTAGACATCCTCGGCGGCCACGGCGTAGACCTCCAGGGGCGTCTCATGCGCCAGCAGTTCGTCCAACGCCCGCAGGATGGACTCGGCGGGCACCTGTCCATACTGGCCGCTCTGGGGGTCGCGCATCAGCCCGGCCCGCTCGGCGGCGGCGCGCAGCTCGCCCAGCAGACCCCACAGGCGCTGGAAGACCTCCGGACGTGGGCGGCTGCCGTCGATGATCTTGTGGACGATGACCGTCCCCTGGGGGTACACGAGGTCGTTGGGGCGGACGAAGAGGCTGGCGGCCACGGGCCGGCGGTCACCGGCGAAGCTGCGGAAGACGGCGCGGATCACGGTCACGTACTGTCGGGCGGGCCCGCTACGGATGGTCTCGGCCACCAGGCGGATGATGTCCTCCTCGGCGGGGAGCCCGGGTTCGACCGCCGGCGTCAGGGGCATCACCAATTGTGCGGCCGACTGCCCCTCGGGCGGCTGCACGCCGCGGGCCGCCGCGTTCTTGGCGGCCAGCACGACCAACTCTTGGAGGGAGGCCTCAATCTGGCCCAGGCTTTGCCGGGCGTTGATCGTCCCTCGCACCAGCTCCGCCCCGGGCTCATACAGCACCGGGTTCGCCCCGGCCACGTCCTCGTGCCAGCCCCAGAGAGCCTCGATCGCGGCCTTCATCTGCTTGGTGGCTTCCAGCTCGTCTCGCTTGTCCTGCAACTCGGCAGTCGTCTGGTCCAACTCCCGCTGCTTGTTCTCCACCTCTCGCTGCTTCTGCTCCACCCGCAGCGTCTCCCGGCGCACCATCTCCTGTAGGTCACGCGCCTGAGCGTCCAGCGCCTGCACTTGCTTCTCCGCCTGGCGCAGTTCCTGGTTCTTCTGCGCGAGGGCCGTAAGGCTGGTGGCGAGGTCCGCCTGGGCCTTGCTCAGTTCCTCCTGCAGGCGGTCGCGGCTGGTCTTGAGTTCCTGCACCTGGCCGAGGAGCCGCTGTCGCTCGGCGCGGGCGGCGTTGAGTTCGGCGCGGGCGCCGCGCAGGGAGGTCTCCGCCGAGCGCAGCTCGACCTGGGCGGCTGCCAGGCCCTTACGCGCCGCCTCGTACTGGCGCTGGGCGGTCTCCTTCTGCTGCTTGCTGGATTCGGCGGAGGCGGCTAGCTGCTTGTTCTCCACCTCCAACTGGGCACGCTGCTGGGTGAGTTCCGTGAGACGGAAGAGGGCAATGCGGACGTTCTCGCTGCCGACGGCCGCCAGGGCCATGGTGACTACGGGGAGCACGACGCCGACGACGACGGCGATCAGGCGGGCGGTGGAGCGGGGACGCAGGCCCAAGAGCGAGCGGCGGCTCTTGCCCAGGCGGTAGCCGATGATGTCGCCGGCCCAGGCGATGAAGCCGCCCAGGATGGGCAGAATGATGGCGAGTACGGTGAAGATGGACATATTCGCGTAGCGCGAGTCGGTGGGCGCGTTCCGCGTGGCGAGGGCTTTCTAGCCCGCGCTCCCCCGGCCGGCACTTCGGAGAGGGCGGGCTAGAAAGCCCGCCCCCCGCGGGAGAGTCCTTACCTCGACGAGTTGAGCAGCAGTCCCAACCCTATTGTATACAAAAGCACGTTCGGTATCCAGTCAGCCACGTGGGGGGGAAGCGCGCCCTGCTGGCCGAGGATACGCATGAGGCTGATGACAATGTAGTAGACCAGGATGATGGCCAGGGAAAGGCCCAGGCCGACGCCGGTGGAGGTGCGTTGAGGGCGGATGCCCAGGGGCAGGCCGATCAGCGCCAGTCCCAACGCGGCCCAGGGCACCGCCAGGCGCAGGGCGAGCTCCTCGCGGGCGTTGCGGGCCGGCTGGCTGTCCTGGGTGGTCGCCGCGTCGCCCAGGGCGCGCAGCTCGGCCATGCTCATGTCTTCGAGTCTGCGTTTGGCCTGTACCAACTCCCAGGGCGACTTTCCGATGCCGTAGCGGATGACACCCATATCCAGGGTGAGCGGGCCGGAGGAGGTCTGCTGGACACGCTTGGCGCCCTTGAGCACCCAAGTAGTATCCTGCCACTGAGCGGAGGTGGCGGCGAAGGAGGCCAGGGGCACGCCGTTCCGGTACTCCCAGATCGCCACCCCGTGCAGCGTCTGCGTCACCGAGTCGAAGCTCTCCGCCAGCACCCAACGCTGCAGCGGTCCCTTGGTGGGAATGCGGATAACCAGCGACTGCTGCTTGGTCAAGTCCTCTTGCTGGAGGCCGACGAGAACTCGGTTGGAGGCTTGATTGGCGAAGGGGATGAGCCAGCCGTTGAGCCCGAAGGAACCGACCGAGACGACCAGCCCCACGAGCAACGCCGGGACAGCCATGCGGTAGAGTCCGATCCCCCCAGCGCGCATAGCGGTAATCTCTCCGTACGAGCTGAGGCCGCCGAAGGCCATGAGGCTCGAGAAAATCGTGGCCATGGGGAGGGTCAAGACCAGAGTTTGGGGCAGGCGGTAGAACGCAGCCAGCAGCACCGGTCCGGCAGGCAGGCCCTGCTCCAGTATCATCTGCAGCGCGTTGTAGAGCACATCCACGCCGATCAGGACGATGGCAAAAGCCCCCATCCCAAAGAGAAAGGGGCCGAACATTTCCCGGGTTATGTAGCGATCGAGTTTGCGCATCGGGGCCGGGCTCACTCTGTGTAGGGGCGGCTGTCGCACGACGGACCGTGCGAAAGCCGCCCCTACATCCGGAACCTCTCGCCCAGGTAATACTGGCGAGCGATGGGGTCGTTGGGGAGGTCGCGGGCGGGGCCGTGCGTGCGGATCTGGCCCTCGGAGATGATGTACGCCCGGTCGGTGATCTCCAGGGTGTCACGCACGTTGTGGTCCGTGATCAGGATGCCGATGTCGTCGGAGACCAGCTCGTGCACGATGGTGCGGATGTCGTCGATGGCGATGGGGTCCACACCGGTGAAGGGCTCATCCAGCAGGATGAAGGAGGGTGAGGTACACAGGGCGCGGGCGATCTCCACCCGCCGCCGCTCCCCGCCGCTGAGCACCTGGCCCTTCTGGTTGGCCAGATGGGTGAGGCCGAGCTTGTCCAGCAGTCGCGTACAGCGCTGCTCGCGCTCTAGCGCGGTCAGGGACTGCAACTCCAGGATGAGTAGGAGGTTATCGCGGACGGAGAGCTTGCGGAAGACGGAGGGCTCCTGCGCCAGGTACCCCAGGCCCTGCCGGCAGCGCAGGTGCATGGGCAGGTGGGAGATGTCGCGATCGTCGAGCAACACCTCGCCGGCGTCGGCGCTGACCAGGCCCAGGGTCATGTAGAAGGTGGTGGTCTTGCCGGCGCCGTTGGGGCCGAGCAGGCCCACGGTCTCGCCGCGGTCCACGTACAGGTTCACGTCGTTGACGACGCGCCGTCCGCCGTATGACTTGGTCAGGCCTTGCGCTACCAGTGACATGTCAGGTGGCTGCGGTCCTTACTCCTCGGGCTCCAGCGCTGGCGCCGCCCCGGGGGCGGTCGCGGCCGGCGGGGTCTTGAGGGGCGCGTTGACGCTGATGTGCGCCTTGGTAACGGTCAGCGTGCTGGTGTTCAGGTCCGCCTCCATCTGATCGCCGGTGAAATGCGCCCGGCGGGACTCAGGGCCCTCGGGGAGGGAGACGTAGTCGGCCACCGCCCCCCCGTAGAGCAGGATCTTCTGGGTGGTCTCGGAGTACTCGGCCTTGTCGTTGCAGGTGGCCGTGATCCGGCCGCGCACGCCGTCCGGATCAGGGGCGGTGGTGATCTTCAGGTGTATCTGGCCGTAGGCGACCAGGTTCACGATCTGGTCCGCGGCCTTAGAGAGTTTGGCTGTCATCTTCGGGGCCGTCATGATGGTCGGGTTGGCGCTGGCGATCTGCACGGAGGCATTCCCGGTCAGGACGACCTCGTTGGAGACCCAGTTGAAGACCAGCGAATCGCCTTTGATCTCGGCGCTCTGGGTCTTCTTGGAGTTCTGGGCCAAGGCGAAGCACGAGACCGCCAGCAGCCCGACCAGGACCCAGATAACCGTCGCGATTTGCGCCTTTTTGGCCATAGCACACACACTCCCCTCCGGCCGACGCCGGGGGTCTGACTGCTTCCTACTTACCGATATGGGCCTGCATGTCGCCACTGAGGCGCACGGTGTGCGCCTTGGTATCCACCACCAGCCGCTCGCCGGTGACAACCGTCCCGCCCTGGGAGAACCGCGCCCCGCCCTCGCCGATCAGCTTCTTACTGTTGGGCTCGTAAGTCAGCCGCGGCACCGAGAAGCGCCGGGAGCCGTCGGCGGATTTCACCTTGACACCGCCGGTAAAAACCAGGCGGCTGGTCTCGTAGTCAATGACGATTTGCGGTGCGTCCACGACCCATTCGGTGTCGCTGCCCTGCTGGAGCAACCAATGGACATTCTTGGCCTCTGCCTGCTTACTGTCGGCGTTGACCTTTACCTCGGTCCCGGCCTGCAGCGACCAGACCTGGTTGCCCTGCTCGTCGCGCTTGGTGACATTGAAGCCCTTGACGCTCAGGTCGCCGGGAATAGCGCCCTGCGGGTTGCTCGGCTGCGTCGGCGTGGCCGTCGTCTCCGGAGGGACCTCCGGGGGTTTAGGGCGCGTCAAGCCATAGACGATGACCGCCGCCACCGCCACCACAGTAATCAGGATGATGATGTAGCCGAGGTATCGTCTCATGGAACTGCGCCGGCCCCGGGCGCCGGTGAGGCCGGACCCGCGAAGCCGCTCGCCGGACGGACCGCCAGCACCTCATACGGCCCCCTCTCCGGCGCTCCGACCATCCGTTCCACTTCCCCGGCGGCCAGGGCCTCGCCCAGCAGCGTCGCTATACGCTCGTTGGCCGGGCTGCCGCCAGGGAAGAACTGTTGGTTCATTAACACATGGGTGAGGCCTTGGTTCCGGTAGGCCTCCAGCAAATCGTCCGCCGTCCGCATTGTATCATAACCAAGCAGCCGATGGTAGCTTGGCTCGCCCCACAGGTAGTCCCGGTCCAGGTAGAACAGGCGCGGTTCGCCATAGGAAATGATCTTGGCCTCGGCCGGGGTCGCGCGGTTGACGAACTGCAACGTGGGGTACAGGCCGGGCAAGACGGAGGCGAGGTAACTGTCCACCGACTGGGTACCCAGCACCACCGGCAGGCCGTGCACGGCCCCCGGCAGGTTGAAGAGGATCGCTAGCCCCAGCCCCGCCCCGATCACCGCCGTCAGCACTCGCTTAGACCACCGCCCCCTCCCGGCTGCCTGCCACGCCGCCCCGGCCGCCACCGGCGCGAGCCAGGCCAGCGCGGGCAGGAAGTAGCGGCTGTACTGCGCCGACATCAGCCACCACAGCCCCACCGGCGCCAGCGCCCAGCCAATGGTCGCCCAGGCTTTCGGTCGCTTTCCCCACAGCAGCAGCGGCAGCAGCGCCAGGTACAGCGGCCCGACTGACGCCGTGAGGAAAGAGGCAAGACGCCCCACGCCCTTGTCCACGTACTTTTCCGGCAGGAAGGTCAGCCCCACCGGAGCCAGCAGCAGATGATCAGGGCGGCGCGGCCCGGCGAAGGTACGCTGCAGCGGCGGCAGGCTCCAGAAGACCTCCGGCGGCGGCAACTGCCCCCAGCCCCAGGATTTCTGCTGATAGGCGTAGGTGCGTGCTTGCTCCGCCGACCACTGTTCGCCGCCGAAAACGCTGTAGGCGAAGGGGTACACGGGATTGCCGGTCAGCACCCAGCTCTTGAGGTACCACGGCGAGGCCACGGCCAGGGCGATCCCGGCGTAGGCGGCGAACTGACCGAAGGTAGGGCGAGACGGGGTGCGACGGCCGCGGAAGGCGGCGACTGCCGCCACCAGCAGCAGCGCTCCCCAGAAGACCAGCACCTGCATCTTTACCGCCAACCCTAGCCCGAAGCACACCCCGGCCCAAGCGGCGGAGGCGAAACGCTCCTTCTGCCCCCTCGCTGGATTGGAGGCAGACTCCTCCCGCCTCCAATCCAGGAAGAATCCCAGCCCCAGCCCGCAGTAGAACACCGCCGCCATGTCCACATAGGCCACCATGCTGAGCCAGCCCACCAGCGGCGTGGCCGCGAATACCGCTAGGGCCCAGGGCGCAGTCTCCTTCCCGAAGTGCCGTCGGGCCAGGAGGCCGACGGCGGCCAAGCTGAGCAAGCCGAAGAGGGTGGAGAAGAGCTTGGCGGCGACCGGTCCGCCGAACGCGAGGCCCAGCAGATAGAGCATCTGGGTGGTGGCGGGGAACTGGGAGTGGTGCTCATACCACAGCGGGACGATGGCCCCGCCCTGCAGCCAGACCTTAGCCATGGCCAGGTGCTCAGCCAGGCCGTCCCAGTCCATGAACCCCGGCGGCGCCAGCGCCTGCGGAAGCAGCGTAAGCGCCCAGAGGGCGAGCGCCCAGTACCACAGGCGGCGGGGGGAGTGCGCGAGAGCGGCCGCCGCACGCCGCAGCAAGCGCCCCTGCTGTCCAATCTCCCGCCACCCCAGGACCAGTCCGAGCAGTCCGCCGACGGCCAGCAGGATGACCAGGCTCCCCGGCGACAGCTTCCCCAGCAGGCCCAGGGCGAGTGTCGCATACGCGAGTATCGGCAACCCCACCGCCCAGGCCAGCAGCGCCCGCGAGCCGGCGCCCCACTCGCGCGGAGCCAGCCGCCGCACCAGTCCGCCACCCAACAGGCAGCCGGTCAGCGCAATCCAGAGAAAGGCCAGGATGGCGAGGGTAAGTGAGGGCATGGTGTGAGGAAGGAACGCCCGACCCGCGCGGCTACGCCCCGAAGGCGGCGAGCAACTGCCGCAGGAAGACCACTAGCACCCCGGCTGCCCAGACGGCCGCGACCGCGTCCCGCCAGTCGAGAGCCGGAGGTGGGGTAGAGGCGCGGCGTTTGCTTTTCTTCATCGGCAGAGCTCCCCGATCAGCAGCTCCATCGCCAGCCGCTCGTCGATTTGCCCGTCGCTGAGACCCTTGAGGCGGCGGTCGGTCTCGTACAGCAGCAGGAACCCGCGGGCCAGCTCTTCCGGCTTCCACTTGCCCGCCTGGGTGGCCAGGTTGCGCTGCATCCAGCTCTTGCCGCCGGTGGCGCTGAAGTAATTGTGTTCCTGGGGCAGGCGGTCCGCCAGACGCTCCTTGGCGTCCCGCACCCCGCGCATCGCCTGAGCCTGCCAGATGAGGCGGAACTGCCGGGCCAGCATCCCCATAATTCCTAACGCCGACCCGCGTTTGCTGCCCGGCGGCAGCAGATCGTCCAGCAGACGCAGCGCTTGGCGCCCGTCGCGCAGGCCCACCGCATCGGCAAAGCGGAAGATATTGCCCTCCACCGAGGCCGAGGCCACCAGCTCCACGTCCGCCGCGGCGATCTCGGGCTGGTCGCCGACGTACAACACCAGCTTGTCGAGCTCCCGGCAGGCCGCGTCGAAATCCCCGCCCACCATCTCCAGCAAGTGCTGGGCTGCCGGTCGCGCTAGCCGCTTGTCCTGCGCTGTCGCTTCGGCACTCAGGGCGCCGGCGACCTGGTCCCCGCGGCCCGGCGACAGGTCCACGGCCTGCCCTACCTTCGTCACTGCCTTAGACAGCGCCGCGGCCAGGGGCGATCGGCCGCTACGGCCTGGTCCGGCCAGGAAGACAACGGCGACGCCCGCGGGGAGGGCCGATACGACCGCGGCGATCTCGCCCTGCACCTTGGCCGGCAGAGAGTCGGCTTCCTCTACCACAATCACCCGCTGAGGCGAAAGCAGCGAGACCGAGGCCGCCTCCTGCCGCAAGCGTTCTCCGCTGGCTTCGGCCCCGCGCAGTCGCACCAGTGCGTAGTCCCGGTCGGCCGGTGGCACCTGGGCGGCGATGAGCTGCTGGGCGGCGCGCGTGGTGAGCCGCTCTGAATCACCGTAGAACAGGCTCACGGAGGCGTCAGTACGGATTGGAGTAGCAGAGGTGTCCATGGCACGGGCGGCGGCGGGTAGGGCAGGCCGACGCGAGGGAATCTTCACCGTCGGGGGCGCGGCAACCTTCTACGCAGGGCGCGCAGGTCGCGGGTAAGGGCCGCCACTTGGCCCGGCGTGCCGGGAGTGGGGCCGTAGCGCAGGTGGTAGTACTCCCGCGTCAGGTCGCGCAGGCGGCCCAGTTGGGCGAGGGCCGGCGGAGCGACGGACGAGATCCTCGCCAAGACCTCCAGCGGCGTCTCGCCGGATGGGCCGGGGGGCAGATCGAGCGTGGCCAGCAGCGTGGCCCCGGCCGCTCGGGCCTCCCGGACGGCCCGCTCCCAGGGGTCCTGCCGGGTGCGCAGTTGCCCCCAGCGCGCCTGCAGCACGCGCGGGTCCACCGCCGCCATCACCAGCAGGGCGGCCAGCGCTACCACCAGTAGACCCACGCCGATCGATCTCGCCACGTGCGTAAACGCATAGAGACTCAGGCCGCTCTGGAGCAGGCTCCACACCGACTCCTCGTCCAGGTTTCGCTGCGCCGTCGGGTTGAACGGGATCCACTCGTAACCGGGGAAGTACACTTCCACCCAGGCGTGCGCGTCCTTGCTGCGGATCACGTTCGCTCGGGCGGTGGTATCGTAGTCGCCGCTGACGAAACCGGTAGCCACTCGCGCCGGCACCCCCGACAGGCGCAGCAGTACGGCCATGGAGGTCGCGAACAGGTCGCACGCCCCCCGCCGGCTTTCCTGCAAGAAAAAGGCGGCTGCGTCCTTGCCGCGGGGCGTCACCGGCTCCTTCTCGGTGTAGTAGTAGTTCTCTTCCAGGAAGGTCTGGATGGCCACGACCTTGTCGTAAGGCGTGGCCGCCTCAGCGGTTATCTGCTGGGCCAGGGGTTCCAGATTCGTCTGGGCGAGGATCGGCACCCTGTGGATGTACAACTCCCGCATCCAGAGCGGGTAGGTCGTCCCCGCTTTGCGCAGCTTGGCCGGGTCCTCCTCGGGCAGCAGCGACAGCACGGTGAAACCGGCCCCCGGCTGAGTTACGGGTGAGGAAATCAGGCAACCGTAGGAATCCCGCTTCATCTGGGTGACCGCCGGCCCCCTCCAGCCTGGCTTGAAGGTAACCTGCACCGGCCGCGCCGCCGCCAGCACCGCGCCGGTGCTGACACTGTCCACCCAGAACTCCTGGTGCAGCACCCGATCCTGGGGACCGGGACTCTCGGCGAGTTGGAACTGGTTCGGCCCTGTCCTCTGGACCCTGTACTGACCTTGCAGGCTCCGCGACCACGAGCGCCCGTCGTAGTCGTCGTAGACACGTGTGCGCCACAGGCCGGGGCCGTCGGCGCGGACGTGGAAGAGCACCTCATTTCCCAGTGCCGCCGGACCGGCGCCCACGGCCAGGCGTCGGCTGAGCAGGAAGTTGCCTTGTACCACCGCCCCCGCCCACGTCATCATGGGATGCCAGCGCATGGCTGTGGAGCCGAAGGGGCTGGGAACCAGGGCATAGAGGGCCGTGCTGGCCAGATACGCTGCCAGGGCCACACCGGCCAGGACGGTTGCGCCGGTGGTGGCCTGCCCGCGGACCACCCGCCACCACATTGCTGCCGCCCCGGGCGTCGCCCGCGCCGTGAGCGCGTCATAGCTCCAGGTCATGATGGTGGCGAACAGGTAGACCAGGAAGGCGATCAGAAAGCCGGGCTCGAGGTTGATGACGCCGACTAGTCCGAAGACGGCCAGGCCGGTCGCGGAGACGAAGATCAGGTTGCGCCGGCGGTACTGGATGAACCCGAAGCCCACCAGCATCCACACCAGCAAGGAGGCGACTACCAGGTTGGGATCGTACAGGGCCGCGTTGGGATAGAGCAGTGCCGCCGCCCCGCTGTTGCGCGCTGCGAACGAGGCCAGCGCCCCGGCCATCACCAGGTAAGCTAGCCAGTCCAGCGGCAGATGGCGGCGCAAGTTCTGCAGGCTAACTGCCAAGCCCGCCAGTAGGCCCAGGTGGACGAGCAGCGAGAAGCCGGCGTTGCCCACCGTCGCCGTGGCGACGAAGGCAGCCGCCTGCGCACTAACCCCGGCGAAGATGAGCAGCGGAACCTGCGGGTCAATGCTGATGGACTCAACTCGCCGCACGGAGCCACCTCCCCAGGGCGGTATCCAGGCTGTCGCCGGCGCTTAGGACGTAAGCGAACTGCCCGCGGCGGCTCAGCGAGGTCGCTAACGCCTGGTAGTGCTCTTCGGCGGAACGCGTGTCTTGCGCCCGCGGCTCAAAGGTAGGAGCGACTAGCAGGAACCAGAGTCCCCGCAGGCCGCGGGAGGCCAGGAGGTTTGCCGCGGCGGCGACCTCCGGTGCCGCCTGCGGAGTGATGACCGCCACCGCGCTCCCCTGCGGGACGGCTCCCAAGCGCATGGCGAGCACCTCCAGCAGGGAGCGCTCCTCTCCGGCCTGGCAGCGCGCCAAGGCCTCCAGTAACCGCCGCTGCTGACCCGGCGAGGAGTCGGCCCGCACGGAGTAGTCACGGTCGCCGTGGGCGATCAGGCTCACCGTGCCGCCGACGGTCAGTGCCTGGGACAGGATGCTGGCCGCCACCGTCACCCCGTACTCCAGCGTCGCCTCGCTGCCCCGTCCGGTGTGGACGCCCGCCGTTAGGTCGAGAAGGGCCGTGGCGCGCAGGCCCTGGGACTGCTCACGCTCGACCACGGTTAGCTTGCCGCGATGGGCGCTGGCCTTCCAGTGGATATGCCGCAGGTCGTCGCCGGGGATGTACTCCCGGCTGCCACGGGGATCGCTGCCGCCCGGCCGGCGCATCGTGCGGCGCGGCGTGGAGCGCTCCGCCGGGCCCTGCGGCCACAGGTCGGGCAGGGGCAGGACCCGGGGATAGACGACCGTCTCGGTCAGCTCGGGGATCGGCTGGCGGAAATCATGCATGCCCAGCGCATCGGTCGCCAGCAGGGCCGCCGGACCCAGTTGGTAGACGCCCCGGCGCAAAGCGCGCAGCGCATACGTGACCGCGCGCTCCTCGCCCGGCCCCAGGTCCAGCACCAATTGCGCCGGCTGATCCGCCTCCAGGCCCTCCGGGAGGGTGTCCTCCAGCCAGAAGGCAGGCCGGGAGCGGCTGCTGGTGTTGGTAATGGTCAGGGTCGCCTGGGCGGTGTCGCCCGCAGTCAAGCGGCCCGGAGCGCGCCGGCGCACCTCCAGACCTCGCAGCAGCGGCTTGCTGACCCAGTACGCCAGCGGGCCGAGCAGTGCCAGGGCGAAGCCCATCAGCTCCATCTGCCGGACGTGCAGCGTCAGCCCCACCAACATGAGGAAAACGCTGCCCCAGACTAGCATTTGTCGTTTGACCGTGCGGGTCATGATGGATTCGACTCCGCGGGCCCCTCCGCGTGGGGCGGGCTTGCAGGCCCGCCCTCTGAGAGCGCGGGCCAGCAAGCCCGCCCCACGGGGACGTTAAGCCACTACCTTCCGCTTCCCCAGCGGTGCCGGCTGGTTCTCCAGAATCTCCTGCACTACTTCCTCGGCGCTCACCCCGCGCATCTGCCGGTCGGGGGTCAGGTTCATCCGGTGGGCCAGCGCCGCTACCGCCACCGAACGGATGTCCTCCGGGATCACATAGTCCCGCCCCTCCGTCGCCGCCAGGGCCTGGCTCAGGCGCATCAACGCCAGGCTCCCGCGCGGGCTGGCGCCCAGGGCCACGTCCGGGTGCGTACGGGTGGCGTTGACCAACTCCACGATGTAGTTCTTCAGGCTGTCGTCCAGGTAGGTCTCCCGGACCGTGTGCTGCAGCTCCAACAGTCCGGGTGCGTCCAGCACCGGCTCGACGGTCTCTAGGGGATGGCGTACCCGCTGGCGGTTCAGGATCTCCACCTCCTCTGCCGGGCGCGGGTAGCCCAGGCGGATGCGGAGCAGGAAGCGGTCCAGCTCCGCCTCGGGCAGCGAGTAGGTCCCCTCGTACTCAATCGGGTTCTCGGTGGCGATGATCATGAACGGCCGGGGCACCGGGTAGCTGACCCCGTCGGCGGAGACCTGGCGCTCCTCCATGCACTCCAGCAGCGCGGCCTGCGACTTGGGGGTGGCGCGGTTGATCTCGTCGGCCAGTACGATGTTGGCGAACACCGGCCCCGGCCGGAAGACGAACTCGCCGCGGCCCGGGTCGTAGATGGAGACCCCGGTCAGGTCCGAGGGCAACAGGTCAGGCGTGAACTGCACCCGCTTGAATTCCCCGTGCACCGAGCGCGCCAGCGACTGGGCCAAGGTGGTTTTACCCACTCCCGGGATGTCGTCAATCAGCATGTGCCCGTCCGCCAGCAGCGCGGCCACCGCCAACGACACGGCCTCCCGCTTGCCGACCATGACCGTCTCTATGTTGGCGATGATCTCGCTAATCCTGTTGGCGGTTGTCGTCGCCATAGTGTGAACCTCTTGTAGTGCGGGGCCTACGTGCCCCGCCGTCTCCCGGCAGCTCAGGCTTTCTCGTACCTCGTTATCAGTCAATCCTTGGGTGAAGGACCCGGAACCTATTTTGCGTCTCCGGACCCGATTTTCCCTTCACCCCCCATTGGTCGACGTATAATTCTCCTTCGCCGCATCGGTGTCGGCTATCGTCACACTATAGCAGGGATCGTAGTGTGGTGTCCCCGGAATTGCTGTGTCAGTCCGCGCTCCATTGGCCGGTGAGAACACCGAATCGCAACCGGAACGTCTTGGTCTTGTCGACTCCCGCCACAGTGACAATCCAGTCTCCATTGGTTATGCTGGCCGAGGTGTCCCGGGAGATGTCTAACACGTGAACCTCATACGGGTTCGCCGCATTGGCAGGCCGGCTGGAGGTCCCTGTGAAGAAGGGCTCCTCCCCCAGCACACGAGTGACAATCACCGGCGCCAGCGCCGAAAAGGTCCTGGCGCCGACGTAGGCTAGAAGCGACTCTGTCCTCGACTTGGGACGCTCGATCGTCACGAACTTCACCAGGTCTCGCCATATCACGACCAGATAGCTCTTCTCATCCTTCTCGTTGACGAGCACCTGGAAGCTGCCCTCTACGGGTGATGGAGTCCAGATGGACCAGATGAGGGGGACCCCCGGCTCCACCGAGCGCAGCTCATAGCAGTACAGGACATTGGCGCGCTTAGGGCTATACGCGAGGTCCCCGGTCCGCGCCGACACCTCGTACTTGGTTCTGCTGAGCGTGACGAGGGTATCCGCACGCCCGCCACCTGGCAGGGCGACCGCAACCCGGTCGCCCAACAGCTTGATGTCCTCCACCGCGGTTTCCTGTAGATCAATCGTCATCGTCGTCGGTTGTACGGGTGCTTGCGCCTCCGTGGGCGCTTCCGCCTGGGTTTTGCTGCACCCGCAAGCCAGCCAGAGCGGCAGGAACGCTACTAAGCATAAGGGGACTGTGTTCGGTGCCATTGTTCTCCTTTCACATTCGCGGCTAATCACTGATCGTTCAGGCGCAGGTCGAGCGCTCCCTATCAGGGAGGGGGGCAGGGGCATATGCGTTAACTTAAGCGGTTTTTCAGCAGTTTTTCGCGCCTGATGCGGCTCGTCCCCGTCACGACCGACTCCGAGATATGGCGCAAATCAGGCGCATGCCCGCACTCACGCGGCTGGCGTTTGCTGTCGATAGCCTGACAAAAGGTCCCCAAAAGGCCGCAGGAACGCTTAAGTTAACGCATGTCGGGGGGCAGGGGGGTGGGTTCCCCCGCCTACCACGCCTCCTCATATATGCGCACCACATCCCCCGCCTCCACCTCGCGCGGATTGACGACCAGATGCGGGCTGCGGGCGGCGTCCTGGGCCATCCGCGGGATGGCCTCTCGGTCTACTCCCACGTCGCGCATACGGGCGGGCGCGCCAATCTGACGCGCCAGCTCCTCCACCGCGCTCACCGCCGCTTCCGGGGCAAGACTTTCTTGTCCTCCACTAGATTGGACGGACAAAGCGCGGGCCAGGTTTCCGAAATCGGCAGACGCGACCGGGAGATTGAAGGCCATCCCGTGCGACAGCAAGATGGCGTTGGCCACCCCGTGCGGCACGCCGAACAGGGCCGACAGCGGGAGGGCCAGAGCGTGTACGATCCCCAGGCGCGTCCGGGAGAAAGCCAGCCCCGCCACCAGGGCAGCGAGCTGCATCCCGCCCAGGTCTTCCTCCGCCGGCGGCTGGGCCGCCGCGCCTGGCAGGTGCGCCGCCACCCCGGCCACCGCCTCCCCGGCGCGCGCTCGGGTCTCCTCAGTCGCCTGCTTGCTCAGGTATGATTCCACGGCGTGGGTGAGGGCGTCCATGCCCGCGGCCACCCGCGCCTCGCGGGGAGCGGTGGCCAGGAGGGTGGGGTCTAACAGGGCGGCTCGGGGCAGGAGCGCCGGGTGGTTGAGCACCAGCTTGCGGCGCGTGGCGGCGAAGGTGATGACCGAGAAGGGGGTGACCTCGGAGCCGGTCCCCGCGGTAGTGGGTACGGCCACCAGCGGCAGGACCCCTTCGGGCACCTCGGTAGGCAAGCCGGGCTGGTCGCGGTCGACTATCCAGCCTGGTTCGACTGCCTCCGCCGCGACCGCCTTGGCCGCGTCCAGACTGGACCCGCCGCCGATAGCCACCAGACCGTCCGCCCCTGTCTCGCGCGCTAGCTCTCCCGCGCGGGCTACGGTGGTGTCCGAGGGGTCGGGCTCCACCTCGTCATACACCGTGGCGAACAACCCAGCTTCCACCAGCCCGATGACCGGTGCCAGGCGGCGGACGTGCGGCCCGCAGACCAGCAAGGGGCGCTCCAGGCCCAGCTCGTCCAGCAACTCGGGGAGACGGCGTAGGGCGCACGCGGCGCTGAATATTCCTACCGGAGTGTCCGGAAAGTCCAGCCGTAAAGTGGAGAGATCGCCGATCACTGAGTTCGCCTCCCGTATGCGTAAACGACCGTAGAGTAGTAGGAGGTTCCGGGCCGGAGCTGTTTTCGGCGGGAACCCTTACCAGTATACCATGTCCTTCAGACCCGAGCGCCGCCCGCTTCCTGGAGCCCGTACCAGCGGGAATCGCACATTAGTCGCGGCAGATGGTTGCAGAAACCATGCGTTTCTCGTATAATCGCCGCCAGTGGGCCGCTGCCCACAGCCGTGTCAAAGCAGTTGCTAGATCTGGGAGCGTAGTGCGCGAGCGTTTGGTCCGGCGGCTTGGCAGGCATCATTCAGATGGAGGTCTGTGTCAGATGGCGACCGGTAAGGTCAAATGGTTCAATGACGCGAAGGGCTATGGCTTCATCGAGAGAGACGACGGGGAGGACGTCTTCGTGCACTATTCCGCGATCGTCGGGGAAGGCTATCGATCCCTGGCCGAGGGTTCCGCGGTAGACTTCGATATTGAGGAGGACGCTAAGGGTCCCCGTGCGTCCAACGTCGTAGTAACCGCTGCTGCTGCCCAGGAAGCTACCGAAGCCACCTGGTAAGCCACTGAGCTACGGCTAAGCTGCGCAGACCCTTCACCCGCGCGTTCCCCTTGGAGCGTGGGTGCAGTGCTGACGATAACCCCCAGGCGGGCCGGCGGCTGGTTAGCCGCGGCCCGCCGTTTGCCTACCGCTAGCGGTCGGGGCAGAGAAAGAGCCGCCCCTCTCACCGCGGTCAGGAGTAGTACCCGATGCGTACCCAGATTGGTGTCATGGGATCCGCCGGTGGGGTCCTGAAGGCCGAGGTGCTTCACGACTGCTACCGCCTGGGCCAGTGCATTGCCCAACATGACTGCGTCCTGCTTACCGGCGCCTGTCCCGGCCTGCCCCACGAGGCAGTCCTGGGGGCCAATAGCGAGGGCGGCCTGGTCATCGGCGTCTCCCCCGCTCTCTCCCTCGACGAGCACATCGTTCGCTACCACTCTCCCCACCAGGAGTACGACGCCATCATCTACACCGGCTCCGGCCTGATGGGGCGTGAGATCACCAACATCCGCTCCTGCGATGTCGTCGTCATCGTAGGGGGGCGCTCCGGAACGCTGGGCGAGTTCGCCATCGCCTACGACGAGGGCAAGCTGATTGGAATCCTGGAGGGCACCGGCGGCATCGCGGACCACCTGCAAGAGGTGGTCCGCATCATCAACAAGTCCACCCGCGCCGAGATCATCTACGAGCGGGACCCGGAGGTCCTCATCCAGCGCCTGCTGGAGGCTTTCCAGCGGCGCATGGAGGCCGGCACTGCCCACCTGCCGCCCGAGGCGGACGGGTGAGGGGGGAATTGATGACCTATAATCGATGAATGATGATTGGGGAAGGGAGACGGGTCCCCTTGGTCTCTGTCTCCCTCTCCTATTCATCAATCATCAATTGTCAATCATCAATTCCCCTCCCCCCCCCATCAGACCTAGACATCGAGGAATTCCTTCATGCATATCACCTTTGAGGGTGGCGCCCAGTGCGTCACCGGTTCGCAGTACCTGGTGGAGACGGAGTCGGCCCGCTTCCTGGTGGAGTGCGGCCTCTTCCAGGGGCGCGATGACCGGGATGAGATTAACCGCCGGGAGTTGTCCTACGATCCGGCCTCCCTGGACTTCATCATCCTCACCCATGCCCACCTGGACCACTGTGGCCTAGTGCCGCGACTCTACCGGGAGGGCTTCCGCGGGTCCATCTACTGCACTGCCGCTACCGGCGACCTGGTCGCCGTGATCTGGACCGATAGCGCCTCCATCCAGCAGGAGGACGCCCGCTGGGAACTCAAGCGCTGGAAACGGCGGGGTGAGGAAGGCCCCGAGCCCCCCGGACCGCTCTATACCTCCCGCGAGGCCCAGGGCTCCCTGCAGTTGGTCGTCCCCTGCCAGTACGGCACCAAGTACACCCTCACCGGGGAGGTGCAGGTCCGCTTCCTCGACGCCGGGCACATTCTGGGGTCGTCCTCAGTGGAGCTGTGGATCCCGGAGAACGGCAAGACCCGGCGGGTGGTCTTCTCCGGCGATCTGGGCCGGCATGGTCGGCCCATCATCCGCGACCCCCAGATGCCTGAACCGGCTGACGTGGCCATTCTGGAGAGCACCTATGGCGGTCGCCTCCACGACCCGTGGGACGAGACGCTGGAGAAATTCCTGAGCGTCATCCGCACAACCCTGGAGCGGGGCGGGCACGTCATCATCCCTGCCTTTGCCCTCGGGCGCACCCAGGACGTGCTCTACTGCCTGTGCGACCCGGAGCGCCGCCACGAACTGCCCGCGGCTCCCATCTTCGCGGACAGTCCCATGGCCCTCCGAGCCACCGAGGTCTTCCGCCAGCACACTGAGATCTTCGACGAGGAGATCCAAGAGGCTATCCAGCGCGGCGACAGCCCCTTCGACTTCCCCGGCCTGCACTACCTGCGCGCCATGCGCGATTCGCTGCCGCTCAACGACATGGAAGAGCCTTTCATCGTCCTGTCGGCCAGTGGCATGTGCACCGGCGGGCGCATCCGCCACCATCTGCACCACCACCTGGAGCACCCTAAGGACACGCTGCTCTTCGTAGGCTACCAGGCTGAGGACACGCTGGGGCGGGACATTGTCGACGGCGCCCAAGAGGTGGAACTGTTCGGGACGGTCCACCCCGTGCTGTGTGATGTGGTCCACCTGGGGGGCTTCTCCGCCCACGCCGACCAGACGGGCCTAGTTCACTGGGGTGAGCAGGTTGCCGGTCCGACCGGCCAGGTCTTCCTGGTACACGGCGAGGATGATTCCCTACGAACCCTCCAGGGGCTGTTGCAGGACCTTCTGGGCGACCGGGTAGTGGTCCCCGCGCAGGGCGAGCGGGACGAGGTGTGAGGGGAAGTCGCGAGTCGCGAGTCGCGAGTCGCGAGTGTAGAATCTTGCGGTCGGTTACCGCTAGCGCCTCGCTTGGACGCCTTGCCCTGGAGCGCATTCGGCGCTGATCGCGTCACTTTCTTCAAGTGGCCCGACTCCGTCCCCTCCCCACTCGCGACTCGTGACTCGCGTCTCGTGTCTTTCCACTCCGTACCCCACCCCCGCCTTGGTCACGATCCGGCACTCCCACGCCCCAGCCTCGGCCAGCTTCCGGCGTAGGCGGGCGATATGTACGTCCAGCGTGCGGGTGCGGATGCCCTCCGCGTAGCCCCAGACTTCCCACAACAACTGCTTGCCCGGCTTGATCTGCCCGGCGGCTGCGGCCAGAGCGGCTAGCAGCTCGAACTCTTTGGGCGTGAGCGCCAGCTCCCGCCCGGCTACAGTCGCCAGCCGGGCGGCCGGGTCCATGCGCAGGTCGCCACAGGTCGTTGCCTCCTCCCCTTCGGCTCCCCCCCGCCGCAGACACGCCACTACGCGGGCGGCTAGTTCCTCCAGGTCGAAGGGCTTCGGTAGATACATATCGGCCCCGGCCTCCAGCGCTAGCATGCGGTCGGCGCCGTCGCCCCGCGCAGAGGTCACCAGCACCGGCAGCCGCCCGTCGGCGCGTATCTCCCGGCACAGGTCCAGCCCCTCCCCGTCCGGCAGCATCAGGTCCAGTATCACCATGTCGAAGCGCCGACCGGCCAGAAGTCGGTACGCGGTCGCCGCATCCAACGCTAGGCTGACCCCGTGCCCCGCCGCCTCCAGGTACCGCCGCGCACAGTCGGCCAGTGTGTGGTCATCCTCCACCAAGAGTAGATGGCGCATCTCGAAGGGTATATCGGCGGGGCAGCGAGGGGGGTTGAGGGGCAAGGCAAAGCGGGGGCCGACAGGTGGTCGGCCCCCGCGGGGTACTGTTCTTCCGGGCGCAGGCTTTACTCGGAGCCGTCGGCGACCTCCAACCGCGCCTCCACTTCCTTGACGGCCGCGGTCTCCCTCTTGCCCATGATGAACGCAATGGCGATGATCGCGGCCAGGACCAGCCCCCCAATGGCCATCAGCGCGGGGCTCTTGCCTATCTGGCTGATCTCGGCGCCCTTGGCGATGCCCGTGGCGCCGGCGTAGGTCACGATCATCGGCGTGAACAAGAGTGCGACCAGGTTCATGACCTTAAGCAGCGGGTTGAGCGCCGGGCCGGCGGTATCCTTGAGCGGGTCGCCCACGGTATCGCCGACTACACCGGCCTTGTGAGCATCGCTGCCCTTGCCGCCATACAGGCCGTCCTCAATGGACTTCTTGGCGTTGTCCCAGGCGCCACCCGCGTCGCACATGAACACCGCGAGCAGTTGCCCGACGACGATGATCCCCGCCAGGAAGCCGCCCAGTCCCCACCAGCCCAGCCAGCAGCCGATCACGATCGGCGAGAGAATGGCCAGGATGCCAGGGGCGACCAGCTCGCGCAGCGCGGAAGCGGTGCAGATATCCACGACCTTGGCTGACTCGGGCATAGCTGTGCCCTCCATCAGGCCCGGGATCTCGCGGAACTGCCGCCGCACCTCGTTGATGATGTAGAAAGCCGTGCGGCTGACGGCGCGGATAGTCATGCTGCTGAACAGGAAGGGCATGGCCCCGCCGATCAGCAGGCCGATGAAGACGGTCGGCTCATTGAGCCGCAGCCAGTTGAGGGGGTCGTTGAGGGCCGCGGCACTCACGGTCTCACCGGCCCCGGGGGCTGCGACTTTGGACAGGAAGGACCCGAACAGCGCCAGGGCGGCGATCACCGCTGAGGCGATAGCGATACCCTTGGTCGCGGCCTTGGTGGTGTTGCCCACTGAATCGAGCTCCGCCACGTTGTCGCTGGCCTCGCTGACGTGGGCCATCTCGGTGATGCCCTGCGCGTTATCGGCGATGGGCCCGAAGGTGTCCATGGAGATGATCACGCCGGTGGTGGTCAGCATCCCCAGACCGGTCAGGGAGACGGCGTAGAGGATATTGATCGGGGTCGGGTCGCCGCTGAAGATCAGGATCGCGGCGTAGATAGCGGCACAGATCGCCAGTACGGCCCACACCGCGCCCTCGAGACCCTCGGCGATGCCCATCAGGATGGTCGTGGCCGGTCCGGTCTGCGAGGCCTTGGCGATGGTCTTAACGGGGCTGTACTGGTGCGAGGTGTAGTACTCGGTCAGCTTGTAGATGGCGATCGCCAGCAGCAAGCCGGTAATCGTGGCCCAGAACAACATGCCCCAGTGCTGGGGATCGTACTTGGCGACATAGAACTTGGTCAGCAGGAAGAAGCCGATGGCCGAGAACACTGCCGACCACACGAAGCCCCGGGTGATGGAGCCCAGGACCGAGTCCTGGTCGCTGCGCATCCGCACCAGGGCGATGCCGATAATGGAGGTCAGCACGCCGACGCCGCGGACCAGAAGCGGGAACATGATCCACGCTAGGGCCATCGCCGGCTGCTCCTTGACGTGGGCCAGGGCCAGAATCATGGAGGCGACCAGCGTCACCTCGTAGGACTCGAAGATGTCGGCGGCCATCCCGGCGCAGTCGCCCACGTTGTCGCCCACGTTGTCGGCGATGACCGCGGCGTTGCGGGGGTCGTCCTCGGGGATGCCGGCCTCGACCTTGCCCACCAGGTCGGCGCCCACGTCGGCGGCTTTGGTGTAGATGCCGCCGCCGACCCGCATGAACAGGGCCAGCAGGGAGCCGCCAAAGCCGAAGCCCAGCAGTACCTCGGTGGCCTGTTCGCGGTAGATCATGAAGATCACGGCCGCCCCGATCAGACCGAGACTAACCGTGAACATGCCGGTGACCGACCCGGCGCGAAACGCGACAAATAGGGCCTGGGCCAGGCTGGTGCGCGCGGCCTGGGTGCAGCGCACGTTGCCGCGCACCGCCAGGGTCATGCCTATGTAGCCGGTGAGGCCGGAGAACAAGGCTCCTAGCATGAAGGCGACGATGCGCCCCACCCCAATCTGCCATGTCTGCCCGATGACGGTCAGCAGTAGCAGGAGGACCAGGATGGCGACCATCACCAGGATCGTCTTGAATTGCCGGTTGAGGTAGGCGTACGCCCCCTCCCGGATCTGGCCCGAGACGCGCTGCATCTCCTCGGTGCCTTGGTCCGTCTCCAGGACCCTGGCCCGCCAGTAGAGGGCCGCGATGATCCCGACCACCCCACAGGCCAGAACGATATAGAGCAGGTACCAGTCACTGCTCGCAAGATGGAAACCCGATGCTGCTTCTGGCAACGTTATCTCCTCCTCATTGTATGAAACGGCGGATAGGAGCGCCGTTGTAGGGGCGGCTTTCGCGGCTCAGCCGCAACAGTCGCCTGTTCTGGGTTATCCTCCCAACAGTCCCCACACTATCGCCACCATGCCCATGATCGCGCACCAGGCGGCGAAGTACTTGAGCTTCCCCGCGCGGACGGCGCCGATTACCAGCCTGATCGCCAGGCAGCCCACGACGGCCGACACCGCGCAGGCTACCGCGGCCATCGCGGGCGGAACCCCTCCGAGGCCGCTCCCCGCGGCCGCAGGATCCAGCAGGTGCTTGGCGTGGAACACCGTCGCCCCGAGCACTATCGGGGCCGAGAGCAGAAACGCGAACCGGGGCGCCCACTGGTCGTCGAAACCCCGAGCCAGGCCTGCGAAGATGGTAGATCCGGAGCGGGAAACTCCTGGCAGCAGAGCTACGGCCTGCCCGATCCCCACCCAGAGAGCGTCCGACCAGCGGGTCTGTTTCCGGCCACGGGCACCGGACAGGCGGTCAGCATACCACAGAAATGTGGCGGTGACCAGCCACAACAGGCCCGCCGGCAGCAGTTTGTCATAGAGCGGCTCCAGGTGCTTCTCCAGGAGCAGTCCGGCTAGCGCCGCCGGGATCGTGCCCACCAGCAGCAGTCCCGCCAATCGCCACGCCTGCCGGCCTTCCTCACCCTTCCGTACCAGCCCCCGGAACAGCCCTGCCCAGTCCCGTCGGTAGTAGATTACCACCGCCAGGAAGGTCCCGAAGTGCAGCAATACCGCCAGGGTGATGAAGCTGTCCACGTGCACACCCAGCAGCTTCTCGGCCACCATCAGGTGACTCTTGCTGGACACGGGCAGGAACTCGGTAAGCCCCTGAATGATCGCCAGCACCAGCGCCTGGGTCCACCCCATCAGCTACCGACCTCCGCGGAGGCCTGTAGCTTCTGGTAGCGCAGGTAGGCGGCTTTGCCGATGGCGACGACCGGGACAGCGATCAGCATCCCCACCGGGCCCAAGAGCTGCCCCGTCAACAACAGAGCCGTGATGATCGTGACGGGGTGCAGCCGCATGGCCTCCCCGAGCACAAAGGGCGTGATGAGCTTGCTGTCCAGGATATTGAGGGTGATGTAGATCGCCAGGACGACGAGGGCCGTGTTCAAGCCGCTCTGCAGCAAGGTAACGCCCACCACAAAGATGCCGGCGATCACCGGCCCGACGATGGGTATGGTCCAGGAGAGCCCGGCCAGTAGCCCTAGCGTCAGGTAGATACGCGTGTGGGCAAAGTACAGCAGCAGGGTAGTGGTGATACCGAAGAACAGACACAGGATGAGGATGCCGCGAACGTAGGATTTGAGCACCCGGTGGATGTCCTCGCTCAGCACCCGCACCACCCGACGGTGGCGCGGAGAGACATAGCCCAGGATACCCTCCCGCAGCGCCCGCCCGTCGCGCAGCAGGTGGAAGCCGAGTACCGGGATCAGCAGGAGTTCCACCACGTACCAGCCGCGCGCCGCCAGCCACTTGAACGCCGCGAAGTAGTCCGCCTTGAGTAGCAGGCCGGCCAGGTCCGAAGCTTGCGACTCGATGGTGTTGGCCAGGTCCGGCGGGACGAATTCCGCGTACGACCGGCGCCACTGCTCCAGGTTCTGGGGCAGCTCATTCTTGGCCCAATCCTGGAGCTGCACGCCCAGGCCGCGCAACTCCGAAACAATCGGTACCGCCGTGAGTACGATGAGTCCCACCACCACGGCCAGGAAGGCGAGCACGGTGAACAGGGCCGCCAGCGTGCGCCGGGTCCGTTCGCTGCCCCAGCGCAGCCTGGGGGTCAGCCACTTAACCAGCGGATGCAGCAGATACGCCACCGCCATCGCCAGGAGTAAGGTGACTAGCACCCGGGCTACCCGCTCCAGGACGAAGAGGACCAGCGACTCCTTGTAGACCACAAAGAGCACCAGGCCGATGATGACGGTATAGCCGAGCACCCGGCGCGGGGTCCAGAATTGTCCGGTGGTGGTAGTTTCCATTTTGGGTGGGGGCGTGATCCATCACGCCTATCCCTTCGGGGCACGGCGAACTGTGCCTCTATACGTACTCCTCCGGCTGCTCCGGCCGCAACCCGAAGTGATACTCTAGCGCTTGCGCAATCCGCCGCGAGGCCTGGCCATCTCCGTACGGACAGGGCGCTTGCTGCATGGCCCGGTAGGCCTCCGCCTCGGTCAGCAGGCGCGCCGCGGCGTGGTAGATGCGCTCGGGATCGGTCCCCACCAACTCCGCGGCGCCGCTAGCGATACCCTCCGGCCGCTCGCTGGTGTCCCGCGTGACCAGGACCGGCAAGTCCAGGGCCGGCGCCTCCTCCTGCACCCCGCCCGAGTCGGTGATAGCCAGGTACGCTCGCGACATCAGCGCCACAAAGTACTGATAGTCCGGCGGGTCAATCAGTGCCACGCGCTCGGCCCCGTCGAGCACCTCATGCGCCACCGCCCGCACCTGAGGATTCGGGTGTATGGCGTAAATCACCTGCACGTCGGCAAAATCCTCTGCGATCTTACGCAGCGCCCGGCACACTTGCCGCAGCGGCTCGCCCAGGTTCTCCCGCCGGTGTGCGGTGACCAGGATCACCCGCCGGTCGCCCCTCAGCAGTGCCTCCAGCGGCGTCCCCGCCAGCTTCGGCGGGTGGGCGGCGATCATCTGTAGCGCGTCGATCACCGTGTTGCCGGTCACGAAGATGGACTCCGACGCCGTGCCCTCGGCCAGGAGGTTGTCGCGCGCCAACGGAGTGGCCGCGAAATGCAGATCAGCCAGCACCCCGGTCAGACGCCGGTTGCTCTCCTCCGGGAAGGGCGAGAACTTGTTGTTGGTGCGCAGGCCCGCTTCCACATGCCCCACCGGAATCCGCGCGTAAAAGGCGGCCAGCGCCCCGGTCAGAACGGTGGTGGTGTCGCCTTGCACCAGGACCAGATCGGGCTTCAGCTCCGCGTAGGCCTGCTCTAGTCCCGCCAGGGCCCGGCAGGTCACCTGCCCCAGCGTCTGGCCCTCCTGCATGATGTTCAGGTCCAGGTCCGGGGTCATGCCGAACAGCGGCAGCATCTGGTCCAGCATTTGCCGGTGCTGAGCGGTAGCCACTACCAGCGGCATGAACTCTGGCCGCCGGCTCAGTTCCCCGTAGACCGGCCCGAGCTTGATGACCTCAGGCCGGGTGCCCATGACTAGTGCGACGCGGATCGAGTTCAGCGGAACCACAACCCCAGTGCCACCAGGCACAAGACCGCGGTGAGCGCGTATATTGCCAGCACGGTTTGTCGCACGGACAGTCCCCGGTCGAGCAGCCGGTGATGCAAGTGCCCGCGGTCGGCGCTGTAGACCGGCTTGCGCCGAAGCAGTCGCCGCGCCACTGTGGTGATCGTGTCGTAGATGGGCACCCCCAACACCAACACCGGCGCGGCGATCGCCACCAAAGTCGTGCTCTTGTAGGCCCCCAGCACCGACAAGCAGGCAATCATGTACCCTAGGAACATCGCCCCGCTGTCGCCCATGAAAATCTTGGCGGGGTTGAAGTTGTAGAACAGGAAGGCCACGCACCCGGCGGCCAGCGCCGCCGACATCAGACCTACGTTGCTGCGTAACCCGGAGAAGGCCATGATGGCCAAGGTAATGGCTGCCACTCCTATGACTCCCGCGGCCAGCCCGTCAAGACCGTCCAGCCAGTTGACGGCATTGATAAGGAAGACGATCCAGATAACGGTGAGCGGCAGCGACAGCCACCCCAGCGGGATGTAGCCGGCGGTTTCCGCATAGAAGGGATGGCCAAAGCCGACTATGCGGACCCCGTGCGCCCAGGCGATCAGCCCCACCAGGATCTGCCCCACCAGTCGTGGCATAACCGGCAGGCCCCAGGCGTCGTCGATCACGCACAGCACCAGCAGCAGGACCGAGCCGATGAAGACACCGCGCAGTGCCGCGCTCCACGGCCAGATCCCCATCACGGAAGTGCCCGCGATGATCGCCAGCCAGACGCCGGCGAAGACGGCCACGCCCCCCGCGGTGGGCGTGGGTACGGTGTGCGCATGCCGCCCGCCCGGGGGGACGACCATCCCCAGCTTGATCGCCGCCAGTCGCACTGGCGGCACCAGGATGGCTGTGGCCAGTAGGGCGGTGGCTACGGCTACTGCGACCGCGATCACGGCTGCGCCTCGCGGGCCGGCGGGGTGCTCGACTCCCAGCGCTCCAAGGTTACCCCTGCGTCGGCCAGCATCTGCCGCGCCAGCGGGTCAGGGTAGTCGCCGGCGAAAACGATACGCTTGACGTTGGCGTTGATGAGCATCTTGGCACAGGTCACGCAGGGCTGGGTGGTCGAGTACGCGGTGACGTCTTGCAGACCTACGCCATGCACCGCCGCCTGAACGATGGCGTTCTGTTCGGCGTGCAGGCCGCGACACAGCTCCTGGCGCTCACCGGCCGGGATGGACATTGCCTCGCGCAGGCAACCACCCAATTCCTCACAATGCGGCAGGCCCTGGGGGGCGCCGTTGTAGCCGGTGGCCAGGATGCGCCGATTGCTGACCAGCAGCGCCCCCACGTGTCGGCGCAGACAGGTAGACCGCTGCGCCACCAGGAAGGCGATCTGCATGAAGTAGTCGTCCCAGTCAGGCCGGGAACCGGTAGAGTTGTGGGGCGTGGAGTTCTCCATCAACGTCGGGCACGTCAGAGGAACGGCAGTTGGTAAGGCAGTTGGAGCAGCAGGCGGAACGACAGACGGGGCGGGCACGGTCTGACACCTCCTCCTCTGCAAAGCGCACGGGACGTACGCAGGGCGGGAGTGGGGGCCCTACCCTCCCGCCTCCACCTGCTTGACCTTCACCTGTCGGCGCAGGTGCCGCGGGTCCTGGGAGGGCTCGGTGGCCAGGAAAACCGTGACCACGTCCTCCGCCAGCCCTGGCCCGATGGTGCGCCCGCCGAAGGTCAGCACGTTGGCGCCGTTGTGGGTCCGAGCCATGCGTGCCGCATAGCAATCCTCGCAGCGCGCCGCGTAGACGCCCTCCACCTTATTCGCGGCGATGGCCATGCCGATGCCGGTCCCGCAGAACAGAATCCCCAAATCGCACTCTCCCGCCGCCACTGCCCGCGACAGCACTACGGCCACGTCTGGATAGTCACACGAGTCCTGGGTAGTCGTGCCAAAGTCCACTACCTCGTGCCCTAGCGCCTCCACGGCCCCTCGCACCACCTCGCGCAGGGGAAAGCCCGCATGATCATTGCCCATAGCTATCTTCATAGCGTCCGTCTCTTGCCACTCAGTCCTGTCGGTGTGCTGCCCCTGTGCCTATCGTTCAAAGACCGGAGCCGGTAGCCTCGTCAGGAAGGCGACAACCGCTACTCCGGTCCTTCTTTGCGCGCCGGGCGACCCGTTCGGCGCGCCCGCCCTATATGCCTGCTTGCTCCGACTCCTGTGCCACCTTGGGCAGACGGACGGCAAAGGTCGAGCCCTTGCCCTCCTCGGACGACGCCAGCCACACATCGCCGCCGTGCGCCCGAGTCAAATGCCGCACCAGGTACAGCCCGATGCCGGTGCCCTTGATCGCCTTGTGCTCTACGTCGTCATCCACCATGTGGAAGCGCTCAAAGATCTTATCGCGGTGGCGCTCCGGGATGCCTAGGCCCTGGTCGGTGATGTCCAGTCGAATCGTGCCGCCCTCGTCCTCGGCGGCCACCGTGATGTTGCCGCCCTCCGGCGCGTACTTGATGGCGTTGCCAATCAGGTTGTCGATTACCTGGTAGACCTTGTCGCCATCCGCCTCGATCAGCGGGAAGTCAGTCGGCACTTCGTTGATGAGCTTGTGGCGCGTGGTGTATTGTTGCTGCGCCTGCAGCACCCGGCCCGCGAGCTTGTGCAAGTCAACCTCGGAGAGCTGCATATCCAGCGCCCGCCCCGACTCGATGCGCGACACGTTCAGGAGGTCGCTGATCAAGCGGGTGAGGCGGTCGCACTCCTGGTCGATGATCCCGTAGAACTCTTGGCGGGTCTCGTCATCGTAGAGGTTGTCTACGTCGTCGATTAGGGTAGAGATGAAGCCTTTAATGGAGGTAAGGGGGGTACGCAGCTCGTGCGAGACGGTGGACACGAAAGCGGTCTTCATCCGTTCCACCTGGCGGATTTCGGTGATGTCGTTGAAAATGGCCACGATGGCCTGCAGCTTGCCCTCGTCACGCATCAGGCTGGTTTCGCCCTTGTAGATGCGCCGGTCGGCCGCCGAGCCGATTTCGACCTGTATCTCGGTCTGGTCGGCTAGGGAATTGTGCAAGAGGTCGGCGACCTGCTCGTTGCTCACTACCGCGGTGAGTTGCTGCCCCTCGTAGGACAGGGCCGAAATACCCAGCATCTGCGCGGCCGCCCGGTTGAGTAGACGAATCCGCCCGCTAACGTCCACAGCGATCACACCGGCGTGTAGCGTCTCCAGCGTCTGCTCCAGGCGCGCCTTCTCCTCGGTCAGTTCGATGTAGATCTGCGCGTTGGAGACAATAGCGGCGGCCTGCTCGGCCAGCATCTCCAGTAGGCGCACGTCGTCGTCATTGAAGGCCTGCTCGTAGCGCTTATTGCAGGCGTGCATCACGCCGATGACGCGCTCCTGAATGATGCGCTCTTCCTCATCGCGCTGCTTAATGGTCAGCGGGACGCAGATGCCGTTACGCATGCGGAGCAGGGCGATCTTGTCTTTGAGCGTGCGGGGGTCGTTGAGGGCGTCGTTGTAGATGGCCGATTCGCCGGTCCGGTAGACCAGCCCGGTCACGCCCTGCTCGGGGTCCACATGTACCTGGCTGGCCTGCTCGTCGGTGATACCCAGCGAGGGGGGCAGTACCACCAGCTCGCCCGCCTCCGGCTGGTACAGCATGATGACGACTTCGCTGGCCTGCACGATCATGGCGATCTTATTCAGTAGACGCGACAGGGTCTGGTGCAGCTCGGGCCTAGTCACGACCACCGTAGGCATCTCGGTCATCGCAGTGGTCGTCTGCAGTTCGTCCTCCAGCTGGCGAATCTTGCCCTGGAGTTCGGTCACTACCAGGCGATAGCGCTCCAACTCTTTGCGCACGGAACTGGGATCTTCAGGCATCGAACGGTCAGGCATTTTGTTGGTCTAGTCCTCCCGAGGACTCGGGGACGAAAAAAATCAGCGCGGCCCGCGCATTGCCGCAAGGCCGCCAAGTAGGACAGGGAGCCGAGGCCGACTCCGACTACTATCATCATCAATTATACGGGAGAGGAAAGGGGGGTGTCAAGGAAGCAGGAAGGCCAGCGGGGGCGGGGCCGGCCGAGTGGGCGCGCGCCGTTTGCGGCTCGTCTGCGCGCCCTCCAGCGCGTCGTCTATCTGGTCAGCAGCACGTCCCGCACCAGGCGCACTAAGCCGCCCTGGTCGTCGTGGGCCTCGAGGCTGACCAGGTAGCGGCCCGCGGGGACGCGGGCGCCGCCCTGGTTGCGTCCGTCCCACAGGATCAGGTTCCGCCCCGCTGGTCGCACCGCGCCGATCAGGACCTGCCGTACGCTGCGCCCGGCGATGTTGAGTACCTGCAGGTCGCAGGTGGCCGGGGCGGACAGCGCAAAGACAACCTGCGCGCCCTGCGCGGTAGCCTGCGCCGACATAGCCGTGACCTGCAGGGAGGCCGCGGTGCGGTCGGTGACGGTCAGGCTGAGCTGCCGCTGCCCGGAGGGCTGGGTGGCCCGGAAGACATACGCCGGCGAAATGCGCAGGTTGGTGACGGTACCCGTCGCCAGATCCGTCAGGAGGAAGGTCTTGTCCCCGGCGAGCGTGTTGACTGTCGGCCACGCCAGCCGGAGGGATCCGGTGACGCCCGCCCAGGTGATCGTGAGAGGTTGCGTAAAGGTCTTGGCGTCCGTCGCCAGCAAGCGCATTGCCACGGCTGATCCGGCCCGGCCGGCGCCCAGCGACAGGTCCACCCCCTCGCCCGGCAGCGGCGGCGACTCTATCTGCACCGCCTGCGCCCCCACGCCCACGTAGTTGTCCGGGTCCTGATAAGGTCCGGCCTGCGCCGTCAACTGCAGCCGCCACTCGCCCGCCGCCGGCTCCGCGGTCGCCTGCGCCTTGACGTTCGCCGCCAGGGCGTCACCCGGGCGCACGATACTCAGCGTGCAGGCCTGCAGCGCCTGGACCCAGAACCCCTGCCACGGCGAGATCAGCCGGCTGCCGCCGGTGTCGCCGTTGACCATTCGGTAGCCGTTGATCGAGGTGTCCCAGACCCAGGCCTGGGCCAGAAGCAGCCCCGCGGCCTGCGCGGAGGCCAGGTCCATGGTGTTGCCGCCGGAGGTCACGGTGCAGGCGGCAAAGTCTACCGCCGCAAAGAAGGGATTGCCCAGTGCCTGCCAGCCGGACACCAGGTTCACCGGGAAATCGCCGGCCGGCGCCGACTGGCCGGTGGGCGATACCGTCACCTCGCTGGCCAGCTTCACCCAGAAGCCCTGCCCCAAGGCCAGCCGTAGCGCCGCCGGGAGTGGCTCGCCGCTGTAGGCGATGTAATCTTGTACCGCCGCGACGTAGCGGGCGTAGAGCAGTTGGCTGGTGGGCAGCCCCAGGAGGGTAGCCGGATGTAGGTCCGCCGGCAGCACCGGCGTGGCCATCAGGTGCGTCCCTGCGCTGATGGTGAGGTCCTGGTTGGGGTAGGACTGCACGGGCCCCACGGCGGTTACATTCCTGTTCTCGTTGCCCAAGGTGTCCACCGCGGTCAGCGCGTAATAGTAGTCCGAGCCGTCCACCACGCCCTCGTCGGTCAGCGTGGTGCTGCCCGCATCGGTGATCACCGCCACCGGCGTCCGCCCGGTGACGTTGGTGAAGTTGTAGGCCTGGCGGTAGACGTGGAACTCCTTGAAGTCCGGGGGCGCGGGGTAGGTCCATTTCAGGACAATCGCCCCGCCGCTGTCGTCGGGGCGGTCGGTGGCGCTGAGCGTGGAGACCGCCGGGGGAGGGGCGTCATTGCGCGACTGGACCGGGCCGACGGTGTCCGAGTCGGTGTACAGCGTCCCGGCGTAAGTGCGCACCTGGTAGTAGTAGTCCTGCCCGTCCGTAGTGGTGTTGTCCACGTACTGCACAGTACCTGGGGCGAGGTCCTTGAGCGCCGCGAAGCCGCCGGTCGTGCCCTGGCGCCGGCGGATGGTGTATTTGGTGACGTTGTTCGCCCCGGCTCCGTCGTCCCCCGACTTGAGCCAGGTGAGGGTGATGCTGCCGCCTTGGTCCCCCACCGTATCGGCCGCAGCGACGTTCTGCGCCGCCTGGGGCGGGGAGACCTCCCCCAGGGCCCGAGCGATGTTGAGCCGGCCCCCCAGCTTGCCGGCATAGCCGGGATTGAGCGCATCAATGTTGTCGGTGCTGGACTTGAGCCGCACGAAGATCTGCGCGGGGGTCAGGCCCGGCTCACGCGCCAGCAGCAGCGCCGCCGCGCCCGCCACCAGCGGCGAGGAGAAGGAAGTGCCGGTATTGGTACCCCAATATTGGGTGAAACCGGGGAAGCCGGCATCCTGGTACACCGGCCCGTATACTTCGTCCCCCGGCGCGCACAGGTCCACGAAGTGCTTGCCGGTCGAGGTGTCCCAGTTGGAGTAGTACGACTTGCGGTCGTTGCGGTCGGTGGCGCCCACGCCCAGGATCATGTTGTCCAACAGCGGCGTGGGGCCGTCGTTGCAGACCGGCGACTGCCAGGTGGTCTTGACGTTGCTCAGAGCTTGGGCCTGGTTGCCGGCGGCGCAGACCATCACGACTCCCGCGTTGTAGGCCGCCTGGATCACCGGGTTGTATCCCTCGTTCCAGGTCCCGCCCAGGCTTAGGTTGATGACCTTCGCCCCGTTGGCCGTAGCATACTCGATGCCTTGCAGCACTCCCGACATCGTGCCCATGCCGTCGTGGGCGAAGATCTTGAGGGGCATAATGCGGGCCCGCCAGTCCACTCCGGCGCTTCCCCAGCCCTCATTGCTTAGCGCCGCTGCTAGGCCCGCCGCCAGCGTGCCGTGCGAGACCACCGAATTGTCCTGTCCCGCCTCCGGCGCCGGAGAGACATCGTTGTTGTTCTCCACGAAGTTCCAGCCGTGCACGTCATCCACATAGCCGTTGCCGTCGTCATCCTGGCCGTTCCCCGGAATCTCTTGCGGGTTGGTCCAGATCTTCGCCGCCAGATCAGGATGGTCCAGGTCTACACCGGAGTCAACGATGGCGATGACCACGCTCGAGGAGCCGGTGGTCACGTCCCAGCCTCCGGGGGCGCGGACCAGGGGCAGTTGGTACTGCTGGGGGTACTTCGGGTCGTTGGGGATCAGTTGCGGGTAGACGAGGGTGTCGGGCACCGCCAGGCGGATGCCAGGCTGGCGCTGGAACTGCGCCGCCGCGGTCTGCAGGTTGCTGCCCACTGGCAGGTCCACCACCACCACCCCGGAGCGCGGCAGCACCGCCTTGACCGTGGCTCCCGGCACCGCTGCCGTGATCACCGCCATCGGGCTCACCTGGGCCACGGTCCCGGTGGGCTCCATGATGACAATCAGTCGGTCAGCCACCGCCTGGGCTGGATGCACGATCACCTGTCCGCGGGGGCCTATCTGGGTATACGGAGCCGCGGCCAGCGGAACCACCCGCTCCGGACCCGCCCAGGCGGCTGCGGTTACGAGTAAGAGCAGCAGGGCAGACAGCCTCCCGCCCCAGTTCCTGGGAGCGAATGCCGTCGGTCGATTACGTCCGCCGACCTCTGTCCCTACCGTCCGGAATTCCCCCCGGCCTGTCAAGCATCCCTCGGTCATACCATGCTCCTCTAACGACACGGGCCGCCTGATGGCGGCCCGTGCCCGAACTACGTGCGTTCCGACGACACTTGCCGCGGCTTACCGTTGTAGCGACAGGGTGCGTACCACCGACGACCGCTGTCCGGTGTCGCTTTCCGCGGTAACGCGGACCAGGTAGACTCCCGCCGGAGCGGAGGACCCGGTCCGGTTGCGCCCGTCCCAGACCACTGTCGCCACCCCCGCCGGGGCCAGGTCACCTGCGCTCACCGTGCGTACCAACCGCCCGCTGATGCTGCGGATCTCCACCGTCACGCGCGCCGCAGCCGACAGGGCATAGGTCACCTCGCCGCGCCCCGCGCCACCCACGGCGCTGACGCTGGTGAGCATAACCGTGCCCTCACCGGCCAGAGTCAGCCGGAAGGAGCGCGCCTCGCCGCCCGCTCGGAAGCGGTAAGCGGGGACCGTCCGCAAGTACATGCTGCGACCGGTGGCCAGATCAGTCAGGATAGGCCGCACCGAGTTGGGCAAGGTACTCAGATCAGGCCAGGACAGCACTACCTCCGCCCCCGCCTGGGCCGAAGCCACCTGCAAGTCCCAGCTCTGCTGCTTCCCGGGCGACTGGAAGCTGGTCGCAGCCTGCACGCCTCCCGCCATCGGGAAGGACAGCTCCACGCCACCCTCCACCGCCGGGGGGCCGACAATCCCGGTCAGGGCCGCCGCCTGGGGGCTGACTCCCAGGAAGTTGTCGGTGTCGGCGTTTGGCCCCGACTTGGCCACAATCCGCAGCGTCCAGTTGTCCTCGGTTGCCGCCGCGGCCGGCGCCTCGGGAGTTACCCGCAGAGCGCCCACCGGCCGCTTGAACACGAATGACCCCACCACGCGCGAACGGAAGAAGAAGCCTCGGTTCTGCCCTAAGCTATGCGAGGCAAAGGGTAGCGTGCCGCTAAGCAGCCGGTAGCTGCGTACCAGGTTATCATAGGCCCACCCGTAGCTGTCGGTGTGCCCGTTCGCGTTGGACGTCCGCAGGTCCTCAGTGGTTCCCGCCACCGCGATCTCGCTCTGCCCGAACACAATGTCGGCGCTGAAGGGGTTGCCCAGCATGTTCCAGCCCACTACCATAGGCGCCGCAAAGTCACCGGCAGGCGCCGGCCGCCCGTTCAAGGGCACGGACAGCAGAGCGCCGGTGCGAATCCAGAACGCCCGGCCCAGCGCCTGCCGCAGCAAGGGGTTGCTGGGATCGGTGGCGTAGTCCACGTACAGTTCCGTGCCCGGATTGTACGTAGCCAGTTGGATCGAGATCGGTCCACCGATACCCAGGATATTCCCCATGTCCGTGCTGGGCGGTACCAGGGGCAGCGCGATCATCGACAGCCCCACGGGGAAAGTGATTCCCAGATTGGGATAGGGTTCCGCCGGCCCTGTGGGGGTTACCACTGTGCCCTCGTTGCCGCTGGTATCCACGCCGGTCACGGCATACCAGTACTGCACGCCGTTGCTCACGCCGTTGTCCACATAGCCCCGCGCGTCTGGGTCGTTGAGTGTAACTATCGGGGTCATGGCGCTGACGTCGTTGAATACAGCGGTGGCACGGTAGATCCTGAGCTTGTCCAGGTCTGTCGAGCCCGCGTAACCGGTCCAGTCCAGGGCCAGGGAGCCGCCCTGGTCCGCCGGAGTGTCGGTCACGGTCAGCGTGGTCACCAGCGGCGGCGCGAGATCGTCACGCGCCTGGGCCGGGCCCACCACCGCCGACCGCGTAATGGCCGCGGGATCGTGGGTGTCGACCCGGTACCAGAAGTCGGTGCTATCCGACACGGGGGAGTCGGCCAGGCTGTAGCTGGCCCGCCCCGTCGCCGGCACACTCGCCAGCATTGTGAAGGGCCCCGTCGCCATACCGGACCTGAAGACGCTGTACTTGACCACGTCGCTGAAACCCGCGCCGTCGTCCACCGACCTGTTCCAGGTGACGGTGATGCTGCCGCCGTCGTCGCTGGGCGTATCGGAAGCCCGCACGTTCTGCGCCGGGCCGGGCGGGAGGTCCACCAGCGCCCGTGCAATGTTGAGCAGCCCCGCTCCCATCAGCCCCACGTTCAGAGGGTTCTCCGCGTCGATGTTGACGCACCCGCCCCGGATGGAGTTGATCACCTGCGCCGGCGGTTGGGTGGGGAGCTTCCCCCGGTAGAGGGAGACCGCCCCCGCCGCCACCGGCGAGGCCATGGAGGTGCCTTGCATGAAGTCGTAAGCGTCATCTGGCATCGTGCTGAGAATGGCCACTCCCGGAGCTACCAGATCCACAAAACGGTACGAGGAGGCGTCGCGGTTGGAGAAGTCGGCCAACACTTTGCCGTCGTCGCAGGCGGCGACGCCCAGCACGTGGTTGTCGCCCGGCAAGTCGCCGTCATTGCAGATCGGCGAGGCCCAACCGGAGGGGTCATCGGTGTAGGTGAAGCCGTCGTTGCCCGCCGCAATCACCACCACTACCCCCGCGTTGAAGGCGTCGGTGATCGGCTGAGTATACGCGTCGCTAAAGGAGCCCGGTCCGCCCCCCAGACTCAGGTTGATCGCCTTCGCGCCATTGGCGATCGCGTACTGGATGGCCTCGAGGATGTCTGCGTCAGGGGCCAGGAAGGGCTCCTCATCAGGGAAAACCTTCAGAGTCATCAGGCGGCACTGCCAGTCACCGCCGGCCACGCCGATGCCATTGTCGGTCGCCGCCCCCACCAGCCCGGCCACATGCGTGCCGTGGCCCATGAAGTCCAGCGGATCGTTGTCGTCGCTGAACATGTCCCAGCCCTGGACATCGTCGACGTATCCGTTGCCGTCGTCGTCTATACCGTTGTTGGGGATTTCGCCTGAGTTGATCCAGACCTTGGCCGCCAGGTCCTCGTGGTTGTAGTCAATGCCGGTATCAATGATCGCCACACTCGTTGTGGCGGTACCCGTGGTCGCGTCCCACGCTTGCGGGAAGTCACACAGAGGCCACTGGAACTGCTCGCTGTAGCGAGGGTCGTTGGGGGTGCGTAGTGGCGCAAAAGGAGCCCCGGCCGGCCGGACCGCGCGCGGGGCCGAAGCCGCAGTTCCTTCCAGTGGGCGCATCAGTCGATTGGGCTCGGCTTTGAGCACCTGCGGCACCGTCTGCAGTAAGGCCAGGCCCTCGGGCACCGTCTTGCCGGCTGCAAATCCGACCAAGGCCACCGTTCCGCTCCCGAGAGTGTAGTGGGTGAGCAGCGTGCAGTTCTTCTCGGCCAGAGCTGCCCGTAGGGCCTCGCTGGAGGTGCCGCGCGGCACGATCACCAACGCTTGGCCTACGACCGCTAGTTGGTCGGTGCCCCTAGCCCCGGCTGAGGCAGGCAGGGACTCAATCTTGAACCCCGCCCAAGCAGGCGACAAGCACAGCAGAAGGGGGGAAAGCAGCAGGAGAAACAGCACAAATCGTGCGCTGGAACGCACACCCTGGGGGCCGACACTGGCCATACGCAGGACCTCCCTCGTCTTGCGACTGGGAATGACAGGACAACACACAAAGGCCAGCTCAGATGATACCAACTAGTAAGCCCCCTGTCAACGAAACGGCAGGCGACAGTGGGCCCTGCCTTTGTCGGTGAGTAGGGTGGGGCCGCCGCAAGGTTTCCTCGCCAGCCCTAGCGAAATACCCTCCCATGGCCCTCTCGTGCCCTGCCTCGCCCCGCTCGCGTCGGGAGACCGCCTGCCTGCTGGCGGTCCTGGCCCTGGGTCTGGGACTGCGGCTGTACGGGCTGGCCTGGGGCTACCCGGCGGACCTGCACTGTGACGAAAGCTCCACCCTGGGCAACGCCGCCGGCCTGGCCCGCGTGCTGGCCGAGGGCGGCCTGCCCTGCGCACCGCGCAGCAACTACGGCAACCTCCCCTACTACCTGCTCCTTTTGATGGCCACGCCTCTGGGCGCGTTGCTGGGGCTCTTCGGCTCCGCCCTGGACACCGGCGCTCTCTACCTGCTCACCGGCCGGGCCTTGTCCGCTGTGGCCGACACGGCTAGTATCTACTTGGTGTACCTGATGGGCCGGCGGCTGTGGGGCAGCCTTGCGGGGCTGCTGGGAGCGGGGCTGTACGCGGTCACGCTGCTCTCGATCCGCGAGGCGCATTTCGCCACCGTGGATTCCCTGGGCGTCTTCACCGGCCTACTGGTCGTCTACCTCTCCCTGCGCGCGGCCCAGCGCCCCGGCTGGCGCAGCTTCCTCTGGTGCGGCGTAGCTTTGGGTCTGGCGCTGTCGGTCAAGGTCTCCGCTCTGATGCTGGCCGCGGTGCCCGTGCTGGTCTGGGGCGTATGGGCGGCGAAGCAGGACGCAGGCCGTCCCGTCCGCCGCCCCTGGGGGGCGCAGGCGGTGTTCCTCCTGCTGATGGCCGTCTCCGGGGCGATCCTCGCCCTGAGCGGCCAGATCCACAACCGCTTGCAGCAGATGGCGGAGTACCACCTGACCCACCACACCGCCGACCTACTCGCCGCCGGCCATAGCCTGGACTTCTGGCAAGCCCAGGCGCAGGGGATGGCCGCCGGCGGGGCTCGGCTCCTGCTGGCCATGGCGTTGTGCATGGGGCTCTTCGGACTTGCCGCCCTGGCCTACTCGCTATCAACCGCCGGCCGTGCCGCCGTTCCCGCCCTCGTCCGCCGCCTGGGGCAGCCCCTTGCCATGGTCGGTCTCGGCCTGGGCATCTTCGTCCTCCTCAACCCCGCCAGTGTCCTGGACCCGCGCGGCTACTGGCTCCCCGGCGCCCGTGACTCGGTCCTCTCCAGCATGCTCATCGTCGCCGGCGCTAACCGCGCCCTGCCCTTCGCCTTCACCTTCCAGTTCGTGGGCACCCGCCCCTTCCTCTACCAGCTCCAGCATATCTACCCCTACGCCTTCGGTTGGCCGCTGCTGGTACTGGTCTTGGCGGCCGGCGCCTACTGGACCCTCCGTGTCCTCGCCCGCCGCGCCGGGCTGGTGTGGGTGCCGGTCGTCGCCTTCCTGCTCCTGCTCTACAGCGGCAACTCCGGCTGGATCAAGATGGCCCGCTATGTGGTCCCGCAGATGCCGCTCTTCTGCCTGCTGGCGGGAGGGTTTCTGGCGGTGATGCTGGGGGCCCGGGCGAAGAGGGTCCGGGCGCTGGGGGTGGGGGTGGGGATAACGGCGGGGCTGAGTGCCCTGCTCTGGTGCGTAGCCTACCTGGGGATCTACTCGCAGCTCGACAGCCGCCTGCAGGCCCTAGCGTGGGTGCAGCAACACGCGCGGCCGGGGGCCCATATCCTGATCGAGGAAGACGACGCCTGGGGCGCGGCGGGGCTGGCGCTGTGGCAGAAGCTGCCCCGGTACGATGTGCGCGTCTACGACCCGCACTTGCTGGAGCACGACTACTATGGTCGGCTGATCCCGCCCGAGGCGGCCGCGGCCAAAGAGAGGTACCTGGCGGAGCTATTCACCTGGGCGGACTACGCGGTCCTCACCGGTCTGCGCCACGAGCGGATGGAGCCGGTGGCGCGCTGGTTCCCGGTGATGTACCCCTACTACGCGCTGCTTTTCAGTGGCGGCACCGGCCTGCTGCCTGCCGCCGCCTTCACCCCCCAGCCCCACCTGGGCCCCTGGACCCTCTCCGACCGCAACTCGGAGCCCACCTTCCGACTCTTCGACCACCCGGACGTCTATGTCTTCCAGCGCCCCCGGTAGGGGCGGCTTTCGGGCGTTAAGCGGTCGTCCGCGACCGCAGCCCGACAGCCGCCCGTTCGCCAAACAGTGGCTCCCCTCCCGGTGGCACCGACGTCTCGCCGGTGTGGGGTGGTGGTGCCGTGTCCCCTCCCTACTCCCACCGCATATCCAGCACTCGCGGCGGACGGGGCCGGCGTCGCGGTAGCGGCACGAATAGCCTCAGCATCGCGTACCCCGCCGCAAAGCCTCCCACATGTGCCCAGAACGCCACCCCCGACCCGCCGCCCAGGCTGCTCAGGCCGTAGAGCAACTGCAGGATGAACCAGAACACGATGAAGGCGACCGCGGGTATTTCCACAACCATGAGGAAGACGAAGGGGATCAGCGTTAGCACCCGCGCCTTGGGGAACATCCGCAGGTACGCCGCCAGCACCCCCGCAATCGCCCCGCTGGCCCCCACCATCGGGATCGCCAACTCCCCCGGCCCCGTCAGACCCGTGCTCAGCAGTGCGATCCCCGTATGTGCCGCCGTAGCCGCGAATCCGCAGATCACATAGAAGACCAGGAACCGCATCGGGCCCATCCGGTCCTCCACGTTATCCCCGAAGATCCACAGGAACCACATGTTCCCCAGCAAGTGGGCCAGGCCCCCGTGCATGAACATGGTCGCCGTGGCCGCCAGCAGCAGTTGCGCCACGGGCAGGTGGACTCCGTCCTGCGGCAGCACGAAGCTGGGCCGGAAGGCCAGTCGCTCCACCAGGCTTGGATCGGCAACCTGGTACAGGTACATCCCCACGCACGCGCCGATGATCCCGTAGTTGACCCACGGAACGCGCCGGTGCGAGATGTTATCGCGTAGGGGTAGCATGGTGGAGAACCGTCGTGCCTTCCTTCACTACCCTCTCTCCGGTGAGGGGAAGGGGCGAGGGCCGCGGCCCCTACCTACAAAGAACCCGGATCCTCCTCGCGGAGAACCCGGGCAATCACCGTCGCTTAGCCCTCGCCTCCGCTAGAAGCGGCTGGTCAACTTCTTCTGGTCGGTGCCGTCGAGGTTGGTGGTCCACAGCTCTCGGTCGCGGGTGAAGGCCAGCCGCGTGCCGTCCTGGTTCCATACCGGGAAGCCATCCGAGCGGGAGTCGTTGGTCACGTGCAGCAGCGTGCTGTCCGCTAGCCGCCATATGTAGACATCGAAGTCCCCCGAGCGGTTGGAGTGGAAGGCGATCATGGTGCCGTCCGGGCTCCAGGCGGGCCCTCCGTCGACGTAGTCGCTGGCCGCAATGTGGGTGTAGGCTGCGCCGGAGATGTCGTAGATGAAGATGCTGGTGTCGTCTACGTTTATCCCGGCTTTCGTGGTCTGGTACACGAACTGGTTGTTGTCCAGCGGGTTATAGCACGGCCACTCGTTTTCCTCGCCGTCATTGAGTACATCCCCGATTACCCCGGTACCGACGGCGCTAG
>JALGSV010000026.1 GCA_029821755.1 Candidatus Zipacnadum vermilionense | reverse complement strand
GCGGGCGCTGGCGATTGGTGAGAAGGCCTATGGGCCCGGCCACCCGGAGGTGGCCAACAACCTGAACGACCTGGCGGGGCTGCTGCAAGAGCAGGGCTACCTGGGCGAGGCCGAGCAATTGTTCCAGCGGGCGCTGGCCATATGGGAGAAGGCGCTGGGGCTGGAGCATCCGGCCACGGCGAGGATCCTGAACAACCTGGCGCTGCTGCTCCAGGCGCGGGGCGACCTGGCCGGGGCCGAGCTGCTGCATCGGCGGGCGCTGGCGGTACGGAAGAAGGCGCTGGGGCCGGAGCATCCGGACACGGCGACGAGCCGAAACAACCTGGCGGTGCTGCTGCAGGACCGGGGTGACCCGGACGGGGCCGAGCGGTTGTTCCGGCGGGCGCTGGCGATACGGAAGAAGGCACTGGGGCTGGAGCATCCGGACACGGCGAAGAGCCTGAACAACCTGGCGGGGTTGCTGCAGGCGCGGGGCGACCTGGACGGGGCCGAGCCGCTGTATCGGCGGGCACTGGCGATACTGGAGAAGGCGCTGGGGCCGGAGCATCCGAACACGCGCATGGTCGCAGAGAACCTCCGCGTACTGCTCGAGAAGATGGGCAAGAGCGAGTAGGCGTGGGTTTGGTTGGTTTCCCCCTGTAAGGAATCCCCCTTTTGCGGCACTATTGAGCAGGAGAGTCCGACTGGCAGTGCGAAGGAGGGACAGGCTTGAGGCCTGTCCTCCGGGACGGGCCGGATAGAATCTGTCAGCCGGCGATACGGCTGCAGGCTGACATCTATCCGGCCCCTGCTTAAGGCTCAACAGTGCTCGCGGGCTGGAAAGCCCGCCCCATGTGGAGGGGAGGTCGGCGAGCGCGCCGGGGAGGAATCCTCGGGGCGCGGGGGAATTCTACCTCGACCGGTTTGCCTATTCATGCCGCTTATTCTGCGAGGAGGAGTCCCTATCATGCCCGCCAAACGCTTGCCGGATGATTCGCCTGCTGTTGCCAATACGCCGACCATTGGGGTCTTTGCCACCGGAGACCCGCGCATTGATGAGGAGTCGCGCACGCGCGCGGCCAACATTATCGGGACGACCGCTGACCTGCTGGCCGAGCGCGTGAAGCTGCCGGATGGCTCGCCGGTGCCGGTGGTGTATGCGCCGACGCTGGTGGATGGGGAGAAACAGGCCGATATGGTCGCGCGGCAGTTCCAGGCCGAGGGCGTGGACGTACTGGTGTGCGTGCCCGATACCTGGGCCTTCCCGCAGCTTTCGCTGATTTCGCTGCTAGCACAGTTCCCGAACGACATACCCATCAACCTGACCTGCGGTAACTCGGGGCCCAAGCCGGGCGTGGTCTTTGCCCACGCCGGGAACGGGGCGCTGAGCCAGTATGGGAAGCTGGTGCACCTGAACGTGGGGACGTGGCCGGATACCGGGATGAACCCGGAGATGACGCCGGCTACCGCCCAGGCGTTGGTGGATTGGTGCTACGCCGCCGTCACCCGCGTCGGGGTGAGAGGGCGGCGCGTGGTGGTCTTTGGGCACGACTCGATGGGGATGGAGACAGCCCTGTCGCATATCATCCCGACGCGGCGGACCTTCGGTCTGGAGATCGCGCGGCTGGATATGAAGCTGCTGGCGGATATGTTGAACAAGGGCGCCTACGACGCGGAGGAGGTCAAAGCGCTGCGGGCGTGGTGCGAGCAGATGGTAGGGCCACGGCTGGAGATCGCCGGGGAGGCGGAAAGCGCGAAGTTCAACCAGGGGCTGGCGATGTACCTGATCGTGCGGGACCTGCTGGCGGATCTGAATGCGGTCGGCGGCGGGTTCATGAACCAGCTCGAGTGGGGGTCGGACCGGCGGGGGATACCGCTGCCGATTCTCGACGTAATGGAGTCGCTGCTCAACGCGACCTTCGACCACAACGGGAAGAAGGCGGCGATGCCCTTCGCGACCGAGGCGGACACGCAGGGCCTGTTGACCATGCTGCACTTCACCTGGCTGACCGGGGGCAACCCGCCGCTGTTCATGGACTTCCGCAAGGTATGGGAGCCGTGGGAGCTGCAGGCGAAGGCGGAGGAAATCGGTTTGGGAGACGCGGAAGCGGAGGTGCTGTGGCGGGTGAAGGGGCTGGTGGACGGGGACAACTCGGGGAGCGCGGCCCTCGACTGGGCGGCGCTGCCGGGGGCGAGCCCGGAGGAGATCATGGCGGCGGTCCACATGCCCCCGGCGGAGGATTACTACTTCCCGGGCGGGGGCAACTCGGTGACCTTCGTCTCGCCGGCGGGGATCGAGGGCATCGCGGGGCGGATGGCCTATAGCGCCGACACCAACCTGTTCTCGATGATCTGGGACGAGGCGGTCACGGTGCGCCCGCCGGACGCGCTAGTGGACACGCTCATCAACCTGACCAACGTGACCTGGCCGCATACCTTCGTCACCCCCAAATACGCCAGCATGGTCGAGTACAAGCAGTACGCGCCGGCCAATCACTTCCACATGATCTGGAACCTACCGCCGGCGCGGCTGGAGTACTGGATGGACCTGGCCAACGTGCTGTCGGTGGCCCCCTGGCAGGCGCGGCCAGCCTTCCTGGAGGGCACCGATCGGCCGCTGCCGCTGCTGTACCTGCTCAATGGGGGAGAGGCGGCGGCTAAGCTGCAGCGGGCGAGGTAGGCTCACCCCCAACCCCCTCTCCCTCGCGGGAGAGGGGGAGTAGACAGGTGCCGGGGCCGGGATTGGGGGATCGCCGGCCCCGAAGGCATTACGTTCATGGCGACTTACCTCATAACCGGTGGCGCTGGGTTCATTGGCAGCAACCTCGCGGAGGAGCTGGTCCGTCGCGGCGAGAGCGTCCGCGTGCTGGACAACTTCATCACCGGGCGGCGGGAGAACCTGGCGGGGCTGGAGATGGAGGTGGTGGAGGCGGACATCCGCGACCGGGAGGGCATCCGGGGGGCGTTCGCGGGGGCGGAGTATGTGCTGCACCAGGCGGCGCTGCGGTCGGTGCCGCGGTCGGTGGCAGACCCGGCGGCGACCAATGCGGCCAATGTGGACGGGACCCTGAACGTCCTGCTGGCGGCGCGGGAGGCGGGGGTGCGGCGGGTGGTGTTCGCCTCGTCGTCATCGGTGTACGGGGCAGACCCGGCGCTGCCTAAGCGGGAGACCGACCGGCCGCTGCCGTTGTCGCCCTATGCCGCCTCCAAGCTGGCGGGGGAGGCCTATTGCGCAGCCTTCGCCCATGTCTATGGGCTGGAGACAGTGGCGCTGCGCTACTTCAATGTCTTTGGCCCCCGCCAGGACCCGGCCTCGGAGTATGCTACGGTCATCCCGCGTTTCATCAGCGCGCTGCGGGAGGGGCGGCGGCCGCTGGTCTTTGGGGATGGGGAGCAGTCGCGGGACTTCTGCTACATCGCCAACGCGGTGGAGGCGAACCTGCTGGCCGCGCACGCGCCGGGAGTGGCGGGGGAGGTCTTCAACATCGCCTGCGGGGAGCGGTACACCATCAACCAGTTGGTGGCGACGCTGAACGAGATCCTGGGGACGGACCTGGAGCCGGAATATGGGCCGGAGCGCGTGGGGGACATGCGGCACTCGCTGGCGGACCTGAGCGCGGCGCGGGAGAAGCTGGGATATGAGGTGAAGGTGAGGTTCCGGGAGGGTCTGGAGAGGGCGGTGGAGTGGGAGAGCGGTCACCTGTAGGGGCGGCTTTCGGGCGTCGGCGCCCGCGTGGGGCGGGCTTTCCAGCCCGCCCTCCCATCCGCATATTCATGGGACGCGGGCTAGAAAGCCCGCGCCACGCGGAGCAGAAAAGAGCGTTTCTGAACCCCACCCAAAACGCGCCCCTACGAATCCGACTGCCCCGGCCCTTCTGTCTGTTCCTTCCCCGCCGTGCTCATCAGCCCCACCTTGGACGCCACCCCCACCTCAATCAGCCCCATCACTCCACCCAGCCCGGCCCCCGCGATCACGTCCAGCACATGGTGCATGCCGGCGTAAGGGCGGGAGTAGAGGGTGAGGAGGGTCAGGACGATCAGGGGCCAGAGCCAGCGGCGGTAGGCTAGGCCATAGAGAAGTGTGGCTTGGGCCCACAGGTGGGCGTGGCCGGAGGGGAAGGAAGTCGTCTGCCAGGGGACGCCCAGCGCCCGGATGCCCTCCATGTACGTATAGGGGCGGGGGCGGGGGGCGTACTCGCGGAACAGGGGCATGAGGGCGAACTCGGTGAGCAGCAGGCCGCCGAGGAAGACCAGCGTGAGCAGGCGCTCGCGGCGCTTGCCGAAGATGAGCAGGGCCAGCATGACCGCAATCCAGCCGACCCCGCCCTCGGCGAACCAGGAGACGGGCATGAGGAGGGCGTCCAGGATCGGGTGGTGATGCTGGTTGATCCAAAGAGTGGCGAGTTGATCCCAGGTGAGGAAGGAGTGCACGGGTTACTCCTGGGGGGATTACCTTCCTCTCTTCACAGGCCGTATCTGGCCTGCATGTCTCGCACGAACGCTAGCCCTTCCCGGACCAGGTCGTCCCCGCTGGGCGCGAGTTGACGCCAGACCCAAGTCTGCATGTTGTCGGTGCAGTCCACAAAGGATTCGAGGGCGGCATAGCCCTGATAGCCGATCTCCGCCAGGGCCCGGAAGATGCCGTCCCAGTCCACCAGCCCTGTCCCCGGTATGCCCCGGTCGTTTTCACACAGGTGGTAGTGGACCAGGGCGTTCCCCGCGAGCTTGGTCGCCTCGTAGAAGCTCTTCTCCTCAATGTTCATGTGGTAGGTATCAAGGTGTAGCCTGACATTGGGGCGGCCGATCATATCCCGCAGTCGCAGGGCCTGCTCGCACGTATTGACGAGGTAAGTCTCGTAGCGGTTGACCGGTTCCAGGCCGACGGTCACACCCGCCTCCAGCGCGTAGTCCGCGACTTCGCGCAAGCCCTCCGCGGCCCATTCCCATTCCTGCGGGGCGGGCCGCCTATTCGCCGGTTTCACGTGCTGCGAGTAGATTACACCGGAGAGGCTGGTTGCGCCTATCTCTTGGGTCATCCGCACACAGTCCTTGAGGTAGGCGACGCCCTGGGCGCGAATCTTCGGCTGCGCACTGGTCAAGTCTGTGTCTGCGGTCAGCACGGTTGAGGTCACGGCCTCGTAATCCAGAGCCTCCAGCCGGCGTCGCACCGCTGCGGCATCGAACGTCTCCGGGCAGAGCAACGGCAGTTCGATGAAGTCCAGAGAGAGTTGCTGGGCCCGGTCGATAAGATTGAGCGTCTCATTGGACCATTGGGAGCACCATGCATAGGCGTGAATCCCGAGTTTCATGAGTTTCCCTTCCTGGTCTACGCCGCCGGGCTCATTACCGACAAGCTGAGGTCACACCCACCACCGATCGCTGCTGCCGCCCCTACGGGAGGCGCTCACCCCGGAAGCCCCACAGTTTCGCTTCGGTAGCGCGAACGTTTACCATCTGACCGAGGAGGTCCTGCTCGCCGGGGAAGATCACTAGCTTGTTGCCGCGGGTGCGGCCGCGGACGTGGCGGGGGGACTTGGCGTCCGTCTGCTCCACCAAGACCTCGAGAACCTCGCCGACCTGGTGGCGGTTGACTTGCCGCGCCACGCGGGCGACCATCTCGGCCAGGCGCTGGAGGCGGGACTGCTTGGCCTCCTCGGGGACCTGGTCGGGCATCTTCTCGGCGGTCGTGCCTGGCCGCGGAGAGAACTTGAAGGTGAATGCCTGGTCGAAGCGGATCGTCTCCAGCAGCCGGTAGGTATTCTCGAACTGCTCCTCGGTCTCGCCGGGGAACCCGACCATGACGTCTGTGGAGAGGGTCAGGCCGGGGATCTCCTGGCGGGCGCGGGCAACCAGGTCGAGGTAGGCCTCGGCGGTGTAGCCGCGGCCCATGCGGGCCAGGACGGTGCTATCGCCCGCCTGCAGGGGCAGGTGTAGCCACTCACAGACCGAGGGGAGATCCCGGAGGGCCTCGATCAGGCGGAGCGGGACGTCCTGGGGGTGGGAGGTAGTGAAGCGGATCCGCTGGCCGGTGCAGAGCTGGTCCACCTGGCCCAGCAGCTCAGGGAAGTCCACCGGCTCGTCCAGATCCTGGCCGTAGGCGTTAACGTTCTGGCCCAGGAGGGTTATCTGGCGGTAGCCCTGGTCGAGCAGGCACCGAACCTCGTCGAGGACGGCCGGGGGGCGGCGGCTCTGGAGCGGACCACGCGCGTAGGGGACGATGCAGTAGGCACAGTAGTTGTCGCAGCCGTAGGTGATGTTGACATAGGCGGTGACGGTGTTGTCACGGGTGGCGGGGAGGTCCTCGGGGATGCAGCGGTCCCAGTCAAGGGCCTCCTGGGGGTGGCGGTTGGAGCGGGCCTCCTCGAGTAAGACAGGGAGGTCGGCGTAGTTGCGGGGGCCGAGTAGGAGATCCACCTGGGGGGCGTGCTCGCGAATGGCCGCCGCAAAGGCCTGGGCGACGCAGCCGCAGACGCCGATGATGGCGCCTCGGCGCTGATGACGGGCCAGCTCGCCCAGCAGGGAGAAGACTTTGTGCTCGGGTTTCTCGCGGACGGCGCAGGTGTTGAGCAGAATGACATCGGCCTCGGCCGCGGACTGGGCGCGGGCATAGCCGAGCGATTCGAGAATCCCGGCGAGGGTCTCGGAGTCGCGTTCGTTCATCTGACAGCCCATGGTGATCAGGTGGTAGGTGAGAGACATCGTCGAGGGGAAGTATAGCATGCAGGGAGGGAAAATGTCAGTCGACACTGCCTACCGAACGATAAACCGCGCTTGTGCATAGTCTCCCGCTTGTGGTATACTCCGTCCGGAGTGGGGGCAGGTGTGGGAACAGAAGCATTCACAGCACGTGGTCACATTCCGGACGCCGCTCGCGGCGCCAGGGAGGGAGTCGTCCGCATGAACAGGCCGCTTGCACTCAAGATCGGCACACTTATGCTGTTGGTTACGCTGCTAGTCCTGGCCGCCGGCGCCGCCGGAGCCCGGGAGCAGCAGTTGGCGGGGATGCGCCTCGGCCAGCACGCCATTAACCTGCTGGACGTATATGGGCAACCAGATGGGGTGGTAGTGGGAGTAGGGCCGGAATTTGACGCACCCGCTTCGGCGCAGATGGCCGGGGTGGGAGTACCGATGATGGGCGGGCCTTCGCCGCAGATGCTGCCGCCCGCGGCCGGGATGGGCATGGCGGGCGGAGTCGGCGCCCCGCCCCCACCGGGGATGGCCGGGCCAGCCGGCGGCGGCGTGCCGGGACCGGGCGGGTTCCCGTCGGGACCGGGCGGACTGCCGGGCGCGCTCGGAATGCCGGGAGCCCCTGGCGGCGCGGTCGCCGCGGCGGAGCCCTTCCCCACGTGGGCCCTGGCCGTGTGGGCCGGCGTGAGCTCGGGGCAGGTCGAGTGGATCTACAACAAGGGTCCGGTAGTGCTGGGCTTCGTGCTCGACCGAGACGGCTACATTGACCACATCCTGGTGGTGGGCGAGGACTGCACCTACGCCCGGACGGCCCTGTGGCGGCCGCACCAGTATGTCAAGCTGGGCGACGACTTCAAGCGGGTGCTATACCGGTACGGTTACCCGGACGAGTCGATCACTTTCGAGTCGACCGGCCCCGGAGCGGCGGCACCGGGCACGGGCCCACTCTCAGTGAGCTTCGCCGGCAACAGTCACGTCTTTTCGCGCGACGTGATCCTGCGCTACCATGACAACAACAACGTCGCCTTCACGATGCACGACATGAAGGTGACACGGATACAGATCTGGCGGTAAAAGCAGCCACAAGCAACCGAGATAGGAGAGCGGCCCCTTCCGGGATGGGAGGGGCCGCTTGTTTTGCGGGCGTACCGGTTGGGGACAGATACTGTCCCGGCAGACCTGCCGACCTCAGTCCTCCCGGGAGGATTCGACCCCTCCCACGTGGAACTGCCTCTCATGACACAACGCGGGCGATAGGGGATGCCGCAGGCCATGGAGACGGACGACCTCAAAGAAGAAATTAAGCGCCGGGCCGACCTGGCGGCGATCATCGGCCAGTATGTCCCTCTGCAGCGCTCGGGCCGACGGCTGAAGGCGCGCTGCCCCTTCCACGCGGAGAAGACCCCCTCGTTCATCGTGGACCCGGAGAAAGGCTTCTGGAAATGTTTCGGCTGCAACGAGGGCGGGGATGTGTTCTCCTTCTTGATGAAGATCGAGAACCTGTCCTTCCCGGAGGCCGCCGAGCGGGTGGCGCGGATGGTGGGGCTGGAGTGGCGGGGGCGGCCGGTGGATGCGGCCAAGACCGAGCGGCGCAAGCTCCTGCAGCGGGCGCTGAACGAGGCCGCGGAGTATTTCGAGTCGCGCCTGGGGTCGGGCGTGGGCGCCGGGGCGCGGGAGTACCTGGCGCGGCGGGGGCTGAGCGAGGAGACCATCCGGCAGTTCCGCCTGGGCTACGCGCCGCCCGGTTGGGAGAACCTGGGGCGTTACCTGTCGGACAAGGGCCTGGGGATGGACGTGCTGCGTGAGGTGGACTTGGTCCGCGCTCGCGAGCATAGCGGGGGCGTCTACGACACCTTCCGCAACCGGATCATGTTCCCTATCGTGGATGCCGCCGGGCATGTCATCGGCTTCGGCGGGCGGACGCTGGACCCGGACGATCCGGCCAAGTACCTCAACAGCGCCGAGACCCCCCTCTTTCGCAAGGGCCGCCATGTCTACGCCCTGCCGCAGGCCCGACAGGCCATGGGGCAGGCGGGGTACGTGGTACTGGTGGAGGGGTACACCGACTGCATCGCCCTGCACCAGGCGGGGTTCCAACAAGTGGTGGCGGCGCTGGGCACGGCGCTGACCGAGGATCACGTGCGCCTGTTGGGGCGCTACGTGGAAACGGTGGTGCTGGCGTACGACGCCGATACCGCCGGGCAAAACGCGGCGCTGCGCAACCTGGAGGTATTTGAGCGAGCGGGAGTGGAGGCGCAGGTGCTGGCACTGCCGGCGGGCGTGGACCCGGATGAGTTCGTGCGCGCGCAGGGCCTGGCGGCGTGGGAGAAGCTGCTCGAGAAGCGGCTGAGCTTGGCCGAATACCAACTGGAGATGGTGTTCAGTCGCTACCGGGACCAGGGGGAGCAGGGGCTGACGCGGGCGGCGGCGCGGGCGGTGAACGTGCTCGTGAAGGTGCAAGACCGGGTGCGGCGGGATGATCTGTTGGCCCGTGCTGCGGACCGCTGGGGGCAGGGCAATCCGGGACGGACGGCGGCGATGCAGCGTACCCTGGCGATGGAGGTGGCCCGGCGGGCGCCTCAGGGGCCGTCCCGGCGCCACAACCCGGCGCGGGACATGCAGTTCGTCGAGCAGAGCCTGGCCCGGCGCGGGGAGGAACTGGAGCCGTGGCGCCTTTCGCCTGGCCTCGACGGAAGGCTTGCAGTTGCCGGCGTGGAACGCCAACTGCTGTGCCTGGCCCTGCAGGACGCCGAGTGGTGCCACCGCCTGACCACGCTGCTGGCGGAGGAGGATTTCAGTCCCGGACCCCACCGGGAGTTGGCCGGTGCCGTATTTGCTCATCGGAGGGAGGCAGCGGAGTTCGCGCCGCACGAGGTGGTGGAGAACATGCCGGAGGAGGGAGGCTGTCGGGCACTGGGCGTCGAATTACTGCTGGGAGCGCTGCCGGAGCCGACGGAGGAGGAGATACTCCCCTTGGTGGAGAAATTACGGAGGCACCGTGGCGCCGGAGGGGGGCAGGAGAGGTATGAGTTCCTCGAGGAGGAGGATGAGGCGGCGGAGGAGCTGGAGACGGTAGAAAGCTTCGAGACGCTGCGCGCGCGAGTGGTCCCCGCGCTCTCCCGCGGTGAGATCAGTCCCGACGACCCCGACTATCTGCGGTACTGCCGGCTGAGACGTAAGTTCCACGGGCGGGGGGGGTATCAGTTCCTCCAGCCCAATGGTCCGCTGGGGGGGCGAGAGACGTTGAAGGAGACTGATGAGGGGTTGTGAATGGGGATTAGGGACAGAGGACGCCACCAAGCCCACGCCCGGGGTACCGATCTACATCCATCAAGTAAGGTCTATCATTTCTCACAGTTGAAGGGAGCTGAGCTGTTTGTCTGAGGGGAGAGAGTCCGCCCTGCGGCGACTCGAAGAAGTGCAGCAACTGCTGACCAAGGGCCGGCGGCAGGGGCACTTGACCCATGCCGAGGTGCAGGAGGCTCTGGAGGGTTGCGATCTCCTCGAGCCCGGCGACCTGGGGGAAGTGTACCGCATCATCGGCGACATCGGGATTAGCCTGCTCGACGAGGAGGAGGGTTCCGTGGAGATCGAGGAGGAGGACCTGTTTAGCGCGGGCGGGGACTCCGAGTCGGTGCCCATTGACGATTCCGTGCGCATGTACCTGCGCTCGATCGGCAAAGTGCCGCTGCTGACGGCCGCGCAGGAGGTGGACCTGGCCCAGCGGATTCAGAAGGGCGAGGGCGACCTGACGTATGATCGCGTCCACAACTGCCTGCGCTTCACCCCCAAGGAGCGGCTCAACCACGACACGCAGTACGTGGTGACGATCCGCGGCGGCGACGGCGGCCTGTATGACATCAACGGTCTGCCGCTGGAGCACGACTTCTCGCTCAACTTCTATACCTCGTCCCTGGGGAGCCATATTCACTTGGTCGGCAGCCGCCCCGCCAAGGGCGACGAGAACGCCGAGCCGACAACGCCACTCATCCTGTACTTTGATGACGCGCTGGACCCGCGTACGGTTACGCCGGAGCGACTGCTGATCGCCGACGGGCAGGGGCGCAAGGTGCGGGGATCGGTGAAGGTGGGGCCGGAGCCCTGGGCGCTGACCTTCAAACCCAACCAGCCCTGGCGCTACCGCAACACCTACAACGTGGAGATCCTGGGCGGGCATGAGGGCGTGCGCAGCGAGGAGGGACAAACCCTCTCGCGGCGGCAACGGCTGAGCTTCAGCACCGCGGCGGCCAAAGGCGCGCCGCATGTCTGCCAGACCTTCCCTGCGCCGGGCGCGGAGGAGGTGGATCGAGCGGCGTCCCTGGTGCTCACGCTCGACCGCCGGGCCAAGCCTGGGTCCATCAAGAACAAGACTGTGGTCCTGCGCGATGCCATGAACGCGCCGGTGGAGGGGCAGGTGGAGTACGACCCCATCGAGCGCACCATCCACTTCCTGCCGGCCAAGGCGCTCAGCGGGGACCTGGTCCACACCTTGACCGTCGTGGGCGGCAAGCAGGGGGTCATCGGGGAGACCGGCTTCCCGCTGCAAGAAAACTTTGTACTGGATTTCACCACGGCTGAGCGACGCTGCTCACCGGTAGTGACCCGCACCGTGCCGGAGGACAAGACGGCCCACGCCGGCTGCCGCAACCTGATCTGCATGTACTTCAGCCATCAGCTCGACGCCAGCAGCCTGGATGCGGGCCTCATGAAGCTGCAGGACAGCCGGGCGGTGTGGGCGCTGGCCAACGCCAACCTGCGCCTGGTGGTGTCGATCGCCCGCAAGTATACCGGCCGCTCGACCATGAGCTTCCTGGACCTGATCCAGGAGGGGAACATGGGACTGATGCGGGCGGTGGAGAAGTTTGACTGGAAGAAGGGCTACAAGTTCTCCACCTACGCGACGTGGTGGATTCGGCAGGCCATCACTCGCGCCATCGCCGACCAGGGGCGGATCATCCGCATCCCCGTGCACATGGTGGAGACCATCAACAAGCTGGTCAAGACCAGCCGCCTGCTGCTGCAGCAGTTGGGCCGCGAGCCGACCCTGGAGGAAGTAGCGACGGAGATGGACATGCCGCTGGAGCGGGTGGCGGAGATCAAGCGCATCGCCCCCGAGCCGCTGAGCCTGGAGGCGCCGGTGGGGGAGGAGGAGTCCAGCCACCTGGGCGACTTCGTCCCCGACGAGGACGAGGAGGCCCCGCTGGAGATCGCCAGCAACCAGGTCTTGCGGGAACAGCTAATGCGGGTGCTGAACACGCTCAATGAGCGCGAGCGCGAGGTACTCAAGCTGCGGTTTGGGCTGGAGGACGGGTACTCGCGGACGCTGGAGGAAGTCGGCCACATCTTCGAGGTAACCCGCGAACGCATCCGCCAAATCGAGGCCAAGGCCCTCAAGAAGTTGCGGCATCCGGGGCGAAGCAAGTTGTTGCGGGATTACCTGGAGTAGAGGGGGCGGAACCAGAGGGATGTAGTGCAAGGCACGGGTCCCCGGGGGTCCGCGCCTTCTGGCTGTCAGGGGGAGGGGTGGGAGTGGAGGTAGGCTTCCACCGCCCCCAGGAACTCCTCGGCCCGCTGAATGTGCACCACGGCGTCTTCCTCGGAGAGGTGCATTATCGTGCGGCAGTCTGCGCTCTGGCGGTCGTCAAAGGCCTTGTCCAGAAAGTTGTGCAACCGGGGCTCAATCTGGCCTGTCGCAACGGCCGACGCTCCCGACTGACCCCGTCACTCCAGATGCTCCCCTGTCGTCGTCGACACTAGCCTCCCATGCTTTACTCCGCGCAGGGATATGAGTCGATCGGCCAGCGCCTGCACCTCCGCCCCCTTCCCCCGCGCCACGATCACCTCCACGCAGTTGTGCTCATCCAGGTGCACATGCGTCGTGCACAGGACCTGCTCATGGTGCTCATGTTGCTCCTCGATGAGCTGGTCCCCCACCCGGTGGGCGTGGTGGTCGTAGACGATGGTGATTACGCCCACTACTTCCTCCTCGGACTCGGCCCATTGCGCTCCGACCAAGTGGTCGCGAATCAGATCGCGCAGCGCCTCCGACCGATTCGCATAGCCCTTCCGGGCAATATGCGCGTCAAAGTCCACCAGCAGCTGCTCCGACATGGAGACACCGAAGCGTTGGAGTTCAGGCATGGACGAAGCCTCCCCTGCGACTCATCGGATCTCGTACGCGGACCGAACCTGCGCCAAGATGATAACAGCCGCCCTGCGGGGAAGCAAGAGCGGCTGTCGCATAACTACACGGTCTCGCCATCTCTACATCTCCACCATCGACCACCTCTCCAGCCCCGCGTGCACCAGCCGCTTGGGGAACCCCGAGCGCAGCCATTCCAGGTAGCGCTTCAGTTCCGCCGCGTCCACCTCCAAAACGCCAGCGCTCGCTCCTGCACCACCAGGGGCATCGCCGGACTGAAGTCGTCAATGGTGATGAGGAACTGCATCCCGCTGCTCCCTCCCGTCCGGCCTGTCCCCAAACGCGAAGCGGCCGCGCGCACCGGATACCGGCAGTCGCGCGGCCGCTGTGAGATCAGCAGCGCTCGGTCGCCGTCACTTCTGGCGGCCGCGCCTCCGCGGAGAAGACACGAGCTCCTCACTGACGAGGGCGACGTTACCGGCCTGGTCCTCGGCGAAGAGCGTCAGCACAAACAGGCGCCCGTCCCGATCACGGGGAGCCGGCTTGGCGTCCACCTCGAACGATACCACGAAGGTGCCGTCCGTGGCCAGATCACCCGTCAAGGGCACGACGTCGTTGTACCCGCCGTACTCGTCCTGCACTTCCAGCCACGCCCGGGCCACACCGCTCTCGGCGTCCTGCACCGTGCCCGACACCGTGACCAGTACCGGCCGGTTATAGGGCGGCGCCAGGCGCGCGGGTGAGGGCGGGTTAAGAGTGAGGGCGGGCGGGGTGGTGTCAGCCGGGGCCTCTAGTTCCATCAAGGCCTTCATCGGCCGGGTCTCCAGCCAGTTCCCCCAGGTCGCGTCCACACTGCGCAGGTACAAGTTATCACGGCCGTCGGCCCACGGCTCGTAATTCCAGTTGGTGAAGTCGAAAGTCTCCCCGGTGACCCATTGCCATTCGCCCGCGGCATTTCGGGAACCGCCGGTCCAGAAGTTTTCCGCCTTGGCGTTGAAGGTCCAGTACAGGAAGAGGTTCTCCTCCCAACTGTTGATGGTTACTAGGTAAGCGCCCTCTGCGTCGGCCAGAGCCGCCTGCGTGGCTACGTCAGCCGCCACGTCGATTGCCGCGTAGCTGTGCCCGTTACCCGACCAGGTGAACCATTCATAAGCGCTCACACCTCCCGCCGTTCCCAGGACCGCCACCAGGACCGCCAACCCCCAGATCCAACCATGTGATAGCTTGAAGCTCATACGTATTCCCCCTTACGTTTATACGCTTCCTGCCTTACTCTCTGCGAGCAGGCACAGAAATGCCCAGGATTAGACTCACGTTCGGGGGGGAGCGCTTGGAGTGGGACAGACTACAGTAACGTCTAGTAAAGCATACTTCATACTGACCGCACCGTCAAGCGTATCTGGCGGAAAGGAAGCGATGCCGGGGGAGCTACTCGCGGTGCTGCAGCTGCTGGATGATACCCGTCGTGGAGAAGTCCTCGATGAGGGGGAGGATGTGAATCGCGGCGCCCTGGCTTTCCAGCAGCGCTCGTTCTTCCTGGTTGATGGTGTCGAGGGTGTAGTCGCCACCCTTGACGTAGACCTCCGGACGCAAGACCTCCATCACGGACTGGGGGCTGGCGCTGTCGAAGACCAACACTACCGTCACGCACTCCAGCGCCGAGAGGACCAGGGCCCGCTGCATCTCGTTATACACCGGCCGGGTCGGCCCCTTGATCTCCCGCACGCTCCGGTCGCTGTTGATCGCCACGAACAGCGCCTCGCCCAGGTCCCGCGCCTGCTGCAGGTGCACGATGTGTCCGGGGTGCAGGAGGTCGTAGCACCCGTTGGTCATGACCACGCGCCGGCCGTGCTGTTGCAGCGCCGCCGCCGCTTGCTGCGCCTCTTCCAGAGTGTGCAGTTTATACAGTACGGGCATGGAGGTATCTGCAAGCGACGAATGATGAACGATGTGCAGGAACAGGAGGCCGACCTGCGGCCCCGGCGTTCCTCAATCATCGCTCATCATTCATCAGTTCTGCCCTCACTCAGGCAGGTTCTTCGGGCTGATCACTAGCTGTCGCTGGTTTCCCTCGCCCTCGGAGTAGGTCTCCACGTCGTCGCGGTCTGCCAGGGCGTTGTGCACTATACGGCGCTCGTACGCTTTCAGCCCAGGAATGACTGCCTCTTGGCCGGCCTCAATTGCCTGAGCGGCGGTGTCGAGGGCCGTCTGCTGCAACTTCTCCTCCTGGCGCTTACGGTAGCCGCCCAGGTCCAAGGTCACGCGATAGCCGCCGTGCTCGCCTCGGTTGGCACCCACCCCCACCAGGAACTGCAGCGCGTCCAGAGTATCCCCGTGCCGGCCAATGAGCAGGCCCTGCGATGTGGGGTTCTTCACGTCCAGTAGCACCCCGTCGTGGTCGGCCGAGACAATCTCCGCCGTGGCCTCTAGGCCCATCATAGAGAAGATGTGCAGGGCGATCTCCTGCGCTCGCCGCGCGACCTCCTCCACGGAGGGCTTGCCTTCGGCGTCTTCTCCCTCGGAGGGAGCCGCCGCCCCGGCCGCCGGAGGGGGGGCCGACGGGGGCGTCGCGCCCTTACGCCAGGCGCGGAGGGTGTAGTGCCCGGACCCGATAACGCCGAGAATTCTCTTCGGTTCCGTCACCACTTCGTACTCGATCTCGTCCACGCCTACGCCCAGTTCCGTGGCCGCGCTCTCCTGGGCTTCCGCCAGCGATTTGCCAGTGACTTCCAGCGCTTCGTTGCTCATCGTCTATATGCACGAGTCTTCCCACGGGATTGCGGTGGCCTCCCTCGGCCCCTACGCGTAGGCGAGACTCCTCCTTTTGACACCTTCACCGACTCGCTTCGGGCCGGCGCGACCCGAATCCCCGATCCTCTGGACCAACCGGTCGGGACTCATTCGTCCCCCACCTCTCCCCAGCCCGAGCGCAACGAGAGGTCCGCGCGGCACGCGCCGGGTGAGGTTCCCTACTTCGGCTTCGTCGTCCACCTTTTCTTCTTCCGACGCTTCTCCGCCTCTTGCTTACTCGTCATCTTCCCCTCCGCCGCCGCTTTGCGCGCCTCGTAGCTCTGGTCTGTAGAACGCTCCTGCTCTTCCGTGGGTTTCCCTGCGCTGCTCATCAGCCGCGCGAACAGCCCTCCCTTGCCCCCGGTACCCTTCTTCGGCGGCGGTGAATCCAGCGACGGCGCCGTTCGATTGTACCACACCTGCTGCCCCAGGTACGCCACATTCGTTCCCAGCCAGTACAGCATGAACGCCGCCGGGAAGCTCTGGAACAGGAAGAAGAACATCACCGGCATCATGTACGTCATCATCTGCTGCTGTTGCTTTTGCTGGGGGTCTATCGCCGCACTGGGGTTCTGCGACTGCGTGACCTTGCCAAAAGCAATCTGACTGAGGGTGTAGACGATGAGCAAGAGGATGTCCGGCTGTGCCAGGCTGGGCACCCACAGGAAGCTGGAGTGCTCGAAGTTGACAATGTACGCCCGCACGCCCATGTACACAAAGTACAGCAGCGGCATCTGCACGATCATCGGCAGACAGCCGCCCAGGGGATTCACCCCGTGTTCCTGGCAGAGCTTCCAGAACTCTTCCTGGAACTTCTGCTTGTCACCCTTGTGCTTATCCTGCAGCACCTTCATCATCGGCTGCAGGCGCTGCATGTCCCGGGCCGAGGCCAACTGCTTCTTGGTCAGCGGGTAGACGAGCACGCGAGTGACCACCGCCAGCAGCAGCAGCCCCAGTCCTCCATTTCCCCCGCACACCGTCACGAATCCGCCCACCACCTTGTACCAGATACCCGTCTCTTCCAGCGCCTTGAGAGGCTGGGCGATGGCCTCCGCCACCGGCGCTTCCTTCCAGTCCCCCTCCGGGGTCTGGGTCCAGGTGAAGTAGGCCGGCCTCCCCTGGATGCGCTTGGCGTACAGGTTCCACGCCGCCGCGTACAGCTTCTTCGCGGCCTTGTGGTCATTCAGCTCTCTCAGAGTCAACTCCGCCGCTTGCGTAGCGCCGAAGGCGCCAAATTCGCAACCCTCTCCCTGCGCCAGTCTAGCCCCCCCGTTGTAGGCCGCTACCGCCGGCTGGAACTGGCCCTGCAATTCGTAGATCCGCCCTAGCCGCAGGCCCACCAACGACCCGGCCGGGACGAGTCGGGCCACCTGGATGTCAACCGTGCCGTTGGGCTGCACTTGCGCCAGACCCTCCGCGCGCACCGGCAGACCGGCCAGCTTCTCCGGTAGACCTTCCTTGACCACCGCCGATCCCAGGTTGAGCACGCAGGAAGCCTGCCGGCTGGAGAAAGAGGCGACGGTGGGGTCGTCCTGGCCCGGCTGGAAGATGCCCTGCACGGCGATGGGCGCCGCTTTGCCTTTCAGGGATTGCGCGGCTGCGTCGAGTTGGGAGAGGTTGACCAGCGGAGTCTTCGACCCGCCGCTGAAGAAACCCTTGAGCTTATCTACCCACCCCGACTTGGGCGCGCTCTGCTGCACCCAGGCGGCCATCTGCGTGAGGATCTCCGCCTGCTCGTCCAAAGACGGCTGGTCCTGGATGGTCAGTTCCTCCGGCAAGCCGACCTGCTTGGGCAGAGGCGCCGCCCCGGCGGCCCCACCCCACAGTCCCACCATCACCAGAACGCACAATAATATCGCAAGCGAGCGTGATCTCAACTAGATGTCCTTTGGTCGTTACTGGAGGCCGGGGTCCCTACCCGCTGCTCTCCGCACTCGATTCCCATCTTATACTACCCTAGGGAGGGTCGTGGTGCGCAGCGCCACGGGGTAAACCCTTCGGCACCGGATCATATCCTCCCGGATGCCACGGATGGCAGCGCCCCAACCTCCGCAACGCCAGCCAACCACCCCGCCACAGGCCATGCCGGCGCAGGGCCTCCACCGCATACTCCGAGCAGGTCGGCTGGAACCGACACACCCCCGGGAGCAGGCGCGATAGCGTCCGCTGGTAGAGCCGAATCAGACCCGCCAGCCCCGCCGCTATCAGCCTCACCGCCTTACGCCTCCTCCAGTCCGGCTCGCGCCACCAGCCGCTGCACGTGGCGCTGCATCTCCAAGAAGCTCGCTCGGGCGGCCTCCGGCTTGCAGATCAGCGCGAGGTCTCCGGACAACCCTTCCCGCCAGGCCACCTGATCCAGCAGGTTCCGCAGTCGCCGCTTGAGCAGGTTGCGCACCACCGCGCCACCCACCTTCTTGCTGCAGATAGCCGCCGCTCGCCAGTCGCCCGGCTGCGGTTCCGTACGGGTCACCAGGGTAAGCAAGGGGCTGCGGAAGCGCACTCCCTCACGGTAGAGCCGTTCGAAGTCACGTCGCTTACGCAGGGGATACCAGGAGCGCACGGCAGACCGCCTCGTAGTCTAAGCTACCCCATCCTACTTGGCCAGCACCATCCGGCCCTGGCGGCGCCGCGAGGAGATGATCCGCCGCCCGGCCTTGCTGGCCATGCGGGCCCGAAAGCCATGCTTGCGCTTGCGTGAGATGCGTTTGGGCTGATAGGTACCCTTCTTCACTACGATCACCAGTTAACTCGGTGTGCCGCCATTAGCGCGGGCTTCCCAGCCTGCGTCTCGCGTGGCGCAAGCTCTTTACTAGCCCACGCGCAACAGGCAGGCATGTCCGCGACAGCGCCTCCGAGTGGAATACGGGCAGATTCCATGCAAGAAAAGATTAGGAGACGCCGTGAACCACGCGGGCGTAGCTCAGGGCATCTCCCATGTGCGGCGTAGTATAACACAACCCCCGCCCCGACGCAACTGACCCGGCCCTTCGGGACCTGGGTCGCCGCCCAGATCGCCCCTCCTCCGGGCAGAATTGTCTAAACCAGAAACATTCGTCAATCACCTTACCCATAGCAGGGATTTCCCTTGCCAAAAGGGAACCTGTTTAAGCGAGGATTGTTTACCTACCAAGCTCTGCGAACCGATTCATATGCGATCTCTCACACAGGGGGTTGTTGGCATGTTCACCTCCCGCCGTGGTTTCACCCTGATCGAGCTGCTGGTCGTGATAGCTATCATCGCTATCCTGGCTGCCATTCTCTTCCCCGTCTTTGCCCGCGCCAAAGCTAAGGCGCGCCAAACCCACTGCATGTCCAACCTCAAGCAGTTGGGTCTGGCCATGATTTCCTACGCCATGGACTACGACCAGATCCTTCCGCAATGGGTGGACACCGCCAACCAAGCGGCCAAGCCCTCGCCGGAGACTGACTGCATTACCTGGGACACCGCCATTGAACCCTACACCAAGAACCAGCAAATCCTGGTCTGCCCCGACAACTGCATGAACCAGGATGCCGGCATCCGCGGCTATGCCTTGCCACGGTATGTGTCCGGCGCCGGCACCGAGCAATTCCCGGCCCCCTGTTCCACCGTACTGCTCACCGAGAAGGGCTATTTCCCCGTCGGCTATTGGTCGGACGCCGCCATGGAGTCCTTCTACCAGATGGGCAACGGCGAGAAGTACCCCGACGACACCGAGAAGATGCCGCACAACGGCGGCAAGAACTTCGTCTTCGTCGACGGCCACGTTAAGTGGTACAAGGCCGACTCCGGCCCCTTTGCGGCGCTCACCAGCGCCACCTGTCCCCCCCCCGGCTACACCGGCTATGAGGACCACGTACCTGGCCATTGCGAGTTCGGTTCCGACTGGCCGACCGACTACTAGACGACCGGCTCGAAGGCAGGCCCCAAGACAGACTCAACGGCAGGGGACTACGTCCCCTGCCGTTGCCGTTTTCCACGTTCCACCTCTTTCCTCCCAACGTTTGCTGCTCTCCCTGCCACTCACTTCCCGACGTCGCTGCAACCTTCGCCCGCGGGCAGAAAGTCGAGGTGAGGGCCTTGGCCACCAGCGCTGAAACAGTTCGGTTGGGCCAGCGCGATCTCGCCACCTGGGAAGACCTGGTCCGGGCGCAGTACCAGCGCATCTACAACCTGCACCTGCGCCTGTCCCCCAATGCCGAGGTCGCCGCTGACCTGACCCAGGACACCTTCGAGCAGGCCTGGAAGTCGGCCGCCTCCTATCAGGGGCGGTCGCGGCCGGAGGTCTGGCTCTACGGGGTGGCCCTCAACATAAACCGCAACTGGTGGAGCCGGCAGCACCACCGGGAGGAGCCCGTCGACGAGATGGCTCTAGAGGACCTCCCGGACCCGGAACCCACGGCTGAGGAACTGGCGATTCTTCACGGGCGCAGCGACCTCGTCTGCGCCGCGGTCCGTCGCCTACCGGAGGCCTACCGCCAGGTAGTGGCCCTACGCTACTTCCTCGGCGTCTCCGCGGTGGAGATCGCGCAGAGCGAGGGCGTGGAGGCGGGCACCATCCGCTGGCGCCTGCACGAGGGCCTCCGCCGCCTGTGGATCCTCCTGCAGCCGACGCTGGGAAAGGAGAGTGCGGGAGATGCGCCCGGAAGCAACGGAACCCTTCGATTCGCCTCTTGAGGAAGTACTGGCTCGCATGCCGGAGGAGGAGTCCCCGGCCGACCTGGAGGAGCGCTGCCTAATCGCTATTCGTGACCTGGATAGCCGCACGCGCCAAGCGATGCGCAGCACCGCAGCCCAGCGCCGGACCAACTGGAAGCCGCTGGTCCTGGCGGCCGCGGCGGGGTTAGTCATCAGCTTTGTTGGCCTGACCACCCTCCTGCCCAATCTGATGCCGGCGAAGCGGGCCATGATGGCACCCTCAACCGGTGCCGCATACGAGCGCGCCTCCGGACCTCGCGATGGTCCCGCGGCCGGGGGAGAGTTCGCCGGCCAAGCTCTCCCTGCTTCCCCGCCGGCGCAAGGCTCGACGGCCGCTCCCACGGCCGGCACGGTCGTTAGGAGCGGCGGCAAGCCCGCCGCCGCGCCCCCGGGGGCAGGCGAAGAGCGCACCGCCGGCAGCCAGAGCGCCGACCATCACACCAAGGCACTGGGGGCCCGCCTGACCCCGGTTCCCCCTCCGCCCCCCACGCTCCGCTACCCTCCCCCCGCAGAGGCCGGGCCGGAGAGGCCCTGGTACGACACCAGCTCGGATCGCCAGAAGATCGTGCACACCCTCCTGAGCTTGCTGGTTCGCGACGTACAGGAGGCCTACGATCGGTCCAAGTCCATCATCGAGGAGGCCAAGGGCTTCATCGAGCAGGATGACCTGCGCCTGGAGAAGGGCGGTCGGCGCGAGGCCCATCTGGGTGCCCGTGTCCCCACTGACAAGCTCAAGGGCGTCGTTGCCCAACTGCGCGATCTCGGCGAGGTCAAGCTCCTCAAGACCGAGACGGAGGATGCCACTCGCGAGTACCGCGCCCAGGGCGCCGAGATCCGGGATCTGGGCGCCACCGAGGACGAGTTGGTCCGCAAGTACGAGGCGGAGAAGGACCCGCGGACAAAGCGCATGCTGCACGAACAGATCCAGGACTTGCGCGCTCGCAACCAGGCCTCCAAGGGCAGCTTATCGCAGTTGAGCGAGCAGACGCACCTGTCCTTCCTGGAACTGACCTTGACCGAGAAGACCACGCCGCTCAAGTTCCTGAGCAGCGCCCGGGGCCACCTGGGCGCGGCCCTGGGTTGGCTAGCGGTGACCGCCTTCCTCTGGCTGCCCCTGCTGGTGGTGGTGCTGGTGCTGTGGAGAAGGGGTGGGAGAGGGAGCGCGTAGGGCCTCGCGGAGGGGCCGCGTCGACTTGCGGTCGTCTGCGACCGCAGGAGGCCGGCCCCTCCTCACTCATGCAACATCCATCCTCCTGCTCAAAGCCTCCTGGCTTGACTTCGCCTGCCCGCCTTGCCTATAATTCTCCTACTATGCAGAGGGAAATCGGGGCGTGTCGGACGCTGGGGCACCGTAGGGGGCTCGGTGTCCTGCTAATCTTATGTCTGGGATTGATGGTATCTGACGTGTGGGCGGTCACTCGCACGGCGTGGGTCATTCCTGCCACCGTCAACGTCCGCAAGTCCCCCTCCACCACCTCTGCTGTCGTCACCCAGATTTCCAAGGGCGAGAAGTTCTTCGCCACCAAGTTCGCGAACGGCTGGGCCGGCGGCAAGGCCGCCTGCGGCAAGTGGGGCTGGGTCCGCGAGGACCTCCTCCAGTTCTCTGCCGCCAAGGGCCGCATACTAGCCGGCGAGTCCTCTGCCTCCTCCAACGACCCGCACCCGCCGGTCTGGGTCTCCGTCAGCAACGCCAACGTCCGCAGCGGCCCTGGTTTGGGGTATGACCGCTACGGAACCCTCAAGCGCGGCACCAAGCTCTATGTCCTCGAGCGCCGAGGCAGTTGGCTGCGCTGCAAGACGCCCGGTGGCGCCGGCTGGCTCTCCGACAGTGTCGTCACCAGCGACGCCGCCACCGGCCGCCGCCTGGCCGACGAGGCCCCCGACCCGGCTAAGGCCTTCGTTGACGGTGAGATTGTCAACCTCCGCCGGGGCCCTGGAACCAAGTATGACATCATCGCCCGCCTCCGCGAGGGCCAGACCGTCTGGGTCCTGGAGCGCCAGCCTAGCTGGGCCAAGGTCAGGGTCAACAACGGCGCCGCTGGCTGGATCGCCCGCGCCTACCTCAAACCGCCCAACAGCGCCACCGCTGTCCCCCCGGCTCCGGCCGGTTTTCCCGATCCCGGCAAGAGCCGCTTCCGCACCCTTACCGCCTGGATTGACGAGGACTCGTGCAACATCCGCGAGGGCCCTGGCCAGGACCGCAACGTCAAGTTCCAGCTCTCCAAAGGCACCAAGGTTACCGTCACCGCTATGGACAACCAGTGGTGCAAGATCAAGACCGCAAACGGCCAGGTCGGTTGGATTGCCGGCTGGGTTATAGATTTCTCCCCGCCCGGAACCGAGTTCATCCGCACCATCGAGGGCCAGCAGGAAGAGGTCAAGATCGGCTGGGTGGCCCGGCCGTCCATCAACCTGCGCAGCGGTCCGGGCCAGAACTATCCGCGCGTGGGCACTCTGGTGCTCTCCACCCAGGTGATCATCGTTGGCCTGAAGGGTGACTGGTACAAGGTCGCCATGGACAACCACGAGATCGGTTGGGTCGGCTCCTGGCTGATCGACACTCGGGGCGAGCGCATGGCGCGCGGCTCCGCCGGTTCCTCCGCGCCCAGCCTGACCTCCACCTCCACCGGCGGCAACGAGGCCGGCCGCCAGATCGTTCATACCGCCATGAGGTACCTGGGTCAGTCCTACGTCCGCGGCGGTGAAAGCCCGGGAGGCTTCGACTGTTCTGGCCTGGTGCAATACGTCATGGGCCGCCACGGCATCTCCTCCGCGCGGACCTCCACCGGCCAGTTCCGCCAGGGCCGCCCGGTTAGCCGCGACGCAATCGAGCCCGGCGACGTGGTCTTCTTCAAGAACACCTACCGCTCCGGCATCTCGCACGTCGGCATCTACATCGGTGGAGGCCGCTTCATCCACGCCGCCAACCCGGGTAGCGGCGTCAAGATCACCGGCTTGGACGAGTCCTACTACGCCTCCCGCTACGTAGGCTCCCGCCGCATGCACTAGAGGGACGGACACTCTTCGCCCTGTGCGAACTGTGTTCGTCCCCGTTGCCTCCTGGCCCCCTGCTTACTGATCCTCGCGGGTTGCGCTGTGCCTACAAACCAGGGCGGATCTCCCACATCCCAGGCCGCTTTGTCTTCCCCTCTCCTGCCAGGCGCAGGGTCGAGAGTGAGGCTCAGCGACCGGCGGTGCCCATGTGGACAGGCATGGGATAGTAGCCTGATTCCCCTGCTGTTTCCCCCTCACCCGGCAGGTGCCCCCTCCCTGAGCAGCGAACTTCCCTGACGCGCCTGCCGTCCTTCCCTATCGCATCTCTTCCCAAAGGGCAGCTACATGCAGATATCTCCCGACATCTTCCGTGCCTATGACATCCGAGGCGAGGTGGAGACGCAGATCACGCCTCCCGTGGTCCGCCAGATCGCCCGTGCCTATGGCTCCCGCCTCAGTCGCGATCTGGGTCGGCCGGTGAAGTTGGTTCTCGGCCGGGACCTGCGCACCACCTCCGCCGACCTCGCCGCCGCTGTCGCCGAGGGCCTGCAGGCCTGCGGCTGCGAGGTGATCGACATCGGTCAGTGCCCCACCCCGGTTGTCTATTTCGCCATCGACAACTACCAGGCCGACGGCGGTCTGGGCGTGACCGCCTCCCACAAGCCGCCCGAGTTCAATGGTCTCAAGGTGCGCCGCGGCTCCGGCCCCTTCTTCGGCGACGACCTGCAGGCCCTGGGCGACGAGGCCCTGGCCGGGGACTTCCTCTCCGGCGCGGGCTCCTGTGAGCAGCGCGACATCTGGCCCGACTACTTCGCCGCCGCAGAGAACCAACTGGAGCGCGATTGCGCTCGGGGCTTGAAAGTGATCCTCGACCTGGGCAACGGCTGCGGCACCTTCAATGCCAAGCGACTGCTGACGTACCTGGGCTGCCGGGTCACGCCCCTGTTTGAGGAGCCCGACGGCAGCTTCCCCGGACGCGGTCCCGACCCGCTGACGCCCGAGGGCATCGCCCAATGTGCCGCGCAGGTGCAGGAGACTGGCGCTGACCTGGGGATAGCCATTGACGCCGACGGCGACCGCATTGCCGTGGTCGCCCACGACGGTGAGATGATCTATCCTGACCGGTACGTCACCCCGCTCTGCCGGGAGATTCTCCGCCACGGCCCCGCCACCATCGTCACCGAGGTCCGCTGCTCGCAAGCGCTGATTGACGACATCGAGGCCCGTGGCGGTCAGGTGAAGATGACCGCCTGCGGCTACCCTTACATCCTCGCGGGCATGGCCGAGGCCGGCGCTCCCCTGGGCTTCGAGACCAGCGGCCACTGCTACTTCGGGAACAGGTACCTCAAGTACGATGATGCCGCCTTCGCCGCCGCGCGTTTGATAGAGTCAGTGGCCGCCTCCGGCGAGACGCTCCGCCAAGCGGTGGACTCCCTCCCGCTCTACTACACCGCCCCCGAGGCGCGGCTGAAATGCCCCGACGAGACCAAGTTCCAGGTAGCCGAGCAGGTAGCAGACCACTTCCGTGGCGACTACCCGATGGTGGAGAAGGACGGGGCGCGCATGCAATTCCCGGAGGGCTGGGCGCTCATCCGCGCCTCCAACACCGGCGCCGAGCTAGTCATGCGCTGGGAGGGCAAGACCGAGGAAGCCTGCGAGGACATCGGCCAGACGCTGCTGGAGCAAGTCCACAGGGCCATGCAGGGGTGCCAACCGTAGGGGCGGCTTTGGCGTTGCCACTTATTGATTCCCCCCTCCCCTGCAAAGCGCACGGAACGTGCGCAGGGAGAGAGCAGGAGGTGAGGCTCCCGTGCCCGATCCCGACATCGTTGTCGAGTACCTCCGCCGCGCCTACCACGTCGTCGACGGGCTGTGGTTCATGAAGGTCGAGGAGGCCCACGACTTCGAGGAAGCGCTCGAACTGGACCGCCGGGTCTGGGAGATCCTCGCCAAGATCCAGGCCCGCCAAGCCCGCCGGCTCCTCGAGGTCGGCGGCAACGCGCCCGAGGACCTCGCCGAGTGCTTCACCCTCAAGCTCACCGCCGACGGCCACCGCTTCACGATCACGGCCGGCGTTGACGCGGTGACCTTCACCATCCACGCCTGCCCCTGGCTGGAGCTCTTGCGCAAGTCCGACCGCCAGGACCTCGCCGCCCGCATCGCCCAGACCATCTGCCCTACCGAGGGCCGCGTCTGGTGCCACGAGTTCGGCGACCAGTGCGAGTTCTCCATGCCCCACATGGCCTGCGCCGGGGCGGAGGGGTGTGAGATGAGGTTCGGTTGGAAGCAGCCTCCGCGTGTCGCGGACCTTCCGGACCGGGCCACTGCGAATTCAGAATAGAATGGCGTCCGCGGCAATGAAGGACTCTGGCGCCCGGTGTCGAATACGTACGTGGTAGACGTGTCCTATCACACCCAGGGAGGGTAACGACCATGGCCGATAACCCGCAAGTCCCGCCTCCTGCCGCCACCCCGGAGACTCCGCCGCCCAGCCCCGCTCCAGAGATCCAGCCCGCCAACGTTAGCGACGAGAAGTCCCTCGCGATGCTGGCGCACATCCTCGGTTTCGTCACCGGTTGGCTGGGGCCCCTGATCCTGTACCTCACTGCCAACGAGAAGCCCTTCGCCAAGAGGCAGGCGCAGGAGGCCCTCAACTTCCAGATCACGGTGCTGATCGGCATGATTGTCGGCGGCATCCTCACCATGGTGCTCATCGGCATCTTCGTGATCATCGCGGTGAGCATCGTGGACTTGATCTACTGCATCATGGCAGCGATGGCAGTCAACAAAGGTGAGGACTACCGCTATCCGTTCGCCCTGCGGCTGATCAAGTAGGGGAGAACTCCGAGGGGACCAACACTAACTGCCCGGACCGAGACCGCTGAGGTCCGGTCCGGGCCGACTTGCCGTCAAGGGACGCCATACATGGTGTCCCTCGGGTCGGCTAGGGCAGCATCGCCCAAGTCTTCACCCTTCCCCAGCCCGGCGCCATCCGAAACGTCTCCGCGTACTCCAGCCCACACTGAATCCCGCGCGTCCGCGCCGCCCCGCGCACCCACTCCAAGAGGTCAATCCCGTCGTGGTGCGCCAGCCAGTCCACCTGGCTCCGGTGACAACTCAGCGCCGCCAGCTTCCTCTCCACTGCCTCCCCGCTGATGTCCACGTACAGGTCCGGCACAAACCCCAGGCCCTCCTGCGTGTCCATGTACAACAAGGCCGGCCCACGCTTCTCCCCCCCCTCCTGCAAGGAGAGGAGGTAGGGGGTGAGGCTCCCCCCCGCCAGCCCGCACGCCTCCTCTGCCAGCCGCGAGGCCGCCCGGTGGTCCGGGTGGTAGTCCTGCGGCGGATGCGCTAGCACCACCTCCGGCCGCACCTCGGCGAAGACCTCCCGCATCTTCTTCCGCGTGGCGGCCTCCGCGAACAGCCCTCCATCCGGCTCGCCCAGCATCACCAACTGCGCCCCCAGCGCCACCGCTGCCGCCTGGGCCTCCCGCTCCCGGATGGGAATCAACTCCTCCGTGGGGATCACCTGGTGCCCGCCGCCGCCGTCGGTGCATACCAGCACCCACACGTCATCCCCGCGCTGGGCATAACGCACCAGCGTCCCGCCGCAGTAAGTCTCCACATCATCTGGATGTGCACCAACCGCCAGTACTCGCATGGCCTATTCCCACGTCTCCGACAGCTTGGCACAACTGGTGAATTCCGCACCTCTGTCTTTCAGGCCGTCCAGCATGAGCCCGAACTGCTCCAGCGCATACGGCCCGCAGTTCTTGATGAGGAATTCTTCCGGCACCACCGTCCCCTCGCCCAGGAACATGCTCTCCGGCATGGGCAGAAACTCCCACGGGTGGAAGTAGAAACACAGCACCACCGGCAAGCCCTGCTCCCGCACGAACCCCACGTAGTTGTCCACATGCCCGAGCAGCGCCTCCGCGCTCTCGGTGCGGAACAGCGGCCATTGGTCCCGGTCGCGCCCGTAGGGGTCCTGGCTGTTGACGGTCAGGTCGGCGAAGTTGGGGATCTCCAGCAGCCGCAGGTCCCCCTCCTGCGTCCAGTCCTCCGCTGCGGGATGGTACGGCACCAGCCGCTCCTGGTAGAAATACAGCGGGTAGCTGGCGTCGGCGAGATATCCCAGGTTCTCCAGCGCCCGCACCACCTGCGTCCCGCCGAACAGCCGCGGGCAACGGAACGACACCGGCCGCGGAGCCTCACCCCCTGCCCCCTCTCCTTGCAGGAGAGGGGGTCCCGACCGAAGTGCCTCGGCGACCAGGTCGGTGGCCACCTCCAGGCGGTGCTCCACCTCCTCGGGCAGTAGCGGCGTGACGCCGGGGATGGGGAAGAGCGGCTCCCCGACCGTCTCATGATACAGCGAGTGGCACCCCACCTCCTGCCCGGCCGCGGCGATTTCTCGCACCACCTCGGGATGCTCCCGCGCCCCCGCGCCGGTCACGAAGAAGGTCCCGGTCACGCCCTTCTCCGCAAACATCTCCAGCAGCAGGGGCGTCCCGTGCACCATGCCCTCGTAGGTGTTGTACCAGCTCCCCACATCGGTCTCGACATCGAGGCCGAGGACGACGGTGATGGGTTTGGTCATGAGTCATCGCCTCTCGTAGGGGCGGATGTTGGGGCGCAGACGCCCCAACATTCGCCCCTACATTCCGACCGGAAAGCTCCCCTACTCCAGCTCCAGCACCTCGAACGCCTTATCCGAGAGCATCTCCACGCCTGTCTCCGTGATCCGCGCCCCGTTCTCCCAGCGCAGGCCGAAGGTCTCCCCATACAGGAAGGTATCTACCTGGAAGGTCATGTTCGGCTGCAGGAGATACTCGGAGTGCGACTCCATCCAGGGACGCTCGACTTCCATCATCCCCAGCCCGTGGCAAGGGCCGTACAGCAGGTTCTCCCCACAGCCCCGCGCCCGGATGTACTCCTCGAACTTGAGCACGACCTCCTTGGCCGGGATGCCCGCCTTCATCCACTCGATGGTCTGGAAGTGCGCGTCCAGGCCCACCTGGGTCACCCGCCGCTGCTCGTCGGTCATCTTCCCCAGGCACAGCGGCAGGCCCACGCTCGCCGAGTACCCCTCCACCCGTGCGCCGACGTTGAGCTGGACGTAGTCGCCGACCTGCAGCACCCGCGGGCTGGGCCGCCCGATGGCATGGGTGCTGGCGATCCCGCTGAGCACGTACACCGGATGGCCCTCGTACTCCGCGCCGTTCTCGTACATGGCCCGCTGCGCGATCCCTACCACCTGTTGCTCGGTCAGCCCCGGCCGGATCTCCGCCAGCACCTGGTCCAGCGCCACCGTCGAGATGCGGAAGGCCTCCCGCAGGCAGTTCAGCTCCGCCTCGCTCTTGATGATGCGCAGGTCCACCACGATGTCGTCCGCCTTGACGATCTCCGCCTGCGGGCAGTCCTTCACCAGCGCCTGGTAGACCGTCACCGGCATCAGGCTCATCCCGGCGATCCCGATCCGATTGCAGGCCACGCCCATCTCGGCGAAGATGGAGCCGAAGGTGTCCAGCTCCACGCCGGGGTAGTCCGGGTCTGCCGACTCGCGGTACTCCAGGATGCGCTTGATGGTCGGGATCTTGCTCCGGTCCCGCGCAAAGGTCATGGACTCCGGCCCGATCACCAGCGCCGCCTCGCCCTCGGCGGGCACGATGACGCCGGCCGTCTCAAAGATCGGCCAGTAGTTGGACAGGTATCGCACGTTGGCGAAATCCGCCTCATGCGAATGCACCACCAGCGCGTCGAGGCCCTCGGCCTTCACCCGCTCCTGCACCTTCTTCAACCGCAGCGTGAATTCACTTTCCGGAATAGCGAAACTGGACATGGTAAGTTCCTTCCTTGTGGGTTGTTGACTCATGGTGGCACCGGCGTCTCGGCGGTGTCGGGGCCTTTCTCGTAGGGGCGGATATTTCGCCGTCCCCGGCGAAACATCCGCCCGCGGCTGCGGCAGCCAACGGGCTCACCGCTGCCGCCCGCGGCTGCGCCTCGTCTTCTCCTTCGTTTGGGCTTCTCGGGCGTTCTGTCCTCGCCGGGCGCGGGCGGATGTCGCGGTGCGGACACCGCGATATCCGCCCCTACGAGAGGCGGCGCCCGACCCTAATCTGGGTAGATCCCCTCCACCCAATCCACCTCCCCCAGCTTCTCCTCGATCACTCGCCACGCCGCCTCGCTCATCTCCTCCTCATACGGCTGCGGCGGGATCAGCCCCCCGTCGGTCTCCAGCCAGGCCGGGATCGTCTCCTCGGCCATCTCTCGCAGCTTCGCCACCCGCTCCCCGATGGCCTCCGGCGTGAACTGGTAGTCAAAGACCTCCGAATGCCAACCCAGCCGCGAGTCGGCCTCCACGAAGGGCAAGCACGCCTCCGCGTTGACGATCTCTTCCCGGATGTACCCCTGCAGCCGCCGCAGGATGGCCCGGCGCTCCTCGATCTTCCCGCTGCGCAGCAACGCCTCCCGCTCCACGTAGAAGCGCGCGGTATGGCGCAACGTCGCCATCTGGTGGTAGCAGCAGCGCACCAATCCGTACTCCCGGCGCTGGTCGAGGGTAGGCGCCGCGATCTTCCCCAGCGCCGCCTCCATGTCCCGCACGCCCTCCGCCCAGTGCTCCAGGATCTCGGTCAGGCAGGCGTCGACCCACAGCACTTCCCCGTCCAGGATCTGCCCGAGCATGTTGTCGCCCGGCTCCGTGTTCGCCATGTAGTTGGGCGGGAAGGGCTTGTGAATTGGCTCCAGGAACCACGGGAAGGCCGGCCCCTCCACATGCGGCCCGTTATACAGCAGCGGGACGTGGAAGGGGTAGTAGTCCCACGCCCGCGCGAACCGATCCCACGCTCGCAGCACCTCCGGGACCGCCTCCGGGCCAAAGTACCGCCGTGCCAGCCACTCCAGCTGCCCTCGCCGCTGCTCCGGCCCCGCCCCGAAGTACACTTGCCCGGCGAAATCGCTGAGCATCCCCGGGTAGTTCCCGAAGATCCAGCACCCCAGCATCCCCTTCACCCCGTGCCGCTCCATCCCGGCGAACTTGTCGTACACGATGCTCGGCATGGGCGTCCACGGCACGTCCGCCAGCTCATGGGTCGCCAGGAACTGCAGCTTCACGTACATCGGCAGGCCCCGCAACTTCGCCGCCGCCTCGCACCGCCGGAAGCGCCGCGAGGGTCCCACCAGCGACAGCGCGTACTCGTCCATCCAGATGGTCTTGCCTAGGATGGTCTTCTCATCCCCACGCTCATAGTCGCACATCAGGATGCAGTCTTGCGGCAGTCCGGCGATGATCCGGTCGGTGGTGTCCTCCCCCCACAGCATCGACCACGACCAGTCCCACACGATCACCTTCGCCTCCGGCGCCGCCGCGTGCATCCCCCGCTCGATCGCCGTCACCACCTCGTCCACCACCGCCTCCGGCGTCCGCTGGAAGCAGCGCGGGCATCCCGCCTTTTCGGCGAAGTGCGTATCGCTCAGGTCCCCCGTGCTCCGTCCCACGTGCGAGAAGCAGTTGGTGTGGTGCTCCGAGGCGGTAATCAGGAAGGCCCCGCCCAGGCCCGGCGCCTCCGCAAACAGCCGCTGCGAGGCCTCCGTCAGCCACTCCAGCGTCTCCGGCGTGCTGGTGCACATGGCGAAGGACTGCGAGAACCACCCGTCCGAACGGGCCCCCTTGACCTCCGGATGCGCCTCCCAGAAGGGGTCGCTCTGCTTGAGCCCGCGCGGCTCGTTGAAGTACAGGTACACCTTGATCCCATACCGCGCCGCCTTCGCCACCACGTTACGCAGCTTCGCCAGCATCTGCTCCGACTTCTCCCCAAACTCCGGGAAGATCGTCGAGGGCACGGCCTCATGCAGCACCACATGTATCCACACGCCGTTGACCCGATGGTGGGCCAGCCGGTTGAGATATTCCTCCGGGTAGTAGTCCACGTCGTCCAGCAGCTCGTTCACGTAGAACGGCGAGAAGAACGACCGCAGAATCCGCGCCTCCAGGAACGGCGCCCGCTCCACGGAGCCTAGCTCTAGCCACGGCCCCCCGGCGTCCACCATCCGATCCTCCAGCTCATACAGCCCATACTGCAACCCGCTCTCGTCGGAGGCGGTGAGGGTAACGCCTGCCGCGCTCACCCCCAGCCGGTACGCCTCGGGCGGCAACTCCCCGGGGGCGAGGACCAATCTGATTCCCGGTGGCACCGGCGTCTCGCCGGTGCTCGGAACCCCCTCCCCTGCCAGGGGAGGGGGCAGGGGGTGAGGCTCCCCCGCCACTCCCATGCAAACTGTCATGAACTTACCAAAGTCAGCGGCGGCGGCGCGAATCTGCTCCCCCGCCCCCTCCGGCAGCGCGACTCCCCATTCCTCCGTAACCTCCACCCCCACCAGAGGCGGAGCCGCCCCTTCCCTCCGCAGCAGCCGCTGATGCAGCGGCGTCGCCAACTCCTCCCGAAAGGCATGTCGGGGCTCGGTGTGACCCCGTGGATAGCCAGCAATACCGGCGAATTGATGCATGGACCGAGACCTCTTCCCCTATCGCTCAGGCTGTAGTCGCTCTCTATTCCCTGCGCGTCGGCCAATTCCTGCGTGCCCTCCGGCCCCGCGGTTCCTCCGCGGAGGGGTTTGCGCTATAATGACGGCGCGCCGCACCCCAAGCCGCAGCCGTATTCTGCACCCACGATGAAGAAGCGCACGCCGCCCAACCCGGAGCCGCCGGACCTCTCTCTCGGCGCGGGGATCGCCTTGACCGCCGGCGCGCTGGTGGCGACCGGACTGGTGGGGATGGGGGTGTGCGGGGGGCTGCTCCCGACGGGGGCGCCCGAGTGGTTCTGGCCCCTGCGTCGTACCGGCCCCTTGCCCTGGGGGCCCGCTGCCGCGGTAGCCCTGCTGGCCGCGGCGCTGTTGGCCCTGCTCACCTTCGACCGCCTCCGCGCCGCCGGGGAGCCCTCCCGCCGCCTCTGCGCCCTGCTGCTGGTGGCCATGATCGTCCTGGGCCTCGCCCTGACCGTCGGCGTGGCGATGCAGGACCCCTTCTACCCCGTCATCGCCGGTCTGACCGTGCTGAGCGACCTCGCTATCGGCTACTACACCACCGCCACCCAACTGCCTGACGTAAACGCAGCCTTCTCCGAGCATCTCGCCCGCGCCCAGAACCCCGCCATCCCTGACCGTGTACGCACCCATCCGCCGGGACCGATCCTCTTCATGATGGGTTCGCGCGAGGCGGGCCTGACTGTGCTGGAGGACCTGACGGAGCTGCAGGATCTGCTGCGCAAGACCTACAGCGTCGATGGCGAGGGGCTGACCGAGCTGGCCCGGCCGGGAACCTCCCAGCCGCTCTCAGCCTTGGACGCGCTCATCGCCGTGCCGGTGGCTTTCCTGCTCGCGGCGCTGTCGGCGCTGATCGTCTTGCCTGCCTACGCCCTGGGGGCGGCGCTGGCCGACCGCCGAGTAGGCCTGGCCGCTGCGGTGCTGGCGGTGACTATTCCCGCCCTGCTCTGCTACGTACCGGGGATCGACGGGCTGGGAGCGGTACTGGCGCTGACGGCGCTGGCGCTGTGGGCTGGGGCCTTGCGGCAGGGCGACTGGTGGCGGTATCTGTTGGCCGGACTGGGCGCGGCGGCGGCGCTGCTGTGGAGCTTCGGCTACGCGGCGCTGGCCCTGCCCGCCTTCCTGCTCATGTTCCCCCGCGGCTCCTGGCGTCCGGCCCGGCTGGCCCCGGGACTCATCTTCGCCGCCGCCGGCCTGGGCGTAGTCTATGGCGTACTGGACGCGGCCTTCGGTTACAGCCTACCGACCGCCATGTCCGCCTCCCTCGCTGCGCAGAAGGAGATCATGCTCCGCGAGCAGCGTCCCTACCTGACCTGGCTCTGGCTCAACCCTTACTCCTGGGCGGTCTTTGCCGGGCCGGGGTTGCTGCTGGTCGCGCTGGCGGCGCGGTTCACCAAGGGGTTCCAGGAGGGCGGCCTGGCTCGGATGGCCCAAGGGGTGGTGGCGACGCTGGTGGTGCTCATCCTGGCGGGGACGACACGGGCGGAGGTGGAGCGCATCTGGGTCTTCCTCATGCCCCTCGCCGCCCTCCCTGCCGCGTGGCTTCTGACGCGCTTTCCGAAGTCACTCAGGCTGTGGGCGCCGACCCTAATCGTAGCGGCGCAGGTAGCCCTGGCCCTGGCCCTGCGCGGGACGTTTGACCTGGTAAAGCCGTACTGATCTGTCCGCCGGAGGGGCCGCGTCTATGTTAGCGCCTCCTCCTTCTCCCCCGCACCCATCGCCACATCTCCGGCGAACAGGTACAGCAACCCCAGGGCGGCCAGCGCCAGGCCGAAGCCTATCCGGAATAGGTTGGAGCCGAAGGGCCCGGTGGACTGGGGGCTGAGTAGGCCCTCCACCAGGGCGGCGGGCACCAGCAGCAGCGCCGCGCCCAGAGCCAGTCGCAGAGCCTGGCGCGCTGCCCGGGATAGCGACTCCCCGCGGGTTAGGTCCCCCGGCGCGATCAGGGCCGCGCCCATGACCAGCCCCGCGCCCGCCGCGATGGCAAAGGCGCTCAGCTCCAGCACCCCATGCGGGGCCACCACCGCCACCATGTCCAGCAACGCCCCATGCGTGTGGCCCACGCCCAGGAATACCCCCATCATCATCCCGTTGAGGAACAACACCAAGATTGTTCCCAACCCCGCGGTCAGCCCTAACCCAAACGCCCCCAGGGCCGCCTTAACGTTGTTGCCCAGGATGAAGCCCGACAGGTTGCCCCCACCCATGAACCCCGCGGTCTCGGCGAAGTACTCTCCGGCCGCCTGGTGCTTCTCGGCGAACTCGGTCGCCTGCCTCGCCGCCCCCGGCGAGAGCCGCTCCGCCCAGTTTTCATCGGTGGTCACCAGGCCATAGGCGAGCAACGAGAAGAGCGCGAACAGGCCGGCGGCCAGGCCGATGTAGCCCAGGTGGGCGCGGAAGGTGCGGGGTACTTCGACAGCGAAGAAGTGCCCCAGGCGCAGGCCCGGCTGGGTGCTGCGGCCGTAGATGGAGCTGTGGGCGCGGGCGACCAGCGCGTTGAGATACTCGGCCAGCTCGGGCTCTCGGCCCCGGGTGCGCTCCCGGGCCAGGGACGCCGCCGCTTGCCGGTACAGCCGTCCCACCTCCTCCAACTCGGCCACCGGCAAGCTACGCAGCCCACCGCGTTCTACCCGGCGGACCAGGTCAGCGAGACGTTCCCATTTGCTCAGGTCGGCGGGAGGCATAAGTGTATTCGCGTGGCGCGGGCGAGATAGCCCGTGCTCCCTGGGGACGGGAAGACCCGCCCCCTCAAGATGACCACCAACCCCGACGCCATCGTCATTGAGACTCCCGAGCACGTTCAGTTCACCTTTGAGCTGGCGGGCCTGGGGTCGCGGTTTGTGGCGCTGCTGCTGGACGGCCTGCTGCAGTTCGTCGTGCTGTCCGTGCTGATAGGAATTGTCCTCCGCGTCGGCGATTACCTCCATGCCGAGCGCACCGGCATCTTCGTCCTGGTGATCGTCTCCTTCTCGACGCTGCTCTCCCTCGCCTACTTCATTGTGCTGGAGGTAGCCTGGCGCGGGCAGAGCGTGGGCAAGCGACTGCTGGGGTTGCGGGTGGTCCGCGCCAACGGTGGTTCCATCGGTTTCACCGAGGCGGCGCTGCGCAATCTGCTGCGCCTGATCGACTGGCTCCCCTCCTTCTACATGGCCGGGGCCTTGTTCATCTTCTTCAGCCGCTACTGCCAGCGGATCGGCGACTTCGCCGCCGGGACGCTGGTCGTGCGCGAACGCTTCTCCGCGCCGCCCCGCCTCACGGCCCGCGTGCCCCGCACCGCCGAGGAGGAGCTGCGAGAGGAGCGCTGGCGGAAGCTGGTATCGCCAGAGGAGAAGGCGGTGCTGGAGCGGTTCATGGAGCGACGGCGCGAGCTGGCCCCGTCCGCGCGCTACCGCCTGGCCGAGCAGTTAGCCTCCCGCCTGCGCCAGCACGACCCGGCCGCCTTCGCCGGGAAGGGCCCGGAGCAGGTGCTGGAGGAAGTGTGGCGGATGGTGAGAGGGTAGGAGCGTGCATGAGAAGTCGCAGCTGGCCTCCGTAGGGGCGGATATTGCGGCTTCCGAGCCGCAACATCCGCCCGCGCAAGCCGCAATCCAGGCGCCGTGGGCGTCGGACCTTAGCAGTCCGGAGGGTTCACGCCACGCGCGGGCGGATATTTCGCGGGATACGGCCTCCGCGAAATATCCGCCCCTACGAAGCTGTCGACGCTCCCCACTCCCCCTCAGAGGAAATCCCCCGCTCCCTGACGGATCACTCTCTCCCTGTCGCCTGACCCCGGCAGGATTCGCCCGCCGCCGTGTCGAATCACCCGTCAGAAGTACCCCTGGGGGAGGGGCATGGCCGACCTGCACGCAGACTACATCCCAGACGAGGACGAACTCCCCGCCGAGACGCCCCTCGGCCCTGTTCGGTTGGGTAGTGACGAGCTCAACCTCGCCGAGTTTCCCTTCACCCTTCTCTCCGACCGCCGCCCGGCGGGACTGACCTCGCTGGAGTTCACCGACACCATCCGCGGCCCCGAGCGGGAGCCGGTCACCCGTATCTGGACCGTCACCGGCGCTGAGGAATTCGGCCTCCCCCTGGCCGGCGACGAGGAGATCTACGTCGCGCTGATGGAGATCACCCGCGAGCAGGGCTTCGCCAGCCGTACCCTCCACCTCACTCGCTACGACCTGCTCCAGCGCCTGGGCTGGCCCGACAAGGGCGGCAGCTACCGCCGTCTCCACGCCGGGCTCGACCGCCTGCTCGGCGTGACCATCACCGCCCAGCGCGGGTTCTACGACCGCCGCAAACAGCGCTACGTGGACGTCGGCTTCCACATCATTGACGACTACCTGCTCTACGACGAGAAGCCCGGCCGCAAGCGCCGAAGCGGACCCGTCTACCTCCCGCACAGCTACGTCTCCTGGAACCAGATCGTCTTCGAGTCCATGCTTAGCGGCAACCTCAAGCAGCTCGACGTGGGCTTCTACTTCTCGCTACACAGCGCCCTCTCCCGCCGGCTTTTCCGCTACCTGGACAAGAAGCGTCTGGACGGCAAGCCCGCCTTCCGCATCGGCCTGCGCAAGCTCGGTTTCGAGAAGCTGGGCATGAGCCGCACCTACTACCCCAGTCATATCAAGCAGGAGCTGGGCCGCGCGCATGAGGAACTGCAGCGCAACGGCTTCCTGACGGGGGCGGAGTACGTCCGGCCGGGGAAGGAGGCCGAGGAGCAGGTGATCTACCGGTTCCCGGCGACCACCGGCCGCCGCCGGCTATCGGCCTCCAGCGCCGCGCTGATGGAGCGGCTGGTCCAGGTGGGCGTCACCCGCGCCGCGGCGGAGAAGCTAGTCCGCCAGTACCCCGAGCGCATCGCCGACCAAGTGGAGTACCTGGCCTACCGCAGCGCCCAGGATCCCGCGGCCTTGCTGGTGGAGGCCATCCGTCACAACTGGCAACCCCCGGCGCTGTACCTGCAGGCCCAGACGGAGGCCGAGGAGTCACGCCGGGAGGCGGAGGAGCGCCGGCAACTGGAGGAGAAGCGCCGGGAGAAAGAGCAGGTCCGCCGGGAACGGACCGAGCGGCTGGAGGCGGAGCTAGCGGCCCTGCCGTTAGTGGAATACGAGCACCTGTTCCGCCAGGCCCGCGAGCGCCTGCAGAAGACCAACCCGATGGTAGCCTCCCGCCCCGAATCCCCGGCCTACGAGGCCCTACTCAAGGAAGCCGTCTACGAGTTGCTGGAGGAGGAAGGGTAGGGGAGCCCTCTAGGCCAGCGGCCAGGCCGGGATCGCCTCGTCAATCCGCCGCATGATCTCGCGGGTTTCGCGCAGGGCCAGGACGATGTCCTGGTAGTGGCAGATATCCTCCCAGGACAGGGCGCGGCGCTTGCGGTCTTTGAGCCACTTCTGGCAGACTTGATACCCGCCGATGTGGAAGTTCCAGACCTCCGGCTCGACGCCCTCGAAGTACTGGGTCTTGTTGATATACACCCGCCCGCCGCTCGCGCCCGTAGGGGCGGCGCTTGCGCCGCCCGGTGGTGGCTGGGGCGGTGGCTCCCCCGGTACGGCCTCCAGATACCTCATTCTCTCGACGACGTTGTCGCCCGTGATCGGGAAGCCGGGGGCGGAACCGACCTCCCCGTCGGCGCGCAGTAGGTGCAGGTCCACGAGGCGCTTCCCCAGGCCCACGAGAGCGGCGAAGAGCTCCCGGTCGGAGGTGAGGGGCAATCGCGGGAAGTCGATCTTGAGGAACTCGGCATAGCGCTCCCGGTAGGTGGGGGAGTGGAAGACGGCGTAGGCGTAGTAGAAGACGTCCTCGGGGCCGAAGGTTCCCTGGGGAGCCTCACCCCCCTGGCCCCCCTCTCCCTGCGGGAGAGGGGGGAGAGAAGCGGAGGGGGACGCGGCGGGCTGGCTGAGGTCGCCCTGGCCGTCGGGGATGAAGGAGAGGCCGAGGCGCTGCTCCAGGTCGGCGACGAAGGCAGGGCTGAGGTTGGGGCGGCGACCCTCCTGTCCGGGCGGCCAGGGAGAGTCCATGAACTCGTCGCGTCCGGTCTTCTTGGCATCATCGGAGGGGTAGAGGTAAAGGGGAAAAAGGTATGATTGCACGGTCGACTCGCCGCATTTTGTCTCCATCATCCGGTCCGACACGAAGAAGTGATCCATGCACGAAGACTTGTTGGTCCGTGCTGACACAAGCCCCAGGTTCGGGCGCTGCATATGCCGCATGACTTGTCTTACGGTCCGCCACACTAGTGAATCGTGGTAGAAGATCAAGCGGCGGTCGAACGGCCGGTAGAGAATCGGTGCCACGAACGAGCACAGATCAGCTTCCTGCCGCAGAGATAGGCGTGCGCGGTGAACGTCCCAGCCTTTCTTCTCGGAGATGTCGAGGGCGCTGCAGACCTCGGCGTCAGATGCTGGTGAATCGCGAAAGACTGCGACGCGGCGAAGGAGCGCCTGTTCGTCGAGGTCGATTACCATCTCGTCCCGAGCGGTGGTCATGCCAACCCCGCTGAGGGTGAATGCCTCCCTTGTCCTCCATCCCTTGTCGTACTCATCCTTCAGCGGGAAGTCCACTGGCTTAAACTGGTAGTCGCCTGAGCGGGGACTTAGCGATGACCAACCGCCCGCCCTCTCGTCGCTGGCCCCCAGTAAGTCATTCTTGCTCTGCCTGGTGCCCCACAATTCCGCATGACGCACCTCGGTATTCGCGCTCTGCCCCTTCCCTCTGGCAAACACCCCAATCGCCACGCCCTGCTGAATGTCGAAAACGTTCTCGTCCTTGCTGCCGTCGGGGGCGATCTCTTTTTTCTTGGAGTTGCCGTGGAGGTCGAGCACCCACATCTGGTCAAAGGTCTGCATGAGCGACTGGCGCATGCCCCGGAAGGTGGGGTTGTCGAGATAGCCGTGGTTCGTGATCATCCCGACGATGCCATGTCCGGTCTGCTCAATGCGCCACTGGGCGAAGCGCAGGAACTTGACGTAGTCATCCTGCAGCCACTTTGAGTTGCGCTCGCGCAGCGGTTGCCCATCCACGTACTTGTAGTCGTCTATGAGGGTCCCGATCCAAGTCGGCTCGCGGCGCGTCTTGCGGGTGACCGGGTCGGTGACCTCGCGCCAGGAGGCGTTCGCCGAGTGTCCCGAATACGGGGGGTTGCCCAGGACGACCATGATCTTCTCTTTCTGTTTGACCCGGTCGGCGGCTTTGGTTTCTTCTACCAGTTCCTCCAGGCCGGGCAGTTGGGCGGCTAGGTCGCGGGCTTCTTCGAGGGTATTGGTGAGGTAGATGCCGAGGCGCTCGTCGCCGGAGAAGTCGTAGCCGAGGTCGTGGAGCTGGATGGCGAGCTTCATGTGGGCGATGGTGTAGGGGGCCATGAGCAACTCGAAGCCGAAGAGGCGCTTGAGCAGGTTTTCGCGGACGTAGCTGTTCCAGCCGCCTTCGCGCCCGGCGGCGACCTCCGTCCGGTGGATGGTCTTGATGACCTCGAAGAGGAAGGTGCCGGTGCCGCAGGCGGGGTCGAGGATGTAGACCTCGGGGTCGGCGAGGCCCAGGGGGCGGTCGAACTTCTCGCGCAGGAGCCAGTCAATGGAGCGGACGATGTAGGAGACGACCGGCTCGGGGGTGTAGTAGACGCCGCGTATCTGACGCTTCTTCGGGTCGTACTCGCGGAGGAAGCTCTCGTAGAAGTGGACGACGGGGTCCTCGCGACCCTCGCGGTGGGCGAAATCGGCAGCGATCTCGCCTATCTCCGTGCGCTCAAGGGTGTCCACGATCTCATCCACGACCCAGCGAACGCGGGAGGGCATCCGGGGCCCCATGATGTGATAGAAGAGATCGCGCAGGAAGGGGTTGGTGGGCGGGAGGTGGGAGAAGGCGTCCTCGCGGGTGAAGCGCCGGTGGGGGCCGCGTTCCCGGCGCAACTCAAAGCAGGCGGAGAAGAGCCCGTAAGCCAGGGTCTGGGCGTACATGTCGGCGAACTGCTCGCGGGCCAGGTCGGGGAGGAGGGTCTGCTCGAAGGCCTGGCGCAGGGGTTCGAGGGGCGGGTCGGGGTCGGTGAAGCTGCCGAGGGCCTCGTCGTGCAGTTCCTGGGCGAAGCGGGCGAGGCGGGCGGCGAGGTCGGCGGCGGTGGCGGGGAACTGCACGCGGAACTCCAGGAAGCGGCGGAGGAGGCACTCAGTCTGCTCCTCGCCGGCGGCGGTCAGGTGAACCCGCCGGTCGGAACCGAGCGCGCCGAGAGTGGCCTGCTCGCGCAGTTCGCCGTCTACGTACCAGCGAAATTCGAGGAAGTCGGTGAGGAGCAGGCTGGGGTAGCGGAGGTAGCGCTGGAGTTGGGCGGTGTCCACGACGTCGTCAAGGGGGACGCCGAGGTCCTTGCACTCGGCATAGCCGACCGGAGCGCCTCCAAGGGTAACCTTGTAGTCGGGGATACCGACCTCTTCGCCGTGGGGTTCACACTGAGCAGTGACTTGAGGGCACAGCGCCTGGAGCAGGGCCTGCAGGGCGGAGTAGTGACTTCTCTCTCCGGCCTGCCGCGTGGCAAGCTGGGCGTTGAGCGCGTCGCGGTAGGCGCGGAGGGCGGCGTGAGCCATGGGGTTATATTGAACAGTGAGAGAGAGGATTCCTTCTCGGGGAAAGCAGCGTCTGACACCTCTTCTCTACCCCTCCCTCGCCGTCACCACCACTCGCTCGCGCCCGGCGGGGCCTACCGCGCCGGGTCGGGTGGTGGTATAATGCCGCTACCGGAGGCGATAGATGTGAACCAGAGTAAGCTACCCAACCTGCGCCGCGCCCTCATTATTGGTTTTTCCATCGGACTGCTCATGATCATCGGCGTCGGCCTCACCCTCTTCCGCGACTACCAGAAGGCCGCCGCGGTCGAGCGACAGGCGGCACAGATGGAGGCCGAGTGGCACCAGAAGCAAGCCAGTCGCCATACCCAGCCCCCGGCCAGTGCCCCGCCCTCCCCGGCGCGGTAGGGGCTGCCTTGTGCAGGATGCTTCCGCGCCTTTTGATGCACAGGGCTACGTATCGCGCCCTCCCCCCCTCGCTCAGCACGTCCCTCTTGTTGGATTGCCTCGGCCCTAGGGGCCGTCCTCCACAGCGGTGTCCCTTGTTCTTCTTTCAAGTATTTTTGCTACTCTTCCCTTGACACTAGAACAAACTTTGCATATACTCCCCCTTGACACTTTCAAGGGGCGATGGCTATGCAGATCGGATCACTGGAAGCGATGGGGCTCTCGGGGGAACTGCTGACGATCTGGGAGCAAGAGTACGGCCCGGAGTTGCTCCCGGCCCAGGCGCAGGCGGTGGGGCGCACCAATTTGCTGCGTGGGGGTAGCCTTGTCCTCTACGCTCCCACCGGTGCCGGCAAGACCCTGGTCGGCGAGATGGCTGCCCTGCAGGCCGCCACCTCCGGCCACCGCGCTCTGTTCCTTGTGCCCACCAAGGCCCTGGCGGAGGAGAAGTACGCCCTGCTCAGTCGCCTGTACGGCCCGCTCGGCCTGCGCGTGATCGTCAGCACCCGCGACCGCCGCCGTGACGATCCCCGTCTGCTGCGCGGTGATTTCGACCTGGCCGTCGCCGTGCCCGAGAAGGCCCATTACCTCTTCAATCTCTCGCCGGCCGCCGCCCGCGCCCTGGGGTGCGTAGTGGTGGACGAGCTACAGCTCCTGGGCGACCCCCAGCGCGGCCCCATCCTGGAGGTTACCCTCGCCCACCTGCGCGCGACCTGTCCCCAGTTACAGATCGTCGGCCTCTCGGCGGTCATGGGCGCCTCCGGGCAGATTGCCGACTGGCTCGACGCCGAGGGGCTGGAGATGCGGGAGCGCCCGGTGGAACTGCGCCGGGGCGTGCTGGCCGGGGGCGTCTTTCGCTACCGCGAGTACAATACCGGGCAGCTCGGCGAGGAACACTGGCCGCTAGACCTGACGGAAGCCGCCTGGCCGGAGGCCGCCGCCCGCCTCGCGCTGCACTTCGCCTCGCAGGGAGAGCCCACCCTGGTTTTCCTCCCCGACCGCCCCAGCGTAGTCAAGCTGGCCCTGCGCCTGGCGGAGGAGAGGGGAGCCTCACCCCCTGGCCCCCTCTCCCTCACGGGAGAGGGGGAAGAGGACGGTGGAGGACGTAGCTCGCGCCCTCCAACGGTCCTCGCTCGCCTGGCCGCCCTTCCTCGCACCGCCACCCGGGAGCGCTTGCAGGAGGTGGTCGCCGCCGGGGTCGCCTTCCACTCCAGCGACCTGCAGTTCGAGGAGCGCCGGATCATCGAGGCGGGCTTCGCTGCGGGTGAGATCATGATTCTGTGCAGCACCTCCACCCTGGCCCTGGGGGTCAACCTCCCCGCGCGCAACGTCATCCTCTGCGGGGAGCGCTGGGAGCAGCCCCTCGGCCCCGGCCGCCCGGCACTGGTGTCCCTGCCTCGCGCCGAGTGCGAGAACATGGGCGGCCGCGCCGGTCGCCCCCGTCTGGGGGAGGACTACGGCCGCGCGATTCTGCTGGCCGACTCCACCTACCAGCAGGAGGCGCTGCTGGAGCGCTACACCGCGCCCGGCTTCGACCCGCCCGCCCCCTCTCTGGCCGCGCTCTCCCCGCTGCAGCAGTTGGCCCTGCTCTGCGGCGCCGAGGGCGGCGATGCGGACGACCTCGTCGCACTCTACCGCCACACCCTCACCGCCTGGACCCGCGGCGAGCAACAAGCGCGGGAGCTGCCTACCGAGCTGCAGGCGTCCCTGCGCTCCGCCGAGCGGTACGGGCTGTTGGCAATGGGCGAGCCGGACCGTCTCCGCGTGACCCCCCTGGGACGGCTCGCCGCCGCCAGCGGCGCGAGCCTGGAGGGCTTCTACTGGCTCTCCCGCTGGTTGGACAACGGACTGGTGGGGAGGGGAGTACGTACCCCGCCCTCGGAGCCTCACCCCCTGCCCCCTCCCCTTGCAGGGGAAGGGGTCCAGAGGACGGCCCCCCTTGCTCTCCTCTTCCTCGCTGCCCTTACCCCCGAGGCCATGGCCTTGTACTTCCCCCTGGGCCCTCGCGGCGCTCACTCCCCCGACTGGCTGGGCGAGTTGGCGGCCCAGGCCTCGCCCGGCGACTTCCCTCTTTTGCAGGCCCTCCGTGAGACCGGGGAGCGTTCGGCGGAGGACAAGGCCCGGGCGGCGCGACTGGTGCTGGCCCTGCTGCGTTGGACCGGCAACGAAACCACGGCGGAGGTGGAGGAGGCGGTCCGAGTCCCCGCCGGCCGCCTGGCGGTAGCGGCGGAGACGGTGTCCTGGCTGGTGGGCCTGGCCGCGCAGATCGGCGCGGAGCGCGGCTGGACCGCGGCGCAGGTGGAGACCGCCGAGTCCCTGGCCGCGCGCCTCGCTCTGGGCCTGCCGGAGGAGGCGCTACCCCTGGGCCACGCCCTGCGCGGCGTAGCCGGACGCGACCGCGCCCTGGCCTTGCTGGCGGCGGGTTTGCGCAACGAGGACGACCTGACCGCTCTCATCCCCGCCGAGCGCCGCCGGCTAGTGCCCGAGGCGGAGGTTCACGATTTGCAGCTCCAGTGGGAGGCGCCTGGTCCCACCCCGGCCGGACGGCGGCGGAGGCGCGAAGCCTCCCCGCCTCCGGCCGGGCAGGCGCCTGCCGCCGGAGCCCCCGCCCTCGGGGCCGCCCCGACGCCGGTCAACACTGAGGTCGCACCTCCTTCGCCACTCGACCGGCTCGAGACCCTCCCGCTCCTCCGCCTCGACCCCTCCCAACCCCATCACATCTTCTTCCACGACCAGGAGATCACCCTCCGCCCGACCGAATGGCGCCTCCTGGCGGCCCTGGCGGCGCAACCGGGGCGCTGCGTAGCGTACCAGCAACTCTTCGCCCAGGTTTGGGGCCCGGAGGAGGTGGTGGAGCACGGTCAGATCAACTGGCACCGCCACCGCTTGGCCAAGAAGCTGGCCGAGGCCCTCCCCCCTGACACCTCCGTCCCCCTCCGCAACATCCCGCGCCGCGGCTACTGCCTGGACTTGCGCGAGGAGGAGGTGGAGTTCTGCGACGACCGCAGCGGCAGTCTGGTGGAGGGGCCGCGATGAGCGAAGCGAATCCGGCCCGTCGGCTGCCCTGAGCGGGCCGGATTCACTTCGCTGCGCTGCGTTCATCCGGCCCCTGCAGGCCCCGCTCCTCGCCGCTCTGCCCTCAGTTCTGGGGCACACCCTCGTTCATCGTCCGTTTGACTCCCCCTCCCCACTTACGCTATGATTCCGGATACATGACTGCCTACCTCAAGTCCCTGAGCTGTGTCCTCGCGTTGGCTCTGGTTCTGCCCGCCGGCTGCCGCCAGCAGCAGCCGGCCGCGCCGGGCCTCACTCCGGTCGTCTCGACGCCCGCGGCCCCCGCCGCGCCGCCGCCCCCGCGCGCCTTTGACCTGACCGCCGTCGGCGACATTATGCTCGACCGCGGGGTGGAGCGGGTCATCAAGCAAAGCGGCTGCGCTCGGGTGATCGAGGAGGTCGCGTCCGACTTGGCCAAGGCCGATATTACCTTCGCCAACCTGGAGTCGCCTCTCTCTACGGTTGGCTATCACGACCCGCCCAATTGCGCCTTCCGGGCCAATCCCGAGTACGTCAAGGTGCTCACCCTTGCCGGCATCGATCTGGTCTCCCTCGCTAACAATCACTGCACCGACCCCGGGCGCGAGGGGTACCTGCAGACCTTCAAGCACCTGGACGAGGCCGGCATCAAGTACGTCGGCGGCGCCCGGAACCGCGCCCAAGCCTCCTGGCTGCGTGTCCTGACCGCAAACGGCTTGAGAGTCGGCTTCCTGGCCTTCACCGACCTGGATTTCCCGGTCGGCTGCCCCTCCCGGGTTCCCCAGGACCTCAGCAAACACCGCAAACTGATTGCCGTGGCGAAGAACAAATGTGACCTGCTAGTTGTTTCCTATCATTGGGGACAGGAATACTGGGAGCATCCTTGCGATCGCCAGAAGCAGACTGCTCATGCGGCAGTAGAGGCGGGAGCCGCTCTCATCCTAGGGCACCACCCGCACGTGCTGGAGGGTATCGAGATCTACCAGGGACGTCCTATCCTCTACAGCATGGGGAACTTCATCTTTGATCAGCGGCCGGGCATTAGGATGGAAAGCGCCATCTTCAACCTGCACTACGCCGAGGACGAGGGCTGGACGATCCGAGTTGTGCCTGTGCACCTGCCGCGTGACCGCATGGGACCGATCTACCCGCCGGAGGCCAAGCGCGATGCCATTCTCAAGCGCTTCGCTGGCTACTGCCAGAAGCTGGGCACTACCACCCAAATCCAGGACGGTGCGGTGATCGTCACCGCGGCGGCGCCCACCCCCTCAGGTCAGGAGACAACCGATGCTACAGTTCCTTCGCACTAACCTGCGCTGGACGATCCTACTGGCCCTCGCGGCCGGCCTGCTAATCCCGTCGGCCCCCGTCCGGGCCGACGAGGTCGTCGCTATCGTCAACGGCGAGAAGATAATGGAGTCGACGGTCATCGCCGAGCTCAAGACCCGCTGGGGATACCAGGTCCGCGAGCAGCTTATCACCGCCCTGGTCGTCGACCAGGAGGCCGAGAGGAAGGGCCTCACCGTCAGTGAGGCCGAGATCGACGCCGCCCTTAACCAGACCAAGGCCGACATCGAGAGCCGCCAGCGCTCCACCGGCCAGAGCTTCAGCTCCTGGCTCCTGCAGAACCAGTACACCCTCGCCTCCTACCGCAACTTCCTGCGCGTCCGCCTGCTGCTGGAGAAGATGGTCAAGCCCGACGTCAAGGTCACCGACGAGGACGTCATCCGCTACTATGAGCTGAGCAAACAGGACCTGGCACGCGAGGAGGCCGTCGAGGTTGCCTTCATCGGCGTGAACACCAAGGAGGAAGCCGACAAGATCCGCCAGGACCTGGTCCTGGGCAAGATCAAGTGGGAGGAGGCGGCCAAGCAGTACAACCTCGACCCCTATGGCCGCGATAACGCCGGCTACTTCGGCTTCATCCGCAAGGGCGACCAGAACCTGCAGAAAGCCGCCTTCGCCCTGACTAAGGACGGCGACCTCAGCCAGCCCTTCGAGGAGACGCAGCACGGCTGGATCATCGTCAAGCGGCTGTCCTACCAGGCCTCGGGGGTCCCCAAGTTCGAGGAGATAGAGAAGGACATCCGCGAGAGCCTGACCATCGCCGCCACCCAGCGGCGCGCCCAGAAGCGCCTGGAGTCCCTGCTCGAGCTCGCCGGGGACAGCATCCAGCGTCTCGGAGACATCACCGAGCCGCAGGTGGAGTAGACACCCGATCAAGCCGAAAGCCCGCGCCGGGAGGAGCCCAAGGCGAACGCCGCTGTAAACGACTGGCGCCAAGTATTCGGCCCACCCTCGATCATGCCTCACCTTGCCGCCATTCGCCTCCCGGTTGTCGTTATCGAGGACCTGCGCCGTGCCGTGGGCCCGGGTCGGCTGCTCACTGACCCCCTCTCCCAGCGTCTGTACAGCTACGACGGCGCACTTGACCAGGAGCCGGCCGCGGCCGTGGCCCTCCCCGAGACGACCGAGGAAGTCGCTGCCCTGGTCCGCACTTGCGCCCGCCACCGGGTGCCGTTCAGCCCCCGCGGCGCCGGCACCAGCCTCTCCGGCGGGCCCATCCCCTCCCCCGGCGCGCTCCTGATTAGCCTCACCCACATGAACCGCCTGCTCGCGATCAGTCCCGACGACCAATGCGCCGTGGTCCAGCCGGGCCTGGTCAACCTCGACCTGCAGAAGCGCCTGGAACCGCTGGGGTTCTTCTACGCTCCCGACCCCTCCAGCCAATTGGTCAGCACTATCGGCGGCAACCTCGGCCACAACGCCGGCGGCGCCCACTGCCTCAAGTACGGCGTCACCGCCAACCACCTGCTGGCTGCGGAGGTAGTCACCCCCGAGGGCGAGATTCTCCGCGTCGGAGGTGCCGGCGCCGACCTCCCCGGCTACAACCTGCTCGGCCTCTACGCCGGCAGCGAGGGCACCCTGGGCATCGTTACGGAGATCACCGTGCGCGTCATGCCTCTCCCGGAGGCCACCAGCACCGCCTTGGTCATCTTTGACAGTCTCGACGCCGCCTCCTCCGCCGTGGCCGAAATCATCGCCCGGGGGATGGTGCCGGCGGCGCTGGAGATGATCGACCGGCCCCTGATCGAGGCCGTGGAGAAGACCTTCCAGGCCGGCTACCCCTTAGACGCTGCCGCCGTGCTGCTCATCGACGTGGACGGCCCCCGCGTCGCTCTTGCCCTGCAGATGGACGCTATCCGCGCCCTCTGCACCGCCTACCAGGCCCGCGAGTTCCACCAGGCCGAGGACCCCGCCGAGCGCGAGCGCCTCTGGCGGGGCCGCAAGGGCACCGCCGCCGCCATCGCCAATCTCGCCCCCGGCAAGATCTCCACCGATGTGTCGGTCCCCCGCAACCAGCTCCCGCAGATGCTCGCCCACATAACGGAGATCTCCGAGCGCTACCACCTGGTGATCGGCAACATCCTACACGCGGGCGATGGCAACCTACACCCGCAGATCATCTTCGACCCACGCGATCCCAACGAGATGGAGCGGGTCTTCGCCGCCCAGAGCGAGGTAATCCAGGCCGCCCTTTCTCTCGGCGGGAGCATGACCGGTGAGCACGGCGTCGGCACCGAGAAGCGCAAGTACATGCCGTTGATGTTCTCGCCCGACGAACTGGCGCTGCTGCGCCGGGTCAAGGAGGCCTTCGACCCCGCCGGCCTGAGCAACCCCGGTAAGCTGCTGCCCGACGAAATCCCGCAGGGCTCCGAGCTCCCGAGCCTCCCCTCTGGTTCCTTCACCCGCGCCGCCGAGGCCATCGCCGTGCGGGACGAGGCAGGACGCCTGTGTCCTTATGATTACGAGGCCATGGGTAAGCTGCTGGCCCTGGCGACCCGAGAGGGGCAGGGAGTGCGCTTAGTGGGCGCCGCTTCCCTCTCCTCACCCCCTCTCCTGCAAGGAGAGGGGGCAGGGGGTGAGGTTCCCCTCTCTACCCTCGGTCTCCACCGCGTCCTCCACCTGGAGCCCGCCAACGCCACGGTCACCGTCCAGGCGGGCGTGCGCGTAGTGGACCTACAGGCGGCTCTCGCGGAGGTGGGCCAGTGGTGGCCGGTCCTGCCACCGGGCGGGGAGGAGGCCACCCTCGGTGGCGTCATCGCCTCCGGCCTCAGCGGTCCCCTCGCCCTGCGCTACGGCCGCCTCGCTGATCGCGTCACCGGCATGCGTCTGGCTCTCCCCACCGGCGAGATCGCCCGCTTCGGCGTGTCGTGCGTGAAGAACGTGTCCGGCTATGCTCTGGAGCGTTTGCTGGTCGGCTCCCAGGGCAGCCTGGCCGCTATCCTGGAGGTTATCCTCCGCACCGCGCCCCGACCGCCAGTCGCCCGCACCGTCGCTTGGCGCGCGCACACCGACACCCAGGCGCAGGAACTGTGCCGCTGCGCCCTCACCCAGTCGGCTCGCCCCGCCGCCGTGGAGGTACTCGGCCCGACGGCAGCGGCGACGGTGGGAGTGGCGGTGGCGGAGGGCCAGTGGCTGATCCTGACCGCCTGGCACGGCCTGGAGGCGGAGGTAGCCGCCGGCGACAGCGCCCTGCAAGCGGTGGCGGTGGAACTGGGCCTCGATACCGTGGAAATTGCCGAGGAGGAGGCAGAGGCCCTCTGGCCCGTAGTAGCCTCCTTGCCTCAGGTCACCGAGAGTAGCCTCGCGCTGGAACTGTCCTGCCCGCCCAGCCGCTGTCTGGAGGCCCTGTCGGCAGCGGCAGTCGCGACCGCAGGTCTGTCCGCGCCGGTACTGGTCTCCTCGCCCGGTCTGGGCAGCGTCCGACTCGGTCTCCCCGCCCTGAACGATGATGCCCTGCGCCCGGCCCTGGACCTGCTGCGCGCCATCGCTCACACCCGCGGAGGCACTCTCCGCCGACTCCCGCCTGGCAGCGGTGAGCCGCTGGAATCAGCCCCGGCTCCCCTGGCTGCCCTGACGCAACGCCTCAAAGCCGCGTGGGACCCGGCAGGGATTCTGCCGCGTCTAAACGATATGCGCTAC
>JALGSV010000086.1 GCA_029821755.1 Candidatus Zipacnadum vermilionense | reverse complement strand
GAGCGCAGGCACTGGAGCTTCGCATCGAAGATCTGCCACTTCTTCATCGATGGCGAACGTTTCCCGATCTACGACTCATACTGCCGCCAACTCGTCGCGCGACACCTCGGGCGTGGCGGATGCGTGCCCGACGGCGACAACCCGTATCGCGCGTTCATGACGAACCTGCAGCGGCTGCGGGACCTCTCCTGCGTCGACGCCTCACTGCGTGAGCTGGACCGCTACCTCTGGCTGGCCGGGCAGTACCGCGACTGGCTGGCGAAGGGTGACGATGCGCAGATCAACACTGAACTCAGGGGGCTGTTCGGGGAACCCTCGCCCGACGCCGCGGAAGCGCTGAAGCTGCTCGTGCCGGGTGAGCAGAGCGAGGGCCCTGAAGAGGCCGGGGAGGCGCGGCCAGGCCCTCGTTTGACCGATTGATGGATTGCGGACAGTCGTCCGTGGTCGTGGCGCCGTGGAAGGTCTCGACACAGCACGATGCTGAGGCGTATCGAGACCTCGTGTGGGCTTCAGCGCCCACTTCGTGGCCCTTGAGCCACGGTTCCAGGAAAACATGATCCGGCGCGCTGATTGCACCCGGCACCAGTGCCTCGCGCAGCTTCCGGGGGTCCCTGGCGGAAGACAGCGCGCTCACCGCGCGTCTTCGCTCGGGTTGGTCACTGAGCGTCGGCGTATGCCTGCCGCAAGCGCTCCCACGCCAGCTTGTGCTCGCGCGAGTAGCTCACGATCCCCTTCAGGTTGGTCCCCCGCCAGTAGTGGCCAACAGGCTTGGATGGGTCCCGGTAGTCGTTGTACAGAAAGGGGAACGTGCCGCACACGGCGGGGTACGCTGCGGCGATCGCGAGTTGCCTGGCGATCAGCTCCGCCTGGTACTGCTCCGACCACAACTCCCCGGTTGCGCTCAGGAACCCCGGCTCGGCGTCGGCGCCGAACTCGGACAGGAGCAGCGGCTTACCGAGGGCTGACTTCTCCGCCAGACACCCCTCAAGCTGGGGAAGCTGCAGCGGGAACTCGGGCAGAGGCCCCGCCTCGCGCGAACCATCGAGTGAAATGCGGTCATACCAGCCCCAGTACTCGTTGAGGCTGACGATGTCCACCATCTCCGTCATCTGCCCCACGCCGCCGTAGAGCGCTGCGTAGCTGATCAGGCGGTCCCGGTCCAGAGCGCGCACCTGTTCCACGCAGTTGCGGAAGAACGCGACGGACTCGGGGTGGTCGGTATTGCACTCATTGCCCACGCTCCAGATCACCACACTTGGATGGTTGTGGGCCTGCTCGACCATCTCCCGCACCATCTGCCTCGCCAGGGCCTGGACATCGCCGTCCGCGAAGATCGTGTCGCACTGGTCGGTCGAGGGGCGCACGCAGTAGATGGGCACCTCCAGCCACAGCATGATCCCCCGGCGGTCGCACTCATCGAGGAATGGCTCGGGGAGCGGGAAGTGGCTGCGCAGGCAGTTGACGCCCAGGGCCTGCAGGTCATCGAGGTCCGCGCGGGCGACGTGGGGATCATACGCCACCCCGCAAGAGGGATGGTCGTAAAGGTAGCAGATCCCCCGCAGGTGAACCGGATTTCCGTTGAGCAGCAGGCGCTGACCGTCAGCTCTGAGGAGCCGCACCCCGAAGCGGCACTCGCGGCGGTCCAGCTCTTCGTCTCCTTCCAGCAGAGACACGGCGAGGGAGTGCAGCACCGGAGATTCGGGTGACCAGACTTCAGCGTGAGGGAGGGAGAACTCGAGATCCCACGTTCCGCCTCGGGATGTGTGAGTCCACACCGTCTGCCCCTTAGGATCCCTGATCTCCGTGCGCAGCCCCACGTCAGGCCGCGACGCGTGGACATGCAGCCTGCCTGCCGCGCCCTCGACGGATGGCTCCGCCGACACTCTCACTGACTCGAGCCGTGCCTTTCTGGTGACGTGCAGGGAAACGCTCCGGTGGATGCCGCCGTAGTTGTACCAGCCCAGGACCGCGGGCAGACGTATGCGAAGGTGGCGGTTATCCACGCGCACCGCGAGGCGGTTCGGCCCGGTTCGCAACGCCGGCGTAGCGTCGACCTCGAAGGCCGTGTAGCCGCCCTCGTGGTGGCCGATGTGCCGACCGTTGAGGTACACATCGGCGAGGTAGTTGACTGCGCCAAACAGCAGCGTTGCCACGGGCTCGGCGGCCAGGTCAGGCACGGAGAACTCGCGCACGAACCACGCCACGCCCTCGTACAGGTCGTAGGACTCCGCGTAACGGTTCCAGCACCCGGGCACCGGCACGCGCTCCCAGTGGCGAAGACTGGTGGGCCGGGAGTAGTCCTGGCCCGTGTGGTACTCCGGGTCCAGGTCCACGCTGAATGCCCACACGCCGTTGAGGTCAAGCGTGGTCACGAGCGGCACCCCCCGGCGCAGGACCATGCGTCGGCGCCCCTCCCGCCGCCAGCGCACTCGAAGGGCCACGCCTCGTTCACAGGTTCCTGTCTCATGTCAGTGCTCAGCGCTCCCTGAAGTCCGGGTTGGTCATCTCACCGACTGCGTTCACCATGGCCCGGAAGTTCTCCGGCGGGACGGGCGGGTTGATCTCGCTGGAGGTGGCGACGAACATGCCGCCGGTGTGCAGCGCGTCGGTCTCCCGGATGTGGCGCAGCACCTCGGCCCGCACCTGCTCGGGGGTGCCGCGCTCCATGAGATCCACACCATCGACACCGCCGGACCAGACCATCTGCGGCCACATGTGCTTGAGTTCGACGATCTCCATCCCCACGGCCGGCTCCAGGCAGTAGAAGCCATCGACTCCGCATGCGATCAGGTCGGGGATGGCCTTCCGGTAGTTGCCGTCGCTGTGATACAGCACCTTCACCCCTGCCTCGTGCCATGCGGCCGTCGCCGCCTTCACGTAGGGGTAGTGATAGCGGGCCATGAACTCCGGCGGGAAGATCGGTCCCTGCTTGGTGGCGAAGTCCTCGGCGATGAGGATGACGGGCGAAAGAGCCGGGTCGGCCACGGCACGGACCCACTCCAGCCGGCGGGCGCCGCTGGCAGCCATGTACCGGCCGAAGACCTCCGGGTAGTCGTAGATCAGGTAGGAGAACAGCTCCAGGCCGATGCTGTCGTAGGCGCCGCAGAAGCCCAGGTCATGGTACTTGAGGATGACCGTCTCTCCGAG